>CAKRIN010000023.1 GCA_934343805.1 uncultured Lachnospira sp.
GAAAATGTTATGAAGTTAGATGTTTTGGGATTGATGGCAGCCTGTTCCTACGCACTGGATTGTGTGGAGGCAGAGCTTGTTCATGTAACTAATAATCATGCAAAAAGAGTTGCTTACATGAGTGTGAGCATAGCCGGCAAGATGGGCGTTGAGGGCGAGAGCCTGCAGGATCTGGCGGTGTGTGCGCTGCTTCATGATAATGCATTAACACAGTATATTCAGGAAGAACTTCATAATGATATTTCCCAGATTACTGTTACTAATAAGATACAGCAGCTAGGAGCGCACTGTTCTTTAGGAGAAAGGAATATCCAGAGCCTTCCGTTCCATACCAATGTGACCGGCGTTATTTTGTATCATCATGAAAATGCTGATGGCAGCGGGCCTTTTGGAAAGAAATGGACGGAAGTTCCTCTGTTTGCAAGGATAATTCATTTGTGCGACCTTTTGGATATAGCCTGCATAAGCAGGCGGGTAACAGCAGAGACATGGGGAAAAGTACAGCATTTTTTTCAAAAAACAGAAGGCACAATGTTTGATAAAGAATGTGTAAAAGCATTTTACAAAGCATTTTCAGAGCAGGATTTTCTTATGATTGACGATGATAATCTGGATAAAATGCTGTGGGATAAAGTTCCAAGAATAAAGCAGGAATTAAGCTTCGGTCAGATAAAGGCGGTTGCTAATTTCTTTGCAAACATAGTCGATTACAAATCTCCATTTACAAGTACTCATTCAATTAGTGTTGCTGATTGTGCTGAAAAACTTGCACGATACATGGGCTTTGATGAAGAAACTGTTGAAAAAATGTATCTTGCAGGGGCATTGCATGACATTGGCAAAGTGGCTATAGGCAATGAAATTCTGGAAAAACCAGGAAAGTTGACAGACGAGGAGTTTCAGGACATGAAGCACCACGCTGCATATTCGTATTACATATTATCAGGAATTGAGGACTTTGAAGAGATTCGTGACTGGGCGGCATTTCACCATGAGAGGCTTGATGGCACAGGCTATCCTTTTGGAAAAACAGCGTCAGAGCTGAATACTCAGGAGAGAATGATGGCATGTGTAGACATTTATCAGGCATTAACTGAGAACCGTCCTTACAAAAATGGCATGTCGCATGAAAAAGCATGTGCTATTCTTACTGATATGGCTGATAAAGGCTGGATTGATGCGGATATTGCTGCAGATGTTGATAAGTGTTTTGGCACAGCACTAATCATAGCTTAAAACTATGACTAACCACAATTAAAATGTATTATAAATATCAAATCACATCTGATACAATTATCCTCACAATTGATTTATAACAGGAGGATACACATGAGTAAATTACATACACCTTTCAGATATGATTATGTGGGAAGCTTTTTAAGACCAGAGAGATTAAAGAAGGCAAGAGCTGATTATGAGAGCGGAAAGATTAACAAGGCAGAGCTTACAGCAGTTGAAGACGACTGCATAAGAGAGCTTGTAGCAAAGGTTAAGGAGCTTGGATATCATGTTATTACTGATGGAGAGTTCAGAAGATCTACATGGCATCTTGATTTCATGTGGGGCTTCAATGGCGTTGAGCATAGAAAGACAGTTGATGGTAATACAACATTTGACGCAGAAGCAGCAATGATTGATGATACATATATGGTTGGTAAAATATCAGTAAAGAACCATCCATTTGTTGAACATTTTAAATTTGTTAAGGTATTAGAGGACGAGAATACTGTTGCAAAGCAGACAATTCCTTCACCGGGACAGTTCTACGCATATTTTACAGGCGCAGAGCTTTTAGCAGATACACTTGCAATCTATGGAACAGAGGAAGCATTTGCAGAAGATGTAATCAAGGCTTACAATGAATTTGTTACTGAAATATATGCAGCAGGCTGTAGAAATCTTCAGTTTGATGACTGCGTATGGGGCGGAATGGTTAATCCAAAGCTTGCTGTTGCACTTACAGGCAGAAGCGGTGAAGCACTTGAAGAGTACAAGAAGCTTATGCTTAAGTTAAACAACGAGGTTGTAGCTGCAGCACCAGAAGACCTTCTTATCAATACACATGTGTGCAGAGGTAACTATCATTCAACATTCTTCAGCTCAGGTGCATACGACAGCGTTGCTGATCTGCTTTTTGGTGAGGAAAATGTTAATGCTTATTATCTTGAATATGATGATGAGCGTTCAGGCGGATTTGCACCACTAGCAAAGGTATCCGGGGACAAGAAAGTTGTTCTTGGACTTGTTACAACTAAGACACCAGCGCTTGAAAACAAGGAGCTTGTTATTAACAGAATTCATGAGGCAGCAAAATATGTTCCGCTTGACAGACTGTATTTAAGCCCACAGTGTGGATTCGCTTCATGCGAGATTGGAAATAAGCTTACTGAGGAAGAGCAGTGGGCTAAGTTAAAGCTTGTCAAGGAAATTGCTGAAGAAGTATGGGGATAATTTCTTAAGAAAATGATTCAAATATAAAATGATTAAATAAAAAGGATTGGAGATGTACACAGGTGGGTACGGTCTTCAATCCTTTTTATTAGTTATAACTGATAAAATTCAAGATACGATATGCTTTGACAGTTATATCTATATAAAAATTATTTATCATATATGAAAAATAATCCAATTATGGCGCTAATCCGACAAATTATACCCTTATTGGGAAAAAGAATAAAAAATAGGTATTATGAACATACAGATAAATTACATGGAATGAGGAAAACACTATGACAAAAGATGTTAAGCAGGTGATGGCAGGTAAGTTACAGAAGTTGTCAGTCAAGGTGGCAACACATTATGCAAATGTTGCCTGCCCGATTATTACTTACCAGCCAAAGATGAGTGCAGAAGTAAAGAAACTTAGAAAATTTTAATTGAGGAGGATGAATATGCACAATTTATATTCAAAGCTTTTAACAGGAGCAATGGCGGTAATGCTGATAGGAAGTGTTGGAGTTCAGGTGAAGGCAAATAATTATAAAGATACATATTATACAGCAACACTTGAAGATTACAATGGTAGGACAGAAGATTATACGGATGGGAGATATAAGGCTGATTATTCTTCCGGATATGTAAGGAATATCAGCTCTTCATATGGTGGTGATACTAATTTCACATTGGTGGCAAGCGATAGAGACGGTAGTAGAAATTACTATGAGGATTTTCAATTATTTACATATGGCGTGAGCCCTGGAAAAACTCAGTATCTCAAGAATTATGTTAAAGAAAGTGGATATAATTATGCTGCTGTGAAAGTAGAACCGGGTTCACAGTATTATATGGAAACATATTTTGCATGGAGCCCAGATAATTATGGTGGATATTAAATAGAGAGGACATCAGGCAGAATAATGTCTGCCTGATGATTTATAGTGATATGAAAAATAAAGTGGTATCAGTAGCAACAGTTGTTGTTATTTTAATTGCGGTTATTTTTGCAGTTAAGCTGGGAAGAATAAAACTATTCAGCAGTTCAAAAGAGGATCCTTTGAGCGGAATAAACGAATCTAAAACGAATGAGCAATATACATATGAGGCTTATTCCATAGATAAGATGATACTGCTTAATCCGGGAGATGAAGGGGATTATTATAGGGAATTTAAGACATTTAAGTCACATTATAAATATAGATATATTGAATATAGTATTTCGAAGGCAAAACCAGAGGGAATAGATATTGATTTTTATAAAGAGGAAGAACAGAAAGATGCCAGTGGAAGTTTTATAGATGACACATATTATGTAACTGTAAAATATTTGGTTATTAACATGCGTGATTCGGAAGAAGAAAGTTATTTTTCTCCACAGAATTTTATGCTTGGTGTTTATGATGATAATGGATTTGTAGGCAAATGTGAGCCAAGGGGACATGTGATTGAAAATACAACAGCAGTAAAAGGGAGTATTAGTCTAAAAAAAGATGAAGAGGCAGTTATAACAACATGCTATTGTGTCAAGGAAGATATCCTTCAGAATAATAACATTGCAGTACAGGCATGTGCAATGGGCGAAAGCAAGGCTGTCAAAATGCCATATTTTTTAATAGAAACAGACGGAGTGATTGAATGAAAGTATTATTAAAAATTGAGTTGAATAGGGCTTTTAAGAATAAATGGATGTACATAACCCTTTTGGTATGTTCAGTCATTGTTTTGTATGATATTTTTAAAATTGTAGTTCCAACAAGGATAGCGATGGAGGTTTATGCTAATACATGGGGATATCCGGTACCTAATTTATATAATCAGTGGATGGAGCTAAATAACTTTAGTACAGCATCAAAATTACTGCATTTTATATTTCCACTGATTGTATGTATTCCATATTCTATGAGCATATATTCGGATGTGGATTCCAGATATATTTATAATATAATTGTCAGGACAGATAAGAAAAAGTATTTTTTCAGTAAGCTTGTAACGCAGTTTATTGTAGGATTTAGTGTGGTAATGTACACCTTGTTAATCTCCTTTCTGATAACAGCCACACTCTTACCGGCAGGTGAACCATTTCCTGGATTGCAATATGTGGCAGGTGCTAACTGTATATTAGGAAGTTTGTTTTATAAATTACCATTAGTGGTGTCTGTGTTAATTATGATTAGTGAATCTGTTTTATTCAGCATAATAGGCTGCTTATCATATACTTTTGCATATTTATTAGGTAATGGAGTTATGGTTATTGTATCAGCATTTACGTTATATTTTTTTGAAGAAGTAGTTATGCCGTTGGTTGGAGCAAAGAATCCTATGCTTGCCTGTTCATATCTTATACAGCTGACAGGTGATTCGGTTCCTATGTATTTGATGGAAATAGCAGCTCTTCTGATAACAATAATTTGTTCATATTTTCTTCGTAGGAGAAAGATAGATGAACTTTAGGGGGATAGAATGAAAAAAAGAGGAATATATATCTTAGCGGGCTGTATTATTTTTACGTTTATATGTGCTATTAGTATTGTCAATATTAAATACAGTAAAATTATGAGAGCTACACAGCTCTCATCTGATGAATGGTATGAGGCAGAAGGATATGCTGTAAAATTTAACAGGTATGAAGTCCTTGATATGGAACAGTTAAATGATTATGTGACAGATTCAGAACAGTTGGAAGAATATAAAAAAACTTTACAGATAGATGGAAAGGTTGTCCTGGTATACATAACGTTAAGGATAACAGAGAGAGAACTGATGAATAAAGAGTGGTGGACAGATTTTATATTGTATGCTGATAATGCATGGGATAATCAGATAGATTCATATCTTTCAGCTTTTATTAAAGATGCAAATCCGGCAAAGGGAAATTATGAAGATGGTAAAGAATATGATATGATATTTCCTTTTAATATTGCAAAAGTCCAGATTCCAGAATATGAATATGATAATGCGGATAAATGGAATTATTTTATGATATGGAGTCAGAATCCAATAGTTTATACGCAGATTAATTAGATATATAAGAGGGTATATGAAATTTTTAAGATATTACATTTATAGAAATGAAAGCAAAAAAGCTTTAATCTACAAAATTATTATAGTATTAACGGCTATAGCAATGTGTCTTCCATTTTTTGCAAGATATAATACTAAATATATTGTAGGGGGCTGTGCAAAAGATGCAATATTTGTGCTTATGGGACGGTTTGTGTTTCCGATGCTGGAACTGATAAGTGTTATATTTTATATAAGATTGGCACTTAGAGATAATAATCAGAATGTGGTTATAAGATATGGCAGCAAGCGGAGAATATGGATTTACCAGAGTATTGGAGGATTGTTGTATTCATTAGAATGTGTCTTGTTGATATATGTAGCTTCCATAGGTTCTGGTATAGCTTATTTTGGAACATATGATAAATGGATGCTTGAAGGAAGCATGTATTACAGAATGGTTATACATAATAATTGGCCTTTTCAGATGGCAGTTACCCAGTTTCAGATGTATTTGTTTATTGTGGTGATAAAAACATTTATTACAAATATAACAATAAATATTTCACTATTGTTTAATTATATAACTGGAAGCACGAGGGTAGCAATTCTTATTGGGATTATTATATGCGGACTGGATTTTATAGCATATATGGGAAGCTGCGGATTATTTGAATTAGAGTTTGTCAATTTCTATAGTATGGAGGATTGTATACTAAAAGTACTGATAGCTTTTTTGGCTGATGCAATATTATTTTTGACGGGAGTATATATGTCAGGTTTTAGGGAATATTTTGGGAAGAGGTAACTGGGTATGAATTTTATAAAAATATTTAGTCAGGATATAAAAAGAGCAATATATCAGCAAAGATACAGATATATTATAGTTCTCATAATGATTACATTACTTATACTGATTCCCACCAATATAGCAGATTCAATTAATAAAAAAATTCCGGAAGCGGGAAATATGAATTTTCTTGATAATGTATTTTACATGTTATCTGGATGTGAGCATGTTATTCCTGAAAAAATAAAAGATATAAAGATACCATTTTCATGGATGTCAATTCAGTTTTTATGTGGATTAGTGACGCTTGATTATATACAGTATGACCAAAATGGTATCGGTAAAGCTATAATATTAAGAACTAAAAGCAAATTGGTATGGTGGTTGAGTAAATGCTTAAGTATGATATGTTTAGTTATTGGTGTATATACACTATTATTTATTGTGAGTGCAGTAGTTGCGTTAATTAATTATCGGTTAAGTGGGGAGTTACATATGGATTTATTAAGTATGGTTTTGGAACTTAATAATACATATATAGTTGAAGATGGAATGATTATATATATATTTACAGTTCCTATACTGGTGTCAATTGGAATAACCTTATTTCAGGCAGCAATATCACAATACTTATCTCCAGTAATAGGTCTGGCAGTTGTACTATCAATAGATGTAATGTCAGTATTTTCAAACAGTGTGTTGCTTTGGGGAAACTGGAGCATGATATTAAGAAGCAGCCTTTGTTTACAGGATGGACTTGATGTATGGAAAAGTATTGCGGCAGGAATTGTGACGGGAATAACTGGGGTTGTGTCAGGTGGAATCCGTTTCTGCAAAAAAGATATATTGTGATTGGAGGATGTAGTTATGGTAATAAAGCTTACAAATGTGTCTAAGGTTATAAAGAAAGCAAAGGTACTTGATAATATTAATCTTGAACTTACAAGTGGTAAGGTTTATGGATTTAAAGGAAAGAATGGTTCAGGAAAAACAATGCTTATGAGAGTTATATGTGGTCTTATATCAGCAACAGAGGGAACTGTTGAGATAGATGGCAGGATTCTTGGAAAGGATATGACATTTCCAGAAAGTGTGGGAGTACTGATTGAGAATCCGGCATTCATAGGTAATTATACGGGATTTAAGAATCTTAAGGTACTTGCATCAATCCAGAACCGTGTTGATGATGAACATATAAAGAAAGTAATCCGTCAGGTAGGTCTTGATCCTGACGATAAAAGAACATACAGGAAATATTCACTGGGAATGAAGCAGAAATTAGGAATTGCTGCAGCATATATGGAAAATCCGGATATTATTATACTTGATGAACCTATTAATGCGCTTGATGAAGCAGGAGCAAAGCAGGTTCATGAGATACTTGAGGAACAGAAAAAGAGAGGAGCACTTATTATAATTGCCTGCCATGATAAGGAAGAACTTGAGATGTTGTCCGATGAGATAATTGAGATTTACGAGGGCAGGATTGTTGCTAAAGAGAAAGTGTGAATGAAGGCAAATGAAAACATTGGAATTTATAAAAAATAACAATGGTAAAAATGATATAGAAGAATCTGTTATAGTGTTTGGACTTGATATGTTAAAAACAGTAATTATTGAAATAATTGTTGCAGTTGTGCTTGCAATATTTGCAGGGTGTTTTTGGCGTGCAATGATATTTCTGGTTACACTTATGCCGTTGAGACAATATGCAGGAGGATATCATACCCGGAGTAGAATATCATGTGCAGTAATGTCTACTGTTATATATTCTTTAGAATTGCTTCTCCTTAAATATGTTAATATTTGGTCAATGTGGCAGATATTAGGAATATTTATAAGTACATTTATAATTATATTATTAGCACCAGTGGAAAATAGAAATAATCCATTGGATACTGCTGCCCAAATGCATTTTAAAAACAGAACAAGAATGATGTTACTTATAGATATGTTAATATTTACTATATTAGTAGTTATACATAGGTATGACTATTCGTTTGTGATGTTTAACTCAGTAGAACTGGTTGCCATTTTATGCATTATGGGTTATATTAGTAATAAAATAGACGAACGGAGATAACCATATGGAGTACCGGATTGGAATATGTGATGATGAAATGTCGACATGTTCTTGGCTTGAGATGGCGATACATGATTATATGACATGGCATAATTACAAATGTCAGATATATGTATGGGATTCCTCAGATACATTTATAAAGGAACTGAAGAATAAAGTTGATATAGATATTTTATTTCTTGATATTAGAATGCCAGATATTGATGGGATTGAAGCTGGAGTATATATAAGAGAACATATAAAAGATAAATATATGAATATTATTTATATGTCATCTGCAATCGATTATGCTATGCAGCTATTTAAAATTCATCCATATGAATTTCTTGAAAAACCGTTTAACAAGGACAGACTATATAAAATTCTTGATGATTTAATGGATATGTATATGAAAAATTCGGACATGTTTTTCTTTAAAAAGAGAGGTGATCAGATAGGAATTCGGTTTAATGATATATGTTATTTTCAAAGTGACAGAAAGCATGTGCAGATAATTAAATCAGATGGAATGGATGAATATGTAGGTAAATTATCAGATATTATTAATGATTTACCTGCTTTTTTTGTACCGGTTGGTAAGTCATTTATTGTCAATATTAATCATGTACGTGAATTTCATATAGAATATATTGTTATGAGTAATGGTGAAAATATTAATATCAGTAAGGCATACAGGGAGACATTCAGTAGGAATATGGCACAGTTCAGAATATATGGAGGAAAGTAATGGATTCAATACAGGATATATTAATATCTGTTGTTATGGAATTGGTAAGGGTAATATTAATAATAGAGTATTTTCAGATATTTTTTGAAAAAGTGAATTTGTATAAGAAGGTTATTGCAGGTGCAGTCTCATATATTATTACTACAGGCTGTTATCTTGGATTTCATAATAGCCTGATAAATATTATATCTACTATTATAGGAATGTTTATTATTGCCGCAGTACATGAAGGCACTCTGAAAAAGAAAATTTTGCATACCGTGATGTGCTTTGGGGTGAGCTGCGCGATGGATATGCTTGCCGGATTTGCATTGATGGAGGCACCTAGCAGCAGTAATTATGTATTGTTTAGTTCATTTCTGTCAGTGGTAATGTTTTATGCATTTGTAGTCATATTGAGAAATATATACAGGAAGAGAAATAGGGAAGAATTCTCAGGACAATGGGTGTTTTTATTATTGATTGTTCTTATGAGTATATGTGTTGCATATGTGTTGCTTAATGATAATGAAATTTCAAGAGTGACAGCATTAACAGTTATTATAGTTATGATAGCGGTAAATCTTATACTATATTATTTTTACACATCGATGCTGGATAGATATATTTTTATGCAAGATAATGTTCTGCTAAGAGAGCAGATTGCAATATATGAATCAGAACTCAGGGCAAATGTGGAACAGGACAGGCAGGTACAAGCTTTACGGCATGATATGAAGCATCACATAAGAGAAATATATTCGCTTGCTGACAAGAATACGGATACTGATATTATAAGATATCTTGATGAAATGTCTGACAGCATGGATAATATAGAGAAAGTTGCTTCGACAGGGAATTCAGTATTTGATGGCATACTTAATTATTATGCTCAGAAAATTAATCAGGAAATGAATAATGTTAACTTTTCTGTTATATTGAAAATTCCTACAGACCTTGAAATCAGTAGCTTTGATATGAATGTAATTTTAGGAAATCTTCTTGATAATGCAATGGAAAATGTGAGTGGAGAAGCAGGACAAGAATTACAGATAGAGGCAGTGTTAGAGTACATAGAAGGTCTGCTAAGAATAGAAGTTGTTAATACATTTGCAGGAAGTATAAGCAAGGATGGAGATAAGATTCTGAGTCATAAGGGGGAAGGTCATGGCTTTGGTCTTTCTAATGTGAAGAAGATAACAGAAAAATACAGTGGATATATGATGACAGAGCATGAGTCGAACAGATTCAAGGTAGTTGTATTGTTATATTTATAATTTTAAAAGGCAGTTAATTCTTATATAAGAGATTAACTGCCTTTAAGTTTTTTATATGAATAATAAAATTATCTCTGAACTTCGTTACCAGCGTCAGAGAAAGCGAGCTTCATAACTTCATCAACTGTAACTAAGTTGTAATCTCCGCTTACAGTATGCTTTAAGCAGCTTGCAGCGTTAGAGAATTCAACTGCCTTCTGAGGGTCAAAGTTGTTGATAAGGCTGTAGATAAGACCAGCGCAGTAAGCATCTCCGGCACCGATGTAGTCAAGAATGTGCATGAAGAATTCCTTGCTGTAGTAAGCCTTGCCTTCTGTGTAAATCATTGACTGGAGCTTAAATGTTGTGATAGAAGTTTCTGTTCTCCATACAGATGCAACCATCTTGAATGGGAATTTCTTCATAAGCTCCTTGGCAATATAAGCATTTTTCTCCTCGCCATTAGCGTCAGCAGGGTTCATAGAGAAGATACCGATAGCGTCATCTTCGTTAGCGATACATACATCAACATACTGGCAGATACGAGTCATTGCCTCGCAGGCCTTTTCACTTGACCAGAGCTTGCTTCTGTAATTTAAGTCACAGCTTACAGTCATGCCTTTTTCCTTGGCCTTCTGGCAGGCTGTGATACAGATGTTAGTCATCTCATCAGAGATTGCAGGTGTGATTCCTGAAAAATGGAACCATGTTGCACCGTCAAATATCTCGTTCCAGTCAAAGTCATCAGCAGTAGCGAGAGCAAATGCAGAGCCTGCTCTGTTATAGATAACGTTAGTTGGACGCTGGCTTGTCTTCTTCTCAAGGAAGTAGATACCAATCTGGTCGCCGCCACGCACGATATGGTCTACGCCTACGCCGTACTGACGGAGTGAGTTAATTGCAGCCTGTCCGATTATATGTTTTGGAAGCTTTGTTACATAATTAGCATCAACATCAAAGTTAGCAAGGGACACAGCAGTATTGGCTTCTCCGCCTCCATAAACAGCCTCAAATGCATTGCACTGAGTAAATCTTGCGTTGTTCTCAGGAGAGAGACGAAGCATAATTTCACCAAATGTAACAATCTTATCTTTCATTTTCTTAATCCTTTCTCAATATCAGATTTCCTAAAATAAATATACAAGAATGTATTTTAGCACATTATGGCGAAAAATGGGAGTAAAATGTTCTTGATTTGATACATATTTTTTACTATAGTTACATGTGAAGTAAATATGTGCGTGAAGATTTATAATCTTTTGTACACGTTTGAAAGGATTGAATAATGTTAAGGAATGTTTCATTAGAAGATATATCGGATGGCAGACTGTATACCGAGAATGACCTTGTGCGTGTTGATACTAACTCGTGTAAGGGCTGTCAGACTGTATGCTGCCAGAATATGGGAAGCACGATTGTGCTTGACCCATATGACTGTTACAAGCTTACAACCGGGTTGGGCAAAACATTTGAACAGCTTACGATGAACGAGCTTGAGTTAAATGTTGTGGACGGTCTTATTATGCCTAACTTAAAAATGCAGAAATCAGACGGAAGATGTGCATTTCTTCGTGAAGATAATCTGTGCAATATACATACGATAAGACCGGGAATATGCAGAATGTTCCCACTTGGAAGATACTGGGAGGATGAGACACATTTTAAATATATTGTGCAGAAGGGCGAGTGCAATAAGGATAATCTATCGAAGATTAAACTGAAAAAATGGCTTGGCATCGAGGGACTAGCGGAGTATGATTCTTATATTGTCAGATGGCATGAGTATGTGAAGCAGCTTCAGGCGGCACTACCGGGACTTTCAGAGGATAATGTGAAGATTCTTAATACATTTAACCTAAGAGTGTTCTACATGACGACATATGCCGGATGCGCTGATGATAAAGCATTTTATGCAGAAATTGACAGAAGACTTGCGATGGCTAAGGAAAAGCTGGGACTGATGTAGGATTGGTTCGCAGGCGACAGAAAGGAAGATTGATTTTATGAAGACAGATTTATTTCATATAGGAAAGTTCGTAATTCATGGTTATGGATTGATGATTGGCATAGGTTTTGTGCTGGCGCTGCTTGTTGGCGAGTACAGGGCTAAGAAGATGGGAATGAAGGAGGAGGCTCTTATTGATATCGCGATAATTGCGGGAGTTTCGGGATTTCTTGGAGCAAAGCTGTTGTATATAATAGTGAGCTTTAAGGATTTTATAAAAGATCCTATGGGTGTGCTTGGCTCATCGGGATTCGTTGTATATGGTGGACTTATTGCAGGTGTGCTGTGCAACCTTATATATGTAAAGATTAAGAAGTTATCATTCCTTGAATATTTTGACCTGGTAATGCCAGAGATAGCGCTGGCACAGGGCTTTGGACGAATTGGCTGTTTCCTTGCAGGGTGCTGTTACGGAAGACAGACAGATGCAGCATGGGGAGTCGTTTTTCCGGCTGATTCACTTGCTCCATCAGGAGTTAAACTGATTCCTACACAGCTTATATCATCAGGTGCAGATTTCCTTAATATGGCGTTTCTTATGATAATAGCAGCTAAGTTTTCTTATACTGCTGTTATGAAGCGCAAGGCTGACGATAAGGAAACTGCCGGAAAGCATATGGCAGCAGGTAATATTGGATTCTTATATTGCATAACTTACGGACTTGGAAGATTTGCAATTGAGTTCTTAAGAAATGATTACAGGGGAGAGGTTGGAATATTCTCTACATCGCAGTTTATATCTCTTTTCATCGTGCTGCTTGGTGTAGTTGCGATGGCTGTTAATCATAAGTTGAAAAATGCGGACAAATAGAAATACTAATATGGACTAATCAGAGTTGTATTATAAAGTACATCAGCTGGTTAGTCTTTTTTATTGCCTTTTATTCTGCGATGTATTAATAAAAATACATAATTTATTAAAATGTGACAAAATATGCTGGACATTTTGTTAAAAAATTGTTAATATGTAAACATAATAAAGCGAACGACAATTTAATACATGGAAATCAGTACATTTTAGTTAATATAATAAATATTCGTATATCTGAGGAATGTTTATTATTAGAATCTGAGAGGGTAGAATATGGACAAATATATTGGAAAATCAGTATATAAGGGTACTGCTATCGGACCAGTTAGTATTCTAAAGAAAAGTGAAAGTCTGATTAAGCGTGTACATGTTGAGAACGTTGATGAAGAATTAAGACGTCTGGATACAGCTAAAGAAAAGACGCTTCAACAACTTGCCAGTCTGTATGATAAAGCATTAAAGGAGGTTGGTAAAGTTAATGCAGAGATATTTGAAGTGCATCAGATAATGCTTGAAGATGAAGATTATCAGGATGCTATCCATAATATGATATGCAATGAGAATGTTAATGCTGAATATGCGGTTTCAATAACAGGAGATAATTTTGCTGACATGTTTGCTAATATGGATGATGATTATATGAGGGCACGTTCAGCGGATGTAAAGGATATATCTAATCGTCTGGTAAGTAATTTGAGTGGGGAAGAGCAGACTGACTGGGAAAATGCAGAGCCATCAATTATTGTGGCAGATGATCTGACACCAAGTGAAACTGTGCAGATGGATAAGAATAAGATTCTGGCATTTGTTCTGGTACATGGTTCGGCTAATTCGCATACAGCAATTCTTGCAAGGATGATGAATATTCCGGCATTAATTGGTGTGCCAATTGAACTTGAATCCTTACACAATGGAGTTAATGCAATTGTAGATGGTCAGAATGGAATTTTCTACCTGAATCCGGATGGGAATCAGATAGCACAGGCTAAGGAAGCCCAGCAGAAGGAACAGGAACAGAAAAAGCTCCTTGCTAATTATAAAGGAAGAGAGTCCGTCACAAAGAGTGGCAGAAAGATTAATCTTTATGCGAACATTGGAAATGTATCTGATGTTGCATATGTATTAGAAAATGATGCTGAAGGAATAGGATTATTCAGAAGCGAATTCCTGTATCTTGGAAGAGATGAACTTCCTGATGAAACAGAACAGTTTAATGCCTATCGTCAGGTATTACAGATGATGGCTGATAAAAAAGTAGTTATTCGTACACTTGATATTGGAGCAGATAAAAAGGCAGATTATCTTGGACTTGGTAAGGAAGATAATCCAGCGCTGGGTTATCGTGCCATAAGAATATGTCTGGAGCAGCCGGATATATTCAAAACACAGTTGAGAGCATTATTAAGAGCTGCTAAATATGGTAATTTATCTATAATGTATCCAATGATTATTTCTGTGGAAGAAGTTGTAAGTATTAAGAAGATTGTTGCTGAGGTAGCAGAGGAACTGGAGAAAGAGAATATTCCATATGAGATTCCAGAGCAGGGAATTATGATAGAGACACCGGCGGCAGTTATGTTAAGTGAGGAGCTTGCAGAGCTTGTAGATTTCTTTAGTATAGGTACCAATGACCTTACACAGTATACACTTGCAATTGACAGGCAGAATAACAGACTGGACAGATTTTATAATCCGCATCACGAGGCAGTTCTTAGGATGATTGAGATGACCATACAGGGAGCACATAAGCATGGCAAATGGGTAGGAATCTGTGGAGAACTTGGAGCAGATACTACTCTTACAGAGAGATTTATTAAGATGGGTATAGATGAGCTTAGTGTATCGCCATCAATGGTACTTGGTGTTCGTAGCAGAATATGTGAAATGGAGTGATAAGTGATGAAAATATACAAAGCAAAAGATTATGCTGATATGAGCAGAAAGGCAGCTAATATTATATCAGCACAGATTATTATGAAGCCGGAATGTGTACTTGGACTTGCAACTGGTTCAACTCCGGTTGGGTTATATAAGCAGCTGGTAGAATGGTATAAAAAAGGTGACTTGGATTTTTCGGCAGTTAAGACTGTTAATCTTGATGAGTATAAGGGACTTAGCAGAGATAGTGATCAGAGTTATTATTATTTTATGCATAAGAATTTATTTGATAATGTGAATATATCAGTTGAGAATACTCATATTCCTAATGGAATGGAGCTGGATTCGGAAAAAGAATGTAACAGATATTCTGAACTGATTAAGTCTCTTGGGGGTATTGATTTACAACTTCTTGGAATAGGCCATAATGGCCACATAGGATTTAATGAACCATCAGATTCATTTGAAAAACAGGTTCATTGTGTTGATTTAACAGAATCTACAATAGAAGCTAACAAGAGATTTTTTGAATCAGCAGAAGACGTTCCAAGACAGGCATACACAATGGGAATTAAGACAATAATGCAGGCAAAGAAGATTCTGGTTGTTGCAAGTGGGGAAGATAAAGCACAGATTGTGAAAGAAGCCTTTTTTGGACATATTACACCATATGTTCCTGCATCAGTTCTGCAGCTGCATAATGATGTGACACTGGTAGCAGATGAAGCAGCTCTTAGTAAGATTTGTTAAAGCATTTTAACTTGGTAGATAGAAGGTTGAGAAGATATGATTATAAAGAATGCTGATGTTTATACACAGGACAATGTATTTGTTAAGGGAGATGTCGTTGTAGATAATGGTACATTCACCAAAGTGCTGGATGTACATAATTATGTTGGCGATGAAGTTGTAGATGCTACAGGACTTAAGATGATTCCCGGACTTGTCGACATTCATTTTCATGGATGCAAGGGTGCAGATATGTGTGATGGAACTAAAGAGGCACTTGATATAATTTCCCGGTATGAGGCTTCTGTCGGAGTGACGAGTATATGTCCGGCAACCATGACGATAGCTAAGGAAGAACTTGTTGAAGTTATGAAGAATGCCGGAGAGTATTCATATAATGGTGGAGCCCATCTGGTAGGAATTAATATGGAGGGACCTTTTATAAGTCCACAAAAAAAGGGTGCACAGGCAGCAGAAAATATCATGCATTGTAATTATGAGTATTTCTGTGAACTCCAGAAAGCTGCACATGATTTAATAAAGATTGTTGATATTGCACCAGAAGAGCCGGGTGCGATGGATTTCATAGATAAAGTAAAAGATAATGTTGTGGTGTCGATTGCTCATACAGCAGCAGATTATGATACTGCGATGGAGGCAATTCAACATGGTGTAACTCATGCAACACATTTATACAATGCAATGCCACCTATGAATCATAGAAAGCCTGGTGTTATAGGCGCAGTAAGAGATTCACATCAATGTCATGCAGAACTGATATGTGATGGAGTTCATATTCATCCATCAGTAATACGGGCAACATTTGCTATGTTTGGTGCGGAACGCATAATACTTATCAGTGACAGCATGAGAGCAACAGGATTAGAGGATGGTGAATATACTCTTGGAGGACAGCCTGTAGTGGTAAAAGGTAATCTGGCAACATTACATGATGGAACAATTGCCGGTTCAGCAACTAATTTAATGGATTGTCTTCGATATGTCGTTAAAAAAGCAGGAATTTCATTAGAAACAGCTGTTATGTGTGCAACAGAGAATCCGGCAAAGGAAATTGGTATATATGATAAAGTCGGAAGTATTTCTGTGGGGAAACAAGCAGATTTCGTGCTTATTGATGAGAAATTGAATATTAAGAGAGTATATATTGATGGAAAGGAGATAATATGCTAGGTTTTTTTAAAGGAAAGTCAAAGGATAATATTATTTATTCTCCATGTAAAGGAAAAGTGGTGCCAATTACTGAAGTTTCAGATCCAACATTTTCAGAAAAAGTTCTTGGAGATGGATTTGCAGTAATTCCTTCTGAAGGAAAAATATATGCTCCGGCAGATGGTGAGATTTCAATGGTTTTTGATACTCTTCATGCTGTTACAATGACAACCAGTCAGGGAACGGAATTATTGATCCATATTGGGCTCGATACAGTAACGCTCAAAGGAGAACCATTTATATCACATGTTTCAGATGGTCAGCAGGTAAAAAAGGGTGATTTACTTTTGGATGTTGATCTTGAGAAAATTAAGTCGGCAGGATTGGATACGATTACACCAGTCCTTATATGCAATACCGACGATTATAATAAAATCAATCTAGTAAAGGAGGGCGAAGTATCTATTGATGATGGAATTCTGAAAATATCATAATTATTCAGAATTTCATAACGTGCGTGATTGGGGCAAGCCCGATTAATAATAATATAAAGGAGGAGAAAAGTATGAAATTTCTTCAAAAACTGGGAAAGGCATTAATGCTTCCGGTAGCAGTACTGCCTATATGTGGTATCCTTATGGGTATTGGTTATATGCTGTGTCCAGCAACTATGCAGGGTGGAGATATTCATGGCGCAGCTAATATGATTGGCCTGTTTCTTGTAAAAGCTGGTGGAGCTTTGATTGATAACATGGCAATTCTTTTCGTAATTGGTGTCGGTGTAGGTATGTCAGATAAAAATGATGGTACCGGAGGAATTGCGGCACTTGCTTCATGGCTTATGATTAAAACACTTCTTTCCACAAATTTTGTTACAGTAATTATGCCTTCTATAGCAGACAGTGCAACTAAAACTCTTGCATTTAACAAGATTGAGAATCCATTTATTGGTATTCTTGCTGGTGTAATCGGTGCTATGTGTTATAACAAGTTTAAAGATACAAAATTACCAGACTGGTTATCTTTCTTTAGTGGAAAACGATGCGTAGCAATTGTTTCAGGAGTAGTATCAATTCTTGTATCTGTTGTTTTATTATTTGTATGGCCATTACTGTTCGGCGCATTAGTAAGCATTGGTAAGGCAATTGTAAAGCTTGATATTGTTGGTGCAGGTATCTATGCATTCTTGAACAGACTGTTAATTCCTACCGGATTACATCATGCGTTGAACAATGTATTCTGGTTTGACACTATCGGACTTGGAGATTTACAGCACTTCTGGGCAGGCGAAACATCAAGCGATGTTTCATGGAGTCTTGGAATGTATATGTCAGGATTCTTCCCATGTATGATGTTTGGTATTCCAGGTGCAGCTTTAGCAATGATTAAATGTGCAAAGCCAGCTAAGAAAAAGGTGGCTATAGGACTTATTGCTTCTGCAGCATTATGTGCATTCATCTGTGGTGTTACAGAACCATTTGAATTTGGTTTCATGTTCCTTGCTCCTGGACTCTATGTTATCTATGCACTTCTTTATGGTATTTTTACAATGATTACAGTTGCATTAGGCTTTAGAGCAGGATTTAGTTTCTCAGCAGGTGCTACTGACCTGTTATTCTCATCATCTCTTCCGGCAGCACAGAAGACATGGTTGATAATTCCTCTTGGTATAGCAGCATTCTTCGTATTCTATTTCGTATTCTTATTTGCCATTAAGAAATGGGATTTAAAGACTCCTGGCAGAGAAGATGATGATATAGAAGCAGAAAAGAAAGTTGAACTTGCAAGTGACGATTATACAACAATTGCAAAGACAATTCTTGAAGGATGTGGCGGAAAAGAGAATATTGCAAGCATAGATAATTGTATTACAAGACTGAGACTTGAAGTAAAGGATATTACACTTGTTAATGATAAGGTTATTAAATCAGCTGGTGTTGCTGGTGTTATGAAACCTGGAAAGACATCTGTACAGGTTATTATAGGAACTAAGGTACAGTTTGTTGCGGATGCATTTTCTAAGCTTTGTGAATAATTAAAATGTTAAAAACACCCACTAGATTCAATGAAGAATTTAGTGGGTGTTTTTTATTTACAAAAAAATGAAAATTTATGCTTGACGACTATGCAATATAAATGCATAATAACAATATATGCAATATAAATGCATAGTTTGTAATTATGCAGTATTAATGTATAATATTCCAGGAGGAAAGTGTCATGTATTATGCCATTATTGGGGATATAAAAAAATCAAAAGACATTGAAAACCGTTATGAAGTTCAAGAAAAATTAAAGCATATATTGAATAATGTGAATTCGAATTATAAGGATAACATTAAAGCAAATTTTTTGATTACATTAGGAGATGAATTTCAGGGATTATTGTCAAAGTCTGAAGATATATTAGAAATTGTTAAATATATTCAAAAAGAAATATATCCGGTTAAATTGAGATTTGGCATAGGAATAGGTGAAATATCAACTAAAATTGAAAAAAAAGCTGCAATAGGTGCTGATGGACCAGCTTTTTATGCAGCTAGACAGATGATAGATTTTTTAAGAGAGGAAGAAAAACATCTTAGAAATCAGGCACCAGATATTCAAGTGGCTTTTTATAATAGAGAGTCTTTTATAATAGATGAGATTAATATGATGTTAACTTTGACAAAAATTATTGAAGATAATTGGACAGATAAGCAGAGATATACAATATGGGATATGATGACTAATGGAGGAAGTCAGGAAATATGTGCTAAAAGAATGAATACAAGCCAATCAACGATAGCTAGAAGATTAATAGATGGTAAGTATTTAATATATTTAAAGTCATTAAAAACCATAGGGGAAGCAATGAATAGATTGGAGGGGACAGATGATATATAAATTGTTGATATTAATGATGATAGGTCATATTTTAGGAGATTTTTATTTTCAAACGGATAAGATAGCAAGTGAAAAGGATAAAAACTTTAAAGGAGTTATGACACATGCAGTTGAATATACGCTTTCAGTATTAGTTGTGATTCTCCCTATAATAAATTTGCATATTTTTATGTTAGCTTTGTATATGTCATTATTACATTTCATAATAGATACAATAAAATATTTTTTATTAAAATGGAAATTTGTTAAAAAATCAGGCGGATTATTTGTTTATGATCAGATTATGCATATAATAAGTATATTGGTTCTTGCTTATGTAATGGTTTGCAATGATATCAGATTCTCACAATTTCCGATAGTAAGTAATATTTGTGAAGTATTTAATATAAATTTATTGAGTGTTGCCAGATGGATATTAGCAATACTTTTATTACATACACCTTCAAATATTTTAATTCAAAATGTATTATCAGGTTATAGACCTAAGAAGGAAAATAGTGGGTTGATAGAAATTGATAATAAAGCAGGAAGAAAAATAGGAACAATAGAACGCCTTATTATGATAATGTTTATTTCTATGAATCAATATGCTGCGATGGGATTGGTTTTAACGGCAAAATCTATTGCACGCTATGATAAAATTACTAAAGATGAAAAGTTTGCTGAATATTATTTATTAGGAACTTTAATAAGTACAGCCTGTGTTGTAGCTTGTAAAATGATTGTTTTAAGATAATCAATAACAGGTGTTGAGATTTAAAAAAATGTGTTAAAATAGCATTGATTAGCGAAAACTAACTGATGCTATTTTTTAATGGTAGAAGGAGACACATTCTATGGGTAATGAAAAGATTAAACCAGTACTTAACGGAACTGCAGAAACAATGCTGCAGTGCTTCTATGCAAGAGCTATGCACAGCAGGAATCCTAAGAATAAATTCCGTGATGAAAAAGCAGAGGAGCTTGTTGACAGACTGGATTATGATTTCAGCAAAGCAAGTAAAGATACTGCCATGAGCAGTGGTATTGTGGCAAGAAGTGTAGTATTTGATGAGCTTGTAAGTGATTTTATAAATAAAAATCCTGACTGTACGGTTGTTAATATTGCCTGCGGACTTGATACAAGGGTATATAGAATGGATAATGGCAGACTCACATGGTACAATCTTGACCTGCCGGAAACAATAGCTGTAAGAGATTCTGTGTTTAAAGAGTCTGGAAGAATATCAACTGTTGCCTGCTCCGTGCTGGATGAGGCATGGGTAAAGCAGATAAAAGTAAGAGGCAAAATGCTTTTCATTATTGAAGGTCTTACCATGTACATGACAGCAGATGAAGTAAAGACTATGCTTGGAGTTATAAGAGATAATTTTGATAATGCGTATGTGTGTATGGAAACTTTATGTCCGATGTTTGTAAAGAAAGAGGGGCTTGAGAAGTCAATTAAAGCAACCGGCGCAACATTTACATGGGGAGCAAACAATTTTGATGATCTCAAGGGAATAGCAGACGGTTTCAGAAAAGTTAAAGATGACAATATTGTAAGAGGTATGCATACTTTGAATCCGGCATATAAGCTTGTAACATGGATTCCGCTTGTTAGCAGATTCTCAGAGAAAATACTTGTATTTGAGAAGGCATAAGTTAATAAAATAATAGGTGCAAAAAACTGGCTGCGGGCACAGCCAGTGAAATGAGGGAGGGGTTGCATAAAATCTCGTATTTTTCTATGCATAATTATTTATATAAACGCTTTGGTAAACATAATCGTTATCTATCGGTTATTCAGATATCCGGTTTGTTCCTTAAGCTTGTTTATATAATACTGGGAAAATGTGACAGAAGTGTAGACAATCACGAAAGAAAATGTGAAACAGTATAATGTATTTATAAAGAAATAATAAAATCCCCAGAAAGTCTGTTTATACAGAACTTTTCCGGGGATTATTAGGGCAGATATTATTTTACCATGCTTAAAAATTCTTCATCAGATATCTTAGAATTCATCACAGCATTCTTAATTGCAGCGGACATAACGCGGGCAGCAAGTGTACCTGCAAAGTTGATATCAACACGTACAGCTTCGCTGTCGCCTCGTTTTGCAGTGCTTGCAGCATAGATTGTATCTCCGTCTGCCATTGTTCCGACTGGATTAATGCAGCGTGCATACGCATTTCTTGCCATAGATGCAATCTTGTTAAGTTCAGCTTTGTTAAATGCTGCGTTGGTTATAACTGTTCCGATTGTAGTGTTGCCAGTGAACATATCGCGAGGTGCCATGAACTGATAGAGTGCTTCTTCACAGCTAATATATTCAGTTCTGTCAGTGTTCTTAAGTCCGGCAAGCTTTTTACCGGTTTCATAATCTGATATATCGCCAAGTGCATTTACAACAACAATTGCTGTCATTGTAAATGTGCCGGCTTTAACTGAATATATTCCAAGTCCCGACTTTTCAGCCTGCTTCATTCCCATAATCTTGCCGACAGTTGCGCCTGTTCCGGCACCGATACAGCCCTGAACGGGTTCGCTGCTATCCGAATTGGCAGCGGTGGAAGCATCAGCATTGACAACACCAGCTTTCATAAGTGCCTGCATGCAGGCCTCATATCCCATAGCACTGTCTGGGCGTACTTTAGAGCTTCCATATCCAAGATCAAATATGCATGACTGGCATACAAGCGGAACAAGTGAAACGCCTGTGTTATATCCTATACCATGTTCTTCAAGACATGTCATAACTCCGTCAGATGCGGCAAGACCGTATGCTGAACCGCCTGACAGCACGATGGCATTGATTGGATTGTCAGCAGTCATAGGCATGGTAAGAGGTGTTTCTCTTGATGCCGGACCGCCGCCGCTTATGTCACAGCCTGTCGTTGCTCCGCCTGGAAAATATATGACAGTTACACCAGTGCCAGCTTCCTTGTTGGAAGCATGGCCTAATCTAAAATCATTAATATCATTAACTGAAATCTCTGTAAACAAAACTAATCCTCCGTTGATTAATGTCCGATTTGTTCAATCAAAGTGACTGGCTAATTCTGGTTAAGCTTAAGTGCAGCATATAATGCACGGGAAACCACACTGGCAACAATAAAGCAGATTCCTGCCTCAATAAGTCCCTGAACACCAACAAATAATACTACAAATATAAGTGGGTTCTTAGCTCCGAGTGCAGTAACGAAGGTCTGCACATAATCTGTATTATAGAAGAAGAGAACAAGTGAACTCATGAATAATAAAGTGTTAAGTAAAGGACAGCAAAGGCTTGCTATATAATAAGAAAATTTCTTAACTCCCTTAATACTGTGAAGTCCCTTGAATATAAGTCCTGTAAGGAAGCCTTCAAGAGTTCTTGTTACTACTGTTGTTACAAATGTACCAAATGGATTAATTCCGAGAAGAACAGTTCCCATTGCGCCTCCGACGAAGCACTGATAAAAGCTTGTGAGTCCGAATGCCAGACCACAGATTAAACCGCCTACAGGTCCTAAGATGATAGCACCTACAGCTACAGGAACAGTTAAAAGAGTGATAGAAAGTCCAGGTGTACGGATGTAGCCTAATGGGGTCAGTGACATAACGAGTATGACCGCAACCATAAGTGCCAGCTCCACCATGTACTTAGTGTTGAACTTCGATGTTGAAGTTCGTGTTGCATTAATAGTATTCATATTGTCTCCTTTGCGGAAAGGTATGCAGCCCTTCCGGCTTGTTAAGATACATCTCCGAAAAACGGATGACGTTCGCGCGTATAATAACATATATATTGTTATAATTCAAATATTCTTTATAAATTATTTATAAAAATACATTTGACATTAATTTACTATGATGGAAATCGGTGTTAATATAAGAAACGCATATTTATTATTGAAAGTAGATTTATGAAAATATTTATCAATAAGGATGGGAGAGTGTTTATGAGCAGAATTATTAAAAATGTGCTGCCATACTGGAAGTCGATAGTGCTGATATTTGCACTGCTTATTGTTCAGGCAGTGTGTGACTTGTCGCTTCCTGCGTATACTTCAGATATCATTGATACAGGTATACAGAATGGAGGCATAGAGCATACTGTGCCAGAAAAGATTACTAAGGAAGAATTTGACACAGCAAAGCTTTTTATGACAGAGGAAGAAGCACAGCTGTGGGAACAGTCGTATTCTTATAATGAAGATGATAATGTCTATGAATTAAGTGTCAAAGGTTCTAAGAATAAGACTGATTTAGATGACACGCTTTTTACAGCACTTATAATTAATAACCAGATGTCTTCAGTGACTGAAAGTGCATTCAAGAGCCGTATGGCAGAGCAGATGCATGTAAGTGAAGAACAGCTTGCAGATGTTTCGGTAGAAGATATTGGAAAGTCTATGGGTGTGGAACTCACTACATTTACACGGATGATGGAAGATTCGGATGGTAATGAGGTTGAGACTACATGTGTGGATATGAGAGAGATTGTGAAGGCAATGTATAGTGCAGGGGCTATGAGTAAGGATGATATCCTTTCTATGCGAAGTGAATTCCAGAGCACTATTGATACTATGGGTAAGACACTTGTTTCATCTATGGGTGTTGCTTATGCAAAGAGCATGGATGCCAAGGCTGGAATGGACATGGATTCTATTCAGACTAAGTATCTGTGGGCAGCGGGTCTTAAGATGGTTGCCATGGCACTTCTTATGGCGGTTACTTCTGTATGTGTAGGCTTCCTTGCATCAAGGGTTGGTGCAGGCGTTGCAAGAGATATGAGAGGAAAACTGTATTCTAATGTCATGGGATTCTCTAATGCTGAGATGGACAAATTCTCTACAGCGTCACTTATCACAAGAACAACTAATGATGTACAGCAGGTTCAGATGGTTACGGTCATTATGCTGAGAATGATTCTGTATGCACCAATTCTTGGTGTCGGAGGAATTATAAAGGTTGTTGGAACAGGAGCCGGCATGGGCTGGGTTATAGTTATGGCTGTTGCTGTTATCATGGCATTTGTAATGCTTCTTATGGTAATTGCGATGCCTAAGTTCAAGCTTATGCAGAAGCTGGTTGATAATGTCAATCTTGTATCCAGAGAGATTCTTACAGGTCTTTCTGTAATAAGAGCCTTTGGAAGAGAGAAGAAGGAAGAGGAAAGATTTGACGAAGCTAATAAAAAGCTTACTAAGACAATGCTCTTTACTAATAGAACAATGACATTCATGATGCCAAGCATGATGTTTATTATGAATGGTTTATCAGTTCTTATCGTGTGGGTTGCTGCACACAGAATTGATGCCGGAGTTATGCAGGTAGGTTCTATGACTGCATTTATAACATATTCAATGCTCATAGTTATGTCATTCCTCATGCTTACAATGATGTCTGTAATGCTCCCAAGAGCGATGGTTGCAGCTGACCGTATAGATGAAGTTATTAATACACATTCTTCAATAGAAGACTCTGAGAATCCTGAGACAATTGAGTCTGCAAAGGGTGTAGTTGAGTTTAATCATGTTAATTTCATGTATCCGGGTGCTAAAGCAAATGCACTTGAGGATATTACATTTAAAGCAGAGCCGGGTAAGACTACAGCTATCATAGGAAGTACGGGCTGTGGAAAGTCAACGCTCGTTAATCTTATTCCAAGATTGTACGATGTTACAGGAGGAAGCATTACTATTGATGGTCATGATATAAGAAATATTTCTATGCATGACTTAAGAAGCGAGCTTGGTTATGTGCCTCAGAAGGGAATGCTTTTCTCTGGTACTATTGCAAGTAACTTAAGATTCGGTAATCCTGATGCGAGTGATGAAGATGTCGTCAAGGCAGCACAGATTGCACAGGCAACTGAGTTTATTGATAATAAGGCTGAGAAGTATGACAGCCCTATAGCACAGGGCGGTACTAATGTTTCAGGCGGTCAGAAGCAGAGACTTTCTATTGCCAGAGCAATAGCAAAGCACCCAAGAGTGTTTATATTTGATGACAGTTTTTCAGCACTTGATTTAAAGACTGATGCAATTCTTCGTAAGGAGCTTGCTGCAAATGTGTCTGATGCCACTGTTATTATTGTAGCTCAGCGAATCAGCACAATCCTTCATGCAGATCAGATTCTTGTTATGGATGATGGTAAGATTGTTGGCAAGGGAACGCATGAAGAACTTATGAAGACATGTGAGACATATCAGCAGATTGCAAGTTCACAGCTTTCTGCTAAAGAGCTTGGAAAGGAGGCCTAGTCAGTATGGAAGATAATAAAGATATCAAAATGCCACCAAAAAGAAGAATGGGACCTCCGGGAAGAGGAATGGCACCTGTTGAGAAAGCCAAGGATTTCAAAGGGTCAATAGGAAAGCTTATAAGATATATCGGAAGCTATAAGATTGCGATAATATTTGTTGCAGTTATGGCCGTATGCTCAACAGTATTTTCTGTTGTAGGACCTAAGGTCCTTGGTAAGGCAACAACAGCGCTGTCAGAAGGTCTGGTAAAGAAAATCGGTGGAACTGGCGGAATTGACTTTGGAAAGATTGGAACAATTCTTATATTCGTGCTTTGTCTGTATGCCGCAAGTGCAGTATTTAACTTTGTACAGGGCTGGATAATGACAGGCATTACACAGAAGGTCTGCTACAGATTAAGAAAAGAGATCAGTGAGAAGATTAACCGTATGCCTATGAAGTATTTCGAGAGCAGGACATATGGAGAGGTGTTATCAAGAATTACTAACGATGTTGATACACTTGGAATGGGACTTAACCAGAGTATTACAACAATCATTACATCTTTAACTACTATGATTGGTGTTCTTATAATGATGTTAAGCATTTCACCGCTTATGACACTTATTGCAGTTATAATACTTCCAATATCAGTCGGACTTGTTTCTTTCGTTGTTAAGAAGTCACAGGGATATTTCAAGACACAGCAGGAATATCTTGGAC
Source organism: uncultured Lachnospira sp. (assembly GCA_934343805.1). GTDB lineage: Bacteria > Bacillota > Clostridia > Lachnospirales > Lachnospiraceae > Lachnospira. Next base: position 26,689 of record CAKRIN010000023.1, read on the forward strand.
ATATTAACGGACAGATTGAGGAAACTTATGGCGGACACATGATTGTTAAATCCTTTAATAAAGAAAAGGATATGGTTGATTCATTTAACAAGACTAATGATGTTCTCTATGGTTCAGCTTGGAAGTCACAGTTCCTTTCAGGAATGATGCATCCAATCATGATGTTTGTAGGTAACTTAGGTTACGCATGTGTTGCATTAACCGGCGGTCTTCTTGCTATTAAAAATGTTATAACAATCGGTGATATTCAGGCATTTATCCAGTATGTGAAGAATTTCACACAGCCAATCCAGCAGATTGCTCAGGTTATCAATCAGGTACAGTCTATGGCAGCAGCTTCTGAGAGAGTATTTGAATTCCTTGATGAAGAAGAGGAAGACCAGACTGTTAAGAATCCTGTTTCTACAGAAGGAATTAAGGGCGAGGTTGATTTCGAGCATGTAAGATTCGGATACAATGAGAACCAGACTATCATCAAGAATTTCAGTGTAAATGTTAAGCCTGGACAGAAGGTTGCTATCGTTGGACCGACAGGTGCAGGCAAGACTACGATTGTTAAACTGCTTATGAGATTCTATGATGTTAATGATGGGGCTATTCTTGTTGACGGACATAATGTTAAGGATTTCAACAGAAGAGAATTAAGAGACGCATTTGGAATGGTTCTTCAGGATACATGGCTCTATAAAGGTACAATTATGGAAAATATCAGATACGGAAAGCTTGATGCAACTGATGAAGAAGTTATTGCAGCAGCTAAGGCAGCTAACGCACATCACTTTATTGAGACTCTTCCGGGTGGTTATGACTGTGAACTTAACGAGGATGCAAGCAATGTTTCACAGGGGCAGAAGCAGCTCCTTACAATTGCAAGAGCAATACTTGCGGATAATCCAATCCTTATCCTTGATGAAGCAACATCTTCTGTTGATACCAGAACAGAGGAACGAATCCAGAAAGCAATGGATAATCTGATGAAGGGAAGAACAAGTTTTATTATTGCGCATAGACTTTCGACTATTAAAGATGCTGATGTCATACTTGTTATGAAGGAAGGAGATATCGTGGAGCAGGGAACTCATGATGAGCTGCTCGCCAAGAATGGTTTCTATGCTGACCTGTACAATTCACAATTTGAACAGGCGTCGTAATGGTATACCAGATATTCTTGCATATTAATCTTATATAGTATATTATGAAAATAATAATGTGTTTCGTTAAGAGGACAAAATATGAATATACTTATATGTGATGATGATAATAATTATGTGTCTTTAATAAAGAAATATGTGCAAAAATTCTTCACAGAACATAAGATATCAGACTATGAAATCCGTGAATATTATACAGGAGAGGATGCGTTAAAAGATAAGACTTTTTTTGATATAGCATTTCTTGATGTTGAGATGGGTGGAATTAATGGTATAGATGTAGGAAGAGAGTTAAGAAAAAGAAATTCTAATATAATTATATTTGTTATAACGTCATATATGTCATATCTTGATGATGCTATGGACGAAAAAGTATTCAGATATATTAATAAGCCAATAGACAAATACGCGATAATACGTGGCATGCAGAAAGCCATGACAATATGCTATAGAAGGCACGACAAGAAACTTATGATAACAAGTGCAGATGATAATGTGATTATCAACCAGAGTTCAATAATATGTATAGAGTCTTTAGACAGAAAGAGATTTATCCATACTGTTGAAGGTAAAGTCTACAGCAGTATGGAGAGTATTTCTTACTGGTATAACCAGCTTGATAAAGATGTTTTTTTTATGACTAACAAATCATTCATAGTTAATGTTAAGTATGTTAAAAGCTTTTCTGATGGAATGATAGAGATTGAAGGAATGAAGAACAAAGCACTTCTTTCAAGGGATAAACGGAAGGAATTCAAACAAAAGGTCCTTATGTATCTTGTGAGTCAGGAGTAATCAACTATGTATTTAATTATCAGCTATGCATTTGCACATATTATAGAGGCTGTAATATTGTGGCTGTGTATGTCGCAGATGTACACCAGCAAATATAGTCAGTATGTTACGGCACCTGTTATATTTGGCGGACATACTGTTATGTTCGGCGCTTTATGTATATGTAATAATGTGTATATTACGACAATATGTTCTGTTGCCATATATTTTGCAATTGTATGGGGACTTTATCATGTTAGTGGAAAAACTGCATTATTCTGGTCAGTTATTCTGACTGCAGTGATAGCCTTATCAGAGTTAATAGTATATATTACAATACAGCAGCTGGCGGGAACGATGGATGTTAAAAGTGGTGGAGTGACTATTAACCTCGTGGTTGTATGCTTGAGCAAGGTTTTGTATTTTATACTGGCGGAGATAATGGTACTGATTAATAGAAACAGCAGACATAGCAGACAGCAGATTGTTAATGATAAGTCAGTGATAATCCTGATGACATCTCTGATTGTTTCGTTAATGGTATTTATGACTTATTACATAGTAGGCACTTCATCAGAAATGCAACGCAGGACAACAGTGTGGATGATAGTCAGCTCAATAGGACTGGTTATATCGGATGTACTTGTATTATGGCTTAACACAAGAATGAATCAGAAAAATGCTGAGAACGAAGCTGTAAAGCTGCAGTTAGAGAAAGAAAAGGCAGATGCACAGTATTACAGACTTGCATACGAAAAGAATGAGAGTCTTGAAATTCTGCGACATGACATGAGTAATCATCTTAACACAATTCTGAATATGGGAACGGATAATGATGTTAAGAAATATGTAGTGGATATAATGGAAGAATATAGTATAACCAAGAGAACTACATTTTCTAACAATAATGTTTTAAATGGTCTGGTAAGCCAGTATATGGAAATGTGTAAGAATGATAATGTTAATCTGACAGTGGACATAAGACCTGATACAGTGGAAAATATAGCTCCGAATGATGTTGTTGCCTTGTTTGGAAATATTTTGTCAAATGCATATGAAGCAGTCAAGGAACAGAAAGACAGAAAGCCTTCATATATAGAGATTGTAGTGAAAAGGAAAGATAATTTAATAATTATAATTGCAAGTAATTCATGTTATAAAGCACCTTATATATACAATGGAAGGATGCTTTCAACAAAGAAAGACCATGGAAAGAAACATGGATATGGTATGAAGAGCATAGAACGTGTTGTTGACAGGTATCATGGAAGTCATATGGAGAATTATGACACAGAAACAAGAGAATTTGTAATATCAATTATGCTATTGATAGAGTCAAATAAGGAGCCGTACTAACGATAGTACAGCTCCTTATTTTTTCCAAACAGACATATGATATGTGATAAAGAAACAACGATTATAACAATTGCTATGCAATTGGCTAGTCTGTAAATCTGTAACACTGATAATATTATGAAAAAAATATTACAAATCAATAATATTATACTCATATATCTGTGGTAATGTCGTTTCTCAATATCGGATACAGAATGTTTCACAGATATAACGGGACCGATGATTAATAATTCTGTATCACACAATGCGAGAGTAATAATTATATAAAGAGAAGGTCGTATTATGCCCGACAAAAGTGCCATGGCAATTAAGGAAAAACTCGAAAAGATAAGACAAATAGAGGAGGAATCAAAATGGTATCCGCCGCTATATTTTCTTATGAGCAGGAAAGAAATGATTTCGACGAAACCCAACAATATGTTATGGCTGATAATACAGAATGTTGCAAAAATAAAGACCGGAATAATAAGCAATAACAAATAATTAATTGCATAACTGTATAGCTCAGTCTTCGACTCCTCCACAAGTCTTAATCTGACAAGATATAACGCAAGTTTATCGGCCAGCTTCTCTGACATTATCTTGCTTTCTTGAATTTCTTAATGTCAGCAGGTTCATTTGACTGACAGTAAATAATACTAGAAGAAGAATTAGCACTAGAAGATAATGCACGATTTAAAACAGCTGTTACACCTTTGCTAAGAGTATTTTTTAATTCCTTTTTCATACGTAACCTCCTTAATATAATTATATGTTAAATTATATTTTAGAATTACTGAATTGAAAATAATAAATACGTATCTTGTCAAAAAATATGTCGTAACGTGTATTTTTTGATAAAAAATACAAAAAATATGCACTTATACGAAAGATATTTGTGTATAATATAAATGATAATATTTATGAAATTATATAACAATTTCTGGTAGTAAATGTTGCAATATGCGATATATATGTGCGAATAAAACGTATACTAAAATTTAATAGTAATCATACTAAAGAGTAGAGGTTGCTATGGAGTATACAGAACAATATAAAGCATTTTGTAAAAGATTAAGCATATATAGAAAGCTGCTTGATTATAATCAACTTCATATGGCTGACATACTTGGGCTGACTAAACCTGAATATGTAAACAGAGAATCGGGAAGGAGTCTTGTGTCTGGCAAAGATATCAAAAAGTTATCGGACACAGGAGCTGATATAGATAAACTTTTAGTTGATTCGCCTAGAAAAACAAGCTCACATGTGATATCAGGGCTGATAAATGAATATGACAATAACACAATTGAATATATGAAGAATATTCTGAGTGATTATATAGTATATCTGTGTGAAAAGAAAAAGGACAACATTAACACAGCCTTTATAAATAATGTTAAATTGTTGAAGGCAATGGATAAAGATTCCACAGCTGATTCTATGTTAAAGTGTATAAGAGATATTAATAAAATAACAGACCAGCAGGTTATATCAGATAGTCTTGGGATATCAAGATTCAAGTATAGCAAGATAGAGAATAATAAAGAATATCCTGATGCCATGGTGCTGATAAGATTATATGAATTATACGGATATGTACCATCAATGTATCTTAAGCTGTATGATATTGAATTAGAGATAATGGATTATATATATGATGACCTTACACAGAACGAACAGAAACAGATTATTGATTTTATAAATAATCTTAAGAATTTTGTGTGAGGTAATGGACATGGATAATGACAATATTATAAAGATAGGCAGCCGTGTTGGATGTAGAAGAAAAGAGATGCATATAGGTCAGAAAGAGCTGGCAGATAGGATCGGAGTGTCTCAATCATATATGTCTAATATAGAAAATGGCAGAGTTAATGTAAGCATAACAACATTTATGAAACTATGCGAAGAGTTAAATGTTACCCCTAATTATCTGTTGCTTGGAAGCATGGATTCAAGGGGGCTTGAAAAGAATATATCCGATGGATTGAAAATGTGTGATGATAAGACTTTAAAGCTGATTCAGCATATAATGGAGTATATGATAAATAATAATTCGGATAAGGAGTTGTACTAATTGTACGGCTCCTTTTTTTGTGTAAAAATTTGCCACTTGACATATAGAACAAATGTTTTATAATGAACGTATGTTCGATATTATTTCAGGGTTAACAACAAAAGAAAAACTGGAGATTCTTGCGGATGCCGCAAAATATGATGTTGCATGCACATCGAGTGGAGTAGACAGGAAGGGAAAGAAGGGATTCCTTGGTAACAGCGAGTCATGTGGCATATGTCATAGTTTTGCGGCAGATGGAAGGTGTATATCTTTACTTAAAGTGTTACTTACCAATCAATGTGAGTATGATTGTAAGTATTGTATTAACAGGCGTTCTAATGATGTGCCAAGAACGGCTTTTGAACCGGATGAATTATGCAGACTGGTAATAGAGTTCTATAAGCGCAATTATATAGAAGGATTATTCTTAAGTTCTGGCGTATATAAGAATCCGACATATACAATGCAGAATATATGTGATGTTTTGAGTCTGTTAAGAACCAGGTATAGATTTAATGGGTATATTCATGTTAAGGCAATACCTGGTGCATCTGATGAATTACTCTCCAGGGCAGGATATCTGGCAGACAGGATAAGCATTAATCTGGAATTGCCAACATCTGAAAGTCTGTCAAAGCTGGCACCTAATAAGAATTTTAATACAATACTTGATCCGATGAGCAAAATTACAGGAACAATAGCGTCAGACAGACTGGCTGTTGGAAAGAATGCAAGGATGGAGAGAAGCAGCATTAATAATTATCTGTCTGGCAGTATATTTAATGCATCAGAGATTATAAATAAGGGCCTTGATGGAAGAAGTGAGGGCTACCTGACAGAGCAGGACAGGCATATTGGTGGAAAGGTACTGCCTGAAGTATCACCAACTGAAAGTATGCACAGGACTTTTGCACCAGCAGGACAAAGCACACAGATGATAATAGGAGCAACACCAGAAACTGATCTTACGCTTATAAGAACAACCCAGCATCTGTATCAGAATTATGACCTGAAGAGGGTATTTTATTCTGCATATATACCAATTAATGAGGACAGTGAATTACCATCTCTGGATATGGCACCACCTTTGTTGAGGGAACATAGATTATACCAGGCTGACTGGTTGTTACGATATTATGGATTCCATGCGGATGAGCTATTGTCAGAAAACAGGCCTAACTTTAATGAACAGCTTGATCCAAAGTGCGACTGGGCAGTCAGACATCTTGAAGAGTTTCCGATAGAGGTTCAGACAGCATCATATGATAAGCTTTTGAGAATACCAGGGATAGGTCCTAAGTCGGCACAAAGAATTGTTCAGACACGCAGATACACAAGTCTTGATTTTGATATCCTTAAAAAGATGGGAGTCGTATTGAAGCGGGCACATTATTTTATAATATGCAATGGAAAGATGATGTATCATATACCAATTAAAGAATCATATATAACTGCAAGGCTGACAGATGAAGAGCATAAAGATAATTGGAAAGTTGTGCATCAGAATGAAAAATATGAGCAATTATCTCTTTTTTAAGGAGGTGAGATTAACTTGTATATATTTACATGTGAGGACAGATTTCAGAATATGATGTGCTGCATATATGAGGCGTGGCAGAAAGCTTTGAAAGTGGGACACGGATGTGTTAGACTTGAAAAAACGGGCAGCGAACAGCCATCATTATTTGATGAATATATCAGGGTCGATTATTGTGAAGATGAATATCGTAAGGTTGTTCGGTCTATTAAAAGAAAGATTTCTTATCAGGCATATGAATCGGTGTATTATGCATGCCTTTCATCCGAACAGGATGCTCTGGACTGTGTGTATCGTTTTTTGATAAAGGGATTCGCTTATGGAGAACGGGCGCTTCAGATGAGGAATGATTCTGACGTTGACAGAATTAATACTATATGCAGAAGAGTCATTAATGAGGCAAGGTATTTCAGAGAGTTCGCAAGATTCAATTCATTATCGGGGCAGGTATATGTATGTCATATAGAGCCCAAAAATGATGTTGTATATGACGTTGCACAACATTTTTCTGACAGGATGCCATCTGAGAACTGGATAATAATAGATGATAATAGATCAAAAGCAGTGGTACATCCTATAGATGCAGATATGTATATTAGAAATTTAAGCAATAAGGAAATGGAATCACTGATAAAAACAGAATCAGTGAATGATGAATATACAGATATGTGGAAGACGTTCTTTGAAGCCATTGCGATACAACAAAGAAATAATCCGGAGTGTCAGAGAAATCTTATGCCAATATGGATGCGCAAGCATGTTACAGAATTTCAATAGAGATAACAGGTGGAATGTAATGATAGATAACAAAGAGCAGTATACAGAGTATCTGGATGGTTTAACTGAAGATATGCCAGATGAATTTTTCAGGCTTGCACAGGTATTTGAACTGAATGTGTTTGAACCGGTTACAATCGATGGAGAGAAGGATATTCATGCTGCGTATCTTATGAATGATGCAGTTGAAAGTTATTTTGTATTTGAACAGTCAATAATAACTGGAGAATATAAGAGTGGTGATTTTTGGCAGACTGCCAGCATAGAACATGATAGTAAGGGATATATGCTTATAGTTAATCAGGGAGGGGAGAATGTATTTACTATAAGATTTGTGCGCCTGTATATCAGGACTATGTATTTTGATTATGGCTGTATGGGGCATTTCTGGATTAAGGGATATGAATATTTACGTCAGCTTGAATATCAGTTGGCAGACATAAGGGATAAGTATAGATATCTGGGGGATTCATCATGTACCCAGAAAGAATTAGTGTTTATGCGGCTTGCAGATTTTCCACCAATTAAGAAGTACAGATCCGTACCGGAGCCATATTATGTACCATATCCAGATAATGTACATCCAGAGGCAGTTCAGTATCTTATCGATATAGCAGACAGCATAGGAGACAGAATTATGACAAGACAGCTAAAAAGATATATGAAGAATCCTACAGCTTTGAGATGCAGGATATTATCATATATGTTCCATAAAAAATCGCACGGCAGCTTTATAGATAATATAATTGCAGATTTAAGAAATGAGGCTGCTGTATATAACAAAAGAACTTTTTCTGAAAAAGAAGAATTACAATATGCAAAGGTGCACAGACAAGCAGAACTGGCAATGAACAGATATACAGAGAAAGGATATGAGTGCCTGTTATATCGGGAAGAACCATTTATGTATTCTAAGGATTCTATAACGTATAAGGAACATGTTATGGTATTCAGGAAGGGAATAATTAACAGACGTTGCGAGATATATACGTATGAATATGATGGAATTTAATTGAATGATAATGTTTGTATGATGTATAATGCTATTAATGTATTAACAAGACATTTTTATCACGATTGCAATATAAAGGAGAACAGAAAGCGTTATGGGGAAAGTAAAAGTTAATTCTAGAAATAATCAGGTGTATGTCCAGATTAGAAGTACTGCAGGGGAACAGATTAATGTTAATGCTGCCACAGAGCTGTCAAGAATAATGGTTGATGGATTTTTGCCATTTTCAATAACAACAGATAATGGGGGCTTTACAACAGAATATAGAGCCTCTGGCTTAGTTACTGCAAAAGAATTTTTTAAGAATACCGTTATAGATCAGTATACATTCTGGGCTTTTATGGATAGCAGCGTGAGAGCGTTGACTGGCATGTCTGCATATAATATGGAATATGGAAATGTATTAATAGATGTTGATACTGTAGCAGTTGATCCTTCAACCGGAAGAGCATTTTATATGTATTATCCGGTATATGGATACAATAATGGAATGTTTTTTAATGTTTTTTTATCTGAAATTCTTAAAATGATGAAAACTCCAAAGGATGCAGATTTATCATATCTTGGTAATCTTAATACAATTCTTATGCATCCAGAGAGTATGTCATGGGATATTTTAAAGAATTATGTGGAATCTATCAGAACGCAGTTTACAGCTCCACAGATGATGGGATGGTCACAGGTGCCTCCAGTACAGCCTGTTATGCCACAGATTGTTAACTCACAGCCAGTTATGTCGCAGGCGGTAGCTATGCAGCCTGTTCAGGGGAATAATGTCCAGCCAGGAAGAATATGCCCGGTGTGTGGAACTAATAATATGATATCAGATGCATTGTTTTGTGTTGGATGTGGAAACAGACTTCAGACACAGGAAAGTATTGGAAATAACATAGCGGATAATCCGGAGGAAAATAAGTGCCCTGCATGTGGATATCTTAATAAAGCAGATGCGGTATTCTGCTCAAGATGCGGGGGTAAGTTGGAAGAGATGAAATCCAGTGATACAGAGCTACCAGCTGAAGGTGGTATTAATGGAAAAGATGTCAAAGATGAATCAATATCTGGGACTGATTCTGGAGATGATATGCCTGATATGCAGGAGAAAGAAGATAATTTAATTCTTATACGTAACGGAAGAGTAGTAGATGCTGTTACTGGTACAGATGCCGTAATGGATGTTCTGATAAAGAATAATATGATTGAAGAGGTTGGAAAAGAAATTGAAGCTGATGGGGCAGAGATAATAGATGCTAACGGACTGGTGGTTGCTCCAGGACTAGTGGATACACATGTGCATTTCAGAGATCCTGGTTTTACCTACAAAGAAGATATTATAACTGGTGCGGCAGCAGCAGCCAGAGGAGGATTCACAACAGTAGTATGTATGGCAAATACGAATCCAGCAGTTGATAATGTCCAGACGCTTGACTATATTCAGAAAAAGGGAGAACAGACGGGAATACATGTTTTGCAGGCTGCCACAGTTACAAGAGGATTAAAGGGGCAGGAGCTGGTTGATATGGATTCTCTGGCACAGGCAGGAGCAGCAGGATTTACAGATGACGGAATTCCGGTTATGAATGAAGATATTCTTGTAAAAGCTATGCAGAAGGCGGCTGAACTTGATCTTCCAATAAGTCTTCATGAGGAGGATCCGGAATTTATTGCCAGACCAGGTGTTAATATGGGAAGCGTATCCGAACAATTAGGATATGGTGGGGCATCAAGAACAGCTGAAGATGTTATGGTTGCGAGAGATTGTATGATCGCACTTCATACAGGGGCATCAGTGTGTATTCAGCATATAAGTTCGGGAAATTCTGTAGAACTAGTAAGAACTGCCAAGAAGCTGGGGGCTGATGTTCATGCGGAAGCAACACCACATCATTTTACTCTTACAGAAGATGCTGTGCTACAATATGGAACAAATGCAAGAATGAATCCTCCATTAAGAACAGAAGAAGACCGCAGGAAGATAATAGAAGGTATTATTGATGGAACAATTGATATGATTGTAACAGATCATGCACCACATAGTGAAGAAGAAAAGGCAAAAACATTAGACGCTGCACCAAGTGGAATAACAGGTTTGGAAACATCGCTTGGTCTTGGAATAAGATCACTTGTTAAAGCTGGTCATATATCGCTTCTTAAGTTGATGGAATTGATGAGCAAGAATCCTGCAGAATTCTATCATATGGTTCCGGGTAGCATTCAAAAAGGTGCACCAGCAGATATTGTGATATTTGGAGAAGATGATATGTGGACTGTAAAAAAAGAAGAATTTGCATCTAAAGCAAGCAATAGTCCGTTCATAGGATGGGAACTTCCAGGTAAAGTGCATTATACTATATGTAATGGAGTTGTTGTATACAAGGCGTAATTTTGCTTAATTTTTTAAAAACGGGTTGACATGTCTACAAAATAGTATATATTTAAACTAATACGCATATTTAAGACCGGAATAATTAAATAACGTATTAGGAGGTCTTACTTGAAGATAAAATTAGTGGAAAGAAATGGTAAAAAATATTTTGTTTACCATACGTCAAGACAGATATGTAAACAGGATCTTTCAGACATTGTGTATTTTGAAAGAGTGGGTAGAAGAATCAGAATGTACTCACTTAAGTCTGGGGATGAGGAGATATATGGAAGTCTTGCGGAGTTATATGAACTTCTTAAAGAGGAGAGATTTGAATATGTCAATCAGTCAGTCATTGTTAATTTTGATCATATAACGAATGTTAGAAATAATTATGTAAGAATGAGCGATGGAAGTAATGTTGAAATAAGCCGCAGCAAGAAGAAAAATGTTATAGATAGTTTTTTCGATATACTCAATTAGTAATGTATAAGTTGTTGGATAACAGAGCATACTGATGTTTGTAAAATCAGGGATATGATGATAATATATTATTATATTTTGATATGTCCGGAGGAATTTCTTATGATGTATTATACTGTATCACAATGGCTGATATTCTTTTTTATATATTGTTTTTTGGGTTGGATATGGGAGTGCTGTTATGTTTCAGTAAGGAAAAGAAAGTGGGTTAACAGAGGATTTCTGCATGGTCCATTCCTTCCAATATACGGATCTGGTGCGATAGTGATTCTGCTTAGTACAATAGCAGTAAAGGATATAGTACCACTTGTGTTTCTATTGGGGATGACAGCTTCTACAATATTGGAATTTTGTACGGGATGTTGTATGGAGAGGTTGTTTGGAGTGCGGTATTGGGATTATAGTAATCTTCCCCTAAACTTTAAAGGACATATATGTTTTTTTATTTCTTTGGCATGGGGAGGGTTTTCAATAATACTTGTCTGCTTTATTCATAAGCCGATAGAAGCACTGGTTATTATGATACCTAAGACTATAGCAGACATAATTGCACTGGCTCTGTCGGTATATATGGCAGTAGACTTCACAATTTCTATTAATGAGGCTATGGATTTAAGAGCAACATTGGAAAAGTTTACTAAAGAAAACGAGCAGCTTAAGACATATGCAAGAAGAGTTGAGATAACAGCAACATTTGCAGAAGAAGAGTTTAATAAGAAAAAAGAACAGTTTATGGCTATGGTTAATGAAGAAAGAAGAATGCTTGCAGAAAAAGCAGACAGAAGATATAGTCATATTGCCAACATTATTAAACGTAATCCAGATGCCGTGTCTGTTATACATAAAGATTCAATTAATGAGATTAAAGAGATTATCTCTGCTAAAAAATATAATAAAAAATAAATATTCTATAATTTACAATAATACTGAGGTGAGTTTTGGAAAGAATATTATTATACAATGTATGTGCTAATGAAGAAATAATAAGAATTGCATCTAATATGCGTATAAAATGTGGAACTATAGATGCGGAAGATCAGGACAGGCTGATAAAGGATCTTGCCAGTGACATAAATATAAAAGAAAATATAAGCAATTCTGAAATAATTCAGGAAGCATATGTAGAAAGTATGTTGATTTTTTGTGATGTCAGTGAAAAACATATGGACAAATTATTGTTTGAAATAAAACATAGAAGCATTGACATAACATATAAAGCGATATTAACTCCGACTAATAGCAGATGGTCTCTTAGAGAAATGCTTATACAGATGCGAAGAGAAAGATTTGAATATATGAGAATGAATATGAAGTAATAAGGTTATAAGGAGGATTGAAAGAATGGACATTAAACATGTAAAGGCGGGAGAATTTAATGAAGAAGTACTCAATTCTGATATTCCAGTACTTGTTGATTTATGGGCGGATTGGTGTGGCCCATGCAAAATGTTGGGACCGGTTTTAGAACAGGTTGCTCAGCAGGTGGATGATGTACAGATAGTTAAGGTTAATGTTGATACAGAGCCGGCAATAGCTGAGAAGTATAATGTGATGTCAATTCCAACATTGTTGTTATTCAAAAATGGAGAATGTATATCCAAAAGTGTAGGCTTTATAAGCAAAGATCAGGTGCTTGAGTTTCTTGGTAAGTAATTAATTTAGGGGGAGGTATGTATAAATATCTCCCCTAAATTGTACAAAATTAAATACTCTTCATAAATGTATTGATTTATTATGTGAAGCATGTTAGAGTAATCATGGTCGAATTGTTACGGAATTGTCAATGTATATTTATAGGAACAATAAGTATCCTATAACACATGGCAAGTTTTTATTTTGACCAAGATTGTATACAGTGTACAAAAAGAAATACATTTTTCTTAAAAAGGTACATTGAAATATATTATATTTAAGGAGGATCAATTCAAATGGTTGAGAAGACACAGTGGGCTGGATTCAAGGGAAGACTTTGGAAAGAAGAAATCAATGTAAGAGATTTCATTCAGAACAATTACACACCTTATGATGGAGATGAGAGTTTCCTTGCAGGTCCAACAGAAGCAACTAATAAGCTTTGGGGAAAATTACAGGAACTTCAGAAGGAAGAAAGAGCTAAGGGCGGAGTTTTAGACATGGAAACTAAGGTAGTTACAGGTCTTACAGCTTATGGCCCAGGATATATAGATGAATCAATGAAGGATCTTGAGCAGGTAGTAGGTCTTCAGACAGATAAGCCACTTAAGAGAGCATTTATGCCATATGGTGGTATTAAGATGGCTGAGGAATCTTGCGAGAACTATGGTTATACACCAGATCCTGAATTACACAAGATTTTTACAGAATATCATAAGACACATAACCAGGGTGTATTCGATGCTTATACACCAGAGATGAGAGCTGCAAGAAGATCTCATATCATCACAGGTCTTCCAGACACATATGGTCGTGGACGTATCGTAGGTGATTACAGAAGAGTTGCTCTTTATGGTATTGATTATCTTATCAAGTGCAAGGAAGAGGATAAGGCTAACTGTGGATGCGGAGTTATGACTAACGATGTTATCCAGTTAAGAGAAGAGCTTTCAGATCAGATTAACGCTCTTAAGGGAATGAAGGCTATGGCTGCTGCATATGGCTATGATATTTCTGAGCCAGCTACAACAGCAAAGGAAGCTGTTCAGTGGTTATACTTTGGTTACCTTGCTGCTATCAAGACACAGAACGGTGCTGCTATGTCAGTAGGTCGTGTTTCTACATTCCTTGATATCTATATCAATAAGGATCTTGAAGCTGGTAAGATTACAGAGGCTGAGGCACAGGAACTTATCGATCATTTTGTTATGAAGTGCAGAATGGTTAAGTTTGCAAGAATTACATCATACAATGAATTATTCTCAGGAGATCCTACATGGGCTACTCTTGAGGTTGGTGGTACAGGTATCGATGGACGTTCTATGGTTACTAAGAACGATTACAGATTCCTTCATACTCTTGAGAACATGGGACCTTCACCAGAGCCAAACCTTACAGTATTATATTCATCAAGACTTCCTGAGAACTTCAAGAAGTATGCTGCTCATATCTCAGTTACAACATCTTCTATCCAGTATGAGAACGATGATGTTATGAAGGTAACATGGGGTGATGATTATTCAATCTGCTGCTGTGTATCTGCTACACAGACAGGTAAGGAAATGCAGTTCTTCGGAGCTAGAGCTAACCTTGCTAAGTGCTTACTTTACGCTATCAATGGTGGTGTAGATATGAAGTCTAAGGTTCAGGTTGGACCAGCTTATAAGCCAATTACTGCAGATGTTCTTGAGTATGATGAAGTTGTTGCTAAGTTTGATAAGATGATGGATTGGTTAGCAGATCTTTATGTTAATGTACTTAACCTTATCCATTATATGCATGATAAGTACTACTATGAAGCTGCTGAGATGGCTCTTATCGATACAGATGTTAAGAGAACATTTGCAACAGGTATTGCTGGATTCTCACATGTAGTAGATTCACTTTCAGCTATTAAGTATGCTAAGGTTACTGTATCAGAGAGAGATCCTGAGACAGGTATTGCTATGGCATTTAAGACAGAGGGAGACTTCCCTAAGTATGGTAATGATGATGACAGAGCTGATGATATCGCTGTATGGCTTCTTAAGTCATTCCTTGACAAGATTAAGAAGAGACATACTTACAGAAATTCTGAGCCAACAACATCTATCCTTACTATTACATCTAATGTAGTATATGGTAAGTTTACAGGTAACATGCCAGATGGACGTAAGGCTGGTACACCACTTGCTCCAGGTGCAAACCCAAGCTATGGTGCAGAGCAGAACGGACTTCTTGCTTCACTTAACTCTCTTACAAAGCTTCCATATGAGTGGGCTCTTGATGGTATCTCTAATACACAGACAATGAACCCTGATGCTCTTGGACATGATGATTCAGAGAGAGTTAACAACCTTGTTAACGTAATGGACGGATACTTCGATCAGGGTGCTCATCACCTTAACGTTAACGTATTTGGTAAGGATAAGCTTCTTGATGCTATGGAGCATCCAGAAAAGCCAGAGTACGCTAACTTCACAATTCGTGTATCTGGATACGCTGTTAAGTTCATCGACCTTACAAAGGAACAGCAGATGGATGTTATCAGCCGTACATTCCACGACAGAATGTAATTGCTGTTTTTGAGTTTTTTCAGATTTTATAATACAGTGTTTATGCGGGTTTGAGAGATTTGAAGAAAAATCAGTTTAATGTAAATTACCATAAAATAGTATATTTTTATTTATAAACTGGACCAAATCTGGACCAAATCGAGAAAAAAACTGGACCAGCTATAATGTCTGCAAAGATGCATGAAAACTGGGAAAAGTCGATATTAAGTTATAACAAGATATAATAAGATATAAAAAGCACCATTTATAATCTGAACAAAAAAGGAGTGCAGATTCAGTTAGAATCTGCACTCTATTTTTTTATTAGCTGTTAAATTTTCACGACATCAAATTTGGATTAAAGACATGATATTTATAAATTAACATTTTGCAACAAGTTTAATTAAAATATATGTTGTTGTAAGAAATTATATAGAAAATAAATAGTTAGTAATTACTTTAGACTGTTGTTAATAAGCATAAGTCTGGTTAAAGTTGCTTCAGAATCAGAAGATTCATT
>CAKRIN010000024.1 GCA_934343805.1 uncultured Lachnospira sp.
CCACCCTTGTTCCATAATGCATTAGCAAATGTAGGAGCAAGAAGAAGAGCAACACCACAGTACCATGTATGTGTTGGAAGGTTACAGTATGTATACTCGAAATTCCAGATATCATATGCAACAATAAACCATATTGTCATATCTGGCCAGAGCATATCATCTTTCTTCTTAGATGAATATATTCCCCACCATCCTGTCATACAGAAAATATTGATTAGTCCGGCAATACCATTAACGATATTCCACCAGCCACCATAAAGGAATACACCTTCGTTAGATGCCCACCATGCACCAGAGAAATCTCCAGTAATCTGGTATGCTCTTATTGCTGATTCAAAATCAGATACAACAGCAATAAGAATATTAATTGCAACAATTATAAATGGCCATGGCTTAAACCACTGTTTCTTACCAAGTCCCCACTTGTACTTGAGCATAAGGAAACCAACAACTCCAATATCTGCTGCATATAACTTAGCATAATGAAACCATCCATTCATATACTCATATGTCTGGTTGTTATGTCCTCCAAACAGACCTGCCTGAATTCCAATGAAGTAAACTGTCAGGATTGCTGGTATAACAACAAATATTACTATACCGCCTATCTTAGTACGACGTCCCAATTCATTGAGAATAACTAATCCTGCAAACACAAGCACCCATCCAAGCAACTGGGTCATTGCTGTGCTGCCATAAAGTTGAAATAACATTGTTCACGCCTCCAATCAATTGATTGATTTTATTTTATAAATATTTTATCTTATTTTTATTAATAATTCAAGATATTTGTTAAAAATTTGTCGTATCACGTTATTTTATTGCAAAAATATAGAGCAGTCTATCTTGACTGCCCTATATAACGTATTATCTGAGATTTCTTATTGTTAGCAACTACCAGGCTCTGGCGTGCTGATCTCATATTTTTCTGTATAATTGAAACCCTTATTCCCTCAAACGGCTTAAGAAAGCTGTTGATCCCAAGTTCCTGTGCCTTCTGTTCAAGCCTTGTTATCGATGTCGCTGATGCCTGCCACTGTGCGTTAGCTAATGTCTGTTCAAGTCTCTTAAAATCAAAACTGCCGAAAAACTCCATAACTTCGCGTATATAAGCTGACATAACCCTCACATCTTCTAAATCGTTATTTTTAAACTTTGAATTGGATATGTCTATTCCAAATCTCTTAAGGTTCTCAATCTTATTCATTAATATGTGTGCAGCATCTGACATATTATCACTTCCTTAAACTATTCTATATGTTTATTCGTATATAATATATCATAAAGCTACAATTTCAAGCGACATATTTTATAATTTTTGAAGTTTTTTTAAAGATACGATCAACGCTGCTCCAGCGGCAAGCATCATAATACTGATGTAATATATTGCATTGCTGTCACCTGTCTTTGTTGCATCCTCTGACTTCTGCCCTGTTGTATCTCCTCCTGTTGTTATATCTGCAGATTTTTCAACTGTTCCTATGGCATACTCAGAGAAACGATCTGACTGGAATGTAAGCGTTCCCTCATCTTTGTTGTATGTAGCAGGAAGTTTCTCATATTCACCTTTATGTTCTCTTATAACAACATATTCCTTAGATGCATCAAGTCCTTTTCCTACATTTAGAGTTATTGTAACTTTATTGTTTAATTCCTCCAGCTTATTAGTCCATACATCTGTTGTATTACCCTTATTAACTATCTGCTCAAGATCAAGTTCAACCCAGCTGCTTAATGTTACTCCTTGTCCTGCACTGCTGTTTCCCATTGTTGCCTTCTGTACATCTGTTAATTCAGAATCTTTAACTGTAAGTCTGAGATTACCTGATGCTATAACCGATGCTCCTCCTGCAATAGAAGCACTTTCTATTCCATCTGCCTGCACACTGCATATGTCATCTGTCTTGGCAAATACAGCACTAAGATGCAGATTAGTATCTGGCATCGTAAATGTAAATGTACTTATATCACTTCCTGCTGTTACTGTATTTCCATTAAGCGAACCTGCTACAAACTGATAACCATATTCTGGAGTAAGCTTTACTGTAACTATACTTCCCGGTTCAATAACGACCCTGCCATCTTTATTATTCTGGCTGTTATTTCCCTCTACCGGCGTAAGACCTGACCATTGACCTGTCTCTCCAGGTTTAACAGCAGAAAGAATCTCTACTGTTCCGTGAGATACTTTAGCATCTTCACCCAGCCTGTCATCACTATTCCAGGTAACTGTATTAACCTTCCTGTCTATCTGAACAGCATATTCTCCGCTATTCTTTATCTCATATTCTCTTCCATTCTTAAGTACACCATCTCCAGATAATAATCCATCCGGATTCTGAACCATATATTTTGATTCGTCATATGTTACCTTTACAACATACACATCTCCTTCTGTATATTGTATTGATTTCATTCCAGCTGTAAGATCTTCCCATACTGATGCATTTTTTAACTTATACTGTACTTTAGCGTTATTGTCTGCCAGTCCGTCTACACGGATATCAATACGATTGCCCTGTACTGGTGGATTCTGTCCGCCTTGTCCCGCATCATCCTTAAATTCTATATGCGTTTCTGCCCCAGATGTAAATGTAATTTCCCCATCTCCACTTAACTGGGCACCTGTTGATTCAGCTCTTTTTCCTGAAACAGCACTGCATTTAACCTTAACACTATTATCATTAACCACAAGTGTATATTTCAGTCTGCCATTACCATTATCACCTTTGCTTACTGTCACATTAGCACTTGAAGCATTAATGTCATACCATGTGTTATTATCATATGTGTATTGTAATTTACCATAGTCTTTCTGATATGCAGCATTATAATCACTGTCACTTGCTGCATCATCAAGAATTATTCCAACAGTAAAACCAGCTGCCTGTGAATTACCACCATCAGCAACCGCTTTAACCGGAAAAGCCGCTGACGCAGCTATTAGTATCAGCATCATTAAAATTGCTGATATTTTCATCAGTTTCTTTTTCATATAAATAATCCTCCTACGTTCATCAATATTGTAGGAGGATTATATATCTGATATTTATTTAATTGAAGTTGACAAATGTCCAAAATGTCCTGCATATCTGATTTTTCTACATTTTCCATGCGTAATAAAATTGTATCAGTCCCATTCTCTTAGATGTTGCAGTCTTATCATTAATGCTTGATATATGATTATATAAAGCCGTTCTGGACATATACAGACTGTCTGCTATCTTTGATACGTTCTCTTCTGACGATAATAATGCCTGTAAAACGTCTTTCTCTCTGGAAGTCAGATGAAAATATTCCGAAAACATTTGCAGCTTATCATTATCATCATTTATTAAATCATGTTTTAATTCTTTATGTATCTCTTCATTTTTATTTATCTGCTGCGAATATATATACATAGATATACTTATAACCGTGAATAATATTAATGCTGATATTATAAGAGCCATCTCATTATTCTGCTCAAGCACCTTTATAGATATATATGTCATTATTACAGCCGCAATATTATTAACAGCCCTGCCTAACCCGGCCCATAACGGCTGGACTTTCAGATAATACGATAACCGCATAAATGTAGTTGTAAAATATACAACAAAGAATCCTGCAGACATATAGAAAGCAAGCAGACCTGCAATAAATGGTCCTCCAAATACTATTACAACAACGCATATTACCGACAAAAGCGTTACACAATACATAATTATATTCATATATTTCCCATCAGCAATGTTATATAACACTACTGCTGCTAATCCACTCAGCGCAAGCATTATTCTTGGCCATTGTCCTATATCAACACTTCCATTAGCATGAACAATTGTAACTGCATTGTCCAGAGTTGAAAATATACATGTCATAAAAAGCACTGTAACTATCAATGCTGCCGCTGCAACCGCCGGCTTTTGTATTGCATCTTTCCCATCACGCTGTATTTCATTAGATGTATTATAGCGTTGTGCATCTGATATTCTGCAATATAATCCATGCACCACAATGATCACATAGCATATCCCTAAGACTATTGCTTCTGCCTTATCATTATTAACCAGATTATTATTAATAAACTGCAGCGCTATACCAAGTGCATATGCAATACCAATATACACCGGTATTTTCCCTGTTTCATCTATGTTCTTTGCCAATATATAATGCATTTCGCTTCCTACTATGCCAAGCATTACAAATACAACGCATCCGCCAGCAAGTACGCTGCCATATGATGCATGAATATTTATTAAACATATGCATGCAATGCCTGCGGCAATCATAAATAATCGCATAACTGCATTAATAATGCAGCAATCATATCGTTCAAAAATTCTGTTTACAACCGGAAAAAGCAGGAAACCTATTACACTTATTCCCAGAACATAATTCTGGGCTGTAACTACATTTCCTGCATCAGTAACGTACATCATCATATTATCGTACATATATTCTGTTCCTAAGAATACGAAATTAAACAATGCTATGCTTAATATTCCACCATATATATTTCTGTTAATCTTCAATAGAATCCTCCAGAGTAACTGTTCTTTTTCTCTCAGGAATAATATATATCCATATTAAAGAACTTACAAGTAAAAACATCGGATAAAACATTTTCGGTAATATTTCAAATGCGGTTACATTATATCCAAGTTCAGATGCAGCCGAGATTGCAACCAGCATCTGTGCGCCATAAGGTATAATACCCTGAAATATACAGGAAAATGTATCAAGCAGTGAAGCCGTCTTTCGGGATGTTATTCCATAATCTGACGCCATCTCTTTAGCAATTGGGTTAGCCATCACAATCGCCACCGTATTATTAGCAGTTGCTATATCCATAGCGCCAACCAGTATTCCCATCCCAAGCTGTCCGCTCTTTTTACCACAAAACAGCTTTCTAATTGCATTAAGTAAAGCTTCAAAGCCTCCATATTCCTTAATAAGTGCGCACATTGCAGAAACTAAAACAGCCACCATACATGTTTCAAACATGCCTGATGCCCCGCTTCCCATATTAACCAGAAGCTGTTCTGCATTAATCTGTCCACTTACAAGCATTATAAATGTACCTGATATAATTCCGGTTATAAGAACAATAAACACATTCATTCCAATTATTCCACCTGCCATAACAAGAATATATGGAATAATCTGGACAAGATTATATGAGTGTGTTACTTCACCTGAAATATCTGTATTAAACGACAGCACTAATATTATACCAAGTGTAACAATAGCTGCCGGAAATGCTATCCAGAAGTTCTCCCTGAACTTATCCTTCATTGCACATCCTTGTCCGTTACATGCAGCAATTGTTGTATCAGAGATAAAAGACAGATTATCGCCAAACATAGCTCCTCCCATAACAGATGCTATGCAAAGAGCTGTATGAAAACCTGATGCCTCAGAAACAGCAACAGCTATAGGTGTGATAAGTGTTATTGTTCCAACAGATGTTCCCATAGCCGTCGATACAAAACATGCAACTATAAATAGTACAGCAACGGAAAATCTGGCAGGTATAATACTAAGCATAAAATATGCTACACTTTCAGCACTGCTACGTCCAACAACTCCTACAAATACCCCTGCCACAAGAAATATCAGAAGCATTGTAATAATATTCTTATCTGCAAGCCCCTTTGCCATGACTTCAAGCTTGTCATTAAAGCTTAATGACCTGTTCTGGATACACGCAACCAGTATTGCAATAAGAAATGCTACAATAATAGGAACATTATAGAATCCCATTGGTATCTTCAACACATATTCCAATGTTATCCCTGTTCCAAGATATAATATAAGAAATACAAGTATCGGCAGTAGTGCTATCGCATTGGATTTCTTGTCTTTCATTAATCATCACCCATCTTGGCAAGCTTTGCAGCCTGATCAGCTGCGATACATGCATCAATAATTTCCTGAATATCTCCATTCATTATCTTATCAAGCTTATATAAAGTAAGTCCGATTCTATGATCTGTCACTCTTCCCTGTGGGAAATTATATGTTCTGATCTTCTCAGCTCTGTCACCTGTACCAATCTGGCTTCTTCTTGCGTCTGCCTCAGCATCATGCGCCTTCTGTGTTTCAAGATCATATAACTTAGCTCTGAGAAGTGCAAATGCCTTCTCTTTATTCTGTATCTGTGACTTTTCTGTCTGTGAATAGATAACAATTCCTGTCGGATAATGTGTAAGTCTTACAGCTGAATCCGTTGTATTGACACACTGTCCACCATTACCAGAAGCTCTCATAACATCAATTCTGATATCCTTCTCATCAATATGGATATCGACCTCTTCTGCCTCAGGCATAACTGCAACTGACGCTGTAGATGTCTGGATTCTTCCATTGGATTCAGTTACCGGAATTCTCTGTACACGATGAACTCCTGACTCATATTTCATAATTGAATATGCGCCCTGGCCTTTAACCATGAACTCAACTTCCTTCATTCCGCCAATTCCAGTCTCATCTCCACTAAGGACTTCTACCTTCCATCCCTTTGATTCAACATAATGTACATACATTCTGAAAAGCTCAGCAGCAAAAAGGGCTGCCTCTTCTCCACCGGCACCAGCTCTGATTTCAACTACGATATCCTTGTCATCGTTAGGATCTTTTGGAAGAAGAAGTATCTTAAGTTCGTGCTCAAGCTCTTCAACTCTTGCTTTAGACTCATTAAGTTCTTCCTTTGCCATTTCCTTAAGCTCTTCATCGGTTTCTTCATCAAGAATTGCAAGACTATCTTCTATATTCTTCTTGCAGTTCTTATATTCTGTATAAGTTGCTATAAGAGGTGCAAGACTGCTCTGCTCCTTCATTAGCTTTCTGAACTTCTCCTGATCATTAACAACATCAGGATTACCAAGCTCTGCAGTTATATCCTCATATCTGTTGACTGTATCTTCCAGCTTGTCAAACATATAAACACCCGTTCCTTTCCTTATCTAAATCTTAATTATTCTTTCTGCCCATTACAACGCGGTTAAGTCCGGCAAGATCTCTTACCACATTGATATCTTTAAATCCTGCCTTTTCCATTATATCTGATACATCATCCGCCTGCTCACATCCTATTTCAAAACACAGATAACCATCCTGTCTTAAATGTGCCCCTGCACTTTCAGATATTCTTCTATAGAAATCAAGGCCATCTTCTTTTCCATCAAGAGCAAGAACCGGATCATGAAGCCTTACCTCTTCCTGTAATCCATCAATTACTGATGTAGGAATATATGGCGGATTCGACACTATTGTATCAAATATTATATCTTGATTTAATTCAGTAAAAAGATTACTTAACATAAAGTCGATATTATATGCCTCAAGATTGTGCCTGTTCTTTTCAGCAACCGCCAGTGCCCTTTCTGAAATATCCACACCAAGTACCTTAATCTCTGGAAATTTCTTGGCAAGTGTTATTCCAATGCATCCTGACCCGGTACACATATCCAGTATATAATCTCCATTTCTTGTAACTTTCATAACCTCTTCAACAAGAATTTCGGTATCTGATCTTGGAACAAGAACATCTCCATTGACCTCGAATTCATATCCATAAAAATACGCTTTTCCAAGTATATGCTGAAGCGGTATATGAGCAGCTCTTTTATCAATGTATTCTTCAAAAGATAGAAAATCTTCCTCTGACAACATGCTGTCCTGATTAACCAGGTAAAATGTTCTTGTCATACCATTAACAGCCGACAGCAGCTCATAACTATCATGTTTTGCATTATCAACACCATGTTCTTCAAGCTTATGACTGCCCCATTCAACTGCTTCTCTAATTGTCATCATATCTACTTATCATCCAGTCTTTTCTGTTTAAACATTGGAACATCTTCCGGGTATTCTTCCTCTTCATGTTCCTCTTCAAATTCAAATCCAGCTACTACTTCTTCTTCACTGAGTTCCTCTGTTTTCTCAGCTTCATTACCATGCTCTTCAACAATATAAGGTGCCGGATTATCCATGAATTCAAATCCCTCTATAGCTGAAGGGTCATCATGTCCTTCTTCTCCATAACCATATGATTCATCTTCCTCTTCTGAATCCTGGTTATCATAATCATATATTGTACTTTCTGACTCATCGCTTACTTCATACATTGATGAGAACGACTCTCTGTCTGTCTCATTCATGCCAAATTCTTTTCCAGTCTGAATGTATCTTTCTTCTGCAGAAAGTTCCTTCTCAGGCTGCTGTTCTACGTCTTCTTTTTCCTGAACATCAATTGTTCTTGTTGATTCCTTTTCATGCATAAGATTTCCAGAAATTGCAAGAACTGCTTCTGATGCAACAAGTTCTTCAACAGGATTATCTGACTCGGCATAATATTCAGCAAGGAACTCTTTCCAGTCAAATACTTCTTCAACCGCTTTAATTGCTACTTCAATCATATCCATATCAGGTTCTCTTGTTGTAAGCTTCTGAAACCACATACCAGGTTTACTTAAGACACGGACAAATGCATTATCATTCTTTCCTGCCCATCTGATCACCTCATATGACACACCTGCTATAACCGGTATAAGGAGTATCCTTATTACTATCTGAAGAATTGTATTGTCAACTCGTATAAATATAAAGAAAATTATGCTTATAAACATTACAAAGAACAAAAAGCTTGTTCCACATCTCTTATGATATCTTGAACTGTTCTTGACATTCTCTGGTGTAAGTCTCGCACCATTCTCTATACAGTTGATACATTTATGCTCTGCACCATGATACATAAAAGTTCTCTTAATATCTTTCATCATGGATATCAGTGATATATATGCAACAAATATCAGAAGTCTTACAACTCCTTCTATAAAATTAAGGAGTGTCCTTGATACTATGTACTTCGATACAAGCCTTGTTGCAAGATATGGAAGCACCATAAATAATCCAATTGCAAAGAATATAGAAAATATAACTGTTACAGCCATTAATACTGACTCAAACTTATCTTTCAGGATGCTCTTCCCAACTTCATCTACTTTAGTCTTTTCCTGTTCTGATGGATCATCATAAAAAGACGCCGAATAATTAATTGTAGAAATACCTGTAACGAGTGAATCTATAAAGCTGGCTATTCCTCTTATTATTGGCAGATTAAGCCATGGATGTTTCTCTGTTATAAGCCTGCTTTCTCTTACAACAACTTCTATTTCGTTATCTGGTTTTCTGACAGCAATAGAATATTTATCCTTATTGCGCATCATTATTCCCTCAATTACAGCTTGTCCCCCAATTCCTGATGGCTTCATATATACCTCCAACTCAAAATGTTATGTATACATTCAAAAAAAGTTGAGGTCATTATCAACCTCAACCTTTATCTCAAAATTAATTGTTTGATACACCATACTTCTTATTGAACTTATCAATACGTCCGCGAGTTGATGATGCCTTCTGCTGTCCTGTGTAGAATGGATGGCACTTAGAACAGATCTCTACGTGGATTTCTTCCTTAGTTGAACCTGTTACGAACTCGTTACCGCAGTTACAAACAACCTTTGCCTGATAGTAATCTGGATGGATTCCTTCTCTCATGATTTCACCTCTTTACAAATTATTAAGTATTACAATTGTGAATTCCGCCTTAGATTCCCTTTCTAGCCCGATGGGATCTATGCACATTAGACACAATGACCTCTTTATCTGTTATAAACAGCTTTCATATTGTATCACGACACAATATGTTATGCAAGCATTTTTTCAAAAAGATATAACAATTAATATTATATATATATCGATTATTATATATACCTGTTCTTAATTACTGTATTTACAAGTTCTTCGTTACTTCTTGTCTTAACAAACATGTCAAGGATTCTCTCTGCTGCCTCGTCTGTCTTCAATCCATTAAGAGCTTTTCTCATTATATCAACTGCCTCAAGTTCTTCTTTATCAAGAAGAAGATCCTCTCTTCTTGTTCCTGATTTGGCTATATCTATGGCAGGAAATACTCTCTTTTCTGAAAGCTTTCTGTCAAGTACAAGTTCCATGTTACCTGTTCCCTTGAACTCTTCAAATACAACATCATCCATCTTGCTTCCTGTCTCAACCAGTGCAGTAGCAAGTATTGTAAGACTTCCTCCCTCTCTCATATTTCTTGCTGCACCAAAGAATCTCTTTGGCATGTGCAGGGCGGCTGGATCAAGTCCTCCGGAAAGTGTTCTTCCGCTTGCCTGGACTGTAAGGTTATACGCTCTTGCTAATCTTGTTATACTATCCAGAAGAATAATTACATCCGTCTTCTGTTCAACAAGTCTCTTAGCACGTTCTATAACCATCTCTGATACTCTCTTATGTCTTTCTGGAAGCTCGTCAAATGTTGAATAGATAACTTCTACATTCTCTCCGACAATTGATTCTTTAATATCTGTTACTTCCTCAGGTCTTTCATCTATAAGAAGAATCATAAGATGCATTTCAGGATTATTCTTAGTAATTGCATTAGCTATCTGCTTAAGGAGGGTTGTCTTACCTGACTTAGGCTGTGAAACAATCATTCCTCTCTGGCCTTTACCTATAGGAGAGATAAGATCCACTATTCTCATTGCAACTGTATTCGAGTTCTTTTCCAAATGAATCCTCTCATTAGGAAATATAGGTGTAAGGCTTTCAAACGCAGGTCTTCTCTGCGCTACTGACGGATCTTTTCCATTAACTGACTCAAGATACATAAGCGCCGAGAACTTCTCACCTGACGCTTTCATTCTTTTAGGGCCATGTATTATATCTCCTGTCTTGAGATTGAACTTCCTTATCTGTGATGGTGATACATATACATCATTCTCTCCCGGAAGGAAATTCTCACATCTAATAAATCCATATCCGTCCTGCATAACTTCAAGTATACCATCAGCCTGTGGCGCATCAGGTTCTGCCTTTGGCTGTGCATGATATGCTTCCTTGTGTTCTTCTCTTACATATTGGTCACTATTCTTTTTTTCTTCTGCTGCTTTAGCTTCAGGATTCCCCTTTTCTTCCGTTCTTCCTTTCCCCTCTGCTTTAGCTGTTGCTTCTACAAGTGCGTCTATCAGCTCGTTTTTTCTCATAGATGATATGTTTTTGATTTTTTTATCTTTAGCGAATTCTCTTAATACACTGACAGATAACGTTTCTAATTTAGCTCTCATACTTTAACCTCATATTAACTTATAATTGTTTCTGGGAACTGATGCAGAAATTGCATCAAAGACTTTTTTGATTATACATCATATTATTCTAAAAGAAAAGTCTAAAATACTTTTTTTAAGTGATATGTTATGCTATTATATATATTGCTGTTAAAAAGCATATTATATTTTGAAAGGAAGATTATAGATATCATGACTAATGCAGAGAAAGCCTTACAGCTCCATGAAGAATGGAATGGCAAATTTGAAACAACTCCTAAAATGAAGATTCAGACAAGAGAAGATCTTGCGCTTGCATACACACCAGGTGTAGCAGAACCATGTAAAGTAATCGCTAAGGATCAGGAAGCAGCTTATAAGTATACCATTAAAGCCAATACTATTGCTGTTGTTTCTGATGGAAGTGCAGTTCTTGGACTTGGTAACATAGGTGCACATGCAGCTATGCCTGTTATGGAAGGCAAGGCCGTTCTTTTCAAGGAATTTGGTAATGTTAATGCAGTACCTATCTGCCTTGACACACAGGATACCGAAGAAATCATTAAGACAGTTGTTAATATTGCCCCTGCATTTGGAGGTATCAATCTTGAAGATATATCTGCCCCTAGATGTTTTGAAATTGAGTCAAGACTTAAGGAGATTCTTGATATTCCTGTTTTCCATGATGACCAGCATGGTACAGCAATTGTAGTACTCGCAGGAATTATTAATGGTCTTAAGGTTACAGGCAAGGCTAAGGAAGAGTGTAATGTTGTAGTTAATGGTGCTGGTTCTGCCGGTGTTGCTATCACTAAGCTGCTTCTTACATACGGCTTTAAGCATGTTACTATGTGTGACAAGTCAGGAATCCTTTCCAAGTCATCTGAAGGACTTAACTGGATGCAGAAGTCAATGATGGATGTTACTAATCTTGAAGACAAAACAGGTACTCTTGCTGATGCCCTCTGTGGTGCTGACATATTTGTCGGAGTTTCTGCTCCTAATATAGTAACTGCTGATATGGTTAAGACTATGAATAAGGATGCAATTATATTTGCAATGGCTAATCCGGTTCCTGAAATCATGCCAGACGTTGCCAAGGCTGCTGGTGCAAGAGTCGTTGGTACAGGACGTTCTGATTTCCCTAATCAGGTTAACAATGTTATTGCTTTCCCTGGTATATTTAAAGGTGCTCTTGAGGGACGTGCAAAGCAGATTACAGAAGATATGAAACTTGCTGCTGCTCTCGCAATTGCCAACCTCGTTCCTGATGATGAAGTCAGCGATGTTAACATTCTTCCAGAAGCATTTGACCCAAGAGTTGCAGACGTTGTAAGCAAGGCTGTAATTGACCACATTGAGAAATAATTAAGAGCTGATATGTTACCATACTATTATTCAGTCAGTGAATATCTGAAGAACACTTATGGTCATAAGCTATACAAGCTGAGTCTTTCCGGAAACATGACCTGCCCAAACAGAGATGGTACTCTTGATACCAGAGGATGCATTTTCTGCAGCGGTCATGGTTCCGGTGATTTTGCTGTTCAGGATATCGATCAGGCCAAGCTTGTCATCGCTGATAAATACAAAGGCAGCGAGTATATAGCTTATTTCCAGTCATTTACTAATACTTATGCTGATGCAGAATATCTGCGCCGTCTGTTTACTCCTGTAATTATGCGGGATGATATACGGATACTCTCAATTGCTACAAGACCTGATTGTCTCGGCTCTGATATTCTTGATTTGTTAAAAGAATTAAACACTATCAAACCCGTCTGGATTGAATTAGGACTCCAGACTATTCGTGAAGATACAGCCAGATATATAAGGCGTGGTTACGACCTTTCTGTATACGATGAAGCTGTATATAACCTTAAACAGATAGGAATACGTCCTATTGTCCACATGATAATGGGACTTCCTTTTGAAAATGCTGATGATGCAGTTGCTACTGCCCGGTATATTGCCAACAGCGGCGCATGGGGCATCAAAGTTTCGTTATTGCACATCCTTAAAGACACTGATCTATATAAGGATTATTGTGCAGGTTTATTTGAAGCCATATCTATGGATGAATATCTTGATATAACAGGAAAGATTATATCTGTTCTTCCAAAAGACATGGTAATACACAGACTCACAGGGGATGGACCTAAAGATTTACTTGCAGCTCCATTATGGACTGCTAACAAGAAAAGAGTTCTTAATACTCTTACTCATTACCTCAAAGACAATAATATTTATCAAGGAAAAGATTTATGAATACAGACTCAACCACTTTATACAAGTTAATGATTTTATATATGCTGAACAAAGTGAATTTTCCTCTGTCTAACACGCAGTTATCTTCTTTTATGTTGGACAAGCAGTATACAGATTATTTCACTTTCCAGGAAGCCATCAACTCTCTGGTTGAAGATGGTTTCATCCGTGGAGTAACACACCAGAGCAGTACACAGTACACATTAACTAAAGAAGGGGAAGAAACCATTGCATTCTTCTACACCAAGATATCAACCGGAATCCGTGATGATATTGAAAAATATCTTGCTGAGAATAAATACGAACTCAAAAATGAAGCTGGAACTGTGACAGACTGCTACAAGCTGTCTAATGGAAACTATATAGCACACTGCCAGGTCAAGGAAGGAGACACTACCCTCATTGAGCTGAATCTTAATGTTCCTATGGAGGAACAGGCTGAAATAATATGTGCCAGATGGAGAGAAAACAGTCAGGAATTATATGATTATATTATACACAAGCTTATGTAAAATAACGGCAGACAGTAATTACCACTGTCTGCCGTTATTGTTATTCTTCAATCACATACGAATCTATAAGCTCCCACAGTTCTTTTAATCCCTGCTTGGTCTGTGATGAAAATGGGATAAGTATGTCTTCCTGCCTTAATCCAAGTCCTGTCCTTACAGCTTTGACCTGCTTTGCTACCTGGCTTCTTTTTATCTTATCAAGCTTGGTAGCAACTATAACCGGTCTGTATCCATTATTAACAATCCAGTCATACATCATCCGGTCATTATCTGACGGATCATGCCTTATGTCTATAAGAAGAAACACCTGTCTTAACTGGCTGCTCTTTTTCAAATACTTCTCGATCATTTTGCCCCATTTAGCTTTTACTGATGCACTTACACTTGCATAACCATATCCCGGCAGATCAACCAGATACATATTGTCATTAATGTTATAGAAATTAATTGTCTGCGTCTTACCAGGCTGTGATGATGTTCTCGCATATGATTTTCTGTTCATAAGTGCATTAATAAGCGACGATTTGCCAACGTTGGATTTTCCTGCAAATGCTACTTCTGGATATTCAGTCTCTGGAAGAGTACTCGTAACGCCCACTACTATATCAAGATTAACTTTCTTTACAACCATAGAATCCTCCTTTATCTGACAAATGCCTGTTCAAAAACTTCTGTTGCTTTTCTGACATATATTATATTCATGTCCTTTTTTATCTCTTCAGCCAATTCTTCCACATCCTGCCTGTTATCCTCCGGAACACACACATTGTATATTCCGGCTGTTCTACTTGCAATCAGCTTTTCTTTAAGCCCACCTATTGGAAGTATCTTGCCGCTCAGAGTAAGTTCTCCTGTCATCGCAATATCAGCGCGCACCTGTCTGCCTGTAACCGCAGAAAGTATGGCAGTAGCCATTGTTATTCCGGCTGATGGGCCATCCTTTGGCGTTGCCCCTTCTGGTATGTGAAGATGGAATCCGTGTTTCTCATAGAATTCTACCGGTACTTTGTATCTTCCTGTTTCTGTTATTGACTTAATGTATGATACAGCTATACTTGCTGATTCCTTCATGACATCGCCCATGTTACCTGTAAGCTTGAATTCTCCCTTTCCCGGCATGGTTATAACTTCTATTTCAAGCGTATCTCCTCCTGCCTGTGTCCATGCAAGACCTCTGACAATTCCCACATCACCTTTATCATTCTTTTTATCTGCACGGTATTTTATCTTACCCAGATATTCTGTTATATTCTTGTCGGATATGCTTATTGTCTTTTTTATGTTTTTATTTCTTGAACCATCCGGCATAAATACGCCTTCGTCATACAACTGGCGGACAGCTTTTCTTACCACCTTTGCCACTTGTCTTTCCAGTCCTCGCACTCCTGCCTCTCTTGTGTATGATGATATTATCGTTTTAATTACTTTATCAGTAAATTTAACATCCTGCACCATAAGTCCATTTTCTTTAATCTGTTTCTTTACAAGATGTTCCTTTGCTATATGAAACTTCTCATTCGCAGTGTATGAACTTACTTCTACAACTTCCATTCTGTCTAACAGAGGACGGCTTATCTTTGATAAATCATTAGCTGTAGCTATAAACAGAACATTTGATAAATCTACCGGCATCTCAATATAATGATCTGCAAAATTGACATTCTGCTCGCCATCAAGCACTTCAAGAAGAGCCGATGACGTATCACCTTTGTAATCGCTGCTTATTTTGTCTATCTCATCAAGAAGCATTAATGGATTATTAGCCTTCGCCTGTATAAGCCCATCAATAATCCTTCCCGGCATAGCTCCTATATATGTTTTCCTGTGTCCTCTTATCTCAGCCTCATCCCTGACACCGCCAAGACATATACGCACATACTGCCTTCCTAACGCTCTTGCAACAGATTTTGCTATAGACGTTTTTCCTGTTCCCGGAGGACCCGCAAGACATATAACCGGAGCTTTTCCTTTGCTGGTTATATTTCTTACCGCAAGCGACTCAATTATTCTGTCCTTAATTTCATCCATTCCATAATGATCTTCATCCAGAACTTTTCTTGCATTCTCAATATCTTTGTTATCCTGTGTTCCAACATTCCATGGAAGCTGCAGGCATGTCTCAATATAGGTTCTTTCTACATTAGCCTCTGAATTATTTCCCGAAAGATTCTTAAGCCTTTTTATTTCTTTTATAAGCTTATCCTTTGCATACTGCGGTGCATCCATTTTTTCAACAGCCTGCATGTAATCATCAGCTTCTGTTGACACCGAGCCATCCAGTTCCTCATTAATTGCAGCCAGTTCTTCTCTTAAGATATAATCTTTCTGGTTTTTTTCCACCTTTTCCCTGACTATATTACCAAGTTCTTCTTTAATCCTGTATGCATTTGTTTCATTAATAAGCAATGTTGCTGCATAAGTATACATCTGCTCATAATCTTCCATCTCAAGGAACTGCTGTCTTTTTTCATATTCCATAGGAAATCCGGCAGCAAATTCATTCATGAGTTCATCTGCCTTTTTTAATTCAAGCCATCTTTTTATTGTATCTTTAGAAAACTTGCTGTTAACTCCTGCATACTGCTTTAACAGTTCTCTCATTCCCACAAGAATAGCTCTTCCAAGTACCGCATCCGGCTTTGGAATGTCATATTTTTTTGTTATGTACGAAACCATCATACCGGCAGACTCCTCAAAGCTGTTAACTGCAGCCTTGCAGATTCCCTCCACCTGTATTCTTAATATCTTGCCTGGCATTTTAATTATCTGTTTGATAACAGCCAGTGTTCCAATTGAATATATATCAGATAATGCCGGTTCCGAAACCTGTGAGTCACGCTGTGTTACCAGAAATATATACTGGTCTGATGTCATTGCTGACTGTATAGCTTTAATTGACTTTTTACGACTCACATCAAAATGCATAACCATCCCGGGAAACACTGTTGTTTCCCTTAATGGAATGACCGGATAGTATCTGTCATCTGTATTCTTCTTCATATATTTTCCCTTTACCCTAAAAAAGCGGACTGTCCATCCACGAACAGTCCGCCTCAATAATCTTACTGTGCTTTTTTAACAGCATCTGTTCTGTATTCTAACAGAGGCTTTGCTGTACCTTCTACAGCTTCCCTGGTTATTATACATTTGGCAATTGACTCATCTGATGGAATCTCATACATTACTTCATTCATGACTGATTCCAGAATAGAACGAAGACCTCTTGCCCCTGTCTTTCTTTCAAAACTCTTATGTGCAACTGCCTCTACCGCTTCATCAGTAAATTCAAGTGCAACCTCGTCAAGTCCGAATAATGCCTGATACTGCTTAATAATAGCATTCTTAGGCTCCTTTAATATTCTTACAAGAGCTTCTTCATCAAGAGAATCCAGCGAAACTACAACCGGTACTCGTCCTACAAATTCCGGTATAAGACCAAATTTAATAAGATCCTGTGGAAGAGCCTTATGGAACATCTCTCCAACATCATCATTGCTCTTTTCTTTCAGCTCTGAATTAAAGCCAATTGAACTCTTATCCATTCTTGACTCTATTATCTTCTCAAGTCCGTCAAATGCACCACCACATATAAAAAGAATATTAGTTGTATCAATAGGAATAAGCTCCTGCTGTGGATGTTTTCTTCCTCCCTGTGGCGGAACTGAAGCAACTGTTCCTTCTAATATCTTAAGAAGTGCCTGCTGTACACCTTCACCAGATACATCCCTTGTTATTGATACATTTTCTGATTTCTTAGTAATCTTATCTATCTCATCAATATATATAATTCCATATTGCGCTTTCTCAACGTCATAATCAGCAGCCTGTATAAGCTTCAGAAGAATATTTTCTACATCTTCACCAACATATCCGGCTTCTGTAAGAGTAGTTGCATCTGCAATTGCAAATGGCACGTTAAGAAGTCTTGCCAGATTCTGTGCAAGAAATGTCTTTCCTGAACCTGTAGGTCCAAGCATAAGAATATTACTCTTCTGTAACTCTACATCAAGATCTGCCTGTGACATAATTCTCTTATAATGATTATATACAGCAACTGCAAGCACCTTCTTGGCATCATCCTGTCCAATAACATAATCGTCCAGAAATTCTTTTATCTGCTTTGGCTTAAGCAGATTGATATTCATACCTTCAACCACATCATTGCTGCCAGCTTCTGTTTCAAATTCTTCATCAAGGATATCACTGCATATTTCTACACATTCATCGCAAATGTATACACCATTATGTCCTGCGATAAGCTTCTTAACCTGATCCTGTGTTTTATTACAGAATGAGCATCTAAGCTTCTCGTCTATATTTCTGCCTGCCATACTATCCTCCAAATACCTTTCATATATGCATGAAATGTCTTATCATGCAAAAACAAGGGAGACATCTGCCGATATCAATCCGCAGACGCCTTCCTTATCATAAGCAATTATCTCTTTTCTACAACACTGTCGATAAGTCCATATGCAACAGCCTCCTGTGCTGTCATGTAATTATCTCTTTCTGTGTCGCGTGAAATCTCTTCAACTGACTTACCTGTATTAGCAGCCAGTATTTCGTTTAACTTATTTCTAGTCTTAAGTATATTCTCAGCAACGATTCTGATCTCTGTCTCCTGACCTCTTGCACCACCTGATGGCTGGTGAATCATAATCTCTGCATTAGGAAGAGCAAGTCTCTTTCCCTTAGCACCGCCTGAAAGAAGGAATGCACCCATACTTGCAGCCATACCAATACATATTGTAGATACATCACATTTGATGTACTGCATTGTATCATAAATAGCAAAACCTGCTGATACAGATCCTCCCGGGCTGTTAATGTAGAAATGTATATCCTTGCCTGGATCTTCTGCTTCAAGGAATAACATCTGTGCTACTACAAGATTAGCAGAAACATCTGTTACCTCTTCTCCTAAGAATATAATTCTGTCTTTAAGCAGTCTTGAGTAAATATCATATGATCTTTCTCCCCTGCTGTTCTGTTCTATGACATAAGGTACAAAACTCATTACACAACCTCCAATATACTAAAATGTTTCTTGTTAATTCTATTACTTTTCAACAACTGAATTAACGATAACATCTACAGCCTTCTGAATTGCAAGATCTTCCTTAATCTGCTTCTTCTCATAGTCTCCCATGAATTCCTTAATCTGATCAAGTTCCATCTTGTAAGCTTCTGCCATCTTCTTTAACTCTGCTTCAAATTCTTCATCTGAAGTCTCGATATTCTCAGCCTTAACAACTGCCTCAAGAACAAGTCTTGACTGGATTCTCTTAACAGCCTCTGGCTTCATCTCATCCATAATCTTATCAGCTGTCATACCTGTGTACTGGAAGTACTGCTCAACTGATAATCCCTGCTGCTGTAATCTCTGTGCAAAATCCTCAACCATTCTGTTAACCTGTGTGTCAACCATAGCATCTGGAATATCCATCTTAGATGTCTCAATGATCTTAGCGATTGCTTCATCTTCCTGCTTAGACTTAGCTTCTCTTGACTTTCTGTCAGCAATCTTATTCTTTAAATCATCCTTATATTCAGCAAGTGTATCAAAATCAGATACATCCTGAGCAAACTCATCATTAAGTTCTGGAAGCTGTTTCTCCTTGATTTCCTTAACAGAAACCTTGAACATAGCTGGCTTTCCCTTAAGCTCATCTACATGATACTCTTCTGGGAATGTAACATTAATCTCTTTCTCATCACCGATATTCATACCGATAATCTGCTCTTCAAATGTATCAATGAATGAATGAGATCCGATTGTAAGCGGATAATCTGTTCCCTTACCACCTTCAAATGCAACACCATCAACAAATCCTTCAAAATCAATAACTGTGTTATCGCCATCCTTAACAGCTCTGTCTGTTACAGCAACTGTTCTTGAATTCTGATCCTGAACTCTCTTTAACTCTTCTTCTACATCAGCATCTGTTGCTTCTGTGTCAGCCTTAGTTACCTCAACACCCTTGTACTGTCCAAGCTCAACTTCTGGCTTAGTAGCTACAACAGCTTCAAAGATAAATGGCTTTCCAGCCTCTAACTGTGTTACATTGATCTTTGGCTGTGAAACAAGCTCAAGACCACACTCATCAGCAGCCTTAGCATATGCATCTGGAATAATTGAATTAGCTGCATCTTCGTAGAATACTTCTGCGCCATACATCTTCTCAATCATCTTTCTAGGTGCTTTACCTTTTCTGAAACCTGGAAGGCTGATCTTACTCTTATTCTTATTATATGCAGTATTAAGACCTGCCTCAAATTCCTCTGCAGTAGACTCAATAACAAGCTTAACCATATTCTTCTCTTCTAAATTCTCAACTGTGAAACTCATTATAAATTAATCCTCCTATGATATATGTAATGTTACTATCGTACAACATACCCACGAATTATAACATAAGTATTGTAAGATTACCAGTAATATTTTCAAAAAATAAAAGACAGGGCTGCAGCCCTTGTATTTTCTAAAAACACAATTGCCACAGCCCATGTTTATCAATGTTGTATATTCTAAGACGTCATTGAACGATTACTTGCCGCTCATCTGCTCTTCCTGTCTTTTGATCATCTCTTTAACCATGTTACCACCAACTGATCCAGCCTCTGCTGATGTGAGGTCTCCGTTATAACCATCCTTTAAGTTAACACCTATCTCTGATGCAACTTCCATCTTGAATCTGTCAAGTGCACTCTGCGCTTCCTTCTTAGTCTTATAATTAGAACTTGTTGATTTAGCCATAATAATATGCCTCCTTAATAAACAATTTGGTTCAGGCGAAAAGCTATGGCGCCATAACTTATCGTCTTACTGTTATTATGCGGTCTTTAATTCTAATTATTATGACATATTCTGGCTGTCAATTATTAACTTTTGCAGTCGAAGCTGTTTCAATGTTTTTCTCTGAATCTGGTATAAGATTCTTGTAAACATATATTTCATCATATACAGGTGCCCACTTATATGTAGCCCCACTGGTGCAGAACGCATATGCATGTCCATTATCTGTAACAGCATAGCTTACCAGACAGCTTCCGGATTCATTGACATATCCAGTCTTTCCTCCAGTTACCTTAACTCCCGGTGCTTCATTGCCGTATATTCTTGAATACATTGTACTTGTAAGAGGAATTCCCTGCGGATGCTGTGTTGTTGCCTTAGTCGTATACTGGTATGTTCCAAGCACCCTGGCTCTTAATTCGTCCTGCATGGCATATTCCATTATCATTGCCATCTCAGCTGGTGTAGTATACTGATTATCATCGTACAATCCAGATGGATTAACAAAATGTGTATTCTTAAGTCCTAATTCTTCGCATTTCTGATTCATAAGCTTTGCAAAATCTTCATTAGATCCCGCAACCATTATTGCAAGAGCTTCTGCCGCATCTGCGCCAGATGGAAGAATAAGTCCATAAAGCAGGTCTTCTGCATCAACTGTTTCATCCTGTTCAAATCCTGCCCTTGATGCCTCTTCAATATATAATCTGTTAAGCATTTCAAACCCAAATGTATATGTCTGCGACATATCTTTAAGATTCTCTGTTACAACAATCAGTGTCATAACTTTAGTCATTGAAGCCGGATATATTTTTTCTGTTGCTCCCTTTCCTGCTATTATCTTATGATTAGTCACATCTATAAGTGCTGCGTATGGAGAACTTACATTACTGTCTGATGACAGATCCTTATAATCTGCTGCCATCTGCGAATAGATAAGTGATGGCTTTGTTTCTTCCTGTGTCTGTGTTTCTTCATTAGTTTCTTGTGTTATGTCTGACGCAAATGCTTCTTTGCTTTTAGCTGACTTTCTTATTGATGATGTTATGCATATTATTAAAACTGCAATAACTGCAACAACCACCACCGAGGTAAAAAGCATCAATTTTTTCTTAAGAATCTGCTTTCTTTTTTTCTTCATTGCCATCGCTCTTTTTCGTCTATCCTGACTATGTCTGTATGCCTCTTCATAATCATAATTATCGTAACTCATATTAACCTCTTGAATTATTATATATATTGTGTTGATGCCCTGAGCTGATCTGCAAGAGCCTCACCCTTTAAAAGTCTTACTATCTCGAGTCCAAGATCTATTGAAGTTCCCATTCCTCTTGATGTCGTAATATTGCCATCCGTAACAAAACGTTCCGGCGCTTTTAATACTTCCGCTCCCTTAAGCTTGTCTTCAAATCCCGGAAATGCCATTGCCTTTCTGCCTTCTAATAATCCAAGACTGCCAAGCACAGACGGAGCAGCACATATAGCTGCAATTCTGTTATTCTTAGCATTATAATCCTTTAACAATTCAATAAGCCTGTTACACTTATAGTATGACTGGTGTCCCGGTCCTCCCGGTAAAAAAAGCATTTCGCTTCCGTCAAATTCATATTCATCTAATAATCCATCTGCCATTACTGTAATTCCCTGTGCGCTCTTAACAAGCCTGTCTCCAGTAATAGATATTGTATCAACCTGTATATCTGCTCTTCTCAATACATCAATAACAGCAAGAGCTTCAACTGTTTCAAAACCCTCGGTAAGAAATGTACATACTTTCATTATAATATCCTCCATTATCGGATTTAATTCATGTAAAAATTATTATACAACATAATTTTCTAATTATAAATGCATATTTAACAAAATATTAATATTTATGTATTGTGGTTTTGAATACTATGTGTTACCATATCAATTAACAAAACAAATCGTTTTCACAACTTGGAGGATAATATATTTATGTTTGATATAATTTCAGATTCCGCTTGCGACATAGTAAGAGAATATGCTGAGACGCATAACCTTAAGCTTGTACCACTCTATACTACTTTTGACGGAGTCAACTACCTAAAAGAACAATATGATATAACACATGATGAATTCTACAGAAGAATGACTGATGAAGGCGCTTTCCCTAAATCGTCCCTTCCTAGCGTACAAGACTTTGTAGATGCAATTATGCCAAGCGTCGAGGCTGGCAGACCTGCTATTGTGTGCACTATTACTTCGTATTTTTCAGGTTCATACAATTCAGCATGTACGGCTAAAGATATAATATTAGAGGATCATCCTGATGCCAAAGTTACCATAATCAATTCATTACTTAATTCTGCATCATTTTCTCTTTTTATATATCAGGCTCTTGAAATGAGAAAAGCTGGATATTCTTATGAGGATACAATTAAAGTACTTGAGGCTTTAAGGAATGACGGAAGAATCATGTTCACAACAGAATCTCTTGAATATCTGAGCAAAGGCGGCAGACTTGCCAAGACTGCTATTACAATCACAAGTAAGTTAAGTCTCAGACCTATCATCGTCATGAAAGAAGGAGAGATTGGTCTTGGTGGTTTTACAAGAACACGTAACAAGGGAAAGTCCAATGTCATTGATATGATCAAGAAATATATTGAATCAAAGGGAAGACCTATTGAGGATTGGGATATTACTGTAGGTTATTGTACTAATCCTGAAGAAGCCGAAGAGTATCGTGATGCTGTAGAAGCTGCTCTTGGAACTACTCTGCTTGAAAGAAAAGCTGACTTTAAGACAAGAATCAGTATTATATCAGGCTGCCACACAGGTCCTTACGCACTTGGAATTGCATGCATTCCTAAATATACAACAATCAAGTTATAATATTTATATAAAAGCCCGTGACTGCATATTCAAGTCACGGGCTTTTATCATTACAACATTACATATGCTGTTTGATCCAGTCATACATTTCTTCATATATGAACTCTTTATTAAGTTCATTGCACAATTCATGACGGCAGTCTTCATACAGTCTTAAATCTATATCCTCTATATGTCCATGATAAGTATTATATGCACGATACACTCCCTTACCATATTCACCAACAGGATCATCAAGGCCTGACATAATAAGCATAGGAAGTTCTCTTGGAATACGTGCTATGTTCTTAGGATTTCTTACATACAATATCATATTCATAAGGCCTATATATCCATTAGCTGTAAATAAAAAAGTTGTAAGCTTTCCTGCATTGTATTCATCAACTATCTTCTCATCTCTTGTAAGCCAGTCATTTGCAGTTCTTACGTTTTTTATCTTTTTATTGTAGCTGTCAAACATTACTTTCGATAAGAATGAACTTCTATACCTGTCTCCCTTTATCAGCTTAGTTATCTGTGCAAGTGCCTTACCGGCCAATACCACTGGTGTCGGCTGATGACCTGTTCCCATTATAATAACTCCATCAAGTTCTTTCCCATAATCACAGATATATTTTCTTGTAACAAACGAACCCATGCTATGTCCTGCAAGATAATATTTTACACCAGGATACATTTTCTTCATTAAGACTGTAAGATGATGTGCATCCTTTGCAAGTGCATCCTGTGGATGTTTCTTCTTAAAATATCCATAATCATCTTCTGATGCAACTGACTTTCCATGTCCAAGATGGTCATTACCAACTACAAGTATTCCCCTTTCAGCCATGAACTTTCCTAATCCATCATATCTGTCAATGTATTCTATCATTCCATGACATAACTGAAGAATTGCAACCGGCTGCTTATACTCATCTTCATCCGGACACCACATAACAACATGTATAGATGTTTTCTTGTCACATGAAAGAAATGTATTAGTTTTCTTTTTTATCATATTAATCCTCGCTTTCTTATTGAACTGTATCTGCGCCCCATGGACTTCCCTGTGCTTTCCCCTTATAATTAATCTCTGATATTCCAAGGAATGCTTCATTTCCTATGCTGTCAACTCCTGCCGGCACATTCATATTTTTCAATGACATATTGGCAAATGCCCCATATCCTATTCTTTTAAGCCCTGACGGCAGTTCTATTTTTTCAATTCCTGTACATCCTGAGAATGCATATGTTCCTATCTCCTCCACAGAATCAGGTATATCCACTGATGTTATACCAGTTTTATTATAAAACACGCCTGATGCTATCGTAACGACTCCATCCGGCACTATATAAGAACCTTCGTCCTTGTTGACAGCGCACAGGATATCATTAACAACGACTTCATCTTTATCTTTAAATATCTGATATTCCCATTCGGTTCCTGTAAATGTATTGGTTCCAATTGTTTTCACTGATTCAGGTATATCAATAGTCTTAAGATTATAGCAGTTAAGAAATACATTTTCAGATACATATGTTATTCCATCTGCTATTACTACCTCCGTTACCTTGGTGTCTTCCCTGAACGCCCCGCTTCCTATTCCAATAACTTCCTTACCATCTATACTGGCAGGAACTTTAAGTACCATATCCTCTTTTCCCTTATCGGTAAGCCCTGTAATTACAAGCTTTCCTTCATCATTCTCTTCGTATGTATACACTGCTGCCTTAACATGCTTTCCACATCCTGCCACTGCAATGGCAGCCAGCGCAGCTATACATACTGACACAACTGTCTTCTTCCAGAACATTATCAACCTCTCACCTAATCATATAATTTCATCAAACGTTCTCATTCTTTGCCCACATATAACAGAACGCCTGTGTTCTTGCCGCAAAATGCTTATCTTTTAACAGTTCTTTAACTTCCTGTCTTGTATACCACCCAGCCTTAATCTCTTCAAATGTGGATGTACTTGGAGCAAATTCTCCTGCTGCCTTTCCAATTATCACTGCATTGGTTTCATTAGAAAAACCTATTGCACTATAACTGTCATACAGCTTGTCCTCAATAGTAACCAGATCAAGTCCGGTCTCTTCCTTTAACTCTCTTCTGGCTGCGATCTCAGGAGTCTCTCCTTCATCTATAAGCCCAGCCGGAAAATTATATACATAACCTCCTACCGACATTCTGTATTCTTTGTTAATAAGTATTCTCTCATTTTTCTCGTCAGTTGCAACTATAACAACACCATCTGTACTGCTGTTTCTCACATCCTCAATAGTACTA
The DNA here is from genome assembly GCA_934343805.1 of uncultured Lachnospira sp. Lineage (GTDB taxonomy): Bacteria > Bacillota > Clostridia > Lachnospirales > Lachnospiraceae > Lachnospira. Next base: position 25,828 of record CAKRIN010000024.1, read on the forward strand.
AGATTATCATTCCTGCTTATAATTTCGTACACCTTATGTCTGTCATCCTCTGTTGTATAATACAGGTCGTATCTGTTAATAAACCTGCCATCACTGACCTTTTTTATTCCATCAAATTTCATATTGTCTTCCATTTCTGTGCTATATTTTAGTGTATTGCTGATGCCTTCGCCTTCTTCTCTTTCATGATTGCTGCCGCCTTATTAGTGACATCCATCATCCATTTATTATTATTATCACGCACTGATATTCCATATTCTACAGTGACCTTATAGTCCTTAGTTGAACACTGTCTGTTTATCTTATCTTTTACCCCTGACAGTAATGTTTCTGCCTTCTCTTTAGTATAATTCTTAAGGACTATTGCAAAATCACTTCCATTAAGCCTTGCAATATATGCATTGTTTCTCAGCTCGGACTTAAGAACATCAGCAACATTTATCATAACTGAATCGCCAGCCTTCTGTCCGTATCTTATGTTAATATCATTAAGGTTGTTAACATTGCACACTGCAACGCTTACAGGTCCCTTGAAATCATCATAATTCTTACAGTTATCAAGATAACTGAGCTTGCTGAACACTCCTGTGAGCGAATCAAATACAACCATATCCTGCAATTCCCTGTATGCTTTCTTAAGCTCACTCACATCCTGCATTACTATGATTTTCCCTAACAGTCTTCCCTTATTATCTGACAGATTGACAATTCTGCAGTCGTAGCTGTGTTCTTTAAGATTCCACTCAAAAGTATCTGTCCCTTCTTCTACCGGAACATGCTTATTCTCTATAAACCATGAATATGTCTGTTCCCTGTTATCATACATAAGATCATCAAATATTTTATGCATTGGCACATTAAAGTCTGCCACGACCCCTTCGTAATCAAATAATATAACAGGTACCTGCATATGGTCTATTATCATCTCATGTGTAACATTAAGCATTGTCTTTTTAGAATACCAGAATGTATTCCAATATATAAGAACTCCCAGAAATGCATATAATAATATAGATATATCAACTCTGAGATCTATCATTTTCGCTATAAATATAAACTTAAATACAAGTATTATAAATAATCCTATCCCCATAAATGTATATCTTCCCCAGTATGCTCCGGGGATTCTCATACATTTTACAACAAGCAGTCCTATTACCATTGCGACTATTATAAGATTAATAATCGCATGAACAGCAAACCAGACCTCTCCTTCATACCCAAGAACGTAGCAGCCGTTACATTTGTTAAGGCTGTACTTTAACGCTATCTCATCAAATATATTAATTATAAAAACCACCGAATCTGCAATTGCAAGAAGTAATGACACACCTGCCATTATCTTTGTTGCTTTATTGCCTATTCTCGTAAATTCCCTCGTATACACAAGCAGCGCAACAAGCGCAAAATCCTGAGCTGCCATCATAATGCTGGTAGCACAGGACATTTTTTTATAATCGTCTGTCATAAAGTTCACAGAATATCCAAGCACACATACTAAAGCCAGAATCACTGGAACAGCCACATAAATGCTCATTCTGTCTTTTTCTAAATATGTTCTTACCAGAACATATGCAAGAACCACCGCTGCAATTACATACAGCACCAAAAATGTTATGTTCATCTTCTTCCTCCATACATTAAGCAATACCTTCTATCTGATGATTTTAACATTTTCAAATGGCATTCACAATACAAACTCTTTATTTAACCGCTTTATTATTTAACCGATGTTACCTTGTAATCCTTATCTTCTACAACCTTCTTTAATACATTATTATCAACTTCCTTAGAAAGTGTAACAACCGCTGTTCCGTTCTCATGGCTTACAACTGCCTCTGTAACTCCGTCAACAGCCTCAAGCGCCTTCTTGACTGCAGCTTCACAATGTCCACACATCATACCCTCAATATTCATAGTCTTTGTCATAGTTTTATCTCCTTTTGTCGTTTTATTTTTTATTTTGCCTGACTTTTTCTTGTAAATATGGTCTTTTCCTGTATCATATATCTTTACAAGATTAAGTCTTAATGCATTCGTTACTACACAGAAGCTTGATAAGCTCATTGCTGCCGCTCCAAACATAGGATTGAGTGTCCATCCAAATAATGGTATCCACACACCTGCTGCAAGTGGGATTCCTATACAGTTATAGAAGAATGCCCAGAACAGATTCTCATGTATATTGATAAGTGTTCTCTTTGAAAGCCTTATGGCAGCAGGCACATCTGATAATCTGCTCTTCATAAGAACTATATCAGCTGCATCAATGGCAACATCTGTACCGGCTCCGATTGCAATACCTATATCAGCTCTTGTAAGTGCCGGTGCGTCATTAATACCGTCACCAACCATTATAACACTTCCATGTTCCTTAAGTCTTGCTATTTCTTTTTCTTTTCCTTCAGGAAGAACACCAGCAATAACCTCATCTACTCCGGCAAGCTTTCCTATTGCCTTAGCACTTCTTTCATTATCTCCTGTAATCATCACAACCCGGATTCCCATATTCTGGAGTTCCCTGATAGCCTGTGGACTGTCCTTCTTAATTGTATCTGCAACAGCTATTATTCCGAGAAGCTCGTTATCTTTTGCAAAGAAAAGCGGTGTCTTTCCTTCTGATGATAAATCATCTGCCTTGTTTCTTAAATCATCAGGGACATTGCAGTATTCTGATATGAACTTAAGATTACCTCCTGCCACCACATTTGCATCAAGCTTCCCTTTAAGTCCGTTACCAGCTACTGCCTTAAAGTCAGTTACTTCTTCTGCAAATGCGTTCTTATCTCCACTCTCTTCTACATAATTAACAACAGCCTTTGCAAGCGGGTGTTCACTTTTCTTTTCAAGGTCATATGCTATAGCAAGAAGTTCATTCTGTGAGATTCCATCATCGGTCACAATATCTGTAACCTTTGGTTCACCCTCTGTAATAGTACCAGTTTTATCGAGTGCAACTATCTGCATCTTGCCTGTCTGCTCTAAAGAAACAGCGGTTTTGAACATAATTCCATTCTTTGCTCCTACTCCGTTACCAACCATAATTGCAACCGGAGTAGCAAGTCCCAATGCACAAGGACAGCTTATTACAAGCACTGAGATTCCTCTCGCAAGTGCAAATCCCAAGTCCTTGCCACATAACAGCCATACTATTGTTGTTATAACCGCTATTGTTATAACCGCAGGTACGAATACACCTGAAACTTTATCAGCAATCTTTGCAATCGGTGCTTTAGTCGCAGCCGCATCACTTACCATCTGTATTATCCTGGAGAGCGTTGTGTCCTCTCCTACTCTTGTGGCTCTGCACTTTATATATCCTGATGTATTAAGTGTTGCCGCACTTACCTGATTACCTTCCTGTTTATCAACAGGAATACTTTCACCTGTAAGTGCTGATTCATTAACTGCTGTGTTGCCTTCAATAATAACCCCATCTACCGGTATATTCTCCCCCGGTCTTACAACAAATATATCACCTGTCATAACCTGTTCAACAGGAACGCATGTCTCCTGACCATCTGCATAAAGTACTGCTGTCTTGGCAGCGAGCTTCATAAGGCTCTTTAATGCATCTGTTGTTTTTCCCTTTGAGCGTGCTTCAAGCATTTTCCCTACTGTAATAAGTGTAAGAATCATGGCTGCTGACTCAAAATAGAATTCATCCATGTAATGCATTACACCAGCCATATCACCTCTCACCTGACAGTCTGTCATGGCAAAAAGTGCGTATGTGCTCCATGCAAATGCTGCTCCTGAACCAAGCGCAACAAGTGTATCCATATTAGGTGAACGATGTAATAATCCCTTGAATCCGCTTATGAAGAAATGCTGGTTAATAACCATTATTATTATTGTAAGCAGCATTTGTATCAGACCCATAGCCACATGATTTCCTTCAAGTACTGATGGAAGCGGCCAGCCCCACATCATATGTCCCATGCTGAAATACATAAGCACAACAAGAAATATCACTGATGCTATTAATCTCTTCTTTAAAACAGGAGTTGTCTTATCTGCCAGTGCATCTTCCTGCTCCTGCATTGAAGGACTGCTGTTCTTTGTCCCCTTTACCGACGCGCCATATCCCGCAGCTTCCACAGCTTTAATGATTACATCTGTGGTTGCAGTACCTTCAACACCCATTGAATTGGTAAGAAGACTTACTGAACAGCTTTCTACTCCAGGTACCTTGCTTACAGCCTTCTCAACTCTCGCCTGACACGCTGCACAGCTCATTCCTGTAACATTGTACTGTTCCATATCGCACTAGCCCTCCTTATGGTTAGTTGTTATTCCTGTAACCTTGAAATCAAGTCTCTCAATTGCAATTCTTATATCAGCGTCGTCGATTTCTCTATCAACTTCAATAATTGCCTGCTTTTTCTTAAGATTAACCTGGCATGAAGCACCATCAATCTTATTAACAGATCTCTCAATACTATTCTTGCAGTTCTCACAATGCATGCCTTCAACATCAACAATCTTGATGGCAATTACAGGATTATCAAGTATCTTCTTTTCTTCTGCAACAGTATCTCCACCGCCACCACAGCAGCCACCTTCACCTTTCATATGCTTAACACTGCTTATAACTGCAATTACTACTATTATGGCTAATATGCCGATTATTATAGCTGTTCCCATATTTAACATCTCCTTTTATAATTCTTATCGCATAAATTTGCCTATTGTCTTAACAAGCTCTTCCACTGTATCATCCTTGCCTTCTTTAATATCACGGACTACACAGCTCTTGATATGATTATCCAGAAGCACCTTTGTAAAACTGTTAAGCGCAGACTGGGCTGCCGACACCTGATTAAGAATGTCAATACAGTATGCGTCCTTCTCGACCATTCCCTTAATTCCTCTTATCTGACCTTCAATTCTGCTAAGTCTGTTACATAGGTCTTTATATTCCCTGGCATCACGTTCTTTTGTCTTATGACAACAACATTCCTTTTCCATTAGTCTTCCTTTCTCTCCTTCGTCTGATAATTATATTGGAGCCTAATAAATACTCTTTTATATTTATCTGTTATAGCTGTAATATATGTAATGTATGTAATGCATTATATATACCCATATAGGGTATATGTCAACAAGAATTATTGATATTATTTATCGTAAATCCAGATATGATTAAGGAATATTCTATTAATTATCAGACAAGCATACTAATTAAGTGATATTGCCTCTTTTAGTAGGTATTTTAAGACGATTTATTGATATTTATCTTGTCCATTACCTACTAATCGACCAACTTACGGATATTTCGTAGGTAATTTGACAAGTAAATAGGACTATATTTTCGCTTCATATATTTAATCCTCTTCAAAAAACAAGAAAACAACCTACTAAATGCAACAACATTTGCAATTTAGTAGGTTGTTATATAATCTGACATGTTATATCTGGCATAAAACTACCTACTAAACATGTGTATTTGCTGTGTTTAGTAGGCTGTTTCAAAATTAATAATGATTTGTTCTATATATACTATAAGCTCATTACCCGAATACCATAATCAGGCTTATGACCAATAGCTGGAAAGAGTCACGTTCTCTACTTTGAATAGGTCACAGCTGCGCTATTCTCATCATAATCAAACACACCATCATTCTTTTCTTCAAGTGCCTTGATGATGTGATATGTATATTCATTGTATGGTGTAGGAATTCCAAGCTCTTTTCCCATTCTCATCATAGCTCCGGAAAACATATCTATTTCTGTATGTCTTCCAGCATCAATATCCTGAAGTGTTGAATACCTTGCTGTTGGCGGAACAGCACTTCCTCGGCTTGAGTTATCTGCACATCTGCTCATATCAATATCTTTGGCAAGCGCAACTGTTTCAACTTCCTTACGCAGTCCTGCACTGATTGCTTTCATATGTTCACTGTCAGTATAACAGCCTACTCCGGCTCCGATAATAGCCTGTGGAAGATTGTTACAGATATTAAGTCTGAATTTGCTCCATATCTCTTCTTTAATATATTCAGTCACTCTGTAATTAATCCCTGTTCCGTCAAATAAATCTCTTATCGCCACAACTCTTTCACTCTCATATGGTGCATCTGCCTCACCATATATAATTCCTATTGTAGTATCAGGATTGAACACATATTCCTTTCCTTCACGATGTGATGCAACTTTTATTAGTGAATAAATGATATGTTTTTTGTCTATCTTATTAGATATTATTTCTTCACTGTCAACACCATTCATAAGACTCATGACAATTGTGTTCTCACCAACAGCTTTTTTTATATCATCTAATGCTCCTGCAAGCGCACCATACTTTAACGACACAACAAGAAGATCAACTCCTTTTGCCTCAGCCGGAGCCAATACCTCCGGGTGGTATATCTTCCCATTAATCATGCATCCTTCTTCTTTAAGTCTTTCTGCTCTTTCTCCTTTTGCAACAACACTTAAACTTATATCCTTCTTTTCTGAAAGTCCCCATATAACATAGGAACCAACTGCTCCTGCTCCAAGAACTGCCACTGATTGTATCTTCATATATATTCCTCTCAATCTTTGTAATAGTCTCAATTATATATACACTTCTATTCTTTCTGCGTCAAATGCTTTCATACTCGTGTCACATTATCATCATTCGTTACCCATCTCATCTTCCTGCAATATCACCATCTTCAAAATCATACGTCAGTTTCTTTCCATATGCTTTAACATATGCAGCACATTTCTGCTCATAATCTGTATGCTGCATCTTTAAGCTCGCTGTTCTTTCATCAAGTCGTCTGTCCGGATATATTACCGGCAGGATATGCACCCTGAACCTGTGCAAATGTGTACTACTAACAGACTGCTCCACAAAAAGAGAAATCACTGGCACATTGAACTTTACCGCATACAGATATGCTCCTCTTTTGCATGGACGCGGTTTTCTGTAATTAAACCACATTTCCTGCTCAGGATAGATAAGGACAAGCCTGTTATTATCAAGTGCTTTCTTAATCTGGGCAGGAAATTCTGTTTCCATAAACCAACGCATACTGCTTACGGGCATTGTGTCGGCATATCTTTGCATATATCCAACCATTCCCTTCATTGCAAGGTTAGAATCCTGATTAACAAAATTAATATTTTTAAATCCGTTTTTTCTCATACAAAAACTCACAATTGCCGGATCAAGCGGACTGAAATGATTGCAAGTAACAATTGCCGGGCCTGTCATTCCATTCAGATTATCTTTTCCGGTTATACCTGTAACCAGTCCGACAAGTCCTGTCCCCACATGCAGAATCATTTCTGCCACTTTTCTGTTTATAATAAACTTCCTTGTTTGTCTTGATTCCAGATAGTTCCTCAAAATAATCTCTTTATCCTTAAGACACAGCACCGGATCGTTTATCTCAACCTTTGAATTGTACTGCCTGCTCTGCAGTGCCGTTTTAATATTTTCGTATACCTGCTCCCTGTCCCCAATCATAAACATCCTCATTTCTGAATATACTTTTTATACACATTTCAGTATCTCTGAAAATTTCAAAGAGTTGTCGCTAATTATCGTTTCTGCCCTGTTAAGCAGTTCATCCAGTTTTTCCTTATCATCCAGCTTTTGAACTTCATCATACTGCTCCCGCTGTCTTAACAGCATCGGATAAAATCCTGACCGGTATGCATAATACCAGAAATATTCTTCATACGGAATTTCCCTGTAATTCCATGGCTTGTCAAACAAGTTATAATGTATCAGTTTTGGACACGATATATATTCTCCGCCTTTATTAGGCATGACATTCCACTCCCTGTCCAGATAGCATATATCATCTTTGCACATTGCATTAATATAATCCTGATCAGGTGCAACGCTGTCAAAATGATATCTGTCCAGAAGTTTTAAGAATCTGGCAGATAATTTATCCTTTCTCATTTTATCCATATTCATAAGAAGAACCCCTGAATTAACATACCTGTCCTTCTGTGTGCCAATCACATTTTCTATATATTCTGACAAAATAGGATGATTAGCTGCAAATGTATCATTAACGGCGCCAAACATATTCTCCCCAATATCTGTATCAAACAGTTCTTTAATATCACCGTTTAACACTGTATCTGCATCAATGTATACTGCCTTATCTATCTCTGGAAATATATCCGCCAGAAATATTCTTAAGTAAATCGTCATAGTAAATACACCCGAATACAGCCTGTTTTCTTTTCTGTCTGTAATCTTATCATTCACTTCTCCTGCCAGCTGGGTCAGCTTATTCCAGACATCCACAAACTGGATATCAATATTCTCATATCCATCCAGCACATTAGTTAATTGGATTTTAGTAATATTTTTCACATCATCACACATTACAATTATCCTATAATGCTCTTTTGCCGAACAGTTCTCTGCAAGTGACTTAATGCTTACTGCCAGATATGGTGCATACTTTTCATTAACGGAATAAAATACAGGAACAGCTGATTCTCTGATGTATCTTTCATAACTTTTGCTGTAATCATCCAGAAGATTATCATATTCGTGAAGATCCAGAACCTGATGCATCTTTTCCACCTCCCATGGCTTAACTGTTATTGTTCTGACAACCGGAAATATTCTGAATGTAGTTGTAAAATGCTGAAACACTGTATTGCTGTGCAATCTTCTCTGGTCATTAAATATATGGCTGCACAGATTGATTCCTGTTGCAAATGTATTAATAGCTGTCTGGTCTGGCATAAACATTTCCTTCTGCCTGCATTGTATCCTGCATTTTTCAAGGAGTCCCATTCTGCATATCTGCTCAATATTCATCAGCATCACACCCGAATTAATGTACCCATCCCCAAATACCCATCGTCCGTAATAATCAGATACGCCTGCTATTTCGACATTACTCATATCCTGATAGTAAAATGTTGTAAAGTCATTTCTGCACAGCACATCCGTATCTAGATAAAGCACTCTGTCCGGTAATCCCGCTTTGTCCGCAAACAATCTGAGCATGCAGCATGCTGTAAATCTCGTATTCATATTAGCTTTCGGAAGCCAGTCTGTGAATTCCTGTGTTATATCAATCAGCGTGACACTTACATTTTTGTCTTTCTGGTTCAGTTCTTTCTGGAGAAAATCTGCAAATGTCTTTTCTATTGGTCTGTACAAAGCTGTGTGTCTGCAATAATTTATTGTCAGGATATATATATTTATCTGTTCATGCACATTATTTACAACAGACATTGCAGATAACATTATTCCCTTCTGCATCGGCTTATCGCCACAATAAAGTATGTTCATTCCGAAAATCCCTCTTTCTATTAAATATCTCTAAACACTGTTCTCTCTATTGATTTTCCCCATTTTCTTAAGTAAAATACATATGACATTAAAACGAAAATATAGAATAGAGGAATACTATGATTTTTAAGATTTTCAAAAGAGATTTAAAGGGTCTTAGCCGTAACATTCTGGCACTAGCCATTGCTCTTGGATTATGTCTTATCCCATCACTCTATGCATGGTTTAACATATATTCCAACTGGGATCCTTACGCAAACACTGCATCCGTTAAAATTGCTATTGTTTCAGAAGATGAGGGATATTCTCAATCTGATGATTCAACAATTAATATGGGTGAACAGATTGTTGAGCAGCTTCATTCTAATGACAAGCTTGGATGGAGATTTCCGGAAACAAAGCAGGAAGCAATGGACAAGCTGTATGCAGGAAAGTATTATGCAGTAATTGTTGTTGGTGAAGATTTCTCCCGCAGCCTGTATGATTTCCTTGATAACGGGCTTAATCCTCCTACTGTAACTTATTATGAGAATTCCAAAAAGAATGCTGTTGCATCCAAAATAACTGATACCGGCAAAAGCACTCTGCAAAACACCATTAATTCTGAATTCATTGATGTATGTGTGAAAACAATAATGCAGGGACTTAATGAAATTGCTGAAAACGACCCTGAGATCATTGAAAAAACTATTGCAGATCTGAAAAGTGTCTCTGATAACATCAATTCGTATGACACCATGATAGATATGTTTATAAAGAGCAATTCTAATCTTTCTGAAAGTCTTTCATCACTTGAGGCAATTCTTCCAGAAATCCAGAATGTTCTTTCTGAATCAACAGATGTTGCAGATATCGCCAACAGCACTCTAGATAATGTAACAGATGATATTATGAATAAGATTGATGCTGAGCTGAAGGCTATGAATGATTTGTCAGACAGTGCAATGCAGTCACTTGATAACGCTATTAAATTATCAATCAGTGATGTAGGGCAGGCTGGTGTTGAGCTTAATAATGCCAATGAAAAGCTTAAAGAACTTATCGACCAGAACAAAACTCTTGAAGATACCATTGATTCTCTTGGTAACATCCAGGGGGTTGATCCAGCTGTAATCCAGGCTCTGAAATCAGCTCTTTCATCTGTTAATGCCATGGAGAACATTGCTTACAATCTGGTAAAGCAGTGTGCTGATACACTTACCAATTCACCTGAGACTCTTCAGGGCAGATATGAAGTAGTCAAATCTGTTCTTGATCAGTGCCGTGCTGAATTATTAAAGAGCCAGGCTATTATTCAGACAACCGCTAAAACTAATGTCAGCCTTTTAAAAACCTCTGTCAAGAATGCCGTCACTAGTCTTGCAACAAGCATAAGCAGCGCTGGAAATAGTATCAATGGTATTTCACAGATGCTTCTTGGCGTAAGTGACATAACTGTTAATGTTAATACTACTCTTGAGAGCACCAAGACATTATTAGATTCCCTCAGCAACAGATTATCTGTTATATCTGGTTCTGTAGGCGATATCAGTAATTCATCAACATACAAGCTGGTTATGGATTTCATTAACTCTGATGCAGATTCTATTGCATCATTCTTATCTGAACCTGTACAGGTCGAAGAAATCTATGTATATATGCAGACTAATTATGGAACAAGCGTAACTCCTTTCTATACTACCCTGGCTTTGTGGGTTGGTGGAATTGTACTCGTTGCTCTTATGAAAGTAAAAGTCGACTATGATGATGACGAGTTCAAAAATGCAACAGAACACCAGAAGTACTTTGGACGTGCCTTACTATTCCTTGCCATGGGCCAATTACAGGCTCTCGTTGTTGTACTTGGTGATTTATACATATTAAAGATTGACTGCACACATCCATTTATGCTATGGCTTGCTGCAGCAATTGCAAGTTTTGTTTTTACATTGTTTATTTATACCCTTGTACTTACATTTGGTGATCTTGGAAAAGCTATTGCCGTTGTAATGATTGTGCTTCAGATTGCTGGTTCCGGTGGAACATATCCGATTGAACTTTTACCAGAGTTCTTCCAGAACGTTTATCTGTACTTCCCTTTCCCATATGCTATCAATGCTATGCGTGAGGCTATAAGCGGATTATATCAGTGTGATTATGCTGTATTCCTTGTTAAATTATGCATTTACGCAGTCATTTCTCTTATTCTCGGACTGGGAATAAGAAAATCCCTGCTTGAGGTCCGTGAGTTCTTTGAAAGAAGAATGAAGGAAACACATTTTATGTAATATGCATAGCAATGAACTCTTTAATAATGTAGAAACTAATGGAGGTTACTATGTCTAACGAAGATGAGATAAAAGAAAATAGTCAGAATAGTGTTGATATTGACGTAATACTTGAAGAAATAACTGCATTTGCAGAAGGCATGCATGTCAAGAACCAGCATAAAAAGAAAATATGTTTAAGATGCATGATGATAATCCCTCTGGTATTTATGGTACTCATGTTTACAATGGATACAGCTAAAGTAGTATACCTGCTTTTATGGGTTATATCTTTGTTTATCTTCTGCGCATATCTTATAGTAATTGATTATATAGATGATAAACTTACAAGAAAGCTCAATGACCTGAATATTGAAATTCAGGAAAAACAGGCTGATGATTCTCTTGCAGAGAATATCAAAGCGTTTTTAAGTGAGGTACAGTTATGAAAAATATTTTTAAAATCATTAAGGCTGACCTTAGCCATATAAAAAATAATGTTATTGCATTGTGTGTAATTATCGGACTCACTGTTATTCCTGCTCTTTATTCATGGTTTAATATTCTGTCAAACTGGGATCCTTATGGTCAGGCATCTACCAGCAGAATAAAAGTGGCTGTAGTGTCTGTAGACAAAGGTACTGCTCTTGAAGGTATGGAATTAAATGTTGGTGATTCAATTATTGATGCCCTCGAAACTAATGATACGATTGGATGGCAGTTTGTCGATTCAAAAGATGACGCCATTGTAGGTGTATATAGTGGAGAATATTATGCAGCTCTTGTTGTTCCAGAAGATTTTTCTAAGAATCTTATCAGTTTTCTGAGTGATACTATGGAACATCCACAGCTTCAGTATTATTGCAACCAGAAGGCCAATGCTATTGCGCCTAAGATTACTGATAAAGCCAAAACAGCCGTCCAGCAGCAGGTTAACCAGACATTTATTGATACAATTGTTACAACTATAGCTGACACAGGTGATTCTGCTATTAAAGATGCTGACAAAGAAAATGGTTCTTTAATGGATGCCATTACAGAAAGACTTGTATCTGCAAGAACTACACTTTCAACTTATGATATTATCCTTAATTCGATGATTGCGATAACTGATTTATCATCATCAATAAGTGGTAGCTCCAGCAGTGCTACACCGCAGATATATACACAGCTACAACTTCAGCAACAGCAGCTGCTTACGTTACAGGCCCTTGTTGACACCAATTCTGTAGAATCGCTGAATGAATTATCTTCTGCTCTTTCTTCCCAGATGGCACAGATTCAGAGCATAATGAATTCACTTACAGAACTATATTCGGATATGAACAGGGATGCTGCTGATCTTTCCAGTGCTATCAGCATGACTTCCGGCTCTCTTAACCAGACTAAAGAGCTTCTTGCTGACCTTGAGACAAAGCTTGATAATTCTATAGACACTCTGAATACTATATCTGAACAGGATACTTATGGTCTTCTTTCTGAAATGCTGAATGCCAATGCTGATACTTTAGGAGATTTTCTTTCTGCACCTGTTAACATCACCACCGAACAGGTATATGCAGTTAAAAGTTATGGTACATCAGCATCTCCGTTCTACACCATTCTTGCATTATGGTTTGGAGGACTTATTCTTGTAGCTATTATGCATACACCTGTTCACCCGGCTCCTGACATTCCTGAGAATGCCAGAAGATATGAGAAATTCTTTGGAAGATACTTCATCTTCTTTGCAGTAGGACAGCTTCAGGCTCTGCTTATTACACTTGGCAATCTATTCTATATCGGAATCCAGTGTTACCATCCGTTCCTGTACTGGCTTGCCTGTGCTTTTTCGAGTTTTGTATTTACTTTCTTTATGTACAGTCTGACTGTAGCGTTTGGTAATATTGGTGAAGCTCTCGGTATCGTTCTCATGGTTATCCAGGTTGCCGGTTCTGGCGGTACTTTCCCTATAGAAGTACTTCCTAATGCTTACCAGATAATATATAAGTTCCTGCTCTTCCCATATTCTATGGATGCATTAAGAGAATGTATTGCAGGAATGTACAGATATGATTACATTAAAAACCTTGCATTTCTTTCAATATATATAGTTGTTTCACTTATTATTGGATTGTTCTTACAGAAACCATTTGAAAAGCTGAATCATATGATAGAAAGAAGCAAGGAGAAGTCGGGGGTAATGCTGTAAAAGGGAGTGTTCCCCACCCTATAAATTCGCCCAGCCGTGTATACGGCTGGGCTTTTCTTTACTATTGTCTGCAGTTTACAATTCTTTACCAGGTAAACCCAGTGGGAAGTTTTTTGGGGGGAGAGAAAGTATGTCCTGTGGTAAGCCCTGGGACAAGTCCATGATATTGTTCAACTATATGGCTATAACATACTAAACACACATATATTTTCCATTTAGTACGCTTTTATTCCTCACTTTTCTTCCTCTTTTACTCTCATCTCGCATAATTACATACTAATCTGCTTTCTTCTCCTGCTTTAGTACGCTTTTCTACTCATCTTCCTCTTATCCTCTTGACCTCATCTCGCATAATTACATACTAATCTGCTTTCTTCTCCTGCTTTAGTACGCTTT
>CAKRIN010000025.1 GCA_934343805.1 uncultured Lachnospira sp.
AAACTTAGTGTTTTCAAGGGCTTGAGAGATATTTGATAATAAAATATAACAATTATTAAATCCCTTGGAATATATGAAATCACAATTCAAGTTTGTAGAATAAAGAAAATCGGGATTTCATGAAATGTTAAGAGGAAGCTAATGAGAATGATTGTAGATAAAAAGAAATCAATAGCATTAATTATTATTTTGGTTGCAATTGTTGTTATTATTTTTTGTTGTCGATATTATTTTGCACACAATAAAAGTTATAAAAATGAGGCAATTGAAAAAGGAGATTGTATATATCTTAATGGAGTAAGATATTCTCAAACATCGGAACTAGAAAATTATAAAATATCAAATGTGGTAATTTGTACATCTGACAGTGGGAGAAAATTATATGAGATAGAAGAATATCCTGATTATGAATATATCGCGGGATATTATGCATGGGACGGCGTAATATATAAAAAAGATGAAACAGACTAATAACTTCAAGTTTATAGATTACATCTTACAGAATATCCGTAAACCACCCACATACAACCATATATAATAACTTTGATACAAAGAAACAGAGCAAGTACTTGAGTAACAAAACTTAAGTGCTTGCTCTTATTTTATTTATCGGAGGGTGCTATGGATAACAAAATGAATGATGTGATTGATGAAGTGCAGAAAAGACTTGGAGAAGAATATGAGGTGAAAAGAGTTGAAGTTATGAAGAACAATGACACAAAAACGAAAGGAATTCAGGTCAGGAGAAAAGACATGAATGTTGCAAAGATATGTTACTGGACTGGTGAATCAGTTGATGAGATTGTAGCTGTGATTAATAGAAGCCTGTTTCCTAAGTTTGATTGTGAAATCAATCTGGAGAAACTAAAGGACAGGATTGTCTATACTTTGGTAAATGCTGATTCTAATAAGAGCAGACTAAAGACTATACCTTACAGGATGTTGGGAGGTACGGAAAATGATTTGTATACATTTGCAACTAAGAATACTCAGAAACTCTATACTCCGAGTATTATGTCACTTACGGATATTGTATCAAAGACAGATAATCAGCCTCAGGAAGATGTACTGTCTGACAATCTGTATTACTATAACGCCGTAAATGACGCTGTAAGCATTGTAGAATAGGAGGCTGGCATGAAATATACATTTAGGAGTGAAAAAGAGCTTTAAGGGGCTATACAGGCTTGTGCAGGCATTCCACAGAAGGTAATAGATAATGCAAAGTATCACATTGGACTTGTAGAAGAATGCTTTAAAGATGGTGCAAGTGGAAATTTCCATATACTGACGGATGATGATGGTATAGACGCTTACTGGAGATTCTTTTACAAATGTAAGACAGAGGAGGTTTGTTATGGAAAGTAAGAAAGAACAGTTGATAACAGAAGTTGTCTATCAGGGAAATCATACATATGTTGAGAAGAATCCTGATGATAATATGGTCAAAAGAAGAATCAGAAAGAAACAGGATGACTAATGAGGAAAGGAAGTGATGATATATGCAGTGGTTTGGTTTAAGATTGTGCGTTGGAATAGCAGTCATTGCAGCAACAGAAATGATTGCAGCATGAGGATCATGTTCTTATGTTTGTGGGCAGGGTAGGCACTTTTGTGGCACTTGGTGTCAGGGAAAGTGGAATGATTGATAATAGAAGTTTTAACTTGGTTGAGTTTTGTGTTAAAATGGGTAAATAAAAAATTGTTTTAGTCGTTTTTAAAAAGAATGGATAAAAAATACGTCATGTGCGATAATAGAGTTAGATGTTGATGATCGTACTGAAAGAAATATCGATATTATCGCAAAGAATTGGAGGAGTTTACATGGATAGAGATCCGTTCAAAGCGTATATTAAAGAATCTGAGCCGGAAAAACGCGATAAGGGGTATGCTTGGCATACTGCAATTGGTTTGCAGGCTGTTGACGGACTTAAAACTTCGCAATATCTGGTTGATACTGCGATTAGAAATATTGAGGGTGATATTTCTATTGATGAAGCTAGTGAATTATTAAATAGCTATTATGAGGAAAATCCTAAAATAGATAATTATGATAGAACAGAGGAAGCTGATAAAGTAGCACTTAGGATTGCCAGGATTTTATCAGAAAAGGCATTTAGCTTTACTCCGAATGAATATATCTCTATACACAAGAAATTATTTACTGGCATATATAATCATGCAGGTAGAATTCGTGATTATAATATCACAAAGAAGGAATGGGTTCTGGATGGAGCTACTGTACTGTATGGAAGTGCATCAGAACTTAGGGCAACTCTTGAATATGATTTCTCTGAAGAGAAAAAGTTCAGCTACAAAAATTTGAGCATGGACGAAATTGTTCATCATTTAGCAGTTTTTGTATCAAGGTTATGGCAAATTCATATATTTTGTGAAGGTAATACCAGAACTACTGCGGTGTTTTTTATTAAGTATTTGCGCACATTAGGCTTTGAAGCTACAAATGATATTTTTGCTGAAAATGCATGGTATTTCAGGAATTCTTTGGTAAGAGCAAATTATAATAATCTGAAAAAAGGTGTTCATGAAACTACAGAATATTTAGAGTTGTTTCTTAGAAATTTGCTATTGGATGAAGAGAATGAGCTTCATAACCGTTCTATGCACATAAGCGGTTTGTTAAAAACGGACATTGAAGATATAAAACTGGACATTGAAGATACAAAAACGGACATTGAAGATATAAAACTGGACATTGAAAAGCGTTTAGCTAATATTGACGAATCTGTTAAAAATAAAACGGTTATGCATGTAGTTACATTGTTGGAAAAATGTGGTAGAAATACTATATTCGGACGTTCTATTGTTGAACAGGTCACAGGATTAAAATCTTCTCGTGCATCAGAAATCATAAATCTGATGTTGGAGAATGAAATAATAGAGTCTGTTAAAGGTTATGGAAAAGGGAAATATAGATTCAAGTGATTGAGAGATAAATCCTGATTTCTAGACTACATCTTACAGAATACCCGCAAATCCCCCATCTACAACCATATATAATAACTTTGATGCGTTTTGTGTTAAAATGGGTAAAAAGATAATAATAATGGCGGTCCTACTGCGTAGCATGCGTGAGAATAAAAGGAGATGGCAGCATCATGAACAAGGCATACGAGCGCGAAACAGAAATGTGGAATCAGGTATTTAAGGAATGTACACCTGTGGATTTAAGAAATTTAGATTTACAAGTGGAAACAATGTTTGACGAAGCGTTAAAGCTGTTTGCACAAAAAACAACAAATGTATTAGATTTTGGCTGTGGTACAGGAGATATTTCTTTTCAATATTTGCAGTATCAGCCTACACATAAAGTTTTAGGAATTGATGCCTCAAAAACGGGCATTGAATTTGCAACTGAAACAGCAAGATTAAGTGATTATAAAACGGCAACTTTTCTTGAAGGTACAGACCATACGGTAAAGCAATTAGAAGAAAATTCATTTGATGGAGTGATATTATCAAATGTGTTGGATGTAATGCCCAAAGATGTGTCAAAGGAGGTAGTTGAAGATTTAGAACGGGTATTGAAGCCTGGTGGATATTGGTTTATTAAAATGAATCCGTATTATTCAAAAGAAGAACTGGAAAGTTTCGGATATGAGAATATGGGAAATAACATTTATGAAGAGAATCATATTATGAGACTAAGACAGGCTACAACAAATTACTGGAAAGAAAGATTTGCGCGTTTTGGCAAGGAAATTATTTATCTGGAATTTGAGTATCCATGGCAGGAGGGAATGAATCGTCTGTTTGTTTATCAGAGTTAAAAGAATCTGGGTGTACCACATTTGCAATAATAGGAAGTTTGCGCTATAATACTATATAAACAAGTCGTGAAGTTTAGTGTTGATTTAGGAGATATCGCTTATGAGAGTATTTTATGGGCTTATTATTACGGCGGTAATTTTAATGATTGGGGCGTGTGCTTTAAAGGCATATAAAAAAGATGGTACACTGGCAAGAGTTGTGTTTTTATATGAGCTTGGTGCATTCATATGTGGAATAATATTTTTAGTGTATACGTATATTCCAGGGACTACCATTACAGTGTTGTGTAAGGGACTTATTATGGCGAGCTTTGACTGGCTGCTTGTACTTCTTATGTATTATACCCAGTATTATACAGGTATGTTTAAGGGCATAGTGGGTGTAAAAGTTTTTATGATCGCCTATTCACTGTTTGAGACCGTTGCATTTTTGATTAATACATGGACGAGATGGATATTTGATATAACAGATATATCAAATAACCAGATAATTGTTCAGTTTGCAAAAGGTAATGTTCTGGGCAGGTTACATTATGTATTTGCTTATGGCATTATGTTGCTGCTTATTTTAAGTTATATAGTGATGGTTGTGAGAATATCAAGATTCTACAGATTCAGGTATTTTGCTATTCTCATATTATTACTTGCTGCATTTTTGCTTGATATGCTTACTACGTGGTCTGATTCAATATATGACATGTCAATGGTTGCATTTGGTATCATGTCTATACTTATATATTATCTGACATACAGGTATGTTCCGAATGAGCTTATTGAGAATACATTTTCACTTATAATAAGGGATATGAATAGTGGAATCATATGCTTTGATAATGCTGGAAGATGTATATACTGTAATGGTGTTGTTAAAGAAATTTATTCTATTACTGATAATATTAATGAAGTAGAGCATAATTATGCAGGCTGGCTTCAGACTCAGGCAGAGCATGATAATAAGAAATTCAGGCAGACAATCAGCGTGGGAGATGAGAGGAGAAGCTTTGATATTTCATATAATCGTGTATATGATGATAAGCGTAATTTTATATGTGATTATTTCATATTTAATGATCGTACGGAAGCTGTTGAGCTTTTAGAATATGAAAAGTTCAGAGCTACTCATGATAATCTCACGGGACTTCTTAATAAGGAGCAGTTCTATGAGGAAACTGCCAATGTAGTGAGAAACGACAGGGATCACAAATATTGCCTGGTGTGCAGTAATATTAAAGATTTTAAGCTTGTTAATGAACTTTTTGGAATCGAAAAAGGTGATGAGATTATTAAAATGCAGGCGGAGCTTATTAAGACTTCATCTGAAAGCGGCTATATATGTGGAAGAATCCAGAATGACAGATTTGCTGTGTGTATGCCGAAGGATAGTTTTAAGAATGAAATAATGCAGAATAGTATTGCAAGCATGCAGGACAGATTTAATAATGCATCATTTAAGATAAGAGTTGTAGTTGGTGTTTACGATATTGAAGATGTTGATGAGCCTGTAAGTAATATGTGTGATAAAGCATTTATTGCGAGCGAGACTATTAAGAATAATTATGAAACTAATATTGCATACTATGATGATAAGCTGTTAAAGAGAACTCTTGAAGAAAGAAGAGTTATAGGAGAGTTTGAAGGAGCAATTGAAAGAAAAGAATTTAAAATGTTTCTTCAGCCACAGGTTAATACTCATGGTAAGGCTTATGGAGCAGAGGCGCTTGTGCGTTGGCAGCATCCGGAGAGAGGGTTGCTGTCACCATTTTTCTTCATTGATATTCTGGAGGCTACAGGTCTTATATATAAGCTTGATATGTATATGTGGGAATGTGCTGCAGCTAAATTAAGTGAATGGAAGAAGAAGGGTGATACTGTTCATTATATTTCTGTAAATATATCTACTAAGGATTTTTATCTTATAGATGTTTATGAGGTTATTACATCAATTGTCAAGAAATATGATATTGAACCTAAGATGTTAAAGCTAGAGATTACCGAAACAGCACTTATGTCTGATCTTAAGAAGAATATGGAGGTAATTAAGAACCTCAGGGATTATGGATTTAAGATAGAGATTGATGATTTTGGAAGTGGATATTCTTCGCTGAATATGTTAAAAGATATAAGTGCAGATGTTCTTAAGATTGATATGGCATTCCTTCGTGCTACAGAGAATGAGATTAAGGGACAGGATATTCTGGAGTCTATCATCTCTCTTGGTGGAAAGCTTGGAATGGAGGTAATTACTGAAGGAGTAGAGACAGACAAACAGCTTATTATGCTGACGGAGATGGGTTGTCATATATTCCAGGGATATTATTTCTCAAAGCCTATACCAGTCGAAGAATTTGAAGAAAAATATATGAAATAATAACGGGAGGAAGTTATGAGCGAGAATTGTTCAGGAAGCTGCTCAAGCTGCAGTTCAGACTGCGAATCAAGAAAAGGACCACAGATATTAAGAAATGCCAATAATGGCAAGGTTAAGAAGGTTATAGCTGTTGTCAGTGGCAAGGGTGGTGTTGGTAAATCACTTGTCACATCAATGCTGGCAGTTAAAGCTAATAAGGAAGGAAAGAAAGCGGCAATACTTGATGCAGATATTACGGGACCATCTATTCCTAAGTCTTTTGGACTTACAGAAAGGGTAACATGTAATGAAGATGGAACGGTAATGTATCCTGAGACTTCAAAGAATGGTATTAAGGTTATGTCACTTAATCTTCTTATGGAAAAGGAGACTGACCCGGTTATATGGAGAGGACCTGTTATTGCGGGAGTTGTTAAGCAGTTCTGGGAAGATGTTGACTGGGATGAGACAGACTGTATGTTTGTTGACTGTCCACCGGGAACAGGGGATGTTCCTCTTACAGTTTTCCAGTCTATGCCGATAGACGGAATTATTATTGTAACTTCACCACAGGATCTAGTTTCAATGATTGTGGAGAAGGCAATTAATATGGCTAAGCTTATGAATATTCCGGTTCTTGGAATCGTAGAGAATATGTCTTATTTCAAATGTCCAGACTGCGGTAATATTCATTATATATACGGAAAGAGCAAGATTGATGAAGTGGCAGCAGCTAACGATATCAAGACTGTTGCAAAGCTTCCAATGGACGCAAAGGTAGCTGAACTTGTCGATTCAGGAAAGGCTGAGGAGCTTGATGTGTCTGCATTAGATGGAATATTTGATGCAATTATGGCTTAACAGAGAAGAATAATGAAAAGATTGATTTTATTTAAAGGCGGAGTAGAAACATTAGAATTCTTTACAGAGCAGTTGGCTTCTGTATGGGAGAAGATGGGCTGCTCCGTCTTCTGGTATAATTTAATATTACAGCAGGCCAGTTCTTCCGCACTGGTGGAATTTTTTAAGGCTCATAGAGCAGATGAATGGTATATGTTTACATTTAACTTTGAAGGAATAGCAGGGGAAGCAGGGCTGTATCGTGATGATGGCTGGAACTTTTGGGACTGGGCAGGTGTTAAGGTTGTAAATGTGGTTGTAGACCATCCGCTTTATTACAATAGATATATCTGCAGGCACCCTGAAAAGTATATCCAGCTAGATATTGATGAAATGCATGTCGCATACATGCACAGATTTTTCCCGGAAGTACACACAGAATATATGCTTACAGCCGGAACAGAGCTTAATTATAACAGATGTATAATGCCTGATAAGAATTATCTGTCAATGAAGGAAAGACCAATAGATATTATATTTACAGGTAATTACACTCCGAAAAGAATACTAAGGAAACATCTTGATAATATGGAGCCTGAATATATAGAATTCTATGAGGGAGTGCTGTCATATCTTATAGACAATCCGTCTGAGACGATTGATGCGGCAGCGGAAAATGCGTTACGATGGGAGTTTCCTGATATTACAGACGGTCAGCTTGTCGACTGCATGCCTAATATGATGTATGCAGACCTTGCTGTAAGATTTCACTACAGGGAGCTTGCGATAAGGGTACTGGCTGATTCAGGACTTAAGATTCATACTTATGGCGCAGGCTATAACTATATCGAATGTAACCACCATGAGAATATAATTGAGCATGGCGGTGTTGATTCCAAGGTATGCCTTGATATGATTAGTCAGGCAAAGATTTCTCTTAATGTAATGCCGTGGTTTAAGATGGGCGCACACGACAGAGTGTTTAACACTATGCTTAACGGAGGAGTTGCACTCACTGATACTTCGCTGTTTTATGAGAACACATTTGCAGATGGTGAAAATGTGTTGTTCTATTCACTTGAGGATTTAAGAGATTATGAAAAGTCAGGATATGATGAGCGTATTGCAGCGAGAATCACGGACAAGGTCAAATGTGCATTGGCTGATACGAAACATTTGCAGGAAATCGCGGACAGCGGGTTTGAATGCTGCAAGGGCAGGCATAGCTGGATTGAGAGGGCTGGGGTGATTGAGAGGTATTTTTGTTAAAGAGAATATAATAAATATAGTGAGGACACTTTTTCTGTACTCCATGCCATAAATCGCTAGAAAAAGCAATTCGATTACAGTATTATTATAAATAACAGATACGGACAGGTTATTTAATGATAGGAGTATATGATGGCAAGTTCACAAAAAGGAAAGATTGATATGACCACAGGTCGTATCATGAGAAATATTATACTGTTTGCAATACCAATTATTATTGGAAATGTTTTGCAGCAGTTATATACTACGGTTGACGCACTTGTAATAGGTAAATACTGTGGTGATACATCTTTAGCTGCGGTAGGAACGAGTTCACAGCCGGTTGAAGTATTATTATGTGTCTTTTTAGGAATAGGAACAGGTGTGTCTATTCTTATTTCACAATATACCGGGGCCAGGGAATCGGAAAAGGTTGTTTCAGTATGTGGAACTTCAATAACATTTATATATATTATAGGTATTCCGATTGGAATTCTTGGTTGGTTTGCAGCACCGTATATTCTGGAATTCATGAAAGTGCCGCAGGATGTGTGGAATGCCGCATTAATCTATACGAGGGTTGTATTCTTAGGTACACTTGGTAATCTGGGGTACAATATGAATGCCGGAATTTTAAGAGGACTTGGAGACAGCAAGGCTTCATTATGGTTTCTGGTCGTGTCATGTGTTTCTAATATAGTATTTGATTTATTGTTTGTTGCAGGGTTTGGTATGGATGTAGCCGGAGCAGCACTTTCTACAAGTATTGCCATGTTTATTTCATGGATTGTAAGTATTGTTTATATAAGAAAGAAGTTTCCGGAGATACAGTTTACATTTTTACCGAGAAGATTCTCTGGAACTATGATGAAAGATATTCTGGCTATTGGCTTGCCTGTTGGACTTAACAATTCGCTTTATTCATTAGGACATGTAGCATTACAGACCTTTAATAACTCACAGGGGGCTATATTTATGGCCGGAGGTGCGGTAGCAGGAAGAATTACAGGATGTTCTAACATAGCAATTACCGGATTGTCTTCTGCGGCCACTACATTTTCAGGACAGAATTATGGTGCGAAGAAATATGCAAGAATTAAAGAGGGACACTGGCGGATTCCATTGTGTTCAGGTCTGATTACATTAAGTTTTGGCTTGTTTTTCATTATGATACATAAACCTATAATCAGGTTCTTTTCATCGGATGAAATGGTGTTGATGTATGCAAGCAGACATGTTATTGTCATGCTGCTTTCCCAGTGGTTTTATGCTATTTTTAACTGTATAATATCTATTGTAAACGGAACCGGAAAGGTGCGTTATACTACAATTGTCAACATTCTTATGCTTTGGGCAGTCAGAATTCCGAGTGCCTATATTATTAACAGGTATTTTGATGGAACATGGGTAATGTTGTGCTTCCCAATTTCATTCAGCTTTGGAATGTTTGCAATGATAGGTTATTATCTGTTCTCACCAGCATGGAAGGAAGTTATGAGACTGGCGGGAAAGGAACAAAATGAAGCTGAGAAGAATCTGGCGTAAGGTTGACGACATCGTAAGAATATGGTAATATAGCACATGTTCGCGGATATGGCGGAATTGGCAGACGCGCTAGATTTAGGTTCTAGTGTCAACAGACGTGCAGGTTCAACTCCTGTTATCCGCATATTTTTAAGGCTGATGCACTTTTTTGTGTGTCAGCTTTTTTAGATTTGGAAAATATCAGATTGTGATGTACAATTAAAGAAAATGTATCCGGAAAGGAGAATAATATGGCAGAGTATATATTAGAAAACAACATTTTAAAAGTCACGGTGGATTCTAAGGGGTGTGAAATAAGAGATGTGTTATGCAAAAATGATAATACACACAGAATGTGGAATGCCAATCCGGATGGGTGGAAAAGAGTTGCACCGGTTCTGTTTCCGCTTATTGGGAAATATAAAGATAACAAAAGCATTTATAATGGAAAAGTATATGAAATGGGTCAGCACGGATTTGCACGAGATATGGAGTTCACACTTGTTAATCATACACACAGTATGCTGGTTATGAGACTTGAATCCGATGAAAACACTAAAGGAAAATATCCTTTTGATTTTGCATTGGAGCTGGAGTATCACCTTGTTGACAATGAAGTTAAAGAAGTGTACAGAGTAATCAATAAAGATAATGTAATGATGCATTTCAGCATAGGTGGTCATCCGGCTTTTGTAACACCAGAGAATGATGCAAGCATGGCTGGCTGCAAGATAAGATTTGATGCAGACAGAATTATATATCATCTGATAGGAGATTATCAATTAATGTCCAGGGATGAGCATGAGCTGCCATTAGTTAATCATGAATATACAATACAAGAGAACAGTTTTGAAAAAGATGCATTTATAATTGAAGGTGGTCAGGCAGGAATGGTAAGTCTTGTTAAAAATGATAAGCCTTTTGTTACAGTTAAGTTTGATACGCCTGTATTTGGACTGTGGTCATGCAAATCAAAAAATGTTCCATTTGTATGTATAGAGCCGTGGTATGGAAGAACAGATGCCATAGATTTCACAGGAGAACTTAAGGACAGGGAATACAGTAATCATCTTGGTGTCGGAGAAGTTTTCGAGAAGACATTTTCAATCTTCTTTTATTGATAATATTATTGGCATAATAATATAAGTTAATATGAGAAAAACAGCGCTGTTATGAATACAGCGCTGTTTTTGACAAGTAATTACTTTAAAAATATATGTATTAAATTGTCATTTAATTTTGTGTATGGCTGGTAGCGCATAGGCAGATCGAGCCAGCATTTTTTATCTACAATGCTCTTATAATGTGAAAATGTGTCAAATCCGGCTTTTCCGTGATATGAGCCCATGCCGCTTTCACCGAATCCGCCAAAGCCCATTTCAGAAGTTGCAAGGTGAATGATTGTATCATTGATACAGCCGCCACCGTAATTGCATCTTGAGGTTACATAGCGTGCTTCTTTCTTATTCTTAGTGAATATGTACAGAGCAAGCGGATGCATGTGTGCATTAACAGTGCTGACTGCCTCCTCGATAGAGTGAAATGTAAGTACAGGCATAAGCGGACCGAATATTTCTTCCTGCATCACAGCGTCGTCAAATGTAACATTATCCATTATCGTAGGTTCAATGCGCAGTGAATCTGCATCTGATGTTCCACCAAGAACAACTTTGCTATTATCGATAAGACCGGATATTCTGTTAAAATGCTTTTCGTTAACAATTTTGCCATAATCATTGTTGTTAAGTGGAAAATCTGTAAACTGCCGCTTTGTTTCGTGGACAAGTTCCTTCACAAGCTGGTCTTTTATACTGTCCTGGGCATATATGTAATCAGGCGCAACACATGTCTGTCCGCAGTTTAGAAATTTACCGAATACAATTCTTCTGGCAGCAAGTTTTAAGTCTGCAGATTCTGTCACTATACATGGACTTTTTCCACCAAGCTCAAGTGTGACAGGCGTTAAATATTCTGCCGCTTTACGCATAACTTCTTTTCCTACAGCCTGGCTTCCTGTAAAGAATATGTAATCAAAATGTTCATTAAGCAGACAGGTGTTTTCAGATCTCCCGCCAGTTACAACAGATACATAAGCAGGGTCAAATACTTCTTTTATTATGAGGCACATAACATCACTGACATAAGGTGAGTATGCACTTGGCTTAAGAATCGCAGTGTTTCCCGCAGCAATTGCATCAACAAGGGGTTCCATTGTCAGAAGAAATGGATAATTCCATGGACTCATAATAAGGACAACTCCGCGTGGGGATGGTTTCTTAAAACTTCTGGAATGAAACTGTGCAATGGGTGTTAGAACATTCTTCTCTTTGCTGAATGTCCGTATGTGCTTTAGCATATAAGATATCTCACTGAGAGTAAGCCCGACTTCACACATGTAACTTTCAAACTGGCTTTTGCCAAGGTCTTTATAGAGAGCATCAAATATTTCATTCTCATGTTTCTTAATTGCCGAATATAGTTTCTTTAAGGCATCAATTCTTACATTTACATCAAGTGTAGTACCTGTAAGAAAGAAATGTCTCTGCGATTGTACAAGTTTATTGATTTGTGTAGCTTCCATATTATACCTCATTTTTAAGTGTATTATTGTTCATAAGTTTATAGTAGAACTGTTCGAGTTCCTTAGCGTCCATAAGAACCGGAACAGGGTAGAGAGGATTAGCCTCTTTGTCGGCATATCCAGCGAGCTTAGGAATATCTTCCTCTTTAATTCCAGATATTGTATCACTAATATTAAATCTTGATTTCATATCCTTTACTGCCTGTATAAATGTGTTGGCAGCCTCTTCATCAGACATGCTATCATCAGCGATATTAGCAGCTATAGCAAGAGCATGCAGCTTTTTATGTATTGTTTTACCATAGCTTTCCAGAAGCATTGGGAGAATAACAGCATTGGCCAGACCATGAGGGACATTGTATTCACCACCAAGGGAATGCGCAATTGCATGGACATAGCCGACATACGATTTTGTAAATGCGCAGCCTGCATAATAAGCAGCTTTTAACATATTTTTTCGGGCAGTGATATTAGAGCCATCATTATATGCTGCATCAAGATTGCCAAATATAAGCTCTGTAGCCATAAGTGCATCTTTTCTTGTACCCGGAGTTGTTGAGTTTCCGATGTAGGCTTCAACGGCATGTGTAAGTGCATCCATTCCGGTAGTCGCAGTAATTGATGCTGGAAGCGAAAGAGTTACCTTAGGATCAAGAACTGCATATCTTGGAATGAGAGGAAAATCGTTGATAGCGTATTTGTGGCGGGTTTCGGAGTCTACAATTACGGCGGCAAGAGTGGTTTCACTGCCTGTTCCCGCTGTTGTAGGTATTGCAATCAGCAGGGGAAGCTTTGCGTGAACCTTAAGAATTCCCCCCAGTTTAGATAAAGGAGTATGAGGTCTTGCAACTCTTACACCCACAGCTTTGGCACAGTCCATGCTTGAACCGCCGCCAAAACCTATTATACAATTGCAACTGTTATTTTTATATAATGTAAATGCTTCTTCTACAGTATCGGTAGTTGGATTTGCCACAGTTTTATCATATACATAATAGGTCAGACCGGCTTTTTCGAACTCATTTGTAAGCATAGAGAGAATTCCAAGATTTGCAATTCCAGGATCAGTTATGATAAGAGGACATTCCTTTTTCTTTTTTTTGAGTATAGAAGGAATATATGATAAAGAACCAATAATTTTAGGCTTTCTGTAAGGAAGAAAAGGCAATGCTATCTTAAATACAGTTTGAAAACTTCTGCAGTAAACTTTCTTGAAAATGTTCATGGTACACCTCTTTTGAATATAGAATAATTTGATTACCAAATTATAATCTTAATAATACAGGATGGCAAGATTTTTATATGAAATTTAATCTTGAATCTGCATACCATTGCTGTCCATA
The DNA here is from genome assembly GCA_934343805.1 of uncultured Lachnospira sp. Lineage (GTDB taxonomy): Bacteria > Bacillota > Clostridia > Lachnospirales > Lachnospiraceae > Lachnospira. The sequence goes on from CAKRIN010000025.1 coordinate 13,675, forward strand.
TGGAAGTCCCGGGTAATAATAAGCTGTGAGATTGGAACAATTTCATATCCTTCCGACTGCAGGCCTGTTATTACAGATTCAAGTGCATCTGCAGTATATTTGGCACCATTATGCATTAATATTATTGAACCATTCTTAAGAGATTTGTGGTTGAGGACAGTTTTAATTATATTGTCAGTTCCATAGTCCTTCCAGTCAAGACTGTCAACATCCCATTCAATAGGATAAAAATCACATCCATACACAGTGTTAATAAGTGTTGAATTGTAATCTCCATAAGGAGGTCTGAATAAGAAACTGTCATAGCCTGTAATTTCTTTGATTTTATCGGCAACATACATAATTTCGTCCTGCTGTTCGCTTACAGACAGCCGGCTCATTTCTTTATGGTTATGGCTGTGATTGCCAAGATCATGTCCCCTGTTAAAGATTTCAAGGACTTTATCAGGATAGCTGTCCACCCAGCCGCCTGTCATAAAAAAAGTTGTTTTAATATTATATTTATCGAGGATATCAAGAATTCTGATGGTATCTTCATCGCCCCAGGCGGCATCAAATGATATGGAAACGTATTTTTTTGATGTATCTGTATCTTTTTTGTGTTCAACATCAACACAATATATTGGAAGGTTACGGGAGCCTGCGGAGCAGTTTCCGGTAATTGAACCACCACCTATGCCATTTCCATGGTTACCTTTATCAAATGGGAGTACATTACTGGTATCATCAGCAGCTGATGAAATTGTTTCATTATTGTTGGCAGATGCATCAGAAGCGTATTGTGGCTGGCAATCTGTCATATCGGAGTTTGACTGGGTTTTTTTGCGGGTAATCAGGATATTTGTGATAATAATACCAAGAAACAGAAAATATATTGCCAGTATACGGACATGCTTGATTGAATAATGAGACATATTAATACCTCACGCTGAACTTAATATTAATATATATTTTTATTAAGCCGTTATGCATTTATAAAATAAATAAATGAAGAAAAACATTACTTTTGCACACAAAAGCGATAAAATGTAGTATATTTATAAAAGTTGGCAATAAGCCACAATAAGCATTATATAATAATAACGGAGGTTTCTTATGAGCAGATACACTAAGGACGATATATTCAGGATGGTAGATGAAGAAGATGTAGAATTTATACGTCTTCAGTTTACAGATATTTTTGGAACACTTAAGAATATTGCAATTACTTCAAGCCAGCTTGAGAAAGCTCTTGATAACAAATGCATGTTTGATGGTTCTTCGGTCGAAGGTTTTGTAAGAATTGAAGAGTCAGATATGTATCTGTATCCTGACTATGATACATTTGAAATATTTCCTTGGAGACCACAGCAGGGAAAAGTTGCAAGACTTATCTGCGATGTTTATACACCGGATGGCAAACCTTTTGAAGGAGACCCAAGATGGATACTTAAGAAAACTATAAAAGAAGCTGCTGATTTAGGATATCGTTTTGATGTTGGCCCGGAATGTGAGTTTTTCCTGTTCCATACAGACGATAACGGACTTCCTACAACATTAAGCCATGAGAAGGCTGGATATTTTGATCTTGGACCTAATGATTTAGGTGAAAATATAAGAAGAGATATGGTTCTTACTCTTGAGGATATGGGATTTGAGATTGAAGCATCACACCATGAGGTAGCGCCAGCACAGCATGAAATTGATTTTAAGTATGATGAAGCTTTAAAGACAGCAGATAATATACAGACATTTAAGATGACAGTTAAGACTATTGCCAAGAGACATGGATTATATGCTACATTTATGCCAAAGCCAAAGTTTGGAATAAGTGGTTCTGGAATGCATATTAATATGTCGCTTGCAACAAAGGATGGCAAGAATATATTTGCAGATGAGAACGGGAAGCTTGGATTGTCAGATGATGCATATCATTTCATAGCAGGTGTTATGAAACATGCAAGAGGAATGGCTGCTATAACTAATCCACTTGTTAATTCTTATAAGAGACTTGTACCAGGCTATGAGGCACCAGTATATATCGCATGGTCGGCCAAGAACAGAAGCCCTCTTATAAGAATTCCTGCATCAAGAGGTAATGGAACAAGAGTTGAATTAAGAAATCCGGATCCAACAGCTAATCCATATCTGGCACTTGCACTCTGCCTCGCATCAGGACTTGATGGAATTAAGAATAAGCTTGAGGTTCCTGAAAGTGTAGATTGTAATATATATGAGATGACACCGGGAGAGAGAAGGGCAGCAGGAATAGAAAGTATGCCGGCAGATCTTAAAGAAGCTGTGGATTGTCTTGTTCAGGATGAATTCTTATGTGGTGTTCTTGGAGAACATATAACAACTAAATATGTTGAAGCTAAGATGAAAGCGTGGGAGAATTATACAACCAGAGTATCACAGTGGGAAATAGATGAATACCTTTACAAATATTGATAAAACATGGTAAATGCGTATGTTAATTGACAAGGAGTGAATAGATGTCCACATTGATTGTAGCATTCCCTAAGCTGGAGGAGGCTAAAGCAGTCAGGAATCTTTTGATTCACCGAGGTTTTGATGTCGCAGTTCCATGTACAAGTGGAGCACAGGCAATCAATCAGGCAGATTCTTTATCTGATGGAATAATTATCTGCGGATATAAACTATCAGATAATATGGTTTATACTGAATTATATGAATACAAACCTAAAAGTTTTGAGATGTTGTTAGTTGCATCACAGAATTTGTGGGAGGATTGCAAGGACAACGGAATTGTATGCGCAGCAATGCCGATCAAGGTTAACGATCTTGTATCAACAATAGAGATGATGCTTCAGGCGCAGATAAGGCGCAGAAGGAAACAGAGGTCACAGCCAAGAAAAAGAAGCCCGGAAGAGCAGAAGATAATAGACGACGCAAAGCATCTGCTTATGGAAAGAAATAATATGTCAGAGCAGGAGGCATTCAGATATATCCAGAAATGCAGTATGGATAGTGGCAATACGATGGTAGAGTCGGCAACAATGGTAATGGGAATATATCAGGATGCATAATGAATGTATTATCACAGATATCAGAAAAGGAGACAATGTATGAAGTTTACTAAAATGCATGGAGCAGGAAATGATTACATATATGTAGACTGCACACAGTCGGCAATTGATAATCCGTCACAGGCAGCTATAGAATTAAGTGACAGACATTTTGGAATTGGTTCAGATGGGCTTATTCTTATAAAGAAATCAGAGAAGGCTGATTTCTTTATGGAGATGTATAATGCAGATGGTTCGCAGGGACAAATGTGTGGTAATGGTATAAGATGCGTTGGAAAGTTTGTGTATGATAACGGACTTACAGATAAAACGACAGTTACTATTGATACACTTGCAGGAGTTAAGACACTTGAATTAAAGCTTGGCACTGATGGTAAGGTTGAAGCTGCCAGAGTTAACATGGGAGCACCTATTCTTGAAGCACAACAGGTTCCTGTTGATACAGAAGGATTGAATGAATATAAAGGCGGCCATATAGAAACAATTGCCGGACAGGTTGTTAAGAACCCTGTGGTAGATGAGAATATTGTTGTAGATGGAAAAGAATACAAGGTGACAGCAGTTTCAATGGGAAATCCTCATGCTATTGTTTATCTTGATAAAAATATTGATATTAAGAAATTTGACATTGAAAAAATCGGACCTTTCTTTGAAAACCACAAAGCATTTCCAGAAAGAATCAATACAGAATTCATACAGGTTGTGGATAAGAATAATCTTAATATGCGTGTATGGGAGAGAGGTTCTGGGGAGACACTTGCATGTGGTACAGGTGCATGTGCTAGTCTTGTTGCAACTGTTCTTAATGGAATGTGCGACACTACAGCATCACTTCATCTTCTTGGAGGCGACTTAAAGATTACATGGGATAAGGATGAAAATACCGTGTATCTTGAAGGACCTGCAAAGACAGTATTTACAGGGGAGGTAGACATTTAACATGATGACAGATATGACAATGGACAATTTTCTTACCGTATTATCTTCAAGTGAACCAGTACCTGGTGGTGGAGGGGCATGCGGATATGTGGCAGCAGTCGGTATGAGTCTTGGAAATATGGTGCTTGCACTTACCACAGGGAAAAAGAAGTACGCAGAGTATCAGGAAGAGATTGAAGCACTTATTGTTGAAGCAACAGATCTTACAAAGAAGCTTGCAGAGTGTATGGACAAAGATGCAGAAAGCTTTAAACCATTGGCAGCAGCTTACGGACTTCCTAAGGATACAGAAGAACAGATTAAAGCAAGAGAAGAGATTATGGCAAAGGCTTTAGTTACAGCTTCAGAAGCTCCTCTTTCAATGATGGAGCTTATACTTGAAGCTATGAAACTTATTGACCGCATATCCATAATTGGGAGCAGAATTGCAATCAGTGATGCAGGCGTCGGTATAACAATGTGTGAAGCAGCAATGAAAGGTGCATCACTTAATGTATTTATCAACACAAAGCTTATGAAGGACAGAGAACTTGCAGACGATATGAACTTTAAGGCGGATAAGCTGTTAGCAGAAGCTGCCAAGATTGAAGAAGAAACATTTGGAAGAGTTATGGACGCTGTAAGACCATAAACAGGCAGGCAAAACAAGGAGGAATAATGGAGACACTTAAGGGCTTACCGGTTGCTAACGCTATTAATGATAAGATTATCGAAGAGATGAAGGGCTGGAAGGGTGCAATTCCACACCTTGCAATTGTGCGTGTTGGTGAAAGACCGGATGATATGTCATATGAGCGTGGAGCTACCAAGAAGATGGAAAAAGTAGGATTCAGATGTACTTCATATACATTTCCTGCTGATATTGATAATGATACTTTCCAGAAAGAATTTGACAAGATTAATGAAGATGATGACATTGACGGAATACTTCTTTTAAGACCATTGCCAAAGCATCTTGATGAAAATGCGATTGAGAACAGAATTGAAAGTGTGAAGGATCTGGATGGAATATCACCTATGAATCTTGCAAAGGTATATGCAGGGGACCCGACAGGATATGGTCCATGTACAGCAGAAGCTGTAATTGAGATGTTAGATTTTGCAGGCGTTGATTTAAAGGGCAGGAGAGCAGTGGTTATCGGACGAAGCCTTGTTATCGGCAAGCCGGTTGCAATGATGCTTATGAAGAAGAATGCGACAGTAACAGTATGTCATACTAAGACGGTTGATATGCCGGGAGTATGTAAGGACGCTGAGGTGCTTGTTGCGGCAGCAGGCGTTGCAAAGATGGTTGACAAGTCATTCGTTGCTGAGGGTGCTGTAGTTATTGATGTTGGAATAAATGTTGATGAAGATGGCAATCTGTGTGGGGATGTAGATTTCGATGATGTTGCAGATAACGCTTCAATATGTACACCGGTTCCGGGCGGAGTAGGTTCGGTGACAACATCGGTTCTTGCAAAACATCTGCTTAAGGCAGCGAAGGCAAGAAGAGAATAATAAGAGAATTAGAGCAGGGATTTTTATTTTTGAATAAAGTCCTTGCTTTATTAATCTTAAGATTGTATTATAGTTTGCGGTATAAATTGGTAGTACCAATTTATACCGCAAATTTTTTTGATGGAGAAAAGATATGAAATTACTAAGACAGTTTCTCATAATACTGGCCATCTCGTTTGTAGGTGAAGCACTTAAATATCTGCTTCCTCTGCCGGTTCCAGCCAGCATATATGGAATGGTGATACTTTTTGTTGGACTTCTTACCGGACTTATAAAGCTCAGCTGGGTAAAAGATGCAGGAAAATTTCTTATAGCAGTAATGCCAGTTATGTTCATTCCGGCGGGAGTAGGACTTATGGCTTCATGGGGGGTATTAAAGCCAATGCTTGTGCCGGTGCTTGTTGTTACAGTTGTTGCGATAATTACGGTTATGGCTGTTACAGGGCATGTTTCGCAGATAATCATACGCGCTGACAGGAAGAGAGAATTACGCAAAGCAGAAAGAAATGAGGTTAATACTAATGAATGATTTTTTCAGAGAATCACTTTTTGCCGGAGTCACTTTAAGTCTTTTATCATACTTTATTGGTTCTGTGCTTAAGAAAAAGTTCAAGCTTGGAATATTCAATCCGTTGCTTATATCAATAATAATAACAATAATAGTACTTGTAGTATCAGGTGTTGATTATGATGTATATAATCAGGGAGCTAAGTATCTTAGCTGGTTTCTTACACCGGCAACTGTATGTCTTGCAATTCCGCTGTATGAGCAGTGGAGTCTTCTTAAGAAGAATTACAAGGCAGTTGTTATTGGAATAGCCGCTGGTGTACTTACAAGTTTAACCACTGTGCTTGTATTATCTAAGATTATGAATTTAAGTCATGCTGAATATGTTACACTTCTTCCAAAGTCAATAACTACTGCTATTGGTATGGGAGTATCTGAGGAGCTTGGAGGTTATGTAACAATCACAGTTGCAGTTATTGTTGTAACAGGAGTTCTTGGGAATATATTTGGCGAACTTATATGTAAAATATTCAGAATAAAAGAACCGATTGCCAAAGGACTTGCACTTGGATCAGCAGCACATGCGATAGGAACAGCCAAGGCTATGGAGATGGGTGAAATTGAAGGTGCAATGAGCAGTCTGTCAATAGCAGTTGCAGGTATACTTACAGTTGTGCTTTCATCGCTATTTGCGGGATTTATGTAAAAGATAGTGTAAAATGGCATATGAAATTAATGTATGAATGGGTCAAAAACCTATTAAAGTTGCTAAATGTGATGAAATAGTAGGTTTATTGAGAGAAAATTCTGAGGATAATTAATGCGTATAAAGAAAATTGCCTACTAAATTGATAATTTAAGCCCAAATAGTAGGTCTTTTTGCTGATTAGAACTGTCTGATATTATAGACATATAAGAAAAAGACCTACTAAAAGTGTGAACAGTGTTTATTTAGTAGGTATTTGAGTTGGAAAGAAGAATTACAAACCAACTAACAATGTGGAAAAGACCTACTAGATTGTTAAATATGATGAAATAGTAGGTAATTAGGAGGACAGTGTGAAAATATAATTTTCACACGCGGGGTTTGTGTCTGCGCGCACTTGGCACAAACCTGTTATGCGAAAAAAGCGTGCGCAGAAAAGAGGTATATATGATAATCACGATTGCAAGACAATGTGGATGTATGGGTGACCAGATAGGAAAAGCACTGGCAGAGAAATATTTTATACCATTTTATGATAAGGAAGCAGTGTGCAGGCTGGCAAAGGAAAAAGGTCTGTATGAGAAGTATCCATATTTTTATGGTGAGATGCCTCTTGACATGATGCTGTATGCTGACACAATGGCAGGTGACGATACATCTGATAATGGAAAAACACCACGTAAGGCAATGGCTGAAATAATTGGCAATGAAAACTGTGTAGTTGTAGGAAGATGTGGGAATAATGCATTCCGACACAGAGAAGATGTTATATCAGTATTTCTTACAGGAAACAGAGAGAAAAGGGCAGAACTTATAGAAAAGAAGCATGACGTAAGCCCTAAAAAGGCAGCAAAGATAGTTGAAGATACGGATCTTAGAAGACGCACATATCACAATTATTATACAGGTGAAGAATGGGGAAATGCAGAATATTACGATATATGCATAGATGTTTCAAAGGTTGGGGAAGATGGTGCGTTAAGGCTTATAGAAGCCTATATTAATGAGACAGGAGTGTTGTAATCTGAAGTAAGCCAACTAATAAAATGATAGAGAAAAGCGTGGAATTAGAGGCTGTCTTGTGATGAAGGGAAATATGAATCAGAAAAAGAATTCGCAGGAATACGAAAAGGCAATTCAATATATTTATGAGCTTATGAAAAGCGGTAAGCTTACAATAGGAAGCAGGCTGCCGACTGAGCGTGCCCTTGCAGAAACGCTTGGAATAGGACGCAATTCAACAAGAGAAGCATTAAGTATTATGCATGGAATTGGGCTTATAGAACGACGTCAGGGTTCTGGTAATTATATATCAGAGAATGTCGGACAGTCCATAAAGCAGACTATATTAATGATGATTGCATTAAAGACTATTACTAAGTGTGAAGTATGCGAGTTCCGCCGCATGATGGAAAAGTCCGTATGTAATGCAGTAATACATACAGGTCTTACGAAAGAGCAACAGGAACGACTGGAAAGCATGGTTAATCAGATGAGCATGGTAACAGGTGATAAACTTGTTGATACAGATAAAGCATTTCACGAGGAACTGATTGCAGATACAGGCAACAATCTGTGGATTACACTTATGGAAGCTGTTGTTGAAGTCTATCGCGAATGGATAGATTATGTCATAAAGCATGCAGATGGGATTATGAAAAAGAAACTTTTAAAGACACATGAAATGATATATGATAGTCTTATAAAGAAGGATATTGAGACACTTAATGCGGCGATTGATGAGCATTACGATATAATTGAGAACCTACTAAAGTACTGATGAAAGAAAGATTAGTATGTATTCTTGAAGGTTCTATAGGAGTTAGAGTAAATAGCAGGCATACGAGATTAATGATGGAATGAAATTTAGTAGGCAAAATACCGATGGGTAGAAAAGAAACTGGCATGATATTGAATGAAAAGCACAAGAATTACCTACTAAATATTAATTGAATCATAGATTAGTAGGTATTGTTCATTGAAGTAAGACTAAAAATATCAAAAAAGGCATACTAAATGCAAAAAAATATATGTTTAGTGGGTTATAGCATATATGGTATATATTAAGATGATTGTAGGGTAAAACATTGCATAGCGGGGAGGATAAAACTATGAAATATAAAATTGTTATATTTGATCTTGATGGCACTATACTTAATACATTAGAAGATCTTGCGGATAGTACGAATTATGCTCTTTCAGTATATGATATGCCGGAGAGAACAATTGAAGAAATCAGACATTTTGTTGGTAATGGAATAAGGAAGCTGATGGAGAGAGCCGTGCCACAGGGAACACCGGAGAGCATGATAGTTAAGGTGCATGAGACATTTACAGAGCATTATAAGAAGCACTGTGCAGATAAGACAAGACCCTATGATGGTATAAAAGAACTTATCGAAAATATAAGAAATGCCGGGGTATATACGGCTGTTGTATCTAATAAAGCTGATTATGGGGTACAGACCTTGTGCAAAGATTATTTTCCGGGACTTTTTGATTATGCGGTCGGGGAGAGAGAAGGCATAAGAAGAAAACCATATCCTGATAGCGTTAATGAAGTATTAAGACAGTTTGATGTTGATAAGACACAGGCAGTATATGTTGGGGATTCAGAGGTCGATATCCAGACGGCAGCTAATGCAGGAATGGACGTATGTATGGTCGGCTGGGGATTCCGGGATGAAGAGTTCTTAAAGGATAATGGGGCTGAGTTTGTTGTACACAGCCCGGAAGAAGCATGGGAAGTTCTTAATAAAAATTAGAAGACTGCATAAGGAGAATAATTGATAAATACTAGGATTATATTCTGTCAGATAATAAGGCTGACTGCAGTTCATGAAGCATAGGATTCTTACATTCGAGAATAAGTTCAGATAATCCTTTAGTGATAAGCATAGCACCATCTTTGTTAAAATGTGTATTTTCAGAAACAGTTTCTGGCTTGGCGAGTTCTTTTAGAAAGTCGTCAGGCCATTTTCCTTTATTAATACCTTTTTTGATAGCGGTATATCTATGGATGTTATCATGTCCGATTTTTTCAAAAAGTTTAACTGAATAAGAAAACAGATCAAGTACAGGAGTGCATGTTGCTACACCAATCTGTTGCATGGCCCTTATATAGCTGAAATTATTACCGCCGTGACAGCCAGGAGCGTCCATAATTGTTCCGTTGGTATTGAAAAATGTTCTTGCGGGTGCAGTTACTAATACAGGGATAGCATCATGTTTTCTTGCCATATCAATGAACTGTTTGATGAACCATTTGTAACTACCTTTGGAAGCATCTTTTGAATATGGATAGTAGGTATCATACGGATAAGACTGATTTACGGCAAGAACACTATTAAGTACAGCCTGTTTATCAATTATGGAAGCATCATTATTAAGCGCCTCAATATATTCGGGAGGTATGTAATCTTTAGAAACCTTAACACCGGGGATAATTGGAAATATACCATTCTCATCAGGGGGGCCAAGTTCTACGAGACGATTGAACATAGATTTATAATCTTTAGAAGCATCATCATTATGACAGAATTCAACAAAGAGATAGTCACCGGGTTGAATGTGCCGGTCAATCTCTTCAAATCTTCCTTCGTTGATAAAAAGCCTTGAACTTCTTCCTCCTTTTGCATAATTAAAAACATTTATATCTGATTTAAAAAAATATGGCAGAAACTGCCCCCAGCCTGCAATAAACTCTTCGTCTGTATAATTCTGTACAATCGAATCCCCAGCAAGATAAATATTCATACATACCTCCTTGTTTTGCGAAGCAAAATGCGACTGCCCTTGCAGGAGCAGAGGTATTGCCTCCTTGTTTTGCGAAGCAAAATGCTTTTCGTGAATTAATTATAGTCCCAAATGCTTTGACAAACTACATATACTTTGAGATTATATTGATGAAAAACAGATATTTAATGTTTGTAACAGGGGGAGTAAATGCAGACAATAAGATATTACATAGCGTGGATGATAATAGCAGTGACATGCGTATTTGCAGCGATGTTTTTTGTATCATGGGGAAAGGAAACATATCAATGGTATAATGCAAAGGACCTTGCTCATGATCAGATAGATAATTCATCACAATATGCAGAGGGCACAATAAGACAGATTATTGCGTGCAGGTATGGTAAAGACACATATGAACCTGTGCAGATTAACAGTCCTGATAAACATGTTTATTATCTGGCAAGTGATGGGAGTGGGGATGGTAAGTGGATTGTTATAAATGTGCCAGAAAGAAATGCAGAAAATTTTGAGGCACAGTTTGATAAAAATTCATACACAGGAATATACAGGTACAAGATAAAACCATCCAGAGTAACGGATGATTATGGTGTTGATAATATTGTGAAATTATATACTGATAAAGCTGTATCTGGATATGAGTTTAATCAGGACAGACATCAGATAGTAACTGATTATTGCATTGATTATGCACCAGAAGAAACACAGCTTAGTGTATGGAAACTGTTTCTTTCAGTAACACTTATAGTACTTGCTATTCCAAGCATATCTACAGTAAGGGCTGTTGGAAAACATGATGCGCTCGAGTACATAACAGATCCGGATGAATATTGCAGACAGCGGATAGAATTGATAGACAAAAGAATTGATTCGGAAGATAATATTGAAGTTCTTGAGTCTGAACTGGAAAGTGTGTATGAAAACAACAGGATATACAGAAAAAAATACATTTCGTGTGAATTTCAACTGGTATCAGCCATGATAGTGGTGGTAATAACAGGAGCCAGTCTGTGGCTGGCATTTACAAGAATTGAGTATAGGAATTTGCTCACAGACGGAATATTTGGTTTATTTGTGGGTAATTGTGCAAATGTTTTCAGATGTGTCAGAAATCTTGTGGAAAACCAATATAGCAGAATGTCAATTCTTTTAGCGGTCCAGACCGGAGGAACACCAATAAAGGCGGAGATGTTTATCAATGAAGTACTGATTACCAGATATGAAAGCAGAATAGCCCAGCTTAATGCAGAAAAAGAAAACAATAACAAGACTGAGGACAACATAAAATAAGAATGTATTCTCAATATAATTGTGATATAATGAGCGTTAGTGAGGGGGAACATGCATGTTCATCCCGAGCGGCGAATGGCGATCATGGACAAAGTTCATGATATAATGTAGACAAATATATGCGCGAGGAGAATTTAATATATGTACGAATTTACACCAGATTGTATGATTCACATTGATAGTATTGATGATGAACATAGAAAACTGTTCCAGATGCTTAATGAAGCATTTGCACTGGTAAAAGAAACAGATAATGCTTCGGCTATTGCAAAGAATCTTCTGGCTAATCTTAAGGATTATGCTGTTACACATTTTGCACATGAAGAGGAATACATGAAGAGTATTCATGACCCTGAACTGCCAATACAGCAAAGAGAACACAAAGCATTTGCTGATAAGATTAATTCGTTCACGATAGATGAGACAGCACCAGAGGCAGCAAGAAATTCACTTAATGAGCTTCTTCTTTATCTTACCAGATGGCTTTACAGCCACATCTTAAGCAGTGATATGATGATTGGCAAGATGGCACCAGAGACAAATGTTGATGATGCATTTGCATTTACAGATAAATACATAACAGGAATTGAGCTTGTCGACGAGGAGCATAAGCATCTTTTTGATATAATTAGGGACACTAATGATGTTATACATGCAGAACTTCTTCATGATAAATATGATGAAATTATGAGACTTCTGGCAGAACTTAAAGATTATACAGAGTCACATTTCAGTGATGAGGAAGAACTGATGAAGAAAATAGGATATCCTGAACTTGAAGCACAGCAAAGAGCTCATGCAGCATTTGTTGAGAAGCTTGTTAATATTGATTTCAGGGAGCTTGAGGCAATGGACGATAATCAGGAGGAATATCTTATGGATCTCATCGGATTCCTGCTAGGCTGGCTGTCTAACCACATTCTTGCATCTGATAAGAAGATTGGTAAATATATAAAAGAACATAATATTGTACTTGAAAAGTAATATTCTTTATGATATTATCCGTATGTATGAATATCTTAAAGACTATGAAAGAGACTTCTTTTCATGGAACCTGACAGGAAAGTGATGCCACCGACTGAAAGCATACACAGGGAATTGATAAGAGGAACGCTCTGGAGTTGAATGGTTGAGCAGCTACAGGCTGGGTAGGTCATTCCGTTACACGCGTTAAGTGCAATGAGATGAGAAGTTTAGAACTTTTCAATGCGGGTGGTACCGCGGATAACACAGTTTATTCGCCCCGGGATGTATATTACATCCTGGGGCTTTTTTGCGCGAGTAGCGATGAGAATATATGGACATCTGAAACAGCCTTGCTTGCAAGAGCAGATGCAGATGGAGATATATTCGAGGAGCACCGCGACAACGCCGGAACGAAGTTCAGGCGTATGAGCTACGAGCAGAGTAGCATTGCAGGATGTTAGGTATTATTATTTTATTTGACAGGACATAACATTTTGCCTGTCCAGAAAAGAAAGGAGATTGCAATGGCAAACATGTACAGAGATGTTAACTTAAGTGAAGTTAATGAAAGTTACATCGGCAAGGAATTAAAGGTTGCAGGATGGGTTGAGAATATCCGTGACCACGGAGGAGTTTCATTTATTGATTTAAGAGATATGTATGGAGTACTTCAGGTAGTACTTCGTGATACAACATTACTTGATGGTATTCACAAGGAAGAGTGTATCGCTATCGAAGGTGTTATGGATCAGAGAGACGAGGAGACTTACAATCCTAAGATTCCTTCAGGAACAATCGAGCTTGAAGCTAAGAAGATTACAATACTTGGACAGGTATACCAGCAGCTTCCATTTGAAGTACAGACTTCTAAGGAAGTAAGAGAGGATGTACGTCTTAAGTACAGATATCTTGATTTAAGAAACCAGAAGGTTAAGGATAACATGATATTCAGATCAAAGGTTATCGCATTCCTTCGTCAGAAGATGACAGATATGGGATTCCTTGAAATCCAGACACCAATCCTTTGTGCATCATCACCAGAGGGCGCAAGAGATTATATCGTACCTTCAAGAAAATATAAGGGCAAATTCTATGCTCTTCCACAGGCACCACAGCAGTATAAGCAGTTACTTATGGTTTCTGGTTTTGATAAATATTTCCAGATAGCACCTTGCTTCAGAGATGAGGATGCAAGAGCTGACCGTTCACCAGGAGAATTCTATCAGTTAGATTTCGAGATGAGCTTTGCTACACAGGAAGATGTATTCAGAATTGGTGAAGAGGTTCTTACAGAAACATTTGCAAAATTCGCACCAGAAGGATACGAAGTTACACAGGCCCCTTATCCAATCATCAGCTACAAGCAGGCAATGCTTGAGTTTGGTTCAGATAAGCCGGACCTCCGTAACCCGCTTAGAATAATTGACCTTTCAGAGTTCTTCAACAAATGTACATTTAAGCCTTTCCAGAATAAGACAGTAAGAGCAATCAATGTACACGCAAAGCTTTCAAAGGGACAGCATGAGAAGTTACTTAAGTTCGCTACAGGAATCGGAATGGGCGGACTTGGATACCTTGAGGTTCTTGAAGACGGAAGCTACAAGGGACCAATTGATAAATTTATTCCAGAAGAACTCAAGGGAGAAATCAAAGACCTTGCAGGACTTCAGCCAGGAGATACAATCTTCTTCATCGCTGATAAGGAAGACAGAGCTGCGTACTTCGCAGGACAAATCAGAAACGAACTTGGTGAGAGACTTGACCTCATTGAGAAAAATGCATACAGATTCTGTTATGTTAATGACTTCCCAATGTTTGAAAGAGATCCAGAAACTAAGAAGATTGGATTTACACATAATCCATTCTCAATGCCACAGGGTGGACTTGATGCACTTAATACAAAAGATCCTCTTGATATTCTTGCATACCAGTATGATATCGTCTGCAACGGTGTAGAGTTATCATCAGGTGCAGTCCGTAACCATGACATGCAGATAATGGTTAAGGCATTCGAGATTGCTGGATATGATGAAGAAGTATTAAAGGCAAAATTCGGAGCATTATACAACGCATTCCAGTTTGGTGCACCACCACACGCAGGTATGGCACCAGGCGTTGATCGTATGATTATGCTCCTTAGAAATGAAGAGAATATCCGTGAGATAATTCCATTCCCAATGAGCGGAACAGCACAGGATTTAATGTGCGGAGCACCAAATGAGGTAACAGAGCAGCAGCTAAGGGAAGTTCATATTAAGGTTAGGGATTAGTGGACATACGGACGGCTGCGAGGTTTATAAGTTCACCGCAAGGCACGCTCTCGCTGCTTGTCGCTCGCAGCGGACACTAGGTTCGCTGGGATTTGTTGGCACTTTGTGCCAACTGTCCCAGCTTACCAAGTGCCGGCGGCTCCAAAGCACCTTGCTTGCGAACTTATAAAACCTCGCTGCCTGCCCGTTGACCACAACCTTAGTTTAACATGAGAATCTATATGAAAATAGGAGACAGAAAACATGATATGTAAATGTAAAAGGCTAATCGCTATAGGTACAGGAATTATGATGATAATGGCAACTGTATTGACAGGCTGTGGGGGAAAGAAAAATCAGACTGTTGATGGACAGAACGGCAATGATAAGACTAATCAAGGACAGGAAAAGATAAAATCTTATGAGACTCGTTTTTTTACCAAAGGAACAAACACAGATGCTTTGGGAATATTGATTTGTGATCCAACATATGGTAATAAGTCAAGTGTAAATGCTGTTATGAAAGTTACTTATCCGAATATAGCAAAAGATTTAATAACGTCAGGACAGGATCAGCTGACTTTATCAAACGACTTAATAACATTTAAAGATGCCTCTTCAAAAAACCCAAGCATTTCTTTAAAAGAAGGTGTATCGTTTGTACATGCGTCATTAGATACGAATTTGAAATCTAATTTTGAAAATGGATATACAGTCATTGAAAAAGAGGAAGATTGTGCAGGATGGGTATTATACACTACTACATCAGGATATTATTGTATTTCATACTTTGTCCCTGACAAATATAATGATAATCGTCTGTATGAGTTTCAAACTTATCTGGGGAATAAGATTATAGAGGGAGCGGGTGACACATTAAAGTCAAGTGATCCACAATCATTAGAGGTGTGTAAAAAGATTTATGACTGGTGTAAAGAGCATGTGACTTTTGGCATTGAGCAGACAGGAGATACATTTAATGATTTTGCAAATACTTCAGTATCGCATAAATTTGAAGACGCATTTGGAAATGATTTGGGTGATGATTATGTAATGGCGTCAGATGCTAGAGTAAAATCAATAGAAGAAAATTATAGCCTTAATTTTCCCATAGTCTCACAGGCTACTGCTTATGATTTTTACACATACAAAGAAATTAAAGAAGATTTGAATGAATTACATGATTTGGATACCGAAAACTATGGTCTATATATTTTACCTGCATTCAGCGTAACATCATTAAATGGTACAAAAGAGTGTGACTTTAAACTTAATGGGGAAACATATGAACTGATAAAATACACAGATGAAGATAAATATGCAGCTGTAAGGCAGCTTGCAGATAATTCATATATTATTCTCTATTATGGTTTAATACGTACTAAAGGTTCCAACAGTTTATCAGGTGTTTTAGATAAAGATGATGTTATCACTGGCATAAAGATGGTATTTGGTAGTAATTAGGTATAGAAGCATAGAAGACGATTACCACAACACTTCGCCCAACGGCGACGAGCGCAGCGATGTCGCGTCTCGTTCCGGGGTAGAGGTGTGAGCCTGGAGAAATTGGATAAAGCGTGAACAAGACACTTTGGAGCCGCCGGCACTTAGCAAAATCGGCTGGCAGAGTCTGAAAAGCTGGCTTTTCAGACGGAGGTGGCCGATTTCGCTTAGTACCGCTGCGAGCGACAAGTAGCGAAAGCGTGTCTTGTGATGATTTATCCAATTTCTCCAGGCGTATATAACGACAACGAAAGGAGACGCACACATGGCTAATGTAATTAGTGATGAGACAATTGAGTATGTTGGTATTCTTGCCAAGCTTGAACTCTCTGATGAAGAGAAGGAAGCTGCCAAGAAGGATATGGCGAGCATGCTTGATTATATTGACAAGCTCGGAGAGCTTGATACTACAGGGGTAGAACCTATGTCACATGTGTTCCCTGTTAATAATGTAATGAGAGAAGATGTTGTTACTAATGGTGACGGAAGCGAGGCAACTCTTGCTAATGCACCTGAATGTAATGAGTCAGGATTTATTGTACCTAAAACTGTTGAATCATAGAAAGGACGCATATGAGTTTATTAGATTATACAGCTGTTGAACTGGCTGCTAAGATTAAAGCGGGTGAGACAACAGCAACAGAGGCTATGGAAGCTGTCATTGCACAGATTGAAAAGTCTGAAGATGAGCTTAACTGCTATGTCACATTTGACAAGGAAAAAGCTCTTGCAGCAGCTAAGAAAGCAGATGAGGATATTAAGGCAGGTAAGCTTACAGGACCTTTAGCCGGAGTACCATTTGCAATCAAAGATAATATGTGTACAGAGGGCATGCTTACTACATGCTCATCAAAGATACTTGGTAATTTTGTTCCAACTTATACAGCAGACGCTGTAGAAAGACTCCAGAATGCCGGAGCTGTAATTATCGGAAAGACTAACATGGATGAATTCGCGATGGGTTCTACAACAGAGACAAGCGCATTTGGCGCAACTAAGAATCCCCGCAATCCTGAGCATGTACCTGGTGGTTCATCAGGTGGTTCTGCAGCAGCAGTTGCAGCTAATGAGTGTTTTGCAGCACTTGGTTCTGATACAGGCGGATCAATAAGACAGCCGGCTTCATACTGTGGTGTTGTAGGCTTAAAGCCAACTTACGGAACAGTTTCGCGTTATGGACTTATTGCGTATGGTTCATCATTAGACCAGATAGGACCTTTATGTAAGGATGTAACTGACTGTGCAACTATCATGGAAGCTATTGCAGGCAAGGACGATAAGGATTCAACATCTATCGGAAGGGATGATTATTCATTTACAAATGCATTAGTTGATGATGTTAAGGGAATGAGAATTGGTATTCCAAGAGATTATTTTGGAGAAGGTCTTGACCCTGAGGTTAAGGAAGCTGTTCTTAATGCTGCCAAAGTTCTTGAGAGCAAGGGGGCAATCGTTGAAGAGTTTGATTTAAGCCTTGTTGAGTACGCAATTCCTACTTACTATACAATCGCAGCAGCAGAGGCAAGCTCTAACCTTGAGAGATTTGATGGTGTTAAATATGGCTACAGAACTAAAGAATACGAAGGACTCCACAACATGTACAAAAAGACACGTTCAGAGGGCTTTGGTCCAGAGGTTAAGAGAAGAATTATGCTTGGTTCTTTCGTATTAAGTTCAGGATATTATGATGCTTATTATCTTAAGGCATTAAGAGTTAAGGCTCTTATTAAGAAAGCATTTGATGAAGCATTTGCAAAATACGATGTAATTCTTGGACCTGTTGCACCTACAACAGCACCAAAGCTTGGCTCATCACTTTCTGACCCTATTAAGATGTATCTTGGAGATATCTATACTATCTCTGTAAATCTTGCCGGACTTCCAGGACTTTCAGTTCCATGCGGTAAGGACAAGAACGGTCTTCCAATCGGCTTACAGCTTATTGGCGACTGCTTTAAAGAGAATAATATTATCCGTGCAGGCTATGCTTATGAGCAGGCACGAGGAAGATTTGAATAGGAGGGAGGCATAAGTATGAAAGATTATGAAGTTGTAATCGGACTTGAAGTCCATGTTGAATTAGCTACTAAGACAAAGATTTTCTGCGGATGCTCAACTGAGTTCGGCGGAGCACCTAATTCACATACTTGTCCTGTGTGTACAGGTATGCCGGGTTCTCTTCCTGTTCTTAATAAAAAGGTTGTTGAGTATGCAGCAGCAGTAGGACTTGCAACTAACTGTACAATTACACAGGACTGCAAGTTTGACAGAAAGAATTATTTCTATCCTGATAATCCACAGAATTATCAGATTTCACAGCTTTATCTTCCAATCTGTCGTAATGGTCATGTTGATGTTACATTATCAGATGGAACTGAGAAGACAATAAGAATTCATGAGATTCACATGGAAGAAGATGCAGGAAAGCTTGTTCATGATGAGTGGGAAGGCGTGTCATATGTAGATTATAATCGTTCAGGTGTGCCTCTTATCGAAATCGTTTCTGAACCAGACATGCGTTCAGCAGAAGAAGTTATTGCTTATCTTACTAAGTTAAGAACAACAATCCAGTATCTTGGGGCTTCTGACTGCAAGCTTCAGGAAGGTTCCATGAGAGCTGATGTCAACCTCTCTGTACGAGAGCGTGGTTCAAGCGAGTTCGGAACAAGAACAGAAACTAAGAACCTCAATTCATTTGCAGCGATTGAAAGAGCAATTAAGGCCGAGACAGCTAGACAGATTGACTTAATCGAAGCAGGCGAGAAGGTTGTGCAGGAAACAAGAAGATGGAATGATGACAAGGAATATTCATATGCTATGCGTTCAAAGGAAGATGCGCAGGATTACAGATATTTCCCAGATCCAGACCTTGTTCCAATTCACATCAGTGATGAGTATTTAGCAGAACTTAAGGCAAAACAGCCAGAGTTCAAGGACGAGAAGAAGGTACGTTATATTGAAGAATTCGGACTTCCTGAATATGATGCAGAGATTCTTACAGATTCTAAGAAGTTCACAGAAATCTTTGAGGAAGCTACAGCCATCTGCAATCAGCCAAAGAAGGTTTCTAACTGGATTATGGGCGAGACAATGCGACTCATGAAGGAAGAATCAGCTAAGACTGGAAGAGAATTCAGAGCCGAGGAATTAACATTTTCACCTGAAAGCCTTGCCAAGATTATTACTCTTGTTGAGAAGAAGGAAATCAACAATGCAGCAGCTAAAGAAATATTTGAACATGTATTTGCAGAAAATGTTGATGTTGACGCATATGTTGAGGAACACGGATTAAAGCAGGTTAATGATGAAGGCGCGCTCAGAGCAACAGTCGAGAAGGTTATTGCTGATAATCCACAGTCAGTTGCTGATTATAAGGGCGGTAAGAAGCAGGCAATCGGTTATCTTGTAGGCCAGACTATGAAGGCAATGCAGGGAAAAGCTAATCCGGGAATGGTTAATGCTCTTTTACAGGAGCTTTTAAAGTAACACATGAACTTAAAACCAGAAGGAGATGTGGAATGAAAAAAGTTAATTTTGATGTAAAACTTCCGGCATTTGTTGATAGAATAGTATATGTTGATAACTATGGTGCAAGACCATACTGTTATACTATTGAAGATGCATCAAGAAATGCTGACGCAATAAACAGGGCTATTAACTATATTTCAGAGAAGGGCGGCGGAACTGTTGTTATTCCTGAGGGAATCTGGTTTACAGCGCCAATCGAGATTAAGAGCGATGTTGAGTTAAGAATTGAGAAGAACGCAATACTTAAATTCTCTAAAGATATTGACCAGTATCCACTTATTATCACTAACTATGAAGGTCAGGAGTGTATAAGAGCCAAGTCTCCTATCACAGCTGAAAATGCTATTAACATCGGTATAACAGGTGGCGGTGTTATTGATGGAAGTGGTGATCTGTGGCGTCCTGTAAAACAGTTTAAGTTGACTGACAGACAGTGGGAAGCTCTTATGAAAAAGAGCCAGTATACAATTGATACTAAAGAGGGCGGCATATGGATGCCGACAGAAAGCTCATTTAAAGGTAATGAGCATAATATCCAGCTTGACGCTGAGAATGCACTTGAGAAAGCAAGCGAATATTATGATTTCTACAGACCTGTAATGGTAAGCCTTCGTCACTGTAAAAGAATTCTTCTTGATGGTGTAACATTTATGAATTCACCGGCATGGAATATACACCCATTTTTCTGTAAGAATCTTACAGTAAGAAATGTTATGGTGAGCAATCCGTATTATGCGCAGAACGGTGATGGAATTGATGTTGAATCATGCAAGAAGGTTCATATACACAACTGTACATTTGAAACAGGTGATGATGCAATCTGTTTAAAGTCAGGCAAGAATGCCGTAGCAAGACAGATTGAAGGACCTTGTGAGGATGTATATATCCATGATTGTCTCGTTAATGAGGGACATGGCGGATTCGTTATCGGAAGCGAGATGAGCCGTGGCATTAAAAATGTACTGGTAGAGAATTGTACTTTCCTTGGAACTGATGTCGGAGTCCGCATGAAGAGCGCACTTGGACGAGGTGGCGTTATCGAAAATATTAACATAAAGAATATTAATATGGTTGATATTAAGGAACAGGCAATTATTCTTACAATGTCGTATGTGCTTAATTTGCTTAACAGAAATGAAGAGATTAACGGAATTGACAAAGACGACATTCCTTATATTAAGAATATTAATTTCGAGGGAATTAACTGCCTCGGAGCTAAGGAAGCAGTTGTTATAGAGCCGTTAAAGGATATGCCTGAGACAATCACAGACATACACATTAAGGCTTCATCATTTGTAACAAGTGGTGAGAATCGTGTTGGATGTGACTGCCTTACAAGTGAACAGACAACTTATGAGATAGTATAAAATTAATCCCAGCAGCACTGATATATGTGCTGCTGGGATTTTTGTGTTGTATATTAATTTTTCTTTTCTGCTTGAGCTGCTAATAACTGTTCGTATTTAGCTTTCCACATTTCAGATTCTTTTGTCAGTTCTGCATTCTCCTCTTCCAGTTTCTTCAATTTATCCTGTATATGTTTTTCTTCAATCTCAGCCCGTCTTCGAGCTTCACACTGCTGGCGGATTGTTTCGTCACTATTAAGCTCATACAAAGTTTCTGCTGCATCTTTCATATATTCATTACTCTGAACAGCCATACGCAACTCCTCCCATGTTTTAGCCTTGAAGACAGCCGCCCATGTATTTATTCCATAAGCCTTATCTTCATCACTCGCCATATTTATCTGAGTTAAGTCTAACACACTGATACCAAGTTTGTCACTATACCTTCTGTGGGTTTTCTTATTCAACAATTCAAATTCTGCGTAGAATTCTGGTGCGTCTTCAAATAAAGTATAATCCAGAATCCCAATGTTAATAACAGGCTTAATATCTTCGTATGCGTCCCCTTTATTAAGCTGGCTGAAATCTGAACATAAATAACATAATGACCTGTTTTCCCAGTTGTGCAGATTATTAACCTGCATCTCAAGATTCAGCATTTTACAGTTATTAAGCAGAATATTTACATCGAGTATAAATGTTTTGGCATTAATGCTTTCACCTAATATTATAGGATTGGTTATTTCAATCTCCTTAATATCTTCAGGATTAAGATGCAGAAGAGAACTTGCCAGTCCAATCAGTGTTTTTCTGCTTTTTTGTAGTATTGCGCGAAACATGTAATCGTTAGTCAGACCATAATCAATCTTTCCTTTTGCCTCCATAATAGGCGCAGTATTCCCCATAAAATTCCTCCTCTATTCGTATTATTATTGTTTTGTGGATATAATTGGCGAAATGTAAAACTTGCCAGACAGTTAAATGTGATATTCAGCTTAAATGTATAATAACATAAAATATATTTTAATACAATATATTATAATGAAAAGATAATATTAGAAAAATCTAATATTCAAAGAGAGCAGATTATATATAAATTTAGGTTGCGGTGCGAAAGCAGCGAAAGCGTGCCTGAACTACATGAACTTTTATATCGTTCTAACATAGAAAAAAGGGGCACCGCAATAATTTCTTAGTGCGGTGTCCCTTATATTGTATCAGTTTCCAACTTCTTCCTGAATTAATTCTAACGCATATGAGTCAATCAGCAGGTACTGGTCTTTGTACAGAATGGCAGTGCATAGCACAACAGGCAGTTCCTCTGAAGTTCCATCTTTATATTGTACCTCAAGCACATATCTGATGGTTGAATCTTTATCATTATATAAAGTGACCGGGGGTGAAGGCTTATATGCTAAAGCTTCTGTTAACTCATTGAGCTTATCATCAGTGAAAACGGCAGTCTTACGATTATACTGGTTAGTTACAGTAATGCTTTCGGCATTATCTATGGTAATGGTAACAAGGGTTTTATTATATATGCTGTCGAGGTATTCTGAAACGCTCTTTGAAGATTTGCCAACTGTCCGGTATGTTTTATTGTTAATATCAATTCTGTCATTTAATGGAACAATGCTGTTGGTATGATTGTCAGTGTCAGTATATTGTATGCTGTATGTCCATCCAGTTGATTGAGGATACCGCCAAGGTATAATGGTTATATCTTCTATCATATCAATTAACTGAGACTGTTCGTCTGGGGTCAGGCTGATTTCGTTACCTTCTCTTACTATTGAAAGATTACTGTTGTCTGATATATTAAGCTTAATGTGATGGGCATTTAATAATATTATTGAAATTATTATTGAGATAATTATTAAAAAAATTATTAAAGCAGCACCAATTAAGAGAAATATTCTTTTCTTATTCATAACAATCCTCCATTCCAGCCTGTTTTTAGAGAATCATACAAGCAATATTCTATTCTTTTTCCAGTTCAGCTTCATATTCATCGAATATGTAGCCAAGAATCGGTGCCATGCCAACGAATTCACAGCCATAAAGGTAATTGTCAGTTCCTTCAATTGGCTGGCTTCTTATAATCTTGATAACACTGTAGAGAGTGTCTGGTTCAAAACCAAGATTAAGAGCAGCATTGAAATAGAAATTGATTGGAAGCATGCTTTTTGATTCAAATGCTATTCCGCCTTCAGAGATATTGGTAACTGTAATAGGGGAATCGAGATTCTTAATCTCTTTATTATCCTGATTGAATAATGATGATACATTGAGCTTTAAATCAGCCTTCATTCTTTTAAATCGTCTTTTTTCCATTCCATTAGCCATAATAAAAATCTCCCATCTTAACATTATTATCTGAGTGGATGAAACACTCATTGAATCTGACTATAAATATATTTTAATAATACACTTTTGTGTTGCATTGTGCAATGTATTATTGCCAGAAGATAAAGTCTATTGATTTTGAATGATTGCTGGTATATAATATTTTTGTTTGTTTTTAGACCGCATAAATACTAAGGTCTGATAACTTTTTAACTAATAATTTTATTAAGAAGAAAAGGATGGATGAACTCATGGGAAAATGTGAATTACTCTATGAAGGAAAAGTAAGAGAAGTATATGATTGCGATGACAAGCTTGTTATGGTTGCTACAGACCGTATTTCAGCATTTGATCACATTTTAAAGAATAAGGTTACAGAAAAGGGAGCAATTCTTACGCAGATGTCAAAGTTCTGGTTTGATTATACTAAGGACGTTGTTGCTAATCATATGGTTTCAGTTGATGTTAATGATATGCCAGAGTTCTTCCACAAGGATGAATATATTGGAAGAAGCATGCTTTGCAAGAAGCTTACAATGCTTCCTATTGAGTGTATCGTAAGAGGATACATTACAGGCAGTGGCTGGGCAAGCTACAAGGAGAATGGAACAGTCTGTGGAATTAAACTTCCAGAAGGCCTTAAGGAATCAGAGAAGCTTCCTGAACCAATCTACACACCAAGTACTAAGGCAGAGATTGGCGACCATGATGAGAATATCTCATTTGAGAAGAGCATTGAAGTTCTTGAAAAGCAGTTCCCAGGCAAAGGGCTTGAATATGCAACTAAGATTAAGGATGCAACTATCACTCTTTACAAGAAGTGTGCAGAGTACGCTTTAAGCAAGGGTATTATCATTGCAGATACTAAGTTTGAATTTGGACTTGATGAGAATGGAGAAGTGGTTATCGGTGATGAAATGCTTACACCTGACAGCTCAAGATTCTGGCCATTAGAAGGATATGAGGCAGGAAAGAGCCAGCCTTCATATGACAAGCAGTTTGTAAGAGACTGGTTAAAGGCTAATCCAGATAGTGATTATTTACTTCCAGATGATGTAATCGAGAAGACAGTTGAGAAGTACAAGGAGGCATATAAGCTTCTTACAGGTAAGGATTTTTCCCGCAAATAATCATGGTCAACAAGGAATGGAGAATTATGAATCAGATTGATATTAATGACAGCTACTATGCTGAGGATGAACTTCATGAAGAATGCGGAGTCTTTGGAGTATATGATTTCGATGGTAATGATGTTGCATCTACAATATATTATGGTCTTTTTGCCCTTCAGCACAGAGGACAGGAAAGCTGCGGTATAGCAGTCAGTGATACAGAGGGACCTAAGGGAAAAGTTCTTTCCTATAAAGATATGGGACTTGTTAATGAAGTCTTTAATCCTGAAAAGCTTGAAAAGCTTGAGGGTAACATTGGAGTTGGACATGTAAGATATTCAACAGCTGGAAGCAGCAGCCGTGAGAATGCACAGCCACTTGTTCTTAATTATGTCAAGGGAACTCTTGGTATGGCACACAATGGCAATCTTCTTAATGCAGTTGAACTCCGAGAGGAGCTGTCTTATACAGGAGCTATCTTCCAGACAACTATTGATTCAGAAGTTATTGCATATCTGATTGCAAGAGAAAGACTTAATGTTCCTACAGTCGAGGATGCTGTCTTAAATGCAATGAAAAAGATTAAAGGTGCTTACTCACTTATCGTAATGAGTCCAAGAAAACTTATTGGAGCAAGAGATCCATTTGGATTTAAGCCATTATGTATCGGTAAGAGAGATAATGCATATTTCTTATCATCAGAGACATGTGCACTTGATACTGTTGGTGCAGAGTTTGTAAGAGATGTTGAGCCGGGTGAAGTTGTTACTATTACTAAAGACGGAATTAAGTCTGATAAGTCACTCTGCCAGAAAAATAAAGCCAGATGTATATTTGAATATATATATTTTGCAAGACCAGACAGCAAGATTGATGGAATGGGTGTATATGAGTCAAGAATTAATGCAGGAAGAATCTTAGCAAAGACTCATCCGGTAGATGCTGATATTGTTGTTGGTGTTCCAGAATCTGGTAATCCGGCAGCACTTGGTTTCTCAATGGAATCAGGAATTCCTTATGGCAATGCATTTATTAAGAATAACTATGTTGGACGAACATTCATTAAGCCTAAGCAGGCTCAGAGAGAGTCAAGTGTTAAGGTTAAGCTTAATGTACTTAAGGAAGCGGTTGCAGGAAAGAGAGTAGTCATGATTGATGACTCAATTGTACGAGGAACAACAAGCGCTAGAATTGTAAGCCTTCTTAAGGCAGCTGGTGCTAAGGAAGTTCATGTAAGAATCAGTTCACC
>CAKRIN010000026.1 GCA_934343805.1 uncultured Lachnospira sp.
TGTAGTTCAGGCACGCTTTCGCTGCTTTCGCCTCGCAACGGATACTAAATTCGTGCTTTGCACTCATTAAGTACCGGCGGGCTCAAAGCACCTGAAACCACATAACTTATATATCGTCTCGTTTAGTTTATAAGGGCACCGCAACCTACATTTCATAATGCGAACAGAATAAGTACGGATAAAAGCACATGTATAAAAAGTGAGCACCGCACTAATTTCTTAGTGCGGCGCCCACTTTTTTGGATTATATATGGCAAGTATCTGATATTACTGGAAGTCTACAACATTGATCCATTGTTCAAGAAGTTCTTTTTCTTCTTCTTTATTCTTGGTAAGTCTTGCTGCAGCAACTAAAGGAAGCCATTCATTAACATATGAACGTCTGGTGTTAGTCATTTCACAGAAGGCATCTATGTATTTATCAGGAATATCACTATTATTACCAAATTGTAATTTAAGAAGTAAAAATGTATTGGCAATATCTGCTGATGCATTACCCTGTGTTGCATGAACCCAGTCAACTGCTGTGATTTCTTTTATGTTGCCCTTGGCATCAGCAGTTACAATAATATTATCCGGACAATAATCTCCGTGGCACAGCTTGGTATGATTCTTCATGGAATTAAGTCTTGTAAGAAGCTCATACTTAACACTGTTATCTAGTTCCTCAATAGAGTTAATCTGACGATTCATCTTATCCTTTAATACAAGAAGGAGTGGATTGGATTTCTTCTGGAAAGATACCTGGTATTCAACCATTTTCTTAATGTATTCATCTGTCTTGTCAGGATATTTTTCAATTAACTGTGTAAGAGTAGGTCCTTCAATATATTCGCTTGTAATAGACCATCTGCCTTCGGTTACGGATACCTCTAAAAGCTTTGGAATATTAACACCGGCGTCTTCTACTCTTGCTGTGTTCAGGGCTTCATATAAAACATCTGACTTGTTGTAGTTCTTGGCAAAGATCTTAGTAGCTTTGCCGTCTTCTACATAAACTGATTTTAATTTAGATTTTGCTAAATATTTTTTCATAGGACATGTTTCCTTTCTTAATATAATGATGATTATTTACCATAATAAGCCTTTAAGTACATAGCTTTCATTTCACTCATAAGAGGATATCTTGGGTTAGCACCAGTACACTGGTCATCGAATGCGGCTTCTGTCATCTCATCAAGAGTTGCAAGGAAGTCTTCCTCTTTAACACCATAATCAGCAATAGTCTTTTTGATTCCTACTTTAGCTTTTAATTCTTCAATAGCCTTGATGAAGTTCTCGAATTTCTCATCATCATCTTTACCCTGAATACCAAGGAAATTAGCGCACTCAACATAACGGGCCTTGCAATGTGGATACTGATACTGTGAAAATGTTCCCATCTTGGTTGGAACTTCTGCAGCATTGAATCTCATTACATCAGTGATAAGAAGAGCATTAGCAATTCCGTGTGGAAGGTGGTGATATGCACCAAGCTTATGTGCAAGTGAGTGGCATACTCCAAGGAAGGCATTAGCAAAAGCCATACCAGCCATAGTAGATGCTGTTGCCATCTTTTCTCTTGCAACTGCGTCATGTGCACCTAATTCATAAGCTGCTGGAAGATACTCAAATATATTCTTCATAGCCTGTAATGCAAGACCATCAGTATATTCTGTTGCCATGATAGATGCGTATGCTTCAAGTGCGTGTGTAAGTGCATCAATACCAGAAGCTGCTGTAAGTCCCTTTGGCTGATCCATGTGCATATCAGCATCAATAATAGCCATCTTAGGAAGTAACTCATAATCAGCAAGTGGATATTTCTGTCCTGTTGTCTCATCAGTAATAACTGCAAATGGAGTAACTTCTGAGCCAGTTCCTGAAGAAGTAGAGATAGCGACAAAGTAGGCTTTCTCACCCATCTTAGGGAATGTGTATATTCTCTTTCTGATATCCATGAAACGCATAGCCATGTCAAGGAAGTCAGCTTCAGGGTGTTCATACATAACCCACATAATCTTGGCAGCATCCATTGCAGAACCACCGCCGATAGCAATGATTACATCTGGTTCAAAAAGTTTCATTGCTGCTGTACCTTCTTTAGCACATGCAAGTGTTGGATCAGGTGCTACATTATAGAATGTTGTATGCATGATTCCCATTGAATCTAATTTATCTGTGACACATTTGGTATAACCATTCTTATAAAGGAACTGGTCAGTAACAATAAATGCTTTCTTCTTACCCATTACAGTACCAAGTTCATCAAGGGCAACAGGTAAGCAGCCCTTCTTAAAGTAAACCTTCTCAGGTGCTCTAAACCAAAGCATATTCTCTCTCCTCTCAGCTACAGTCTTTACATTAAGCAGATGCTTTACTCCAACATTCTCAGATACTGAGTTGCCGCCCCATGAGCCACATCCAAGTGTAAGAGAAGGAGCCATCTTGAAATTGTAGAGGTCACCAATACCACCATGAGATGAAGGTGTATTAATAAGGCAACGGCAAGTTTTCATTCTCTCAGAGAATTCTGTAATCTTGTCTGCCTGGGTTTCAACATTAATATAAAGAGAAGATGTATGACCGAAACCGCCATCAGCAATAAGATGTTCAGCCTTTGAAAGTGCATCTTCAAAATCTTCTGCCTTGTACATAGCAAGAACAGGTGATAATTTTTCATGTGCAAATTCTTCTGAAAGGTCTACAGAGGTTACTTCACCGATAAGAATCTTAGTTTCTTCAGGAACAGTAACTCCAGCCAGGGCAGCAATTGTATGGGCTTTCTGGCCTACAATTTTCGCATTAAGTGCGCCATTGATTATAATTGTCTTTCTTACTTTCTCGGTTTCGTTCTTATTAAGGAAGTAGCATCCTCTGTATGCAAATTCTTCTTTAACAGCCTTGTATACTTTCTTATCAACAATTACAGACTGTTCAGAAGCACAGATCATACCATTGTCAAATGTCTTAGAATGAATAATTGAGTTAACTGCAAGTATTACATCTGCTGATTCATCAATGATAGCAGGAGTATTACCGGCACCTACACCAAGAGCTGGTTTACCAGAAGAGTAAGCAGCTTTAACCATTCCTGGACCACCCGTAGCCAGGATAATATCAGCTTCCTTCATAAGAGTATCAGTAAGTTCAAGGGAAGGAATATCTATCCAGCCAATAATTCCTTCAGGTGCGCCTGCTGCAACGGCAGCTTCAAGAACAACCTTAGCTGCTGCTATTGTTGATTTCTTGGCACGAGGATGTGGGCTTATGATGATACCATTTCTTGTCTTAAGTGATATAAGAGTTTTGAAAATAGCAGTTGAAGTAGGATTAGTTGTTGGAATTACTGCTGCAACAACACCTATAGGCTCAGCAACTTTCTTGATACCATATGACTTATCTTCTTCAATAACACCACAGGTCTTAGTATCTCTGTAAGCATTATAAATGTATTCGGAAGCATAATGATTCTTGATAACCTTATCTTCTACAATTCCCATACCAGTTTCTTCAACTGCAAGCTTGGCAAGTGGAATTCTTGCTTTATTAGCAGCAAGTGCAGCAGCGGTAAATATTTTATCTACCTGTTCCTGTGTGTAAGTTGCGAAGATGCGTTGTGCCTCACGAACACCAGCAAGCCTTTCTTCAAGGGCTTCAACTGTGTCAACAATTGGGTAATTCTCAGTAAGATTCTTTGACATAACATTTCCTCCATAAATTAATACGTGTAATAATGATTGATAATATTTTAACAATGTCAATATAACACTATTATTATTATAAGTCAACAGGATATAATAATATGAATGTTAAAATTTTTCATTTCATTGTAAATTTAATGAAAATATGCTATCTTTTAGCTATGAACCAGAGGGTTAACAATTGTTTTATTTAGAATGGAGCAGAGTATGAAACAGGTTAGCGTTGATAATTTAAAAGAAAATGATATCCTGGCTCTTCCTATATTATCGCAAGGGGATGCGGTTCTTATTCATGCTGACGTTACATTAACAGATGAGCTTATCAGGAGAGTAAGAAATCTTGGGACGAAGACTGTTTATATAAAGGATGAGAAAGAGGGAGTCATTACAGATAATAAGGATGTAACGGCTGATGCAGATGAATATCCTTATAAGGTTGAGCAGACAGCTTATAATTCCAGACAGGTTGTTAAAAGGATTCTTGAGAAACATATTTATAAGCACAATGAAGAGTTAAAGGTTATAGTTGAAGAAGCACAGAGAATACTTGACTCTGTTTTGTCTGAACCAGAGGTAATTAATAATATTACTGAAATCAGAAATGTAAGTACGGATATGTATACTCATTGTATTAATGTGTGCGCGTTGTCTACTATAATGGCACTCAGACTGAAGATGAGTGATAAGCAGGTACATAATGTGGCAATGGGAGCTATATTGCACGATATTGGATTAAGATATATTAATGTGCAGTATATCAATATTAATGAAGACAAAATGTCAGCTAAGGATGCTATAGAATATAAGAAACACACTATATTTGGATATAGTTCTCTTCAGGATGAGACATGGCTTCCTGATGTGGCGAAGGAGATAGTATTATTCCACCATGAAAGAGTTGATGGTTCGGGATATCCTTTCCAGCATAAGGGCGACAGACTTAAGGCAGAGGTGAAGCTCGTTTCAATATGTGATGACTTTGACAGCCTTATAAGTGGCATAGGCAATGAGAAAATGAAGATATATGAGGCTATTGAATACATAAAGGTACATGCCGGGATAAAGTATGACCCTACAATTACAGCCAGGTTCCTTGAATCGGTTGCAGCATATCCGGTAGGATGTGTTGTATATACTAATTCAGGAGATAAGGGAGTTGTTGTAAGACAGAATAAGGAGTCAGTAGACAGGCCGGTTATAAGAATGACGGAACATGCAGACGGAACGCCTTATAAAGAGAATGTAGAATATAATCTTTTAAAGCAGCTTACTATGTTTATAGTAGATACAGAATAATTACCGGAGCAGCTTATGAATTTATATGTAAGAGCACTTGGATTTGATAGTTTCACATCTGAGGCTGAAGAAAGTTTTATACAGACAGGAATAAAAGAAAGCATAAAAGAAGGATTTGTAATACGCCACGAGAAGCTGAATCGTGGCGTTATTATCTTGCGCTTAAGTAATTCAACCGGACTTTATGTTTATGGCAGATTCCATGAGGATGAATTTATATATGAATATTATTTTCCATTTGTTATCGGGAAAACATTAAGTGATAATGAAGAGATGACGATTGAAAGGCATCTGGATAAGGAATCGTATGCGGTTATATGTGATGAGTTAAAGACGGGAGTGACTCTTATATTTTATCTGCAGAACGTTATGGATTATCTTGAATATCTGTATAGCGGAAGAGATTTTCCTGTACATGAATATAATCCGGATATTAAAAATGAAGTGAACACAAAGCCAATAAAGAATAAAAAGGTTTCGTTAACAGCATTGTCATTAGGCGGAATAATTATGTTCCCAATTAAGAAAGAGAAGACGAAGAAGTCCAGGGAGGATGATATAACAAGACAGAAGCTTATACAGGCTGCCAAGAATGGTGATGAGGATGCAATAGAGAGTCTTACTATAGAAGATATTGATACATATAACGAACTATCCCAGAGAATTATGAAGGAAGATGTATTTACAATAGTAGATTCTACATTTATGCCTTGCGGAGTGGAATGTGACCAGTATTCGGTTATTGGTGAAATACTGGAACTTCATGAAGAAGAGAATATATATACCGGCGAAAAAATATATATAATGGTTGTGGAATGTAACAGTCTTGTAATAACACTTGCTATTAATAAGCTTCATCTTATGGGAGAACCTGCTGTAGGAAGGCGGTTCAAGGGACAGATATGGCTGCAGGGGAATGTAAGATTCACATAATAATGTAAGTATACACCTGCATATGTGTATATTTGTGCAATGTGTCAGAAGATTGTTTATAATATAGAAATTTACATATTATGACATATGTGATAATATATCAATAAGACATATCGTGAACAGAGAAATGTCAATTAAATATTAACAGCAGGAGGGTTAGCTATGAAATTTTTCCGGAAATTAGGCTTTCAGCTCGTTTTATTTTTCATTGTTGCTATTACAATTCCGATTGTACTGCTTATGGTAAGTTCAATCACTACGACTACATCTTCAATGGAAAAAAATATGAATGTAACGAGTGAACAGACTTTGAATGAGGCACAGAAGCAATTTACGACATACTTAAAGACTTTGGCACAGCCCGTAGATTTGCTTACAAGAAAGAATGAGGTTAAGCATCTTGAGGATCAGGGAACATTAGATGATAATGTTAAGGCAGTAAAGGATTCGCTTATTGCATCTGTCAAGGTAACTAATGGAGCAGAAAGAGCATTTTTCGTTACTAATACTAAACTCGAAATCACAGGATGGGCAGAGCCTAATCCTGACACAGGAAAGACTACAAGTAAGGGTGGTCTTACTAATGGTGTAGATAAAACAAAAGAAGTGTGGTATTCAGGATGTCAGGGACTTAAGGCAAGAAACAGCATTTATTCATATTTTTCTAAGCCATATTACAGCAAGGATTTTGACACGACAATAATAACTGTAGCACAGGAAATCAAGCATTCAGATGGTACTAATTACGGAACTGTTGGTATGCATATTGATTTCTCTGAGATTACGGATTTTGTGCAGAGTATAGGACTTCTTAATACTGGATTTGTTATTCTTGTTGATGAGGATGGTAACATTCTTGTAGATAATGATAACAACAAGTATGTAACAGATTCTGTTTCTAATCTTAAGTTCTGGAACAATATTAATGAACTTTCAGAAGAGGATTATGATAAGGCATTTTCGTTTGATGAGAACATTAATGGAGAGAATGTACATATTGTATCATCAAAGGATGCTGTTACAGGATGGACTTTAGTTGGTTTTATAAGCTCTAAAGAAACATCTTCAACTGTTAATAAGATGATTAATAATACTGTCATATTCAGTATAGCTGCATTTGTCATTGGTATTGCAATAGCTCTTATAGTAACAGGTTCCATGACTAAAGAAATCAAGAAGGTTTCTGGAGTTATGAAGGCTGTTGCAGGGGGAGATCTTACAGACAGAATTGAAGTTAAGAAGAAAAATGAATTTGGAGATCTCGAGAATAACTTCAATGACATGGTTGAAAATATTTCAGTACTGATTAAGGGTGTTGAGGAAAAGAGTGGAATTATTGTTGGTTCATCTGCCAAGATTGCTGGCGTTTCTAAGTCAACAACAGAGACAGTTGGACAGGTTTCAGAGGCTATACAGAGTGTGGCTGTTGGTGCATCAGGACAGGCTGACAGTACCCAGACAGCAACTGCAGAGGTTGAGAATCTGGCTGACAGATTAAAGGAAACCAAGGCATATGTAGCAGATATAAGTGATATGTCTGTCGAGACGCAGAAGCTTAGCAATAAGGGTCTTGCGATTGTTGATGAGCTTATAACTAAGGGACAGCGTTCAATTGATAATTCTAAGACTTCTAAGACTGTTGTATCTGAGATGGTAAGCAGTATTGAGAAGATTAATTTTATATCAGATGCTATTACAGAAATTACAGAACAGACTAACCTGTTATCACTTAATGCATCAATTGAGGCAGCAAGAGCAGGTGAAAGCGGTAAGGGATTTGCAGTAGTTGCTGATGAAATCAGAAAGCTTGCAGAGCAGTCACAGCAGTCAACTGATGAGATTAAGCAGATTGTTAATGAAATCAGTGTTAAGTCAGCACAGGTTGAGCAGACAATGGATGAATCTGTCGAGATTATAGAGGAACAGAATGTATCTATTAAGGATGCCAAGGAATTGTTCAACACAATATCTGATTCTGTTAATGCTCTTAAGGAAGGTCTTGATAACATTACTGAACTTAATGAGGCAATGGATACTAACAGAAATAATGTTGTAAGTAAGATGGAAGATGTTGCAGCAGTAGCTACTGAGACAGCAGCGGCATCAGAAGAGGTTACAGCATCAGCAGTAGATGTTGAGCAGACAATGCATGATCTTAATCAGTTCACAGTTGAGCTTGACGAAATTGCAGCTGCACTTAAAGAGGCAATTAATAAGTTTAAGCTTAATAAATAATAATGTAATATGTGTTTTTATCCGGGAGCCAGTTTGCATCTGTCTCCCGGATTTTTGGTATGTGTCCGGATGCGTAAGAATGACTGCTTGTCATTGACCTTGTGCGTTATTTGTGGTAGAATCTTTGATGGTATTTAACCAGTCTGTTCTCATAGTTAAGTGGATATAACGGGGACCTCCTAAGTCTCAATCCCCAGTTCGACTCTGGGTGGGAACATTTATATTAAGAAGTGATAAGCAGTGGCGATGAGAATCGTTGCTGCTTTTTTAATACAGAATTTTATTAAAGTTGCGGTTGAATTTCAAACTTCCAACTCTACGAGGAGGTTATTGTTACCTATATACGGATATGTTAATACATATGAAAATAGAAGGATGATTGGAAGAATTTTGTAAGATATCATCTTTAGATGAAATTATTGCTTTGAATAACATTTGATATGCATTTAAAAGCACTTTTTTACCCTAAAGTAATGTTTATTGAAAACGCTTTAAAAAGTTATGTTATTGAATCAACTTTGAAAAACGCAAAATCGGAGAATTTGGTACTTTTTTGCATGTGCAAATTCTGATGTTAAGTTATGTACATCAGCAACATTACATCTTCCCAACAATCTTGATTCAGATGGAAAAATAACAGAGTATATTATATACTCGTTGAAGGATCTTAGAAATTTTATTGCTTAAAGACATCAATATATGGAAAAAAATCATTGTACATGATAAAATTAAATAATAGAGATATAGAGTAAGGGGTATAACATGAAAAGGGAACAGGGGATATTAATTGGAACAGTAATATCTGTGATTATCATGATGTTTTTATGTAGTGTTTTCACATTTAGTGATGCAGTTTCTGAAAAAGCGTTGACAACTTGCATTCCGGAATCAGTAAGTATAACAGAGGATGGAAAAACACAATATGATTTTAATTTACAGTCATATGGACAGGATATAGGTTCAATAGTATTTTATTCTTCACATCAGAGAATAAATGTATATGCACAAGGAGAAGAAATTTACAGACTTAGTAATAAACGAAGTATATGGGGAAATACCCCGGGATGGACGTGGAATTTTGTAAAGCTCCCATCCGGTGCGGACAGACTTCAAATAGAGTTTTCACCGTGCTATAAGGAGGTTGAAGGTCAGAAACAGGA
Organism: uncultured Lachnospira sp.; assembly: GCA_934343805.1. Lineage (GTDB taxonomy): Bacteria > Bacillota > Clostridia > Lachnospirales > Lachnospiraceae > Lachnospira. Next base: position 9,308 of record CAKRIN010000026.1, read on the forward strand.
ATTCTATATCGGTGGAGGCAATGATATATATATGAGATTGCTTCGAAAAGCTATGCCAGCATTTATTATAAGCGTAGTTATTTTATTGGTAGGATTATATATTACTTTATATTGGACAATTGTACATAAGGGGAGTCAGATAGACGGAACATTGTTATATCTGGGAATATTTTCGATTCTTCTTGGATTATGGTCAGCAAATGAAACTGATGTATCTGCACTTATATTTGCAAACAGACAAGCCGGGTCATACATTGCTTTTGTTACACTTATGATTATGCCAATGGCATTTATTATGTTTGTAAAGAGCTTTTTGGAAATAAATGATAATCTGTTTTGGAAATTAATCTGTTATTTTAATGTAACAATTATTCTTTTAGAACACATACTTAATGCTACAGGAATATATTATTTTAGACAGACATTGTGGATGACTCATATTGTAATTATCTTAATGCTGATATATTTATTTGTTGTAATTGCAATTGAGATTATTAGAAGACAGTTGGACACCAGGTATAAATACTGTATATTAGCGTTGATTTTAGTGTTTTTGTCGACAATCATAGATATGGCAGGATATTATAAGAATGGTAATAATTCAGGAGTATTTGGAAGAATAGCATTTCTTATATTTATTCTTGTACTTGGATTAGAGGCTTCAAGACAGACCGTTGCGAGACTAAAAAAGGGGAGAAGGATAGAGGAGCTAGAGCAGTTTGCTTTAAATGATTCCATGACAGGTATGTATAATAGAAATGCATATGATTATTATATTAGTAATGAAAAATGCTTTGATGATTGTATGGTTGTAACATTTGATTTAAACAATCTCAAAAGTTGTAATGATAACTACGGACATAGAGCGGGAGATGCTTATATTATTAATGCAGCACGGATAATAGAAAATACATTTGAGCGTTATGGTAAGTGTTACCGCATTGGCGGCGATGAGTTTTGTTGTATAATACCAAAGGGAAAGAGTGTAGACATAGAGCGAGTAATAAGAAAGCTTTATCATGATGTAGATGTTTTGAACAACAAGAGAATTATTCCAACAGAAGTGGGAATTGCCTGTGGTTATGCTGTTTTTACAGTTGATGATATGGAACTGGAAAGAGTCCGAGAGCGTGCAGATGAGGAGATGTATCAGCGAAAAAAGGAAATGAAAATGTGATTAATAACTCAAAAATTAATATCTTATAAATTATTATCGACATACGCCCGCATACACGATATAATGAGCGTTAGCGAGGGGGAACATGTTTATGAATTATATTGTTATGGATCTTGAGTGGAATCAAAGTGCCAGGGGAAAACAATTTTCTGAGGAACATTTTCCTTTTGAGATTATACAGATAGGCGCGGCGAAGGTTAATGAGAAGCTTGATATTGTAGATGAGTGGCAGTGTACCATTAAGCCACAGGTGTATACAAAGCTGCAGAATACAGTCAAGAAGATACTAGGGATAACAGAAAATGACCTTGCTAACGGAACTGATTTTGTATCGGGTGTAACTGAATTTCTTGAATGGTGCGGTGAGGATTATACATTTGTCACATGGGGAAGCATGGATATTACTGAATTAAGAAGGAATATGAAGTTCTATGATGTTCCGGAGAATTTCCCAAAACCGCTTCTGTATCTAGATCTTCAGAAACTTTACAGTATTAATTTTTCAGATGGCAAGACACGCATGAATCTTAAATCTGCAATCGATGAGCAGGGAATCAAGGGTGATGAGCATTATCATTCAGCAATGAGTGATGCAAGATACACAGCCAAGATAATGAAGAAGCTGGATTTCGACAGAGTTAAGAAGTTCTGCAGTATAGACACATTTACAATTCCAGAGTCAAGAAAGGACGAGGTATATCTTAACTTTGGAACTTATGAAAAGTATATTTCAAAGGGATTTGCTACAAGGGACAAGGCTGCAAGCGACAGAACGGTACGTTCCTGCAAATGTTTTTTATGTGGCAGGACTATGACAAGAACAGTTAAGTGGTTTGCCACTAATTCGAAATGCTATTACGGCTTGTTTACATGTGATGAACATGGACTAATAAAGGGGCGTTTCAGAGTTAAACAGACTGAAGAAGGTAGATATTATGCAGTCAGAATTATGAAGCACACGGATGAAAAGGGCGCACTTAAGATATATGAAAAGCAGATAAAAGAGAGAGAACACAGACGCAGGCGGCGTCAGGCAGAGAAACTCTCAGAACAGAAATAATGGCATGTCAGAAATCCTGACATGCCATTTTAATGTATTTAATATCAGAACATTAATCCGTATATAACTGCAAGACCAATGATAATCTGGACAATTGTAAATCTGAAGACAACCTGTGTATCAGACCAGTCTTTGTTCTTTCTCATATGATCATGTATAGGTGTACGAAGATTCTTCATGAGGTTAATATGAAGAAATCTCATGAATGAAACTTTAATAAGACCAAGACCGCCATCAAGTATGAGAATTAGTGCCATTGGGATATAAAGCAGTGGGGCATGCAGTTTAAGGAATGTAAATGCTATAAATATTCCAATAGCTCTTGAACCGGCATCTCCCATAAGTAACTTACTAGGTGATGCATTAAACCACAGATAACCAAGTATACATACAATCATAATAAGTACAGTATGTCTGTAGGATGGTTCAATATCAAATGTTCTGAATAATACATAAACAGTTGACAGAGTTACAACTGAAAGTGTTCCACACAATCCGTCTACTCCGTCCGAACAGTTAGTAACATTAATGCTCACCCATATAAGTATGACAATCAGAATGGCATATATTATCGGATTAAGGGTAACAGTCTTACCAAAGAAGGCAAGATCAAATGTATTAGGATTATAATGCAGGTATGTTACAGCAGCCATAACTGAAATGGCTAAATCAATAAGGCCCTTCTTTAGGTTGCCCCAGGGAGAAGAAGCACTGTCATCCAGATAACCGCTTAACATGGCAGCGAGAATGAGGATAAGGTAAATAATAAGTTCGGCACTCAGGTTAACAAACAAAGCACATGTTAGAGTGAATGTAAGGATGAATATCATACCGGCACCACGAGGTTTGCCGACAGATTTACTTCCGTTGATTGCATAAGCACGGCCGGCATCGCGGGGAAGAATATTCTTTCCAAAGCAGATTGCTGCAACAGTAAAGGCGAATGCAAACAGTATACTTACAAATGTAATAATGTTGGTATAACTTGTGTTAGCAATATAGTATATCATAAGAAACAGACTCTCCTTTTCATCTTTCTATTAATCTTTCAAAGCCGGATTACAGTATAACACAATATATGATGAATGAACATTTTTTTTGCAAAGGAAATGTAGTAATTAAATTGCTATTGTGGTAATATACTATTATATTGATGGGATAAAAGAGGGATGTCCCACAGATTCGTGTAATGATGACAGTATAATAATATAATGGAGGATTTTATGAAGAATATGCAAAAGTACGAGCAGGTTGCAATAACAGAATTAGATGCATATCTTTTTGGACAGGGAACTCATTATGAGATATATAATAAAATGGGGGCGCATGTTGTAGAAAAGGATGGAACAGAAGGGGTATATTTTGCAGTCTGGGCACCTGCAGCAAGAGAAGTATATGTTATAGGAGAATTCAATAACTGGAATGCTTATGGCTATGATATGAAGAAGATATCAGATGGAGGAATATACGAATTATTTATTCCGGGAGCTAAGGCTGGTGATATGTATAAGTATCTTATTATATCGCAAAGCGCAGATGCACTTTATAAGGCTGATCCATATGCTAATGCAGCACAGTTAAGACCGGAGACAGCGTCAGTTGTTGCAGATTTGTCTGGATACAGTTGGAAAGATTCCAAATGGGTCGAGAAGAAGAAAAAGGAAGATCATCTTAAGGCTCCTTTATCAATATATGAATGTCATCTTGGATCATGGAAGAAAAAGGATGATGGGACAGAGGATGGATTTTATAATTACAGGGAGATAGCTCCAGAGCTTGCAGAGTATGTAACAGATATGGGATATACTCATATTGAGCTTATGGGAATTGCTGAATATCCATTTGATGGTTCGTGGGGATATCAGGTAACAGGTTATTATGCGCCAACAGCAAGATATGGAACACCACAGGACTTCATGTATTTTGTTGATTATATGCATGAAAAGGGTATAGGAGTAATACTTGACTGGGTTCCGGCTCATTTTCCAAAGGATGCACATGGACTTGCCAACTTTGATGGAAGCTGTGTATATGAGTATGCTGATCCAAGAAAAGGTGAGCATCCTGACTGGGGAACGAAGGTATTTGATTATTCTAAGAATGAAGTATCCAATTTCCTTATAGCTAACGGAATGTACTGGGTAGATAAGTTCCATATTGATGGATTAAGAGTTGATGCAGTTGCTTCAATGCTTTATCTTGATTATGGAAGAAGTGACGGCAACTGGGTTCCTAACCAGTATGGTGGTAATGGTAATCTTGAAGCTATGAGCTTTTTGAAGCATTTTAACAGTATGTTAAAGAAAAGATTTCCACAGGCCATAACGATTGCAGAGGAGTCTACAGCATGGCCTATGGTAAGTGGAGATCCTGATAATGGAGATTGTCTCGGGTTCACATTTAAGTGGAATATGGGATGGATGCATGATTTTCTTGAATATATGAAGCTTGATCCATATTTTAGAAAGTTCAATCATGGCAAGATGACATTTTCATTAATGTATGCTTACAGCGAGAATTTCATACTTGTACTTTCACATGATGAGGTGGTTCATCTTAAGTGTTCAATGCTTGGAAAGATGCCGGGAGACAGGGAAGATAAGTTTAAGAATCTTAAGCTTGCATATGCATATATGTGTGGACATCCAGGTAAGAAGCTTTTGTTCATGGGACAGGAATTCGGACAGTGGAATGAATGGAGTGAGAAGAGAGCACTTGACTGGTATCTTCTGGAGGATGAAAGCCACAGTGAGTTAAAGGATTTTACGAAGAAGTGTCTGCATCTTAATAAAGAATATCCTTGTCTGTATGCTACAGATTATACAAGTGATGGATTCAGATGGATTAATGCTAATGATAAGGATAACAGTGTATTCTCATTTATAAGGATTAGTCCTGACGGAAAGAAGAATCTGCTCTTTGTTCTTAATTTCACACCAGTGGAAAGGGACAGCTTCAGAGTAGGTGTACCATTCAAGACTAAATATAAGCTTGTTCTTGGTGATGATGAAGCTAATCAGAAGAAGACACTTACGGCTGTTGATGGAGATTGTGATGGATATACACAGTCATTGCTCGTAGATCTTCACAAGTATGGAATAGCTGTATATGAGTTTAACGGAGACGTGTCTAAGGTTGAGGCATGGGAGATATAATATAATACATAATAAGCAGGGGTTGGCGAACTAAGAAAATAGTGCGTCAGCCCCTTTTCTTTATGAGGGCATTGTAAAAGTCTGGTTAATTATTAAGAAAAATTTGCCGAAATATTTAATACATGATAGTGAAAGTGATATAAAGGAGCTTGATATGACATATACAGTTTCAGGTGCTAACTTTAACCAGCAGGATAATGCCGTTAAAGGAACATCAATTAATTATAAAGAGAATAAAACTACAGAAAGCAAAACGGGTACAGTTGAAAATGCTTTTGCAGGTGTTGTAATGTCGGCGGGTGGGAAGCCTGTAGATAATACATATGAAAGTCTGTTAAAAGAAGCAGATGACGTGAAGAACCAGATTATGAATAGTGCATCAGGAGCAAAGCTTGGATTGAAAGCTCTCATGATGAAGCTGTCAGGTGCAGATGCAGTTAAGATAGATGAGGATGGATTCAACCTGACAGATGCCACAGATGACGACATGGTTAATATTGTTGAAAAAATAAAAATAGAACTTGCTATGCATAGTGATGACTATGTATCTTATGGTACATCTGTATCCAGAGATAAGATTGAAAGTGTCGCAGGTAATGCTGGTGCTGCAAACAGGATAGAACAGAAGATGTCCGGGGCAGATATTGCAGTTAATGATGATTCTATAAGAGAAGTAAGCAATGCAGTTGATATGGCACAGAATTTAAAACCAATGAGTGAAGACACTAAGGCTTATATGGTCGCCAACAATATTGTGCCTACAATTGCCGGAATATATCAGGCACAGTCAGCCACCATATCTGGATATGGCATGGGTGCCGCAACAGATGAGGCAATATCTGATGAGGATTTTGAAAAGCTCAGACAAGGAATAGAAAAAATAATTAATGATGCAGGGCTTGAGGTTAACGAAGATAATATTAATAATGCAAGAATGTTTATTGATAAACAGATTCCTGTAACTGCAGATAATCTGAGTTATAAAGCGAAATTAGACAGTCTGGATATTGAAGAGACAGTTAATGATACGGATGCTGTTCTTGATAAAATATTTGAATATATGAAGCTTGGTAAAAGAGCAGAGGATACTGATATTACGGGTTCTGATATGGATGATATTATTACAGCATTTAATACTCTTGAAAATGCAACATATGAGGACGTCGCTAATGTATTATCAAAGGGAAATGTGTTTACAATTGCAAGCCTGAAGCTGGAATTAGATGCAAGAGTATTTAACCCGGATTACAGCAATGTACAAGAGATGACTGTTGACAAAGAAGCAGTAGATAAAGAAAACATTGATGAGGCATATGATACATTTATTGAGACAAGAGTTCTTATGAGTACTGGTGCAGCTGCATATCTTGTCAATAATAATATATCTGTTCTTACAACTCCAATGGAAGAGCTTAATGATATCATAAAAGATTATGAGAAGAGCTCATATGCATATGGAATGTCATATGAAGAGGTACTTGATATAAGGAAAATGTTTGACCAGACAATGCGTAATCCGGCAAGGGTATTCTCTATGATGTATGAAAAGGCAGCAGATACATATGAAGCTGTTGGAACACAGGTAAGGGCTGATCTTGGGGATTCACTTAAGAAAGCAGTAGACAGAAGTGCAGATGATATTATTGATGAGCTTGGACTTGAAGGTACGAAAAACGACAGAAGGGCAATAAATGTACTTGCAGCCAATGGAATGGAGATTACACCAGATAATATTGAAAAGATTAAAACAGTTAATGCTGTTATAGACAATCTTGTAAAGAATATGAAACCAGAGACTGTCCTTAATATGATAAAAGACGGCATTAATCCTATGAAAGCGGATATTGATGATGTTAATGAATATCTTACTACTATGAATCAGAATGCAACAAAGGATAATGAGGAGAAGTTTTCTAAGTTTTTGTACAAGCTTGATCGTACTGATGGCATAACAAAAGAGCAGAGAAAACAGTTCATAGGAATATATCAGATGATGAACATATTCACAAAGGATGCCGGTGTAGCAGCAGGAGCACTTGTGAAACAGGGGACAGAAGTAACGATGAGCAATCTTATAAGTGCTTATAACTCCAGAAAACATTATGACATGGATGTAACTATAGATGATAATACCGGACTGGCACAGGTACGGGGAACAGCCAATTATTACATGGCATTGTTTTCAACAAATGGTGCATTAATAACACCTAATACTCTTAAAAATGTTGATAACAATACCGGAATAGGCAGCCAGTCTGTGGAAAACTTTCTTGATCAGATTGAGGAATATTATGACGCCCGTGAAGAAGCCAGATATTATGAAGAGTATATCGATGTACAGGTGGCAGCAGCCGAGGCTGATGCTAATATACTGCGGGAGATAAGAAAGTCAGATATGGATGTTAATACCGGAAACATACAGGCCGTAAAAGAATTTATGGAGTCAGGACAATTCCCTTATATAAAAGGCAAAAAAACATTAAAAGATTATGCAGAGAATTCCATTGAAAAAATCGGACATAAAGAAAAATTGTCATTAATGTATGATGAGATGAAAGATGAAGTCGAAGAAGAGCTTCAGGAGGCAGTATCCAGATCAGGAGATCTCGATACACAGATAGATATTAATTATGAGGAGTTTCTGGATCTTCGCTTAAAAGACAGAACTATTGGATATATAAAGAATCTTGCTGCAAAACATGATTACAGAATTCCATATGCAACAGACAATGGAGATGTTGGAATGATCAGACTTACGCTTGTTCAGGACAGTGATAATGCAGGAAGAATATCTGTAAATATGTCTAACAGTCTGTTAGGAAATGTGAGTCTGGAAGCTAAGACTGATGCGAACAGTATGAAGATACTGGTTGTTACTGACAAGGAGCTTACTTCTGAGGCGTCTGATTTAATTGATGAAATGGGAAAGCAACTCAGCACACAGTTTGAAATAGATAATATTGATATATACACAGGTAAATCAGATGATGTAAGGTATATTACTTATGACGATGTCAGTGAAAATATTGCAACAGATAAGCTGTATCAGATGGCAGGAGTAATAGTAAAAGCACTGGCTGACTAAAGATTTGTGATATATTTCCGATATATTATGTATGAACTAAGAGATAATTAAGGTTAATATAGAAAGGCATATATATGAGAATAGGAACAAATGTTGCTGCGATTGTAGCTAATAATTCATTACAAAAGTCACAGAATAATCTTTCAACATCAATAGAGAGATTATCATCTGGTTATAAGATTAATGGGTCAAAGGATGATCCTGCCGGATGTGCAATTTCTGAAAAAATGCGTATGCAGATAAGGGGACTTGGTCAGGCACAGAATAATACAGCAGATGGAGTATCAGTAATAAGTACAGCAGAAGGTGCTATTAATGAGATCCAGAGTATGCTTACAAGATTAAAGGAGCTTAGTGTACAGGCTGCCAATGATGTTAATTCGGATGAAGAGCGTGAAGCTGTACAGAAGGAGATTGATCAGATTAATAAAGAGATAGACAGAATATCTGATGAGACAGAATTTAATACGCAGTCGCTTATTAATGGTAATCTTTCAAGAAGAGTATATTCTGATCTTCAGGGAGTTAACCAGTTATCTGTTTCGGATAATTACACTGCCGGAATATATTCGGTTACAGTTACAGAAGATGCAAGACAGGCAATTGCAACCGGTTCAGGTGCGATTACAATGTCGGATACTGCAAAGATAACAGATGATCAGGCAGGAGCAATAAGCATTAATGGCTATAAAATTGAAATAAAAGAGGGAGATACTCTTGATATAGTAATGGGTAAGATTATTGATGGAGTTAATATGACAGGTGGATCTGCATTTACAGTCAAGAATCTTAATAATGATACAGCTGTTAATGGTACAGAGTATGCAGGTTATGTTCCAACTGGAAGTTATGCCGGAGCAACACTTGTAATGATGACTAATCAGTATGGCAGTGACCAGAAAATGAATATTACATGCAGCAATGAGAAACTTGCTAATCTGCTTGGAATTCCTGACGCAGCAAAGGATTCAGGAATTATAGTTGAAGGAAGTGATGTTAAGGCAGAAATAGCAAGGGATGCTAAAGGTGAAAGAGTTGGATTTGCGGAATCAGCAGTTCTTTCTTCTAAAGGAACAGTGATTACAGTAACAGATGTTAATAATAAGGAATTCTCATTAGATGTTCCTGGTAATACAGCAGGTACAGTATTTGATGATAGTAATAATAATGGTAAATCAACAGCAGGAGCTGGAACAGCAAAGACTATTAATCAGGAAGTAACAGATGTTGGTACTATGAGTATTCATGTTGGTGCTAACCAGGATCAGGTTATCATTATTGATATTCCAGAGATTACTACATATTCCCTTGGAACAGAAAATCTTAATGTTATGACACAGTATACGGCATCACAGGCAATAGCAACAGTAGATGAAGCTATTAATAAAACTAATGAAATCCGTTCAAGACTTGGCGCTTATGAAAACAGACTTGATCATACTGCAAATAATCTCCAGGTATCCGACGAGAATCTTACAAAGTCTTTGTCAGCAATGGTTGATACTGATATGGCAGAAGAGATGACAACGTATACATCAGAGACTGTTCTTACACAGGCAGCTACCTCTATATTATCACAGGCAAATGAAAGACCATCGCAGGTATTGCAGCTGTTACAGTAATTGTAACCACAAGTGATCTGGAAAGGGCAGGAATGGAGATTTTATGACAAAAGAATCTATAAGGACATACCAGTACAGAATAACGCAGGCAACAGCATCACAGCTTGTAGTTATCCTATATGATATGGGAATAGAATATCTGAAAGATGCGTGTGACAGTGAAGATGATGTGCAGATAAGAAATAATATATATATGGCGCAAAGGGTAGTAGACCAGTTGATAGTTGGTCTGGATATGCAGTATGAATTATCTTATAATTTATTTGTCATATATAATCATATTAAGAGAACTCTTATATCTGCGGCAGTAAGTAAAGATAAGTCAGAGTTAAACAGAGTATCAGGACTTATGGCTAAGCTTAGAAAGTCGTTTTATGAAGTGAGCAGACAGGATACATCTCAGCCATTAATGAAAAATACACAGACGATATATGCAGGACTTACCTATTCCAAAGGAGGGATGGGAAACGAAACACAGACAGATACAATGATAAACAGGGGATTCAAGGCATAGGCCTTGAATCCCCTTAAATATACTTAAAAATGTCTTCTTCTGCGGTTGTAATGTCTTCTCTGGCGTTTTCTTCTGGCACGCTCATCTATTATATAAATAATAAAGAGAATAACAACTCCGATACCAACGATAATCCATATATTAATACGGATACACTGCTTAGGTTTGTAGGTCGATGCTGTGCTGGCCTGTACATAAGGAAGGAGACTTCCGGTATCTGTTCCGGCAGCAGATATATTAAGTGTTGTTGTTCCTACTGTGTTGTTATTATATAGGAATTTCAGGTGCGTAGTCATGACACCATTCTCATTGGTCATATCATAATTATCATCGACAGTCATGGTTACATCTGATAAGGAACTTTTATTAGGTATTGTGATAAATGAGGCATTGAGTCCAAAATCAAGTGCAAGGTTAGAAAAAACTGATGAATTATAATAGTTGTCATTAGAGAACATTGCACCAAGCTGACTGCCTGTTGTTGTTGATTTCTGGAAGTTGGCAAATCCCCAGTCGAAAAGAGTTCTTGTATCAACGTAACGGATTTCATCATCAGGCTCTTTGAATACGACACATATAAGTCTCATGCCGTCCTTTTCTGCAAATGTTACAAGAGTATTCTGGGATTCATCAGTAAATCCTGTTTTTCCACCCTTACAATATTCATAGTAATATGCACGTCCCTTTAACATTTTGTGTCTGTGGCGGATAGTGCGCTGGGTAGGAGTCATATTGGTTGGTGGTATGACATATGCATCTGCCATGGAATCAATACTTACAAATGAAGCATTGTTATAACATCCTCTTGCTATCATTGCCATGTCATATGCTGTAGTGTAATGATTGGCGTTGAACAGTCCGCTGGGATTGGCAAAATGTGTATCGAGAGCGCCAAGCTCCTTAGCTTTGGCATTCATCATATCAATAAAAGCATCCATAGATCCGGCAACATGCTCGCCCAGAGCATAAGCAATTTCATTGGCAGAGTAAAGCAAAAGTCCATGAAGAGCCTGATCTACCGTATATTGTTCACCAGCTTTAGAGCCAAGATTAGCATCTTCTGTGACATTAATAGAATTAGCGGCAGCCTGTGAAAATGTGATAACATCATCAAGGTTACAGTTCTCAATTGTAAGAAGTCCTGTAAGAATCTTGGTAGTACTGGCAGGATAGCACTTTTCGTGCGAATTTCTCTCGAAAAGTATAGAACCGGTGTCAGCGTCTATAAGGATACAACTGCTTGAGTTAACTTCCGGTGCTTCAGGCCATACAATGGTATCTGCCTGGGAAGAGCTGGAAGTTGTATCGTTGTAAATTGTTGCAGCGGATGTATCCACAGTCAGAGATGAACATAATATGGCTGCAGAACAGGCAACGCTGGTTATCTTTATAAGTAATCCTTTTAGAAAGTGTTTTTTCATTATATGGAGATCCTCCGATTAAAATAATACTATAACATTTTAGCCCAGCAAGGTTGATAAGTAAACCCCGCTTGGCAAAAAGAAATATTTATGGTAAATATACATAAGAAATATTTTTATAGGAATGGAGAAATATATAATATGAGACTTAGAAATGTACCTGGAGCAAGGGAAGTAATGATAGAGAATAAATATGTGTTTACAGAACCGGAAGGAATGAAAGGAACATGGGCACAGGTATTCGGAAATAACAACCCGGTAAGGATTGAGATAGGAATGGGAAAAGGGACATTTATAACAACTCTTGCAGCTAATAATCCAGATATTAACTATGTAGGAATTGAAAAATATTCAAGTGTACTTTTAAGAGCAGTTGAGAAGCAGGATGAACTTGAACTTCCTAACCTTAGATTTATAAGAATGGATGCAGAGGCTATATGTGAAGTGTTCGGAGAAAATGAGGTTGACAGAATATATCTTAATTTCTCAGATCCATGGCCAAAGGACAGACATGCCAAAAGAAGGCTTACGTCAAGACAGTTCATGGCAAGATATGATGTTATATTAAAAAAGAATGGACAGGTTGAGTTTAAGACTGACAATAAGGACTTGTTTGATTTTTCATTGGAAGAGATTAAAGAAGCAGGATGGGAACTGCCAGTAGTAACATTTGATCTTCATAATGATCCTGTACTCAGTGAGGGAAATGTTATGACTGAATATGAAACGAGATTTTCACAGATGGGCAATCCGATATGTAAGCTTATAGCAACAAGAAACAGCTAATTAAAAATGTGCATATATTAATATATATAAGGTATTGGAGATGTAATGTGAGAAATAAAGCATTTGTCAGAAAGATATCAGAGATTATGTATGTGCACAAAGGTGCGAATTTCAGAATAGTAAGGTTTAAGAATTCCCTCGACGATGTCGTGAGAATTCTTAATGCCAAAAAGTAATCTACAAGTCATCATGCGAGTCATAAGGCTGCACGGTGACTTTTCTTTTATCCAGAAAATGCTGGACTGTTATGTTGAGCAGATAGCTGAGTACTGCAAATACAGGAACGCCAAGAAACATTCCAAGAACACCGAATAAAGCTCCACCTACAGTTATTGAGAATACAACCCACACCGGCTTGAGACCTGTGGTGCCGCCGATTATACGGGGACCGATCAGAAGGCCATCAACCTGTTGGATGCATATAATCATTATTACGAAAATAATAAGCTTTATAGGACTTACAATAACAATTATTATGCCGCCGATAACGCCACCTATATAAGGACCAAAGTAAGGAATCATGTTGGTTACGCCAACTATAACACTGATAAGTACAGCATATGGAAGCTTAAGGATGAACATAATAATCAGGCAGACAATCATAACAATAAGAGAGTCAAATGATTTGCCTATAATGTAATTGATAAATATGCTTGCACAATTCTTGCAGATAATGCGGGTGTTGTCTGCAGTCTTTTTTGGAAGGACTGCATAAAGAAATCTTTTAAAATGGAAAAAGATGTTCTTATTATCTGAAATCATATATACAGATACAATTATTGCAATTACGAAGTTCAAAATACCGGAAACAATAGCCATTGATGTATTAAGAATATAAGGGACAATGTTTCCGAGTGCAACTGTAAAATAATCAAAGAGCTTAGGCAGCGCATCCTCGATCTTCTTATTAATAAAATCATAATTAATGGAAGAACCGGAATGTCTGCTTTCAAATTCAGCAATCCAGTCGCGTATATTCTCGTACCATACAGGGGCCTGATTAGCGATTTCACCAATACTTTTATATATCTGTGGGACAATAAAGCCAGCAAGCACGCATAATGCACCGACAGCTATAATATAAGCAACAAGTATAGAAAGAACTTTTGCGAGTCTGCGTGATTTAATATGGCATACTTTCAAGAAGAACTTATTGTATAATGTTTTAATAAAAGGATACAATATAAGAGCTATCATAGCACCAATAAGAAATGGTGATAAAATACTAAAGATATTCTTAAAAGCTTTAACAGTAGAATTCCAGTTACCAATGAACTTATATATAAGTATGGAACCCAGTACAAACAGAAGAGCATAAACAACTATTGTAAAGTACTTGCTGTTAGGCTGGAAAATGTTTCGCGCAATAGGTTTATCAGGCTTTGGCGGAAGAGAATCTTCTGAATTAAGATTAACTGCCTCTATAGGAATGTTATCAACATGTTTGGCTGAGGGTTCAAATTTTTTTAACTTCATGTCGTTCCTCGTTTCTTAAAATGTATATTAAAGATGAAAATTATGTTATAAAATCGTAATTTCAATAAAATTATAATGATTTTGAAAGCGCATATCAATATAAAAAGGGTGGTAAAATCAAGAAATATCAAGAAAAAAGAAGAAAAATGTAAAAAAAATAAGATTGTATTAAAATAAAAACAAAAAAATGCTTGCTTTTTGTTAAATCATAATATAGAATATCACTTGTGCTTGAGACAACACAAAAGCACAGAACAAAATACTTTGCACCGCTAGCTCAGTTGGTAGAGCACCTGACTCTTAATCAGGGTGTCCAGGGTTCGAACCCCTGGCGGTGCACTGGAAGGTCTTATGGTTTAGGGAATCCTAGGTTGTAAGGCTTTTATTTTTTATATGAAAAGGGATATACATTATATTATGAATGAGAATGTTCAGGTATAATGTATATCCCTTTTTGACATATGAGACTAAATCTTGGATACGTATCATAATTATGATTGATATTATATTGACAATGTGATATCAAAATGATATCATACAAATATCAATAGGAGCTGATTAATAATCAGGGGGTCCAGAAAAGAGGTTTTATATGGAAGAAAAAGTTTTGAAGAAGAATAAGAATGGTATGGCTATGCTTATGTTATTTATTGCACTCTATGCAGCTGCAGTAGCAGTTACTATTGTCGGGGCAGTGATGACAGAATCGAAAGGAGCTTCTGCACCATGGATAGCACTCATAGTAATTGGAAGTGTATATGCAGTGACAGGATGGGTGTTCTTCCTTGGACTTAAAGTGTTAAAGCCACAGGAAGCGCTTGTATTAACACTTTTCGGAAAATACGTTGGAACTATTAAAGAAGCAGGATTTTATTATGTCAATCCATTTTGCACAGCTGTCAATCCGGCAGCAACAACACGCCTTAATCAGAGCGGGGATGTAGCTGGAGAAGGAAAGAAGCTTGATATAGCAAGCGTAGCTGGTATAGCAATGGCAGGAGCTGCTAATTCGTCAAGCCAGGCAGTTAATAAGAAAGTATCCCTTAAGATAATGACACTTAATAACAGCAGACAGAAGATAAATGATTGCCTTGGTAATCCGGTTGAGATTGGAATTGCAGTTATGTGGAAAGTAACAGACACTGCCAAAGCAGTATTCAATGTTGATAATTATAAGGAATATCTTTCTCTTCAGTGTGATAGTGCTTTGCGTAACATAGTGCGCATGTATCCATATGATGTTGCAGAAAATGTAGATACTACTGGAGACGGAATAGCAGATGAAGGAAGTCTTCGAGGTTCAAGTGAAGTTGTTGCTGAAAGAATAAGAAAAGAAATCCAGAGCAAAGTAACGGATGCAGGACTTGAGATAATAGAAGCAAGAATAACATATCTTGCATATGCACCAGAGATAGCAGCAGTAATGCTGCAGCGTCAGCAGGCATCAGCAATTATAGATGCCAGAAAAATGATTGTTGACGGCGCAGTAGGAATGGTAGAGATGGCACTTGACAGATTGTCAGAAAAGCAGGTTGTGGATCTTGATGAAGAGAGAAAAGCAGCAATGGTGTCTAACCTGCTGGTTGTGCTTTGCGGAAATAAAGATGCCCAGCCGATAGTTAATTCAGGAAGTCTTTATTAATGGGTGATACAGGAAAGAAACAGGTTCCACTACGTTTATCAGGTAAACTCTATGATGCCATTGCAGCGTGGGCAGAGGATGATTTTAGATCTGTTAATGGACAGATAGAATACCTGCTGACAGAGTGCGTACGACAGAGAAAGAAGAATGGGGTACCAGTTCCGCATGAACTTGATGTGCCACCTGAATTAGATATTAAATAATATTTACATGATATATACAGTTGTGTGGTGACTGAATTTACAAAACCTCCATATACTAAAGCAAGAAAGCTTTAATATATGGAGGTTTTATTATGACAGAATTAATAATAGTAATATTTGGTATAGGAATGATTATATTTAAAGGATTTGATTTCAAGAGAAAATATATAATCTAACCTATGGAATCAAACTTACTTGCCATCAATGAATACAGATCATCTGAAGAATTGGAAGCAGCACCTGATGAAGTATATGAATTGGTAACATAACTGATATTGGCTTTGGCAAGAGAAGAAATATTAGTTCCAATAATGCCAAGTCTTTTAGCAAACTCTGAAGATGTTCCAAATACTTTCTTTAATGTTTCTGTATCTGCGGCTGCAAGCTTTTTTTCATCAAGATTCAAAGTACCATCTTCTTTCAGAGTGATACCAACTGATGCCAGTGCCTCAGAATTTTCTTTGGCAGCTTCTTTTAACATGTCCTGACATATTGTATTTACTGAACTTGATGTTTTTTCAAGAGTGTTATAAAGATTATTATAAGAGTTAACTAAAGATTTTATATCTGAATAAACACCAGAGTAATCACCAGTCTTTTCTGCACTATCAAAGAGTTTTGAATTAGTGTCTGTAAATTTGCCTGAGCTCTTAGAAAGAGAATCGGCATTTTCCTTAATATCCTCATATGCGTTTTTTTGCAGCTTTTTAGTTAAAGATGATGTAGAAGCGTCTGTCTTGCTGGTCAGAAGACTTGTAAGGCTGTCATTGTCATCGTTCTTAATATAATCCAGTAATGTTTTGGATGATGATGGGTCAATTCCTGCACTAAGCTGGTTAGTGGCTAACATTTGAGATGTAACACGCATGAATATCCCTCCTTTAATATCTACTTATATTATTTATCGGATAAAATTATTTGAAACTTAACATAATATATCTGAAAGGAGGTGGCTGATATGTTTCCAACATTTGACTACGACCATGAAAGAGACGGGTATAAGAACCAGCAGGATGAAAATACTGGCACAAATGGTTATGATGATGGGGAAGATGAATTTGCAGGTAACTTGGATGAGAGTGAAGTAATGCGTCCAGTCAACTCATTGGATGATTACACAAGTTTTCTTATCTGGGGAACGGATTTTGACGACAAGAATAATATCTAAAAATAATATTAAAGATTTATTAATCTTTGAAAGGCTGATTGACTGAATATTTTCTATGTTATATTATAAGCGAAAATGGAGGTTTGAATATATGTACGGATATATAGTTATTAATCAGCCGGAACTAAAGTTCAAAGAATTTGATATATATCGTTCGTACTATTGTGGACTGTGTGATGCATTGAAAGCAGAGTATGGTTTTAAGGGTCAGATTTCCATTAGCTATGATATGACATTTCTAGTGATGCTTCTTAGCGGGCTATATGAGCCAGAGACTGAGTATTCAGAAGAACGCTGCATTGCGCATCCGGGTAGGAAACATCCGGTAAGGCGTAATGCAGTTACTGATTATGTTGCTGATATGAATGTTTTAATGGCGTATTACAAGTGCCTGGATGACTGGAATGATGAGCATAACATTGCCAAAGGAACATTCGCAAAGGTGCTTAAAGGCAAGGTCAAGAAGCTGGAAGTTAAATATAAGCCGAAAGCTGCAATTATTAAGGAAAAGATAATTCAGCTTTCAGAACTGGAAAAAAGTAATGAAACTAATATAGATAAGCCTGCAGCTATATTTGGAGAGATTCTTTCACAGATTATGGTTATGAAAGAGGATGAATGGGCAGGGGAACTAAGTTGTTTAGGAGATAATCTTGGTCGTTTCATATATCTTCTTGATGCATATGATGACCTTGAGAAAGATGAGAAAAAGGGCAGTTATAATGTCCTTAAGTTTCATAAGGATCAGAAGGATTTTGACGATTTTTGCGAGAATGTATTAAAGTCATATATGGCTTTATGTGCAAGACAGTTTGAGAGACTGCCAATTATAGATAATGCAGACATACTTAGAAATATAATATATTCCGGCGTGTGGACAAAGTTTGATGCCGCAAGGGCAAAGAGAAATAAAGCTGTGGAAAAATAACAGTTGGAGGATCATAATGACAGACCCATATAAAGTGTTAGGAGTATCTTCGGATGCTTCTGATGAAGAAGTAAAAAAGGCATACAGAACTCTTAGCAGAAAGTATCATCCTGATGCTAATATTAATAATCCTCATAAAGAGCAGGCAGAAGAGATGTTTAAGACTGTTCAGCAGGCGTATAACCAGATTATGAGAGAACGCGAAGGTGGATACAGCAGTCAGTCATATAGTCAGACGCGTTATGGAACAGGTCGTTCAGATCGTTATGGATATGATGGAGATTATCAGAACCAGACTCGTGGAGATTACGGAGATTTTGGGGGGTTCTGGGGATTTGGACCATTTGGATTTGGTGGATATACAGGGAATTTTTCAGGAAATGGAAGTTCCGGACCAGATATGGAAGGTAATGATCCGGCAACAATGCGCCTGAGGGCAGCGGCTAACTACATTAATAATGCCAGCTATGATGAAGCTATTAATGTGCTTAACAGCATAGATGATAAGGATTCCAGATGGTATTACTATAGCGCACTTGCTCATTCTGCAAAAGGAGAAGAGGCAACTGCAATTGAACATGCAAAGCGTGCAGTTGAACTGGAACCTGATAATATGCAGTATAAGCTGTTGTATCAGAGAATTGCCAGTGGAGGCAGCTGGTATGCCGGAAGAAGAACCCAGTATGAGGGACCATCATCAACAACATATTGTACAGGCTGTGCTCCGTATGTTTCACTTTGTCTATGCTCCAATATGTGCTTTAATATGCCAATATTATGCTGTTAGCAGCATGATATTGGCATATTATCTTATCAGAATGTCTTATTCTTTTCTTTTTCAATCCAGGTTTCTAAATTATCAAATAATATATCAAACTGAATAGGTCCCATGTCAAGGACATACTGGTGGAAATCTTTTAATATAAAGGAGTTTCCCAGTTCATTCTGGGCACGAGCTTTGAGCTGTTCAAAACCAAGCATGCCAAGGACATATTTGCAATAATTGCCAGGATCTGATACGAATGCATAATACATATCATGGGCTATTGATTTGTCGTCGAATCCATACTGGCTGATGTATTTGTATACATCATTCTCTGTCCACCCATTGTGGTTGACACCAATATCTCCTTTGGCATATATACAAAGTATAGTTGCATAATTGGCTGCATACATTGCGTTAAGATTTTTGTTTCCAGTCTGTGCATAATTATATGAAAGAACTTCGACATATGAAGCCCACCCTTCTACATAACCGCCAGGAGCAAGAATATATCTTATCCAGTCCGGATTACTTGAAGCAAAGTATTGTGTCTGGTACAGATGACCAGGATATCCTTCGTGGGCAAGTGTTGGATATAATTCATCGTCTGATGTTGCAGAAGAATTAATGTATATTGAATTAACATCAAGATTATCAAGCTGAGGTATAAAATACATAGCAGGACTTGTGTAGTCCTCAAGAGCTTTGGAAACATATTTTATATCGTAAGGAACATCTTTAATTTCAGGGAAATCATCAGTAATTTGTTTCTTCAGGTCTGTAAGTATACCTGCCGGGTCAGTCATGTTAAATGAAAATGTATCAAACTTGTCATAGATGCCGGGATCTTTTAAGGCAAGACTCTGCATCGCAAGCATTTTTTTCTGGATGTAAGCATCCAGAAGCTTATCAAATTCATCTACAGATTTATTCCATCCAAGGGTAGAAGAAAGGATATATTGAAAATATCTGTCGCCATCAGGATAATTGCACAGACCACCAGAATATTTATTAGTTCCTTTGAGTGCTGTAAGTCCTGATACAAGTTTCTGGTAGCCGGGAATTACATGGTTATTTACAGCATTTGTATTGCTGGTCTTGTATGCTGTAATATCTTCATTGCTAAGTCCAGGAACGTTAATGATTCTTTCATTGAAGGTTGATATCATAACACCATCGTCTGATGCAGCGGATTCAAGGAATGAATTGCAGCTGTCAATAATTTCATCGACAAGAGTGTCTTCCATAAAGTAACCTTTTTCTGAGCGCAGTTTTTCAAAGTTCACAAGATTTTCCATATATCCATCTACGTCGTTAAGAAGCTCAATGTATTCGTCGACATCTTTTTTCTCAGAAAATGTATATTCAGCAAAAAGAAGTGGAAGCTGTACATGGATGCCTGTTGTTGTCTGCAGCTGGGTGTTAAACATATAAAGGTCACTATATTCAAGCTCATTTTCCATATATTTAAGAACCTGGTCGTATGTTAACTGCTGTTTGGCAGACAGCGAACTTCTGTCAAATGATTTCAGGGTAGTTATAACATCGGTGTATAATGCAGTGTCATCAGGATTGTCAAGATCGTAACGTCCAAGGGTCACATCATAGTCATCAATTCCATAATCGGAAGGATGTTCAACATATGCATGCAGTGAAACAGTATCGGAAGAGAGAATGTCTCCAAACAATTGATTGATATATTCGGAAAAATCCTGGTTGTCTTCTTTGGCAGCAGCAGTCTGGGTATTTTTCGTAACGGATGATATGGCATGTGTAAGCTGGCATCCGGAAAGTCCTGCTGTCATCGACAGAATAAGAATCAGGCACAGCAGATGTGTGATGAATGATTTTTTGAAATAAATAATATGTTTGTTCATGTATTCTCCTTAATAAGCACAAGTTTGTTTAATAATTATTATAGCAAATAATACTTTATTATTCACATATTGTATCATACTTAATACAGACTTGACACTTATTGTAAATTTTTCTATGATAAAGTTTACGGATAAATGATTCACACTACATTTGCGTTATAGCGATGAATTAGAATAATAGATTATGGAGGAATTGATATGCCACAGAGTAAAGGTCCATTTTATATGACAACAGCTATTGCCTATACATCAGGCAAGCCACATATTGGTAATACTTATGAAATCGTTCTTGCAGACAGTATTGCAAGATTCAGAAGACAGGAAGGATATGATGTATTTTTCCAGACAGGAACTGATGAACATGGTCAGAAGATTGAGCTTAAGGCTGAGGAAGCTGGAATTACACCTAAGGAATTCGTTGATAATGTTTCAACAGAAATCAAGAGAATCTGGGATCTTATGAATACTTCATATGATAAGTTCATCAGAACAACAGATGATTACCATGAGAAGCAGGTTCAGAAGATTTTCAAGAAACTCTATGATCAGGGAGACATTTATAAGGGTTCATATGAAGGTATGTACTGTACTCCATGTGAGTCTTTCTGGACAGAGAGCCAGCTTGTTGATGGAAAGTGCCCTGACTGTGGACGTGAAGTTAAACCGGCTAAGGAGGAAGCTTATTTCTTTAAGATGAGCAAATATGCTAACAAGCTTATTGAGCATATCAATACACATCCGGAATTTATCCAGCCAGTTTCAAGAAAGAATGAGATGATGAACAACTTCCTTCTCCCAGGACTTCAGGATTTATGTGTATCAAGAACATCTTTCAAATGGGGTATCCCGGTTGACTTTGATGACAAACATGTAGTTTATGTATGGCTTGATGCTCTTACTAACTATATTACAGGTATTGGATATGATGCTGACGGCAACTCTTCAGAGCAGTACAAGAAGTTCTGGCCGGCAGACCTTCACCTTATCGGTAAGGATATCATCAGATTCCATACAATTTACTGGCCAATATTCCTTATGGCACTTGGTGAACCACTTCCTAAGCAGGTATTTGGACATCCTTGGTTGTTACAGAATGATGGTAAGATGAGTAAGTCTAAGGGAAATGTTATCTATGCGGATGACCTTGTAGATCTCTTCGGAGTTGATGCTGTACGTTACTTTGTACTTCATGAGATGCCATTTGAGAATGATGGTGTTATCTCATGGGAGCTTATGGTTGAGCGTATGAATTCAGATCTTGCCAATACACTTGGTAACCTTGTAAACAGAACAATTGCAATGTCTAACAAATATTTTGGTGGTGTTGTCAATAAGACTGGTGTTGAGGATGCTGCAATTGACGGCGACCTTAAGGCAGTTGTAACAGCAACAAGAGATAAGGTTCAGGCAAAGATGGCTACACTTCATGTGGCAGATGCTATTACAGAGGTATTCACACTCTTTAAGAGATGTAACAAATATATCGATGAGACAATGCCTTGGGCGCTTGCAAAGGATGAGGCACAGCATGACAGATTGGAAGAGGTTCTCTACAATCTTGTTGAGAGTATTACAATCGGCGCTAATCTTCTTAAGTCATTCATGCCAGAGACAACGGACAAGATTCTTGCACAGCTTTATCCAGCTAACCCAGAGGCAGGAGTAAGAGACTTTGATGATCTTGCTGCATTTGGCTTAAGAGAAACAGGACTTAAGGTTACTGAGACTCCGGAGATTCTTTTCGCAAGACTTGACTTCGAGAAGGACCTTAAGGAAAAGGTTGAGGCTATTCAGGAAGCACAGAAGAAGGCAAATGGAGTTACAGAATATCCACAGGTTGAAGTTAAACCTGAGATTACATTTGACGATTTTGAAAAGGTTCAGTTCAGAGTTGCCAAGGTTCTTACATGTGAGGCTGTCAAGAAGACAAAGCTTCTTAAGTTCGAGCTTCAGATTGGTGATGAGAAGAGAACTATCGTTTCCGGTATCCAGAAGTACTACAAGCCAGAGGAACTTATTGGCAAGAAGTTAGTTGTATGTACTAACTTAAAGCCAAGAAAGATCTGCGGCATTGAGTCACAGGGAATGATTATCTCAGCATGGGACGATAAGGATAACTTATCAGTTCTTACACTTGAGAAGGATATTATTGAAGGCGCAGAGATTGGCTGATAGATATGAAGATATTTGAAACTCATGCTCATTATGATGATGAAAGATTTGATGAGGACAGAGATGAACTTATAGGCAGCATGCTTAGTGATACAGGGGATCTTGATTACATTGTTAATGTAGGTGCAAGCCGTCAGGGCTGTGAGGCTTCCCTTGCACTTGCTGCACAATATGAAAAGGTATATGCAGCGATTGGTTTCCACCCGGAGGATATTGTGCGATTGAAAGAATCGGACATTGAATGGCTGGGAAATATGTTAAATGAAGCTAAGACAAGAAAGATTGTTGCACTTGGAGAAATCGGACTTGATTACTACTATGTGTCAGATGATACGGACGTTGCGGCGGCTGAAAAGAAGCAGCAGCGTGAATGGTTTGCAGCACAGATGAATGTAGCTTACCGCACACATATGCCGGTAATGATTCATTCAAGAGACGCATGCCAGGATACAATCGACATTTTAAAGAGCAATCATGGACAGGATACAGGCGGAATAATCCACTGTTATTCATATAGTAAGGAAGCAGCAAGAGAGTTTCTTAACATGGGATTCTCTATAGGAATTGGTGGTGTGCTTACATTTAAGAATGCCAAGAAGCTTGTGGAGGCAGCCGCATATATACCAATGGATAGAATTGTTCTTGAAACAGACAGTCCATATATGGCACCTGAGCCTAACCGTGGTAAAAGAAACAACAGCCGCAATATAAAATATGTTGCAGAAAAGCTGGCGCAGATTAAAGGGCTTGATACGCAGGAGGTTATTGATATTACTAACCAGAATGCGCGAAGGCTGCTTTTCGGGGAGTAAGGTTTTGAAACCTGAAACCTATAAATTATAATAAAACGGCTATTTAGTAGGTATTTTAACAAGGTTTTTATTGTTAAAGTCATGAAAATACCTACTAAATAGCCGTTTTTTGTTGTTATATAGGTCTTTAGTGTAGAAATAACCTTTAGCCCAGCAGGTTGCTAAGTTCTGCAAACTGTTCAAGCGTAAGAGCTTCACCGCGGATAGTAAGCGGAAGTCCCATAGTTTCTAATGCACTGGTAAGAGCTTCTTTAGTGATGCCGATGCCGGAATTGCCAACACTGTTAAGCATAGTCTTGCGGCGCTGGTTAAATGATGCTCGTATTATCTTGAACATAAGATGCTCATTCTTTACATCAACGGGTGGGGTCTTGAAGCGTTCAAGACGGATAACTGCTGAATCAACATTAGGGCGAGGCATAAAGCAGCTTGCAGGAACATTAAGCACAACCTTGGGCTTGGCATAGAATTGTACAGCAAGCGAAAGTGCTCCATAGTCTTTAGTTCCCGGACCACACTGCATGCGGTCAGCTACTTCCTTCTGAACCATTATAGTTATACTGTCTAATGGTACATGGCTCTCAAAAAGCCCCATAATAATAGGCGTGGTTATATAGTATGGAAGGTTGGCAACGACTTTTATAGGTCTGCCTTCATTCTTCTCATCAGCAAGCTTCTTGATATCAAGCTTTAAGATATCTTCGTTTATTACGGTTACGTTGTCATAATAAGAAAGAGTATCTTCTGTAAGAATAGGAATCAGCTTCTTATCAATTTCGACAGCAACAACCTCCCTGGCATTCTCGCACAGAATCTGAGTCATTGTTCCGATTCCAGGACCGACTTCAACAACGAAATCATCCTTAGTAACGCCTGCTTCACGGACAATTTTTTCAACAACATTTTCATCTATAAGAAAGTTCTGACCGAACTTTTTCTTGAAATCAAAACCATATCTGTTAAGCACTGCAATTGTGTTGGTTGGGTTGCCAAGGTGCATAATATTATTATAATTATTACTGTTCATAATACCTCATTTCTGTCTGAATATAATTATATGTTATTTAATATGTTATTGGAGTAAATAAGAAAAGTCAAGCTTAGTGGTGCTGATAAGAATATTTAATGAGGAGCCAGCATAAGTTGCATAAGAGAAACGAATATCAGGGAGGTATATTGTGGATTATCAACGACTGGTTTCATACATATATTCATATCCGGAGGGAGTAAAAGCTGATAATGTTGGATTTGCCAAGGCACTTGTGTATCAGGGGCAGTTTAAATTAAATATAAGCCTGAGAGGGATAAAGACAGAGAACCCCGAAGTATTTGGCGTATATATAATGGTTAATGATGGAGGATACAGACTTATAAAGCTTGGGGAAGCTTATATAAAAGCAGGACAGATGGAATACTCAGGTGTGTACAATCCGGATAATATTGAGCAGTCGGGTTATGCATTTAAGGATATATGTGGTCTGGCAGTTGCGAGAGAAGATGCAAGATATGACTGTATGCTTTCAATGTGGAAAGATGAGGATGTGACGCCGGATATGCTTGTGTTTGCCGGAATGGATTCCAGAAAGCAGATTGAAGCCGGAATTATCATAGAGGAAAAAATGAGGCAGAAAGAGCAGCAGGAAACAGGCAGGATTGAAGCAGACAGACAGGTTGTTAATACTGAACAGGAACAGACAGCAGTTCAGAATGATGATACGGAAATCTGTTGTGATAATGATGGAGAAACTGTGGAGGTTGTCAGTCAGAGTTCTGCCTGTAATGTACAGACACAGCCTGACAATATAGAAAAGCTTTTTATGAGAGCTGATTATATAGATGCATTTGACGATGATTATTTCTATGACTGCATGGAAGTTTCACCGGAGAGACTTAAAGATTTACAATTAAAAGAAATATCGGTAATGGATAACAGCTTTCTGCTGCATGGATATTATAATTTCAGGCATATATTATTTGGACGGGTCAGAGACAATCTTGACAATACAAGATATTTTATAGGTGTGCCGGGAATGTATTGCAACAGGGAGCGATATATGGCGTCAATGTTTGGATTTAATAACTTTAAGAAGAGCCATAGAAGCGATTATGCCAATCCATATTTTGGATACTGGTATCAGGAGATATAGACAAATCGAAGATGGTCTTCCCATTTTCCATTAAGGCGAGCATACGAATAAGCTGTTCCTTCAGGGATAAAGCCAAGTTTATTAACAATTGCTATTGAGGAGATGTTATCAGGATGAATGTAAGCTTCTATTCTGTGCATCTCCTTTTCACGTGTGAGGATATCAATCAGATGTTTTGTCGCCGTTGTTCCGAGTCCGATTCTGCGGTATTTATGATCTATTTTGTAGCCAATACGGCATGAATGGTTTACTGGGGATACGCCTGAAAAGGAGACAGTTCCAAGTATCTGTCCAGGAATATCATCTGATAACACAAAGAAACGACCAAATTCACCTTTTAATAATGCGGAATATTCTGCTTTAAGAGTTGCACATATATATTCGGGAGTATAGAAATTAGCCGGCTTGTCAGTTTCATATCTGTCAAAATCCTCACGATTGTCTTTATAAAATTTAAGTACCTGAAGGGCATATGTCTCATCAAGAACTTTTAATCTGATTCCATCAAATGCGTATTCAAACTTCATGACTGTTGGATGATCCTTTCTTTTTTCTTGGATTCACGCAATTCCTTAAAAAATGTGGTCAGCATATCTGAACATTCATTTTCACATACACCTTTTGTTATTTCACACTGGTGGTTAAATGATGGCATCTGCAGAATGTTGAGGATAGAGCCGGCGCAGCCAGCTTTGGGGTTCATAGAACCTATGACAACACGAGGGATTCTTGCCTGGACAATTGCTCCGGCACACATCTGACATGGTTCAAGAGTTACATATAATGTACAGTCTTCAAGCCGCCAGTCACCCATGTAGCGGCTTGCTTTTTTAATGGCTGTGATTTCGGCGTGCCCAAGAGATGTCTTGTCTGTATTGCGGCGGTTATAACCGCGTCCAATTACTTTTCCATTATAAACAATGACACAGCCGATTGGCACTTCATTAAGCTTGTAAGCTTTTTTTGCCTGTGTTATTGCCTGCTTCATATATTTAATATCATTCTTATCCAATATCACGTAAAGTTCCTCCAGTTAATAAGTTCCAGTTATACATAAGCTGTGCTTGGGCAGATGTTATAAAAATTGTAACTTTTAAGGGAAAAAGCGTCAACTCAATAGAGACATTTTTCGTATAAATAATTATAATAAATGTTCAGGGGGTAGCTTATGAAAAGAATATCATTATTATGTGCATTGGGGATATGTGCGATATTGGCAGCAGGCTGCAGTAGTAAGACTAAAGAAAATGAAACAGAAAGTATTCCGGAAATAACTGATACATCAACACAGGAGTATAATTATACATTATCTGATGTTGAAGAATTTGAATCAGATGGTGTTAAATATGAACAGGGAAAGGCAGAGAAACTCCAGTTTATTTATCCTGTGACGGAAGATGTTACGGATGCCAATGCACTTGTAGGTACATATAATACAAGTATTTATTCCAATTGGCCTAATATTGATGAAACAGACACATCATATATGATTTCAAGTTTTGTCACATGGCCGGATCTATATGATAATCAGAATGTTGAAAGTATTGAGTATACAGTGTATAACAGTACTTGTTATTTTGTTGATGACTCAGCTGATCTTAAGACATGCAGCAACAAAAAGAAATTCTCATCTCAAAGTATGAAACTGACTGCTGCAGATAACAAAAAGTTTAAAATGTTTATGGTTGTAGAACTTCCTACATCCAAGGATGCATGGAATGGTTATAAACAGCAGGGAAAAGTAGAGAATAAGGCAAAAAAGGATGTTCTCGAAAATGCATTGATTAAAGCACAGGTTTTATATACGGATGGCACGGAACAGACTGATTATTACAAAATAAAAATACAGGGTTCAATGACATCTATTGATATATATAAGGTTAATTGATGCATTGAATAGAAAAATGCATTAAAACATGGGAGGATACAATGGAACTTATTAAAGGAAGACCTGATAATACTGAGGGGCGATTAGAAAAAGAAATAAGGGTATATGATTTGCTTGATAAGCTTGGAATGGAGTATTACAGAACAGACCATGAGCCTGCTACGACAATGGAAGTGTGTAATGATATAGATAAGATACTTGATACGCTTATATGTAAGAATCTTTTCTTGTGCAACAGACAGAAAACCAGGTTCTATATGCTTATGATGCCAGGGGATAAACCTTTTAAGACAAAGGAT
Source organism: uncultured Lachnospira sp. (assembly GCA_934343805.1). Taxonomy (GTDB): domain Bacteria; phylum Bacillota; class Clostridia; order Lachnospirales; family Lachnospiraceae; genus Lachnospira. Next base: position 37,503 of record CAKRIN010000026.1, read on the forward strand.
CTCAGTAGTCAGATTAATTCTGCAAGGCTTTCATTTGCAGATGAATCATATATGGAAGAGTTCCTTGATATAACTCCGGGCTCTGTATCAATAATGGGACTTATGAATGATTCAGACAATAATGTACAATTGTTGATGGATAAGGAAGTTCTTGAAGGCGAGACGCTTGGCTGTCATCCATGCATTAATACATCAAGCCTTAAGTTAAAGACAAAAGAAGTAATGGAAAAGTTTCTTCCGGCAGTTCATCATGAGGCAATAATAGTTGAACTTCCAAGGTATTAGGAGGTTAACGGAAATTAATTATATGTATTTTTTATATTATAAGTTTATTTTTATCTGAATGTATATTGACACATAATAATATATAATGTTAGTATATGAAAGAGATATATCTTCTAATGCGACTAATGTTAATAGTTATATTAATTCATGAGTTGCTTATCAAGGCTGTATATTCGTATAAGAACGGAGTTATCTAACAGCGAATGTTTACGGATAATCAATCAGCGAAACCCATTAAACGTAATTAAATAATGCAGGCTTGTTTTAGATATCTGCAGATGCTAATATGTAGCTATACAGAGCCATATATTCTGGTGGATGGCTCTGGTTGTGATAATAATGGTATATGTGCGTGGATATCAGCCTGTGTAAGAGACGAGGAGGATATCTATGGAAGATAAGAAAGACAATGTAATATCTAAATTTAAGGATAATGTATTTTGTATGTTATACAGGGATAAGAGAAATCTTTTAGAACTGTATAATGCGCTTAATAATTCGGATTACACGAATGTGGACGATTTGCAGGTTACGACATTAAATGGTGGATCGTATATGAAGTATAAGAATGATGCTTCATTTTTACTATGCATGAGCTTGTATATGTTTGAACAGCAGTCGAGCAGGAATCCGAACATGCCGTTAAGATTTTTGCACTATGTGTCAGATGTATTCAGGGAACTGTTCAGTAATGCCATGCTTCACAGAAGAAGCATGATAAAGATACCTGTACCACATTTTGTTACATTCTATAATGGCTTGGAAAAATGGGTTGATAAAGAGGGCGAGCTTAAGCTGTCGGATATGTATGAGATACCAGTTGATGATCCAGAGCTGGAGCTTAAAGTGCGTGTTATCGATATCAATAAAGATGTACATATCCTTAATAAGTGTAAAACTTTGCGTGATTACATGACATTTGTTAAGAAGGTAAGATTCAAGATGGGTGTTGAAGGAGACAATGTCAGGATTGCAGTAACAGAGGCAATGAATGAATGTATAGATGAAGATATACTTGTCGATTTCTTTGAGCAGCACAGGGAGGAGGTTGTTGACGTGAGTATATATGATTATGATGAGGAAGAAGTCAGGAGAGTGTTAGCTGAGGAGTATGCGCAGGAAGTTGCACAGGGAATGGCACAGGAATTAGTAGAGAAAGCTTCTGAGAAAGCATTTGCTGAGGGAGAACAATTAAGTGTAATTAATCTGATTATAAAGAAAGTAAAGAAATCAAAAACACTTGCAACAATAGCTTCAGAACTTGAGGAAGAAGTAGCAGATATTAAGCCGGTATACGATGCTGTAATTGCGGCTGCACCTGATTATGATGTTGAAGTGATTAAAGATAAACTGGGAATTAATTGAAATTCTGGCATGTGAACTGCTCGCGATTCGCTGGTTCGTACCTTGACAACAAGTATATATAACAAGTATAATTAAAAGACCGTGCAGCCGGGGTAGTAGCGGCACCTTGAACCTGCAATCCGCTATAGCAGGGGTGATGTTCGGCAGAGGGCTGATGTTTATGGAGCAGCCCGGTGTAAGTGGTGTTGACATTTGGGTCTTTCACGACGGAAATCCACGAACCATGTCAGGTCAGGAATGAAGCAGCATTAAGTGGAATCTTCCGGGTGTTGAAAGGGTGCCTGGATCGAGCTAACTGCA
>CAKRIN010000027.1 GCA_934343805.1 uncultured Lachnospira sp.
ACTAGAGTTTATCATGTTCTAAAATGCTTTTCAAGTAAAGAACAAGTGCTTTTATCGTACAATATGATATTGGTCCAAGTATAAATCCAGCAACGCCATACACAAGTATTCCGATATATATAACCGCAAGCATTGTAAATGGTGCAATTCCCATCCTGTCTCCCATACATTTGGACTCCATAATCTCCCTTACAAAATATGTGATAATATAAAGTACCACAAGAATCACCGCATTTTGCACATGACCGAAAATCAGGCTTGCGACAGCCCACGGCATAAGGACTGTTCCCGTACCAAATATAGGAAGCGCATCAATTATGCCCGTCAGCACACCAAGAAGAATTGCATACTGATTACCTATTATTAAAAATGCTGTAGAACACAGCACCATATTAATCGACATTATAATAAGCTGCACCTTAAAATATACATTTATCAAAGTCCGGAGTCCCACATGCACTGCACCGATTTCTTCCCTAAATATGCTATTTCCCCTCCAGCTTCTGTATTTTTCCATTCCAGCCGCTGCATATATAGTTCCAATAAAACACACTATAAGTCCGGCAACCGCCATAACACACCATGTTATAACCGGAACAGAATGTTTTCTCATAATTGTAAAAAACATCTGCTGCCCGTCGCCATCTATAATTATTCCTTTACATTTTTCAAAAAATGCATAACTGCAGCCTTCCTTTAACTTAATCCAGCCATCAATGCGGCAGCACATATGCTTTAACTGCCCGTCAAGACTGTTAAGATTGTCATCAAAATTGGCAATAAAATTCTTTAATTCACGAAATGCCATGTAACCGACATACAGCAAAACTGCAAGAATAATAAGCGTTACCATCGTTACAACTATGCTTGCTGCAAGCGTCCTTTTCCCCCTCACAATCCGCGACAGCCCCATTATTGGCTTCTGAAGCAGCACCGCAAAACAGAATGCAAGCATGAAAGGCCACACATAATAAAAAAGTACCTTGAATATAAAGAATATTACAGCCGCAATTACAACACCGCCCGCCAGCAATGTCAGACGTTTCCTGAAATTCCACACATTTTCACCCATATGTCACCTCGCACCTGCTAATACTTATTGTTTAATTAGTGTGTACGCGGTGATGACATTTATTCGTCATATCCTATTGGTTAATCAGATATTGCTGAAATATTATTGATTAAATTATAAAACAAATGTATTCTTAATAAAAACATAAAAAGGAAAACACCATGCTTAATATAATACATGAAACTAAAGACATTATTATAGTGAATAAACCTTCCGGTCAGCTATCCCAGGGTGCAAAAGGATTTGACCTGGATCTTGTAAGCGAGGTTATGAACTACAACGCTTCACAGGGAAAGCCAGCCTATGCAGCAATAATCAACCGACTCGACAGACCAGTTTCCGGACTTGTTCTTATCGCAAAGAACAAGTCTGCAGCAGCAAAGTATTCCACACTTATGCAAAAGGGAGGCGGATTTAATAAACAATATGAAGCTTTAGTCTGTGGAAAACTATCAGAGCCAAAAGGAACTTTTGTGGATTATTTAAAGAAAGATGGAAGAACGAACACATCAGTCATAGTCCCAGCTGACGACGCCTCTAATGATAAAGAAGCAAAGCTTTCAAAACTTGAATATGAAGTGATATCTTATGATGAAGTTAAAGACATTACACATGTAAGAATACATCTGATTACCGGCAGACATCACCAGATAAGAGTACAGTTTGCAAGCCGCAGGCATCCGCTTGTTGGCGACTATAAGTATGCTGCTGATTCCAGCACTGGCCATAATTCAGATTCTGCCACATACCATGATACATCATGTGATAGCTCTCATGATATGGACTCTGCTGTCAAAGCCGCATGTCTTAAGCGAAACCAGATTGCACTGTGCGCCGTCTCGCTCACTGTTGAGGGCAAAACATTCTCTGTTGTACCTGATTTTTTGATTTGCTGACCCGGCTATACCTTTGAGAGTCGGTATTTCCTCATTAGCATCCTGTTGTTTTTCCGCGCAGCGCTTTATTTATTCACTCCGCGGCATGCTATTGCATACGAAACAAAGTTGTTTTCTCCTGTTAGTACGTTTATCTCTTGCTATTTTTGCTTTAGATACTGGATAATGCCTACTAATCTCTCGGCTAATCAGCATTTCGTAGGCAAACAAGTTCATTGACAACACTAACAGTAACTATAAACCAGAAAAAATACCTACGAAAAGAGAACATTAACATCTCTTCGTAGGTATTTTAAAAAATCAAATTGGCTAAGAATTATCAAAAACATACTAATATGTGTATTATAAGCTATTTAGTATGCTTTCGTCGCAACAAGCCATGATTTCAAATTTCAGTTACATCTTAAATCTGTATCCAACACCCCATATTGTCTCTATATACTGTGGCTTGCTTGTATCAAGTTCAATCTTTTCTCTGATCTTTTTGATATGAACAGTAACAGTAGCAATATCGCCAATTGAATCCATATCCCATATTTCCTTAAAAAGTTCTTCCTTGGTAAATACATGGTTAGGGTTTTCTGCAAGGAATGTCAACAGGTCGAACTCCTTTGTTGTAAAAGGCTTTTCTTCACCATTGACAAATACTCTTCTTGCGGTCTTGTCAATCTTAATACCCCTGATTTCAATAATGTTATTAGTATTCTTGGTACTGCTGACAAGTCTTTCATATCTTGCAAGATGTGCTTTAACTCTTGCAACAAGCTCGCTTGGACTAAACGGCTTAGTCATATAATCATCTGCTCCAACGCCAAGACCTCTTATCTTATCAATATCTTCTTTCTTAGCTGATACCATTATAATTGGTATATCTTTTGCCTCTCTAACCTGCTTGCATATCTCAAATCCATCTACACCAGGAAGCATGATATCAAGTATACACATATCCACATCTTCATTAAGTGCTGCTGCAAGTCCACTAGTTCCATCATTGCATACCTCAACCTCATATCCATTAAGTTCAAGATAATCCTTTTCGATATCTGCAATACTCTCTTCATCCTCAACAATTAATATTTTGCTCATACATATACCCCTTTCACACTTCCTGTGTTTCATTATAATTATCATCTTTAGCTTTAAGAAGATTCAGGTGCATTGTTGTTCCTTCACCCTCAACACTTTCAGCCCATATTTTTCCTTTGTGGTCTTCAACAATCTTCCTTACAATTGCCAGACCTATGCCGCTTCCGCCTCTTTTGCTGTTTCGCGACTCATCCGTTCTGTAAAAACGTTCAAATATATGTTCAACATCCTTTGCAGCAATTCCAATTCCATTGTCAGAAAAAACTGCATGAATATAATCACCCTCGTCGTATAGATCAATGGTAATCTTTCCCTGTCTTCCCTCTGCCATATACTTAACAGAATTACTTATAATATTATTAATAACTCTCTTTAGCTGCTCAGGATCCACATTCATATACACCGGTCCGGTTATATGATCGTTGTATTCCAGTTCAATCTGGCTGGCCTCTAATTCAGTGCTTATCTCCTCACAACAATCTCCGAAATAATCACTCACGTTACATCTGACAAATGTATACGGAACTCTGTTAGTGTCAAGCCTTGAATATATCGTAAGCTCATCAATAAGCTTGTCCATGTCATTAACCTTATTAGCGATAGTCTGAATATACTTAGCCTGCTTCTCCGGTGTATTGGCTATACCATCACGTAAACCTTCAACATATCCTTTAATAGCAGTAAGCGGCGTCTTAAGATCATGTGATATATTTCTTATAAGCTCCTTTTCTTCAGCATCTGACTTTAGCTTTTCTTCTGATGTCTGTTTAAGAATAACCCTCATGTCCTCAAAGTCCCTGCACACATCACCTATCTCATTATTAGACACCTTTGGCATCTCGAAATCCATGTTACCTTCTTTAATGTTATTGGTAGCTAGTTTAAGTTTATTAAGAGGTCTGACTATAGAACTATATATCCACAAAGTAAGACCAAGGCTTGTAATTATAAGCACCATGATTATAACCATTATAACTTCCATTATAAATGATTTTATCTGTGGAAGTACCTGTCTCAATGAGGTAACTATTGACACACTGTAAAAATTGCCTTCCTCATCCTTAAAATTCAGCTGTTTAATAAGATTCTGATACTCTCCACCTTTATAAGTTCCCACATCCGATATATTCTCTTCTGTAGAAGAATAACCAGGCAAAATCTTTACAAGCTCATGATTAGTACAATTCGTAGAATTATATATTATTATTCCATTCTTTCTTACTACAAGACTTGAAAGCTTGTGTGACAACTCGTCTGAAATCGTCTCCAGATAATCTGTGTTACCAAACTGTTCCGGATCAGAATCAACCTCTTCTTTCATATCTTCATATATATTGTCAGTTATCCTTCCAAACAGAATAATTGGCGAATATACTCCGACAAGTCCTGTTTCACTATCAACATTATATGTTCTTTCGATACTCTCTTTCTGAATATAATATATTCCACCAAAAGCCAGTCCACACAGAACAACTGGAAGAATAACCATTATACAGAAAGAAATATACAGCTTATCCTTTAACTTCATTGTAACCCCTTTTCTACTAAATACTACCATAATCAAGCCTTAATGTGGCATTACAAATATATTAAATTTATGAAATAAAAATAAAAAAGCTGCTGCAACGGAATATCCGCCACAGCATGCCATCAACCAATCTTAAGCTTAAACTTCTGAAGTTCCCTGTCAGAATCCACTCGTGCAATAACCGCACCAAGATTAGAGAGCTTTCCTTCAAAGTCCTCATAACCTCTCTGAATATATTCAATATCTTCAATCTCAGAAATACCATCAGCTGCAAGCGCAGCAATTACAAGTGCAGCTCCGGCTCTTAAATCAGGAGCAGTCAGCTGTACTCCGCAAAAGCTTTTTACACCTTCAATATATGCAGTATTTCCTTCGACTTTAATCTTAGCTCCCATTCTGCCGAGCTCATCAACATATTTAAATCTGTTCTCAAATATACTTTCTGTTACCATACTTGACCCTTCGGCCAAAGCAAGTACAACCGCAATCTGTGGCTGCATATCTGTTGGAAATCCCGGATAAGGCAAAGTCTTAACATTAGTACTCTTAAGAGTACAACCCTCACCTATAACACGCAGGCAGTCATCGCCTTCTTCTATCTTGCATCCCATTTCAACAAGCTTGGCAGATATTGATTCCATATGCTTTGGAATTATATCCTGTATTATAACATCACCATGTGTTGCAGCTGCCGCCATCATGAAAGTTCCAGCTTCAATCTGATCTGGGATTATAGAATAAGTACATCCATGAAGTCTCTTTACACCCTTTATTCGGATAACATCTGTTCCTGCACCTTTAATGTTAGCTCCCATAGAGTTAAGGAAGTTGGCCACATCAACTATATGAGGCTCCTTCGCTGCATTTTCAAGAATTGTATCCCCATCTGCCATACATGAAGCCATCATCAGATTAATTGTAGCTCCTACAGTAACAACATCAAAATAAACATGTGCTCCTGTAAGTTTATCAGCCTTAGCATGAACAACTCCACAATCAATATTAACATCAGCACCAAGGGCTTTAAATCCCTTAATATGCTGATCAATCGGACGGCTTCCAATGTTACATCCACCAGGGAGTGCAACATGCGCCTCATTATACTTTCCTAATAACGCACCTAATAAATAATAAGATGCCCTTATTTTCTTAATGTAATCATACTCCACAAAAGTGTCGCAGATTGAACCACCATTTATCTGTACAGAATTGTTGTAAACATACTTAACCTTTGCACCAATTCCCTCTATAGCCTGAAGTAAAACTCTTGTGTCTCTAACATTAGGTACATTTTCAATTGTTACAGTATCATCTGTCATAATTGCTGCCGCAAGAATACCTAATGCCGCATTCTTAGCGCCACCAATGGAAACTTTTCCCTTAAGAGGGATTCCACCCTTGACAACATATTGTTCCATATAGCACCTCTAAACATAATAGTCATATCTTATAAAGTATATCACAGAACTTTAATTTGTAAAGATTTTGTGTGCAATTCTCTTTATAAAAATATGGCAATTAACCCCTTATTAAGATTATATGCCGCATTCTTCCCTTAGTTACATTATTATTCACGCAAAAAGCTGTCCTCAAAGGGCAGCTTTTTAATATATCACAAGTGTTAATTTTTATTTACATAATTTAATGGATTAACAGGAGAACCGCCCACCCATATCTCGAAATGAAGATGTGGACCTGTTGAATATCCTGTATTTCCTGATGCTGCAATAGCCTGTCCCTGAGACACACTCTGTCCGACACTGACTTTGACTGAACTTAAATGTCCATATCTTGTCATTGTTCCATTGCTATGTGTTATATCAACACAGTAACCATAGTCAGCATACCATCCGGCTCTTGTAACTCTGCCATCCGCAGCTGCTGTTACAGTAGTTCCAACCGGAACTGACCAGTCAACGCCTTTGTGTAAACTTCCCCACCTGTAACCATATCCTGAAGAAAACGATCCACCAGATAATGGCCTTAGATATGTCGGAGGAGTAAGCGTTCCTACAGCTATTGTCTTAGGAACAGATTCTTTTATAATTGTCTCCTGTGAAAAAGTTCTTCCTGTTTCATTACCATTTGTATATGTTACATCTGCAATAACTGAACGATGTCCTGTTGTACCTTCTGCTATAACAGTGTTAGTACCTCTATAATTGGTATCATCATCCTCATATATTGGTTCTGCTTCATAATCCTCTTCATAAGTCATCTGATAAGTTGTAATAACAGATATCTCTGATTTAGGAACCGTAATAGTAATTGCATCTCCTGGAGCAATTACACTATTTTCATTCAGTCCGGTGTTAAGAGCAAGCAGCTCAGAAAGAGAAAGTCCATTGCTCTGTGCAATAACTGACAGGGTATCTCCCGCCTCAACCGTGTAGATTGTCTTTTCAGCATGCTCTTTAGTTATATTCTCATAGGCATCATTCACTGAAGTAGTAACAGCCTTCTCTGCCGGAACTTCAACCACTACAACGTCGACATCGAAAGATATGCCTGTAAGCCCATCTCCATCAACAACTGTGTTTCCATCCTGCGAAACCGCCGTTCCGCTGATTGTAGATGATACAATCTCTGCCGCTGTACTCTCTTTAGTTCTTTCATTAACACTGATGCCATAAGTACCAGTTGCGGCGTCTATTGTATCCAATGAAACTGCAAATGCGTCATTAGGATCATATTTTTTTATAAGTTTTTCAAAAAGTGAAACAACATCTTCTTTGGATTCAAGGGTAACAACAAAGTCTCCCAGTCTGACTGTGTAATTCATATGAATATCCACATCGTCCATTACATTATCAAACATATAGCTGTATATTGCCCCTGATAATTCATCGACACTCATTCTCTGGGCAACTGTCTTTTTTTCCTTAGTAATCTCTATATCCGGATCCATGTACACAATTTCTTCATATTGTGAGCTTAGCTCCTGACGGGCTGACGCAAGTGCTACAATAACCTCTTCTTCTGTATTGGCAGCCCCCACCTTGTTTCCATTGATAGTTATACTATAATAATTAGCTTCCGTTTTTAATAAGTTCTTAGATAAAAATGGAATAGCAATTATGCAGACAAAACAGGCACACGTCATAGTCTTAAAAAGAGTAAGCTTCATGCGTCTACCATATCTTGATAAGCGTTCCATAATTTCCTCCATATAATGTATTAATATATAGTTATCTTCTTGTAATATCTTTGTAACAATTTTGTAACATTTATACTAGCACATCATATCTTGTTTGTAAACCCTATTTTCTTGACTTCTTTACAGAATACCCGAACTTCCCTATATAATCTCCAAGTGTGTAATATTTTCCATGTGAGTATGCCAGAAGCTCTGCTTTTTCCAGATGAAGAGTTCCTTTCTCATCAAGAAGGTTCTCATCTACATTAACAGCCTGTACTTGTGCTATAAACATATCATGGCTTCCAAGCTCAATTATCTGCTTAACTTTACATTCAATATTTACAGGACTTTCCATTATTGATGGAGCATTTACCTTAACTGACTTACCTGGTGTAAGATGCATATCTGCAAACTTATCAACATCCCTTCCTGACTTCACTCCGCAATAATCAGTCGCCCTTGCAAGCTTTCTTGTTGTAAGATTAATTACGAACTCATTGCTATCTTTTATTATGTCATGGCTGTAACGCTCTTTTCTTACGGAGATTGAAACCATTGCCGGGTCTGAACATATAGTTCCTGCCCATGCAACAGTAATTATATTAGGTTTTTCTCCTTCCCTGGCACAGCTTACCATTACCGCCGGAACTGGATAGAGCATATTGCCAGCTCTCCATGTCTGTTTTTTTATGTCCGATTTCTTCAATTTATCACTCATTATCCTAGTGCCTCCCTGACTCTGTGATATCCTTCCAGAATTATGGCTGCATGATCCGCTGCAAGACCTCCTCCTTCAACCACTCTGTACGTCCTGTTCTTAAGGACACCCTTACTGTATTTAACCTCAACATCTGCGATAATATTTACATTCTTCTCCTCACAGACAAGCTTAAGCTGATACTTCTGGCTCACAGTATTATCATTCTGGCTTTCACTAACCAGTTCTTCACTTATATCAAACCATCCTGCTTCTTTTGCATCATCCCCGGCTTTTGCTTTCTGACTGCCTTCTTCAATCAATGCAACAAATGCAGTAGTAATCACTCTCGTTCTTGGATCTCTGTCATAATCCCCATAAGATTTAAGCTGTTCTGCCTCTATATCATGAAGACCTGTTTCCTCATGAAGCTCTCTTAATGCTGCATCATACAGATTCTCACGGAACTCAACGAATCCACCAGGGCATGCCCATAATCCTATACATGGATGATTTCCTCTCTTTATAAGAAGAAGTCTTTTAATCTTCCCATCCTTTTTTGTAAATACAAGTGTATCTACTGTATTACAAGGATTCTGATATTTTGAAGGATCATACTTATCAAGGAATTCAGAAAGACTCTCTCCTGCCTTATTACGCTCCCCCGTCCCTACGAAACATTTATTCTGCTCCTCACTCAAATACTTCATCTTTTCTCCCCCTTAGAAGATCCAAACCATTTAATTCTTGTATCCTTAGCGCCACAAAACTTTCTGTGTATAAAATCATCAAGTACTTCATTAAAACTACAAAATTTATCTACCAGCACAATAACCAGTGTTTCCTTGTACTTTGGCGGCGTTATTGTAAGAGGGAACATATGCTTTGCTATCATATCCCCTTCCTTATGTGTTATGTTAAAATATTTGCCTGCATTCTTAAGAGCCTTCGTAGGATGTTCAAATCCATGAAGCCTCTCTCCTTTCTTTGGAGAGTACTTATGCCAGTCATACAGAAACAGATCATGCAGTAATCCGGCTTTCGCACCTGCTTTTTCATCAAGATGCAATTTTCTGCACACGAGATAATTATAATAAGAAACATGGACACTATGCCCGAAAAGGCTCGTCTTTCCGTGATGAGAGTACTTCTTCATGCTCTGTACTATATCATCCGAAAAAAGCTTATTCATGCTTCTCTTATATTCCCGCCCTGATTCATTCTGCCTGATGTGGCCAAGCTTATATTTATTACATATCCTGTCTATTGCATTTGAATATTGTTCTTTCTTTATTCTGGCTTTATATATTGGACGAAGGCTTTTCGCCTTATCCGAATTAATCTTTACTGACATATCTTCATCTCCTCTGTCGGCACTACCTCACTGACTCCCACGGAATTATAGCATAAATAATTATGCATGTGCATAATTATAAATATTAATAATACAATTTTTACTTTTGCGTTGTTATATTTAACATTTAAGTTGTATGATTAAACGAAATATGCTAAACTTGGCATATAATAACATGCATTATTTATGCAGGAAATGATTCGGAGGAGAATATAATATGGATGGTAATGTTATAGTTGGACAGTCAGGAGGACCTACTTCTGTCATCAACTCAAGTCTTGCTGGGGTATATAAGACAGCCATAGACAGAGGAGCTAAGAAAGTTTACGGTATGCTCCACGGCATTAAAGGTCTTCTTGATGGTCAGTATGTTGACCTTTCAGAGAAGATTAACTCTACAATGGATATTGATTTATTAAAGAGAACACCTTCTTCTTATCTCGGTTCATGCAGGTACAAGCTTCCTGAGATAAGCGAAGACAGAGAAACATTTGATAAGATTTTCAAGATACTTGATGATCTTGATATCAAGTATTTCTTCTATATTGGTGGTAACGACTCAATGGATACTATCAAGAAGTTATCTGATTACGCAATCGTAACCGGAAGCGATATTAAGTTCATGGGTGTACCTAAGACTATTGATAATGACTTAGCTGTTACAGACCATACACCAGGATTTGGTTCTGCTGCCAAGTTTATCGCAGCTACTATGAAGGAAATCATCAGAGATGGTCTTGTATATGATTATCCTACTGTTACTATTGTAGAGATTATGGGACGTAACGCCGGATGGCTTACAGCCGCTGCTGCGCTTGCCAAGAGTGATGACTGCGAAGGTGTAGACCTTATCTACCTTCCAGAGAAAGTATTCGATATTGACCATTTCATGGCAAGAGTTAAAGAAATTGCAGCTAAAGGCCGTTCAATGGTTATTGCTGTTTCAGAAGGTATCAAGGTTGCTGACGGAAGATATGTATTCGAGCTTTCAGAGCATGTAGAGTTCGTAGATGCATTTGGTCATAAGCAGCTTGCTGGTTCTGCCAAGTTCCTTGCTAACAAGATTGGTGCTGAACTTGGTATCAAGACTCGTGCTATCGAGCTTTCAACACTTCAGCGTTGTGCAGCCCATATGACAAGCCGTACAGATATCACAGAAGCATACAATGTTGGTGGTGCTGCTGTTAAGGCTGCATTTGAGGGCGAGACAGGTAAGGTTGTCGTTCTTAAGAGAGTTTCTGATGACCCATATATGTGCATCACAGAGACTAATGATGTTCACCAGATTGCTAACATTGAGAAGAAAGTTCCACTTGAGTGGATTACAGATGATGACTTCGTAACAGACGACCTCATCCACTACATCAGACCTCTTATCCAGGCTGAGCTTTCACCAATCATGGTAGATGGTCTTCCAAGACATCTTAACATCAATGCATAATAATAATCTTATTAATACATAGCAGAAAGGGGCACCGCACTAAGAAATTAGTGTGGTGCCCCTTTTAGCTATGTTAAGACGATATATAAATCCATGTAGTTCAGGCACGCTTTCGCTGCTTTCGCCTCGCAACGGATACTAAATTCGTGCTCTGCATCTGCATTTACGCTGATATGCTCTTACCAGTATACAACTGATAATATCTGCCTTTCTCTTCCATGAGCTGGTCGTGTGTTCCACGCTCGATAATTCTTCCCTGCTCCATAACCATAATACAATCTGCATTGCGGACTGTAGAAAGTCTGTGTGCAATAACAAATGATGTCCTTCCTGACATAAGCGCATCCATACCCTTCTGGACAAGGCGCTCTGTTCTTGTATCAATTGATGAAGTAGCCTCATCAAGAATAAGTACAGGAGGATCTGCAACTGCTGCTCTTGCAATTGCAAGAAGCTGTCTCTGTCCCTGGCTTAAGTTAGCACCGCCACCATGAAGCACAGTGTTGTAACCATCCGGAAGTCTCTTAATGAATCCGTCAGCATTAGCAAGTCTTGCTGCTGCGATACATTCCTCATCACTCGCCTCAAGCCTTCCATATCTGATATTATCCATAATTGTTCCAGTAAAAAGGTTAGTATCCTGAAGAACAATACCAAGACTTCGTCTTAAATCATTTTTCTTAATATTATTGATGTTAATTCCATCATATCTGATCTTACCATCCTGAATATCATAGAATCTGTTGATAAGATTAGTAATTGTGGTTTTTCCAGCTCCGGTACTTCCGACAAATGCAATCTTTTGTCCCGGTGTAGCATACATTTTAATATCATGAAGCACCATCTTGTCCGGATTGTAGCCAAAGTCAACCCCGTCAAATGTTACATCACCGGCAAGTCTTGTGTACTCCGCACTACTGCCGTCCTTTGCAGGCTTCTTCCATGCCCACATCTCAGTATTCTTATCTGTTTCTTCAACATTACCATCGGCATCATACTTTACATTAACTAATTCAACATATCCTTCATCAACCTCTGGCTTCTCATCACACAATTCAAATACTCTTCCGGCACCAGCCATCGCCATAACGATACTGCTCACCTGCTGGCTTATCTGGGTCACAGGCTGTGTGAAGCTCTTGTTAAGACTTAAGAAAGCAACAAGTGTACCAATAGTAAGTCCTGAAAAATCACTAAGAGCAAGAATACCACCAACTATCGCACATAAAACATAGCTGATATTACCTATATTACCATTAACAGGCATTGTGATATTAGCAACCTTGTTCGCATTGTTTGCACTCTCACGAAGCCTGTTGTTAATCTCCTTAAACTGCTCAATACTCTTATCCTCGTGGCAGAACACCTTTACAACCTTCTGTCCTTCCATCATTTCCTCGATATAAGCATTAACCTTACCGATATCCTTCTGCTGCTCAACGAAATATTTTCCGGAAAGTGCACTCAGCTTAGAAGTTACATAAAGCATGATAACAACCATCACAACCGATACAATTGTAAGCGGAATATCAAGCACAATCATACTTACAAATGTAGATACAAGTGTAATGCATGAATTGATAACCTGAGGTATACTCTGGCTTATAAGCTGTCTTAATGTGTCGATATCGTTAGTATATACTGACATGATATCGCCGTGTGCATGAGTATCAAAATACTTAATAGGAAGTGACTCCATGTTAGTAAACAACTCTAATCTCAACTTCTTTAAAGTTCCCTGACCAACATTTACCATAATTCTGTTGTAGCAATATGAACATAATACACCGACCATAAGAACTGCAGCGAGCTTGATAAGTGCGCCTGCAAGCGGTGCATAATCATGTACTGCTGACTGTGTCAGCGGAATAATATAATTGTCAATAAGCTTCTGGATAAACAGCGTTGCTATCAGTGTTGTAAGCGCTGAAACAAGAATGCACACAAGCACTGCTATACACGAAAACTTGTAATTCTTTAAAATATATCCAAGCAGCCTCTTCATAAGAGGAAGTGGATTTTCTTTATTTTTCTTATTCTTCATATCAATATTCTTATCCATGCTTTGCCTCCTATTCTCCTGCCTCATCAAAATCACCGCCGCCCTGTGTCTGGACCTCGTAGATTTCACGGTAAACCTTATTGTTCTCAACAAGATTTTCATGAGTATCAAAACCACTCACACAGCCATTCTCAAGCACTAATATTCTGTCTGCGTCCTGAATACTTGAAATCCTCTGCGATACGATAATCTTAGTAGTTCCAGGTATCTTTGTTGCAAATGCTTTCTTAATCTTAGCGTCTGTGGCTGTATCAACAGCACTTGTTGAATCGTCAAGAATAAGAACCTTTGGGTGCTTAAGCAGTGCTCTTGCGATACAGAGTCTCTGTCTCTGGCCTCCGGAAACATTGCTTCCGCCCTGCTCAATCCATGTATTGTATTTATCAGGCATTCTCTCAATAAATTCATCTGCACAGGCCTGACGGCAGGCTTCTATGCAATCCTCCTCAGACGCATTTTCATCGCCCCATCTTAAATTATCAAGAATAGTTCCTGAGAAAAGCACATTTTTCTGAAGAACAACTGAAACCTCATTACGAAGAGTTTCAAGGTCGTAGTCTCTTACATCAATTCCGCCTACGCATACAGAACCATCCTTAACATCATACAGACGGCTTATCAGATTAACGAAGCTTGACTTTCCGCAACCCGTTCCGCCTATAATACCGATTGTTTCGCCCGCATTTATATGGATATCTATGTCTTCAAGGGCATCCTTGTCGCTGTCTTTCTTGTATGTGAAGTTCACATGGTTGAAATCAATTCTTCCATCAGGTACCTCCATAACCGGATTCTCCGGATTAGTAATATCAGCCTTCTCATTAAGAACCTCAGCGATTCGTCTTGCACTTGCTGCACTCATTGATACCATAACAAATATCATAGAAAGCATCATAAGTGACATCATCATGCTCATTACATAGCTGAACATTGATGTCAGGTTACCCGTTGTCATAGTTCCATCAGTAATAAAATGTGCTGCAAACCATGAAAGTGCAATAATACTTCCGTATATAACAAACATCATTATTGGGTTGTTGAATGCAAGCCATGATTCCGCCTTAACAAATGTTTTGTAAAGATTCTCGGCAGCCTTACTGAATTTCTTATTCTCATGGTCTTCTCTTACAAATGCTTTGACAACTCTGATTCCTGTGACATTCTCCTGAACACTCGCATTTAAATCATCATATTTAGCAAAACCTTCTGTGAATATTGGAGTTACCTTATATATAATAAAGAAGAGTACAAATCCAAGAAGAATAAGCGCACCTAAGAATATAAGACTTAATGTAGGATTGATAATAAAACACATAACCATACTGCATATCATCATAAGAGGTGCTCTTACTGCAATTCTAAGAATCATCTGATATGCATTCTGCACATTTGTAACATCAGTAGTCATACGGGTAATAAGACCTGCTGTGCTGTATTTATCTATATTAGAGAATGCGAAATTCTGGATATTCGAATAGATTCCCTCTCTTAAATTACATGCAAAGCCGGTAGATGCAGATGCCGCATATTTTCCTGCCTGAATTCCAGAAAAAAGACTTATAAATGCAAGCACAAGCATAAGTCCGCCGTACATGAACACCTTGCTCATGTCTCCCGCCTGAATACCCTTATCGATAATACTTGCCGTAACAAACGGAATAAGTATTTCCATAAGCACTTCAACAATTATATATATTGGCGTTTTTATTGAGTCTTTCTTATATTCATCAATATATGCTGATAAAGTTTTTAACATTTCTTACACTTCCTTTCACAGTTATTCACATCATCGTACACTTTTTGTAACAGACGGTGTAATTCTTCTTTTTCATCAGCGGAAAGTGCTGACAAAAACCATTTCTCTTTCTCAAGCATTGCCTTGCCTGCATGAACGCACATGGCTCTGCCCTTGTCTGTTATTCTCACATGCTTGACTCTCTTATCCGAAGGGTCATAGAAGCTTTCTATCATTCCCTTCTTTTCAAGCCTCGCTGCTGTTCCCGCTATTGTCGCCTGGGCTACGCCAAAGTGCTTCTCAAGCTCCTTAAGCGTAATACATTCATCTTTAGTTTCATTAATTATCATAAGCATCTTAACCTGTGAAGATGTCATGTCATCTGCTCTTAACTTCTCATTGGCACATCTTCCAAGAATATCATTAAGACGCTTTATAAGCTCTCCACAATGGAGTGACTCTCGCTGCATATCTGCTCCCTTCGTAACAAAACGGCATCCGAACCTGCCATTCTTTTAATAAAATTCTTAAGTAGCTTTGCTATATTACAAAAATGACAGCACGCTGTCAATAGCGTGCTGTCATTTTATTTTTATTTAATAAGTTTCAGAAACGTCGTTGAATCATTATGGATTAATATATCCTGCCCAGCCTACTAAAAATCTTCTTGTCATGAATTTCGTATGCAATTATGGCAGTATTCTGCATCAAATTACATACGAAATTCATAATATCAATCTGTATCGTATGCATTTAGCATTTATTCCCTGACCATTTCTTCATAATTACAATAATAATTCAGGAAAATAACCTACGAAATCACCATAATCAGCCTGTTTCGTAGGTTGCCTGCCCGAAGTATCATACCAGGAACGCCTCAGTAATACCTACTAAACTTGAAATAATAACAAAATCGTAGGTACCCTCAACATTATCCATGGGGCTGGCACCTCAACGATTTTCAATCGTTAAAGCGACAGCCCCATGAATAAGCATCTGCTTAATCTCACCTGTAATAAGCAGGCTTCAGATGAACTGGCACACCATCCGAATATTCCGCAATATTAGTTCCCTGAATAAGTGGTCTGGCATACTCAACATATTCGTCAGAAATATCCGTTCCGTCAGCGGTTATCCACTCTGTCGGGAACTTCTTTTCCTTATTGCATATATCGTTTACATCTGCAAGTCCGTAATTAATCTCATATCCATTAGCATCATCTCTTACAAATGTTACCATTTTTCCAGTCTCGCCATTAAGAGCTGCTGAAACTGCCGCTTTTCCTGCTTTTTCAGCTTCTTCAATATCTGTTGCTGAAGCAAGAAGTGAAGAACATCTCTGCGGAAGGTTAAGTTCAATACTTCTACATTTAATTCCAAATTCCGCTTTCACATAATTCTCAAGATACTTTCCGCAACCTGTAAGCATTTTATGTCCGAAGCCATCAACTGATGCCGCATCTGCATATTCGCATATGAATCTTCCGTCTTTGTCCGCAATTCCTTCTGATACGCACACAACAACTGCAGTTTCCTGCTCAAGTGCAGCCTTAAGTGATTTCTTGAATTCTTCCATATCAAATGCATGCTCTGGCATATATATAAGATAAGGATTTCTGCTATACTCTGTTCTTGCAAGTACTGACGCCGCTGTAACCCAGCCTGCATGCCTTCCCATAAGCTCAACAATTGTCACTGATGGGTGGGCATAACATGTTGCATCAAGTATAATCTCTCTTAATGTTGAAGCAACATATTTTGCAGTTGAGCCATACCCTGGAGTATGGTCGGTCATTACAAGATCATTGTCAATTGTCTTAGGTACACCTATAAATCTTATGTCCGATTTCTTCAATACCGCAGCTCTTGATAACTTCGACACTGTATCCATTGAATCATTTCCACCAATATAGAATACATATCCAATGTTCATCTGTGCAAATATATCAAACAATTTATCATACACCTTATCCCCTAAATCTTCTGGAAGCATATATCTGCAGCTTCCAAGAAAAGAAGCCGGTGTTATCTTTAATCTATCAATCGGCTCATTATCTGCCACTTCAGAAAGATTAATGAAATTGCCTGCCAGAAATCCCTCGATTCCATGCACCATGCCATACACAGTGCCAATCTTTTCCTTATTTCTAAGTCCTTCCTCAATCACTCCATATAATGATGAATTAATAACCGCTGTCGGTCCGCCTGACTGACCTACCAGAATATTCTTTAACATACCCATACCTCCTATACTTATTGCCGTTGCTTAGATTGTATCTTAGTCAATTATTAATTGCAAGTTGACACATTCCCCCCAAGCGTATAATATTCAGTTATTCACACATTTAAGGAGTTTAAGATGAGATTCGTAATACAGCGTGTTAATCATGCAAATGTTAAGATAGACGGCGAGGTTGTTGGAAATATCGGACATGGTCTTTTGATTCTTTTCGGGGCTGGTCAGGACGATACAGAAGAAATGCTTCCAAAATATGTAGACAAGATATGCAAAATGCGTATTTTTCAGGACGAGAACGACAAAACCAATCTGTCTCTGGCAGATGTCGGCGGCGAGCTGCTTATTGTAAGCCAGTTCACACTTTACGCAGATTGCCGCAAGGGCAACCGACCAAGCTTTATTAATGCCGGTGCACCTGATATTGCCAACGACCTTTATGAAAAATTTGTGGCAATGTGCCGTGAGCGTGTTCCTAAAGTTGAAACAGGCAGATTCGGTGCTGATATGAAGGTCAGCCTCGAGAACGATGGACCATTCACAATACTGATAGATAGTGAGGATTTCTGATATGTTTAGAATGTGGTGTAAAATATTTGACGACAGACAGCATCTTATCAAAGACACTGTTATTAAAAATGCGGATCCTGATTTAAACAGAACCCGCAAAATATTTGCTGCTATTCATGACGCATGCTATGAATTCGACCTTGCCGAACCAATCTGGCTTGATTCCAATGTGTCAGAATTCCAGCGCCACTCGAAAGTACGCTTCACTAAAGATAACTTTGTTGAAGATATTGACTTCGCTTATATGGAAGTTGAGGTTATTGAGGAAGACTAGAACAGTGGGCATATCAATATGCCCTGTTCTATTTAGTCTTAACTCTGACCTTCTTTCCTGAAAATGCAATTCCAAATTTCAGGATATCATTAATTCCTTCCTGCTTCATCTCAGAATCATATCTCATATTATCAATCTGAGTCAGTGCTTCATCTGCAAATGTATCAAGTGAATCTGCACTCAATCCATTCTTCCATTTTAATTCCAATATAATTCCTGGATACCTGTTTTCTCTTGGAATAAGGCTGATATCATATCTTCCATCGCCTGATTCCCTGTTGGATTTAATCTTATACTGGTTATCCATCAATGCAATCAGGCCAAGCATTAAACCATGATAAAAGCCCTCTGCTCCTCCATCATAAAAACTTATGGATTTATCCATATATTCGGATATTGCAGCCTGCAATTTTTTATAATCATTTGCATAAAGACTCTCTGCAATCTTGTTAGCAGTAGTTCTTGTAATAGCACCTATCTGCAGCAAATGTGATAAAATTTCATTCTTGTAAACCGCTCCAATTTCCCTGTTAGGAATGAAAACTTCGCACAGATATGAACCATCTGCCTGCAAATCTTTTCTCGGTGTTTTCAAATATCCTGCCACTAACAACAGACTATATATATTAGCCGGATCTTCTGCAATCGACCTGTATACAACATTCTGATCAATTCTGGCAATAACAGGCTCTCCCTGTAAAAGTGCATAAAGTCTCTCCGTTATGTCATCAGTAGCAATTCCAAGTACATCTTCAAGAATCTCATTCTTTCCTGTATTAACCCAATATGCCTGTGGAATACCGCCTTTAGAAATATAATTGATAACCGACCATGGATTGTATATCTCCTCGTTACCAAATAAATATCCATCATACCATTCCTTCAGTTCATCTTCCTTATCGGACATGCCATAATATTCAAGCATCTCACTTACTTCATCACCTGTAAATCCAAAGAAGCTGTCATACTCTTCATCCATAACTGAATTAACTGTCAGATTATTAAGTCCACTAAATATACTTTCTTGTGCAATACGAAGAATTCCAGTAAGAAATCCATACGAAAGATTCCTGTTATCTTTAAATGCTCCAGAAAAGAAATTTCTCATAAATCCTATAATCTCATCATAAAAATCTTTTGAATATCCTTCCTGTATAGGCGTATCATATTCATCAATTATAATAATCGGTGCTCTGCCATAATGCACAGCCAGCATTTTGGATAAACGTTCAAGTGCAGAAGTAAGCTCAACTTCATTAGCTGTGCCATTAAGAAGCTTTAAAAAATATTCCTTTTCATATTCTGACAGCTTATCACTACCTAGCAATTCCTGATGTCGTCCAAATTCTTCCTGTAAAAGTCCTCTAATCTTATCAATCGTTGCCTGCCATGTATCAAATTTAACGTCTTTAAATGTGAGAAAAATCACCGGGTACTTGCCCTGATGTGAACGGTATTCTTCTCCACACTGCCAGATTGCCTGATTTTTAAAATATTTGCTTGTATCCTCATCAGATATCTCAAAGAAAACCCTTAACATATCCATATTCAGGGTCTTTCCAAATCTTCTAGGTCTTGTAAACAATGATACCAATGGCTTCTGGTCAAGAAATTCCTTGATTAATAACGTCTTATCTACATAATAATATTCTGACTGCGCACGCACGTAATCTGATATCCCAATAGGAAGTGCCTTCAAGCCCTTTCCTCCGGATTTCTTTACATACTTTCCCGTTGAAACCCTTTTATCAGCAGGTTTTGCTGCATTGTCAGGAATTCTCCATGTTCCATTCTCCTTAACAGCCCCAGCCACTTTTCCTTTTTTGCACATATCATTCACAGCTCTTGAAGAAATTCCCCATTCTACAGCTTTTTCTTTACAACTTTTCATCTGAACCTCCTCTGTCATTCCCACCGTCAACAATATATCTTACGCAAATTATAGCATTTCATGCGAAGAATATCAACTTTCATCCGCAATATATCAATTTCGTGCGAAGAATATCAATCTTATTTGATATATTGCGTTTGCTTTTTGCGTTTTAACATAACATTCTGTTTTTTCAAACATCTAAGAACAGTAAAATGCGGACTCCACCCGGAATCCGCATCCATCTCATATATATTTTATTACCACACATTAAACAATAACATTTCGCTCTTCCCCAGCCATAAATGCCTTGATATTAAGATATATCTCGTCCATCAGGCGGGTTCTCGCTTCGTAGGTCGCCCATGCAACATGAGGAGTAACGATAAGCTTGTTGCTGTCCTTGATTGTAAGAAGTGGATTGTCCTTGGCAACCGGCTCAGTAGTTATTACATCAAGTCCTGCTGCAGCAATCACACCTTCGTTAAGCGCTCTTACAAGGTCTGCGTCATTAACAATAGGTCCACGTCCAAGATTCAGAAGAACAGCTCTGCTCTTCATCTTCTTAAGTGTCTCATAATTAAACAGATTTTCTGTATATTTGTTAAGCGGTGCATGAATTGACACAATGTCCGATTTCTTCAAAAATTCATCAAGCTCATATCTTTCGTATGGCACATCATAGCTGTGACCACTTGCTGAATAATATATTACATTACAACCGAAGTCTGCCGCAATCTTAGCAACGCCTCTTCCTATATTTCCAAGTCCGACGATTCCCCATGTCTTTCCTGCCAGTTCATGGAACACATTTGCAAAATGCGAGAAGCAAGGCCACTCGGCATACTCTCCGCTCTTTACGAAATCATCATAATATCTCATCTTCTCGACAAGATAGAATGCAAGTGCAAATGTATGCTGTATAACTGACTGTGTTGAATATCCGGCAACATTGGCAACTCTTATTCCATGCGCTTTGGCATATTCTGTATCAATATTGTTGTAGCCTGTAGCTGCCTCTGCCACCATCTTAAGATTAGGCGCAGCCGCCATACACTCTGCGTTCATGTTAGTTTTATTAATAATAACGACATCAGGATTATTCTCTTTCATTCTTGCAACAGCTTCCTCGTAAGAACTTAAGCTGTATGTCACAACTTCGCCAAGCCTGTTAAACTGCTCAAGCGAAATATCATCTCCGTATGTCATAGTTTCCAACATAAGTATCTTCATAATAATCCTCCGTTTATGCACTTTTTGCATAATCATCGTACATTTTTAATAATTTCTCTGTACTGTTTATTTAACTTCACAAGCTCCCTGTCTACATTTTTTAGTAAAAAAAGTCGTCCTGCGCCTTTCATTTTCTTAAATGGTTTTACAGTCAGCCTGCTATGTATATCAACATTGTCGCTGTCATCATCTGCATAATTTCTGATTGCTATTAATACAGTCTGCATACAAACCTCCCAAAAGACATTGAATACTACCGCATTATACATCTTAATTAAAGCAGATATTGTCGAATCAGCGTCTTATTAAATATTTGCAACAAGTTCCTTCATAACCTTGACATTGTTAGCAATTGCGAGCTTTTCAAATGCTGGGTAATCCATTGTTGCGCTGTCATCAGCCTTATCTGATATAGTTCTTAATATTACAAATGGAACTTTATTAAGGTAAGAAACCTGTGCTATCGCTGCTCCCTCCATCTCTGTACAGAAGCCATCGAAATTGCTGCTGATTCTCTCCTTAACGGCCTTGTCTGATATGAACTGGTCGCCGCTTACAACTCTGCCAACATGGACTCCGATTTCCGGAACTGCCTTTTTACAAGCCTCGCCTGCAAGTTTAACAAGTCTTTCGTCTGCTGCAAATGAAAGTGTATCCATTCTTGGAATCTGTCCTAAAGGATATCCAAATCCTGTTGCATCCATATCATGATGAAGAACATCTGATGAAATAACAACATCTGCAATATCTATCTCTGCCTTCAGTGAACCAGCAATTCCTGTATTAATAATGTAATCAGCCTTGAAGTCATCTACAAGAATCTGTGTGCATGCTGCCGCATTAACCTTACCGATTCCGCTTCTTACAATAACAACATCTTTCCCGGCAAGCTTTCCTGCTTTAAATGTCATGCAGGCCTTAGTTTCCTCGCGGGTAATCTCCATTACCTCAACAAGCTGCTCTACTTCTTCGTCCATTGCGCCAATAATACCTATCATAAATCCTCCTTATATATAACATCATAAATGTGATTTCAAACTGCATACATTATAATTGAACATTTGCAATAAAACAACTTATGCTTTTTCATATCCTGTAAAAGTGTTATACTGTAATTAAGTATGTGTACTAACATTGTGAGAAATTGATAGATTATCGCATAGCACGCTTGCGCTGCTTGTCGTTCGCAGCGGTACTAAGCTTGCTATAAGCACATATCTGCGATATCTGCTTACAGCTCGCTAAGTGCCGGCGACTCCAAAGCACTCTGCGCTAATCTATCAATTTCTCACAACAATACATATACCGAATAACTAATAATGTAAAAAAGATAAGTAAGGAGATTTTTATGAAATTTAAGACTTCTGGCGTATGTTCACGTGCAATAGATTTTGATGTTGTTGATGGAAAGGTTGTTAATGTTCGTTTTACTGGTGGCTGCGCCGGTAATACACAGGGCGTTGCTGCTCTTATTGAGGGTATGGACATTGACGAAGCCATCAGAAGAATGGACGGCATCAAATGCGGCTATAAGGACACATCATGTCCTGACCAGCTTGCTAAAGCCTTAAAGGAATATAAAAAAGATAATGAATAGTGTTGCGCGATTTAAAAGAGTTTATGTCGAGATAACAAGCAGCTGCAATCTGCACTGTTCTTTTTGTCAGGAAACTCTGAGAAAACCACATTTTATGGGCGTGGACGAATTCCGCACAGTAATTGAAAGAATCGGACATTACACTAATTACATTTATCTTCATGTTAAAGGTGAGCCGCTTCTTCACCCACAGCTTGGCGAAATTCTTAAGATATGTCAGGATGCTGATATGACAGTAAATCTTACTACCAATGCCACGCTTATTAAAGAGAAGCTTCCGGTTTTACTTGAATATCCTGTACACCAGATTAATGTGTCACTTCACAGCGCTGATGATAACGACTGCATTGACATGGATTCTTATATTCACAATCTTTTTGAATCCTGCGAGACGCTTCTTGATAAGACTGACACTGAGATTTCACTAAGACTCTGGAATACTAAGAAAGAGCCGTTTCTGTTTGGTGAGAAGAACTGCACAATCAAGAGACATCTTTATGTTAATGTTCAGTCTCCGTTTGAATGGCCTGATGTGAACAGCACATATTGCAATGAGCGCGGATTCTGTCAGGGACTCCGCCAGCATATGGCTATTCTTTGTGACGGAACTGTCGTTCCATGCTGTCTTGATGGTAATGGAGTGATGGCTCTTGGCAATATCCTTGATTCAACACTTGAGGAAATCCTTTCACGCCCACGAAGCGTTGCATTTATGGAGGGATTCAAGAAAAAGACGGCGGTCGAACCGCTCTGCATGCATTGCAGCTTTAAGGAAAGATTTGCTCATAAAATGTAATGATACATTTGAACAAATCGGACATTTTATTATATTTTCAGGAGAATGACCTATGAAAAAAATAGTACTTACCGGTGGTGGTACTGCCGGACATGTAACACCTAATATTGCCCTGCTTCCAAGCCTTAAGGAAGCCGGCTACGAGGTTTTCTATATTGGCTCTTATACCGGTATTGAAAAAACTCTTATTGAAGATCTTGGAATTCCTTATTATGGTATTTCATCCGGTAAATTAAGACGATACAGAAGCCTTAAGAATCTGTCTGATCCGTTCCGTGTGCTTCATGGACTTTTTCAGGCTAAGAGACTTATGAAAAAAATTAAACCTGATATAGTATTTTCTAAGGGAGGCTTTGTATCTGTACCTGTTGTTCTTGCCGCCGGAAGCCGTCATATTCCAGTAATTA
The DNA here is from genome assembly GCA_934343805.1 of uncultured Lachnospira sp. GTDB lineage: Bacteria > Bacillota > Clostridia > Lachnospirales > Lachnospiraceae > Lachnospira. The sequence goes on from CAKRIN010000027.1 coordinate 23,994, forward strand.
TCCACGAATCTGATATGACACCCGGCCTTGCCAACAAGATTGCCATGAGAAAAGCAACTAAGATATGCTGTAATTTCCCAGAAACTCTCAAGTACCTTCCTGATGGAAAGGCTGTTCTTACAGGTTCTCCTATCAGACAGGAGCTTCTGCTTGGCAATAAGGCTGCCGGACTTGACCTATGCAACTTTACAACGGACAAACCGATTATTCTCGTTGTTGGCGGAAGCACTGGTGCTGTCCATGTAAATGAGGCTGTAAGAAGCATTTTACCTGAGCTTCTTAAAGATTTTCAGGTTGTTCACCTGTGTGGAAAAGGCAAGATGGACGAATCTCTCAACGGCACTCCGGGTTATATCCAGTTCGAGTACATAAGCGAGCAGATGCGTGACCTTTTTGCAATCAGTTCTATTGTTATCTCGCGTGCGGGCGCTAATGCCATATGCGAACTGCTTGCTCTCAAGAAGCCTAATCTTCTGATTCCGCTTTCTGCTAATGCAAGCCGCGGCGACCAGATTCTTAATGCCAATTCTTTCAAGGAGCATGGGTATTCCATGGTTCTTACCGAGGAGGATATGAATAAGGACACTTTACTTGCCGCTGTCCGTGAGCTTTACGCCAACAGACACCAGTATATCCTTAATATGGAAAAGAGCGAGCAGCAGGATTCTATTGACAAAATAATGAATTTAATTAAAGATAATAGTAAATAATAATCCGGAGGTGATTTTATGGGCGCTGTTAAACATAGCCGTCAGCGTGACGCAATCAAAACATTTCTTATGTCACGCAAAGACCACCCAACTGCCGATGTTGTATACACATTTGTCAAAAATGATTTTCCAAGCATAAGTCTTGGAACAGTTTATAGAAACCTTTCCTTTCTTGTGGAGCATGGTGAAGCCGTTACTGTTCCATGTGAGGACGGTTTCGTTCATTACGATGCCAATACGAAGCCGCATTTGCATTTTCAGTGCAGAAGATGCAAATGTTTAATTGATATCACCAATCCATCTGACAATGAAATCCTTGAAAACCTCGGAGCTAATGTTTCATCACATTTTCCAGGCAAAATCGAGGCTGGTTCAGTCTGCTTCTATGGATTGTGTGAAAAATGTGCTTCGGAAAATTAACATTTTTACAAGCCAGCAAAATAAAAATAGGAATCATTCCTGTTTTTATTGACAAGCTGATTTATTTCTGTTATATTCTAGTTACGAACTGATGAAACATTTTCAGAAGTTCCGATAAGTAGAGTTCAGGCTTATGCCTGTTATGTTTATAAACGAAAGGAGATTATTATTATGAAGTATGTATGTACAGTTTGTGGTTATGTTTATGAAGGAGAATCTCTTCCAGCAGATTTCGTCTGTCCAGTATGTAAGGCCCCAGCAAGCAAATTTGCTGCCCAGACAGGAGAAAGAGAATGGGCTGCTGAGCATGTTGTTGGCGTAGCCAAGGGCGTAAGCGAGGATATCGTTGCTGATTTAAGAGCTAACTTTGAAGGTGAATGTTCAGAAGTTGGTATGTACCTTGCTATGGCAAGAGTTGCTCACAGAGAGGGTTATCCAGAAATCGGTCTTTACTATGAGAAGGCTGCCTGGGAAGAAGCTGAGCATGCTGCTAAGTTTGCTGAACTTCTCGGTGAAGTTGTAACAGACAGCACAAAGAAGAATCTTGAGATGAGAGTTGAAGCTGAGAACGGCGCAACAGCAGGTAAGACTGACCTTGCTAAGAGAGCTAAGGCTGCTAACCTTGACGCAATCCACGATACAGTTCATGAGATGGCAAGAGACGAGGCTAGACATGGCAAGGCATTCGAGGGACTTCTTAAGAGATATTTTGGCTAATTATATTACAAATAATAATTCAGATTATAATAATCCCCACAACAGAAATATTGCTGTTGTGGGGATTATCATATGTTTTTAAATATATTTTCTATTTAATTACCTTAGCTGCTGACACTGTTGTTACTCCTCTCGCTATTAGTACAACTACTCCTGCTATAACTCATATATATAATGTTTTTTTGGCTTTCCATAGATTTAATAACTTTTTCATTTCCCGTTTTCCTCTTATATTTTTCTGTGCTGACAATTGTTATTTCATCAATTTAACATTTGATGCTAATATAACTGTTGCCTCATCATCCGGTAAAGGCTCTCATCTGATACAATATTTGCAAAAAAAGATTCTGCCTTAAGCGCTCTTACTATCAACGAATCCCCTTCTGTATCCTTAGTCGTATACCACATAAGATACATTTAGCATACTGTATCCATCATTAGTAACCACCTGCACTAGATGGATCCACATACCTGACTACTAGTGCTACTATTACTAGAATTACAAATAATATACATATTCTTCCAAAAGACATATCTACCGCTTCGCTTTTCATATCGTATGCCTTATCATTTTCCTTGTCGTACAATATCTTTGTATTTTTTCCAAGATCCTTTAGCGACCTATATGTTTTTCGCTGACCATCATATTCATATTCATATATGTATATATACCTATATCCATCCGTCGTCTCTGATAGACCAACATAATGACTATTTGTTTCCATTTTTACCGCATCCACTTCAACAAAATGTTTTGATCTCTTTTTTAACTTCAAATATTTTCTACAATTATATATTCCTATAATCAGAAATAACGCTACAAACAAATAAGCTAATATCATATTTAATTCTCCTACTATTATTGTTCGACTACACTTACTGCACATTCACAACTATATTTTCCATCATTAGTAACTACTTTTATTGTACAAGTTCCTATACCTGTTGCTTTGATATTTCCATTACCCACAGTAGCTATGGACATATTGGATGTTGTCCATTTTACATCTGATATGTTATATCCAACTGGGATAGATTCTATCGTTACTATCTTGTTAGCATCTGGTTTCAACTCAATATAATAATCTGATATATCAAGTGCTACTGCGTTTAAGTTGTTTTCATTAGTCTCGTTAGCGTTTTCATTTTTCGCCGGGTTTACTTCACTGGTTGTTTCGTCATTTATGTGTTTGGGAATTAGTGTCTCACTTTCATCAAAATCATATTTATTATCAACCATTTTTGCTTTAAGACATAATGCACTTGTTTTCTGAACAATGTCAGCTTTATATTTAATTTTAGCTTTACTTAGCAAAGATTTTCCATCTGTTCCTATTTCTACTGTAACTATAGGTACATATAATGTTAATGATGAATTAATTGACCACTTTCTTGCTACAATATAATTATCAACATTTTCTGTAACAGAAGTTTCCCTTGTCAAAGACGCTTTTCCTTCTAAATCAACCTTTACAACTGCAGAAACATCTGCAATAGATAACCCAAATCCTTTTAAAACTACTTTCATCTTTGGTCCGATATAACCATCTACTGTTGCTTTTGCCTCTTTTGTTGTCTTACTTGTGCTACTAGCCTTCCATTTATTGTTTTCATAATTCATCTTAACACTATTATCTATTTCATAACTAAGCGTAATCTGTCCATCAACTCCGACATTAAGATAAAGATCTATTCCCACGCTAATAACAGGAGCTGCTGGTACAACATAATATATCTTTCCAATAAAAATTGGGATATCCCTTTCTATTTTTCCCTGAGTCTTAACACTAAGTTTAACCTTTTCTCCCATGTCTACAGAAAAGTCTTTAATACCAGAAAAAACGACTCCCTTTTTCTTAAAGTTAATCTCTGGCTTGATATATATATCAGACAATGTTAATTCTCCAGATATTACAAATGTTTCTTTCTTTTTATTATTGTCTTGAGTACCTTGTCGTCTCCTCATTAGACGCTGCTTCTTTCTTTTCCGTATGTGTATTCAGGATAATTGCTGTTGTTACTCCTCCCGCTATTATTACAACTACTCCTGCTATAACTCCTATACATAATGCTTTTTTGGCTTCCCATAGATTTAATAACTTTTTCATTTCCCGTTTTCCTTTTATTTATCTTAATATTCTTCTATAGACTGTTCGATTACTTTTGTAAGCGTATTTTTATCTTTATTCCTCCTAATAATTTCACTCTTTCTCTTTATGCCTCATCATTTAAAGCATTATATGTACCTATCTGTATTTCACGTAATACTCCGTTATCTTCAAAGTAATATCTTATAAAAATACCATCATTGCCATATTTGTAATAATAATACTTATTCTCTTCATACGGATTTCCATATCTTCTTTTCACATCTTCTTTGGTTGAAGAATCAAATATAATCCCATCATTAAATCCACTTCGAGTGATTGAACAATTCTTTGTAGCTAATGGCAATCCTATATCATCAATTGGATGATTTTTCCCTGCTTCCAAAAGATTTTTTAATTCTTCCCTTGTTGCTGGCATTTTATCTGTTCTAACATCTCTATATATCCATAACTCATCCAGTATAACCCCGTCTTTTCCATGCACTACTGCTGGCGCTGGTTCTGGTGTTGGCGCTGGTGTTTCATTATTATTTCCCCCTCCGGATGTCTGATTTCCATTTGAGCTTGTGTTTCCTGCACTCCCCGAATTATCTGTTCCTCCAGATGTGTTATTGTCGGCTGGTGCCTCATTTCCTTCATTATTCCAGCTATTATTATTTTCAGCAGCCCCATTATCCACTGCTACTTCCTTCACCTCTGTATTTTTCTCTTCCTCAGCTTCTGAACTTTCTTCTTTGCTTTCTTCTGTTGACTCATCCGTAGCGTTCTTTGCAGCTTCTGTCGACTCATTAGTTGAGGTCTGTGTTGTCTTATTATCTTTCTTATCTGTATCCTTTGAGTGCCTTGTCGTCTTCTCATTAGACGCTGCTTCTTTCTTTTCCGTATGTGTATTCAGGATAATTGCTGTTGTTACTCCTCCCGCTATTATTACAACTACTCCTGCTATAACTCCTATACATAATGCTTTTTTGGCTTCCCATAGATTTAATAACTTTTTCATTTCCCGTTCTCCTTTTATTTATCTTAATATTCTTCTATAGACTATTCTGTTACACTGATAGTACATTCTATACTATTTTTACCATCAGATGTAACTGCTTTTATTGAACAGTTTCCTGATCCAACTGCAGTAACAGTTCCATTATTTACAGATGCTACTGATTCGTTTGATGAAACCCATTTTATATCTGATTCAGAATACCCCGATGATAATTTATCTATAGTTATAATTTTGCTAGAACCTGTTTTTAATTCGATATAGTAATCTGATATATCCATTCCACCCGATTCATCTGTTGTAGAATTAGTTGAATCAGTACTAGTAGCTATTGGTGTTCTTTTTTCATCAGGCGGTCACTCATACAATACCTTTTCTCCAGATTTCCATATCTCTTTTTCGTATACTACAATTTTCGCCACAATTCCCAGTTTTTTTGCAAGTGTCTTCTTGTTTTCTCCAACGCTAAATATTATCTTTTATTGAGCACTCACACGAATCATCAATATTATCTAATCATGAAAACTGCAGTTCTCTTGCCTTATCAACCACATTTTGTGCTTCCTCGTTATGCACTGGTGTATTAAGCTTTGTATATGTATATTCATTAACTGTCTCCTTGCCTACATATAGAGAAAAGTTAACCTGGTATATATTCTTTGTCGTCCTGTATGCAACAATATATCTCTCGCCATTTCCGATATTATCTTTAGCATAAAGACATATGCTTTTCCCCCTGTTATGATATCCATTTCATCATCAATCTTTAATGCAAATCCATTTTCACCTAATTTTCTTATCATTTTATATTTCCAATCTATCTGTTACCCAATAGACACCATTAATAGTGTGCGGTAATGTAAGTGCAAATATTCTTGTACTCTTAATCAATGATACCTGCATATGTCATTGTCCCTCTCCCTCATTAGTATATTAATCTCAGCAATATCTGTATTAATTAGTCACATCGCAGAGCATATCGAAATTTTATCATTACTTATTAATATAGTCAAGTAGATTTTTATTTGCAAAAGACATATACTATAGCGTTACAATTAAAATGATATTTCTCTTCTCCTTGAATTCGACAACCTTAAATAGTATAATTTTGTTATAATTTATTGTGCAATTAAATATATGTAGAGAAGGAGATATGGATTATGGTTTCATGGAACAATTTAGACACACTTTCATCTTATAAGGAGTTAGCAGATGTTAAACCTGCCTGCCTTACAGCGGTTATGTCTGGTGATAATGGCGCAGAACGCGTTAAGAATTACAGCGTACCTATGGCTGCCGGGCTTTCATATAACTACGCATCCAAGCAGGTTGATGAAAATGTGCTTGCTGCACTTGAAAAGCTTGCTGATGAAGCACAGCTTGCAGACAAGTTCAAGGCTTTATATAACGGAGAGGTTGTTAACACAGGTGAAAAAAGACTCGTTCTCCATCATATGACAAGAGGCCAGTTAGGTGACGCTGTTGATGCTGATGGTGTTGACAAGAGAACATTTTACAAGACACAGCAGGAAAGAATTGCTGAATTCGCTAACAAGGTGCATAATGGTGAGATTACTAATGCAGCTGGCGAGAAGTTCACAACTGTTGTTCAGATTGGTATCGGCGGAAGTGACCTCGGTCCTCGCGCAATGTACATAGCACTTGAGAACTGGGCTAAGAAGAACAACACATTTAAGATGGAAGCCAAATTCATCAGCAATGTTGACCCTGATGACGCCGCCGCAGTGCTTGCTTCTACTGATGTTGCACATTCTATATTTGTACTTGTTTCCAAGTCAGGAACAACACTTGAGACACTTACTAACGAATCATTTGTTAAGGACGCATTAAAGAAGGCAGGACTTGATCCTTCTAAGCATATGATTGCTGTAACAAGCGAGACTTCACCACTTGCCAAGAGTGATGATTATTTAGACGCATTTTTCATGGACGATTATATTGGTGGACGTTTCTCTTCTACTTCATCAGTTGGTGGTGCAGTATTATCACTTGCTTTCGGACCTGAAGTATTTGCAGAATTCCTTGATGGTGCTGCAGAGGAAGACAAGTTATCAGCTAATCCTGATATGCGAAAGAATCCAGAGATGTTAGATGCCCTTATCGGTGTATATGAAAGAAATGTATTAGGCTATCCTTGTACAGCCGTTCTTCCATATTCACAGGCTTTAAGCCGTTTCCCTGCTCATCTTCAGCAGCTTGATATGGAATCTAATGGTAAGTCAGTAAACAGATTTGGTGAGCCAGTTACTTATCCTACAGGACCAGTTATCTTTGGTGAGCCGGGAACTAATGGACAGCACTCATTCTATCAGCTTCTTCATCAGGGAACTGACATTGTTCCATTACAGTTCATCGGATTTAAGAACAACCAGTTAGAAACAGATGTTACAATTCAGGACAGCACAAGCCAGCAGAAGCTTTGTGCAAATGTTGCTGCTCAGATTGTTGCATTTGCATGCGGAAAGTCAGATGAGAACCTTAACAAGAACTTCAAAGGCGGCAGACCTTCAAGCATTATTATCGGAGACAAGCTTACTCCTAAGACACTTGGTGCTTTACTTGCCCACTTCGAGAACAAGATTATGTTCCAGGGCTTCGTATGGAATATCAACAGCTTTGACCAGGAAGGTGTCCAGCTTGGTAAAGTACTTGCCAAGAAGGTACTTGCTCATGATACAGATGGTGCTTTGAAAGTATATAGTGATTTACTTAATATCTAACGAAAAAAGGGCAGGGACTTGAAATTTTTAAGTCCCTGCCCTTTTTATTTTTCTAACACACTTATTCTTTTTTCCAACAACTCTACAAATTCATTCTTCAGATGTTCTGGCAACAATGACTCCATGCACATATTAATAAATTTGTCTTTCTTCTTAACAATACTTTCAATCATTTTTTCAGCCGATACTTTGGAAATGCCACATTTCTCAGCATATATCAGAAAATCTTTTCTTCTTATGTTCTGCTTTTTTCCATTCATTGTCAGTGCAAATTGTTCTTTATCGTCCGGCATTATCAGATTAACCGGAAGCAGATCATATGCTGGTGAAAGAATATATTCTCCACTTCCCTCCTCAGTCTCTATAAGAGAAAAATTCTTCAAATGCATATCAGAATTACCAACTACATATGAAAAAACTATCCTAAGATATAACTCCGTCATATCCAGACCTTGTCTGCTTGAATACTTGTCTACTATTTTAGCACATCTCTCATATGAGCCTTTATATTTATCCTGCGTAAGTCTTAAATCCAACTGACAAAAATCTTCCATAGCTATCAACTGAACATTATCTTTACTTATCTTACGGTCAATTCTCTTTGTAATATACGCATAACTACCATTGTTCTGAATTAACGCATGCGGTACAGTTACTATTCCCACGATATCCGCCATACACATAACAAGCTGTTCTGCCTCAGGTAAAGCCTCAAATTCATCAACCTGTGGTTTCAGAATATATCCTGTAGGATAATTGACCATAGTAAGTCTTGCTTTCGTCTTTTCAGAAAACAAATGTAACGATAATTTTTTCTGAACGCCAGTAACTGTATATCCTTTTGTTGTAGCTTCTAAAGCTATTTTTTCAATTATATGCTTATTTATATCAATTTCCGGAAGCTCATTTGTTCCAAAAAATTTTTTTATGCAGTTTTTATGCCAGCCGTCTATTCCGCTATTATTTAATGCTTTTCCGCAACATAAACAATTCATTCCTTCACCTCTTTTATGCTGACATTTCCTATACAATCCTTACAAGAAACGAGAAGCAGTCCAAATCTGTCCTGTATATTTATTTTCCAATTTCTACTTACAACCTGAAGCAGCCAGCCCTCTGGAATAAGTCCATCAAAAAAGGGAAACAATGTTTTCGACGTATAAGTCTGTTTAGAAAGAGGCATTGTAAGCGATACCGCACTAGCACCATCTAATTCAATATAATTACTGTCATAACTAAACAAATATCCATCGTCCGTTTCGCACAATTTCCCTGCATATACATTTCTCACATACACATAGGCAGTCCTTAAAATCTCCATTATTTTTCCTTTCTTCCCGGTACTGCTTCCATTCCAAACATCGATAATGCAACATTAACTTTATCCATTCTTACTGTTTCTTTTCCCTGCTCCAATTCCCGGACAAATCTTAGTCCCAGTCCTGAACGAATCGCAAATTCTTCCTGAGTAAGACCACTTGCTTTTCTATTCTGTTTTATAAACTCAGCAATTTTGTTCATTATTATTCCCTCTTCTTGTCTGTATATACATTTTATTACACCTTTTCGGGTATAATGTCAATGTTTTTTAAGCAAAAAGCACCCGATAGGGTATATTTTATCAACAAAATTATATATTACACCCTAAAGGGTATAAAAATAGCAGAGACTTAAATTTCAAGTCCCTGCCATTTTTCTAATATATATTACTGTTCATTAAAAAGTGCTGTTGAAAGATATCTGTCACCTGAATCTGGAAGAAGTGCAACAATTGTCTTTCCTGCATTCTCTGGACGGGCTGCAAGTATCTGTGCTGCCTTAAGTGCTGCACCTGAAGAGATACCAACAAGAATACCCTCGCTCTTTGCAAAGCTTCTACCCTCTACAAATGCATCATCATTCTCGATTGCGATAACTTCATCATATATCTTAGTATTAAGTGTTTCTGGAACAAATCCTGCACCAATACCCTGAATCTTATGTGGTCCTGCCTCACCCTTTGAAAGAACAGGGCTTGTAGCTGGCTCTACAGCAACAATCTTAACATCTGGGTTCTGTGACTTAAGATATTCACCAACACCTGTAACAGTTCCGCCTGTACCTACACCTGCAACAAATATATCAACCTTTCCTTCTGTCTGCTCCCAGATCTCTGGACCTGTTGTAGCCTTATGAACTGCTGGGTTAGCTGGATTTACGAACTGTCCTAAAATAACTGAACCTGGATTCTGCTCCTTTAATTCCTCAGCCTTGGCAATAGCACCCTTCATACCCTTAGCGCCTTCTGTAAGAACAATCTCTGCACCATAAGCCTTAAGAAGATTTCTTCTCTCAACTGACATTGTATCTGGAAGAGTAAGAACTGCTCTGTATCCCTTAGCAACTGCAACTGCTGCAAGACCGATACCTGTATTACCTGATGTTGGCTCTATAATCATTGCTCCTGGCTTAAGCTCACCCTTCTTCTCTGCATCCTCAATCATAGCAAGGGCAACTCTGTCCTTAACTGAACCTGCCGGGTTAAGATACTCAAGCTTTGTAAGAAGTGTAACTCCTTCAATTCCTGCATTCTTAGCGTAACGGCTTGCGTTAAGAAGAGGTGTGTTTCCAATAAGTTCCAATGCACTATTAATTACTTTACTCATGTTATTCCTCCTTATATTGACTGCATTTGCAAAAATGCTTTTGCGTTCCTATCAACCTACTAACTTGATGTGTAAATGTGTTGTTGAATATAAAATACCACTATCAGCCTTCAATGTCAACACCATTTTCATGACGAGTTTTAACCATTGCGTCATGTGTAATATCTTTAATAACTTCACTGGCAATTATAAGTCCTACAACAGATGGAACAAATGCGGTTGACCCCGGAATATCGCGTCTTTCTGTACATTTGTGGGCTGCGCCCGGAGGACATATACAGTTAGTACGGCAGCTGATTCCCATATCCACAATAGGACGAACTGGTTTCTCCTTAGAGTATACAACCTTAAGGTGCTTTACATTCCTCTTCTTTAATTCTCTTCTCATAACTTTGGCAAGTGGGCATACCGACGTCTTATATATATCGGCAACCTCAAACTCTGCAGGATTAAGCTTATTCCCTGCACCCATACTGCTTATAATCGGTGTTCCTGCTTCCTGACACGCCATTACAAGTGCTATCTTAGCTGTCACAGTATCAACCGCGTCAACTACATAATCATATTTTGAAAAATCAAACTGATCTTTAGTCTCCGGAAGAAAAAAACATTTGTGTACAGTAACCTCACAATTCGGATTAATATCATGAATTCTCTCTTTGCACACATCTGTCTTATACTGACCTATTGTTTTTCTTGTTGCAATAATCTGCCTGTTAAGATTGGTAAGACACACCTTATCATCATCTATTACATCAATCGCACCTACACCGCTTCTAACAAGTGCCTCCACTGTATATCCACCAACGCCGCCTACACCAAATACTGCGACACGGGAATTCTCTAATATATCCATAGCTTCTTTTCCAAATAAAAGCTCTGTTCTTGAAAACTGATTTAACATAGTTTGTCCTTTCTCTGCTTTTTGTATCTAAATTTTAATTCCTACTTACATAGTATGTCAATAATTATTAATTTTATATAAAACACTTGCATTATTGTACTATATGATATATTATCTTTTTAACAAGAAGTAGTTTTTAATACTACATGTTATTATATAAGGAGGAATTTGTTATGACAACTTTTGCACCAGCGCTTCATTTACAGAATTCACAGAATGATAATATACACACTAAAATAAAGGCACAGATGATTATTAAAGACCCTGGCAGCTCGATAACACATTTTATTGGCATGCTATGTGCAATTGCAGGATTATTCCCGCTTATTCTTAAAGCAGCCTCTTATGGAACGATCGTTTCTGTTGTTTCAATGACTGTATTTATGGTAAGTATGATTCTTCTGTATGCAGCAAGCACAACTTATCATACATTTGACATATCAAGTAATGTCAATATTGTGCTAAAGAGGCTTGACCACTGTATGATTCCTGTCCTTATCGCAGGTTCATACACTCCTGTCTGCCTTGTTGTGCTTCATAATATATATGGCTATGTTATGTTTGGCATCGTGTGGGAAATCGCTATTCTTGCTATTGCATTCAAGCTTCTCTGGGTAACTTGTCCTAAGTGGATATCTTCAGTTCTCTACATTGTAATGGGCTGGACATGTGTTATGGCTCTTCCTCAGATATATTCAGCACTTGCCGGAGCCGCTTTCTTCTGGCTTCT
>CAKRIN010000028.1 GCA_934343805.1 uncultured Lachnospira sp.
AGAGCGCGAGACGGGGATCGAACCCGCGACCCCCTCCTTGGCAAGGAGGTGCTCCACCACTGAGCCACTCGCGCAAACACAATTAAGATAATAATAGTTAAAGACGAATTTGTCAACAGTTTTTTGATAAAAATTTTATGAGACAGCAGTTTCTGAAAAATTAATATATCGACGATGGCGACAGGGATTTCTATTTTTCTGATAATATGGTATACTTTGCATACTATATAGAATTAATAAGAATGGAGATTAATATGAATCCGGGATCAATAATGAAGATAATGAATGCTAAGAATAAGTTCCAGAAGAACCATCCTAAGTTCGTGGCATTCCTTAACAGATGTTTTGCTGATGGTCTTAGGGAAGGAACAATAATAGAGATTACAATTACTAATCCGGGGGAAGCTCCAATAACATCTAATATTAAGGTGCAGCAGGCAGATTTGGAATTACTTAATGAATTAAAGAATATAGGGAAATAAAATGCTTCAATAATTATGAAACAGAATCAGGAGGACAGAATGTTTGGAAGTGAGAAGTCCAAAAAGAATGGACTTAATATTATAGTTGTGGGTGGTGGTAAGGTAGGAGCCACTCTTGTAGAAAGATTAAGCAGGGAGAATCATGATATTACTCTTATTGACAAGAACAGAGCTAAGCTTGATGCAATAACCGGAGCTTATGACGTTATGGGAGTTGAAGGTAACGGAGCAAGCTTTGCAGTTCAGAAAGAAGCTGGTATTGATTCTGCAGATTTGCTGATTTCAGTAACAGATTCTGATGAACTTAATCTTTTGTGCTGTACACTTGCAAAAAGAACTGGCAAATGTGAGGCTATTGCAAGGGTAAGAACTCCTGAGTATAGTCAGGAAGCATCTTTTTTGCGGGATCGTCTGGGACTTGCAATGATTATTAATCCGGAATTTGAAGCTGCAAGTGAAATAGCGCGAGTATTATATATGCCAACAGCTTTGGAGATAGGCACATTTGCACATGGTCAGGCAGAGATGATAAAGATAAAGGTACCGGCAGGAAATCAGATGTGTAATCATACATTGGCAGAAATATCAAAGGCAGCCGCATCTAAGGTGCTTATCTGTGCTGTAGAGAGAAACGGCGAAGTATTTATACCATCAGGTCACTTTACAATACAGGCAGAAGATAAAATGTCATTTATAGCTTCAAGAAAGAATGCCAAAGCATTTCTTGCAAGCGTTGGCTTCCAGACACATCAGGTAAAGAGTACCATGATAGTTGGTGGTGGAAGAGTTGCGTATTATCTTGCAAAGCAGCTTCTTAATATGGGAATTGATGTAAAGATAATTGAGAATGATACAGGCAGGGCAATGAAGCTTAGCGAAGAACTTCCGGGAGCTGTTATCATTAATGGAGATGGTACAGATGAAAGCCTCCTCAGGGAAGAAGGAATCGAGTATGTGGAGAGCTTTGTTCCGCTTACAGGTATAGATGAAGAAAATGTAATGCTTACTCTGTATGCCAGAAAAGTATCAGAAGCAAAATGCATAACTAAGATTACAAGAATGGGCTTCAACAGTGTGATAGACAGCCTGGATCTTGGAAGTGTTATATATCCAAGATATATAACATCAGAAGCAATAATTGCGTATGTAAGAGCTAAGAAAGAATCTATGGGAAGCAACAATATACAGACATTGTATCATTTGTTTGACCAGAAAGCAGAGGCAATTGAGTTTAATATTGATAAGCCATCGGAAGTTACAGATGTAGCACTTATGGATCTTAAGCTTAAAGACAATCTGCTAATAGCATTAATAAATCGTAATGGAAAGATAATTATTCCAAGTGGTAATGACAGTCTTATTGTTGGTGATACAGTCGTAATAGTTACTACTAATACGGGATTTGATGCAATAACAGATATTCTTAAATAGGAAAGGTCAGGATGTTAATATGAACAGTTCGATTGTCAGATATATTTTAGGATATGTGTTAAAGATAGAAGCAGCACTGATGCTGATACCTGTTATTGTGGGGATAGTATATAGAGAAAAAGCGACATATGCTTTTCTTATAACTATAGCATTATGCCTGGTGTGTGGAATTTTAATGACAATACGTAAGCCACATAATCCCGTGTTTTATCTGAAGGAAGGATGCGTGACAACGGCATTAAGCTGGATATTAATGAGTATATTTGGTTGTCTGCCATTTTATATAAGCAGAGAGATTCCAAGCTTTACAGATGCATTATTTGAAACAATATCTGGATTTACGACAACTGGAGCAAGTATTCTTAGCGATGTTGAGTGTCTGTCGCAGAGTATTATGTTCTGGCGGTGTTTCACACACTGGATAGGTGGAATGGGAGTTTTAGTATTCCTGCTGGCAATAATACCATTAACAGGAGGCTCTAATATTAACCTGATGAAGGCAGAGAGTCCGGGACCATCAGTAGGAAAGCTTGTTCCTAAGATTCGTTATACAGCGAGAATCTTGTATATAATATATTTTGGATTGACAGTGGCACAGATAATATTGCTTTTATTTGGTGGAATGACATTTCTGGATGCTGTTAATACAGCTATGGGTACCGCAGGAACAGGTGGCTTTGGAATAAGAAACGACAGCTTCACTAGTTTTTCACCATATATCCAGTGGGTTGTCACAGTATTTATGATTTTATTTGGTGTTAATTTCAATGCATATTATCTGATTGTGTTAAGACAGTTTAAGAAAGCTGTTAACGTAGAAGAGGTGAGATGTTATTTTGGAATAATACTTGCTGCGACTGCAATAATATTTGTTAATATATACAGAAGTATTGGTAACATTGAACTTACACTTCGACAGGCAATGTTTCAGGTTGCGTCTGTTATAACCACAACAGGTTTTTCTTCGGTTGATTTTGACATGTGGCCGTCGTTGTCAAAGACAGTTCTTGTAATGATTATGTTTGTCGGGGCATGTGCAGGAAGTACAGGCGGAGGAATTAAAGTGTCGAGGTTCATAATTGGAATCAAGACAATAGTAAGAGAAATACAATCATATATTCATCCAAAGAGTGTTAAAGTAATAAAGACAGAAGGTAAGCCGGTTGACAGCCAGACATGCCGCTCAGTATGTATATATTTTATAACCTTTATGATGATATTTATGGGATCTTTGTTGCTGATTTCAATAGAAGGAAAGGATCTTGTAACTAACTTTACGGCTGTAACAGCTACTATTAATAATATAGGTCCTGGACTTGCCGGGGTAGGTCCGACTAAGAATTTTGGATGCTATACTCATTTTAGCAAATATGTTCTTATGTTTGACATGCTCGCAGGAAGACTGGAATTATTCCCGCTTATTATATTATTCACACCTTCTGTATGGAAGGATCTTGTAACTAAGAAGATTTCTGAACGGAAAATGCGCAGGCATATGAGGTGATTGTTATGAGTAATGTATCTGATTATTTAAAATGGAGAGGAGATCTGGATTTTACCCAGTCACCATTTAATGAAATAGACAATTTGATTCTTGCACAGATAGCATATGTTGATCTGGCTGATATTGTTCCGGGACCAGGGACTGACGAAGGAATCATGCTGTCGGATGCGTCAGATACATTTTTTGATATTCATGACGAAAATGAGATTAAGAAAAACAAATCTTTCATAAGCAAAGCACCATTTCTTATGCGGGAAGCAGCGGTAACTAAGAGATTTGGTTCACTTCTTCTTACTAATTATGTGGATTATGTTGACGGAGGAAGAGAGGAACAGTTTTCGGCGTTTCATATAAAGCTGGATAGCAGAACAACTTATATCACATTCAGGGGCACAGATGATACACTTATTGGATGGAAAGAAGATTTTAATATGAGCTTTCTGTCACCGGTTCCTTCACAGAAGGACGCCGTGAAGTATATTGATACAACAGTAAACAGATCAGAGGGAAAGCTGATATTAGGAGGTCACTCGAAAGGCGGCAATCTTGCTGTATATGCGGCTGTTAATGCGCGCCCTTCAATTAAGAAACGCATTATTGCGGTATATAATAATGATGGACCAGGATTTGATAAGAATTTCATTAGCAAAGAGGATTATATTAGTATACTGCCGAAGATAAAAAGCATCGTCCCATATGGTTCAGTTGTTGGCATGCTGTTAGATCATGGAGAGGATTATGAGGTGGTAAAAAGCAGCCAGTCAGGATTAATGCAGCATGATGCAATGTCATGGTGTGTTATGGGAGCAGAGTTTGAAAAGGAAAAAATGCTCAGCATAAAGAGCAGGAGGCTTAATAAGGCGCTCAGTTCATGGATAGAGAATCTTACTTATGAACAGAGAGCGGAATTTGTTGATACATTATTTGCTCTGGTGTCAGCGAGTGGCGCAAAGAATCTGTCACAGATAAGTACTGCCAGATTCAGAAGCATGAATGCGGTAATCAAGTCATTCCGGGCGCTGGATAAGTCAGAGAGAACAATGATAATGAAGATACTGGCATCTCTTACCGGAGAGATAGGCAGGGCATATAAGAATGGAGAGTAAGTATGGATATCGGATCAATTTTATCAGCAGGAATATTATTAGTGGTTGTAATTGGCGTATATATTGCTGTATCATATAAACATGATAAAAGCGGACTTGATAAAGGCTGCAATGGAAATTGTGGTTCATGCGGGCTTAGAAGCTGCAGCTCGGACAAGAAGCAGAAGTGATAATATTATAGATATGAGAGGCCGGATATATGGTAGAGATATATAGGACAGATCAGCAGGTTCTAAGTACACTGACACAGATACAGGATGGCTGCTGGATTAACATGGTTAATCCTACAAGTCAGGAATTAACACAGATAGCAGAGCAGTTTGAGATTGAGCCGGAAGATATAGCTTCTGCACTTGATGAAGAAGAAAGTTCTCGTATAAGTCTTGAGGATGGATATACTCTGATACTTGTAGATATACCAACTCCTGAGGTCAGACATGAAAAGAAAATGTATACAACAATCCCACTTGGTATTATCTTGAAAAGCGATGCTATTATAACAGTCTGCAAAGTAGATACTCCTATTATTAATTATTTTGTCAGGAATAAGGTTAGAGAGTTTAGTACTAAGAAAAAAATGCGTTTTATATATCAGATGTTAATGAGATCAGCATTTGTATATCAGTCAAACCTTCGTCTTATAGACAAAAAAAGAATTGAAATAGAGGAACGGGTTGATGGAGATACAAGTGACACGGATCTTATAGAGTTACATGAGCTAGAGTCTACACTGGTATACTTCGCAACATCATTAAGGGCTAATAGTATTGTCCTTGAAAGATTAAGAAGGTACAAAAGACTTGAACAGTATCCAGAGGATATGGAACTGCTTGAGGATGTTATGGTAGAGTATCAGCAGGCTATAGAGATGACTACAATATACAGAGATGTCATAGATGGTACAAGAGAGCTGATGTCGTCTGTAATAGACAGCAAGCTGAATAATGTCATGAAATATCTGACTTCTATAACCATTGTAATGGCAATACCAACAATAATATCAGGAATATATGGAATGAATGTAGCAGGGGCGTGGATGCCGTTTGCGAAGACACCATTTGGATTTGAAATAATCAGTGGAATAATTCTTCTGATATGTATAATAGTATTATGGGTGCTTAGAAAAAAGAAAATGTTATGAACATAAAAACAACCAGTTGGCAAACTAATGAGGTTCTTCTCAAAGTTTTACCAGCTGGTTGCTTTTATATTGAATCATATTCTACTTGTAGATTTCCTGCCAACGCGATACCATTTCTAAAGCTTCATTCTCAGATGACACCTTTGTTACTATAACCCCATCAAGATATATTTCATAGACTGGAAATTTCTTTGCCATATTTCCGTGATTAACCTCAACCTTGTTATACTTTACTCGTTCCATTAGAAATCCTCCTCATATTTATTAATTCAATCAAACAAGATCAACAATATGTTGTATTATACCACTATGGATGATAAAAATAAATACTATATTTTGTATTAGTACTAAAGTACCATAAAACACTGGAAAGTATATTATTACACTTGTAAAATGGATGTATATATAATATAATTTTTATGGATTATTTTCGTAAATATAAAGTTGAATAACACTAAAAGATACAATGAGGTACAGATATGGGAAATGAAGAAATCATGACTAATGAAAAGTATGAAGTTGTACATAAAATGAATAGGAGAATTGCTTCAATTGATAAATATTGCGTTATAAGTGTTGCTAATAAGGCATTTGAAGAATACTTCGGTGGAATAATTGATACAATTGTTTCTGTGGTATATGCAGAAGACAAGGAAGCACTTATTAAGTTCATAGACAGTTACGATGGAACAGCTAAGATTGGAATGTTCAGATTCATAGATGGACAGGGGAGAGTCCGCTATAACCACATATTTGTTTATGCACAGAGAGGGGTTGGCAATGGAAGCAACATGGATGTTGAACTTGTTGATGTCGAATCTATTGAAGAGACTAATAAGCTGTTAAGGGATGATGTATCAAAGCACAGGATGCTGCTTGGATTAGACCGGGAATATACATTTACATACAGCAGAGATAATAATATATTCAGTATGTACAGGTATGATGTGGATTCCAGAGATGTAATATATAAGTCCGATATTGATGAATGGAAGAACAGAATGCTTTCAGAGGGGTATATAGCAGACAGTGACAGGGAAATGTTTATGAATTTTATATCTGAGGTAAGATCTTATGTTCAGACATTTTCAATTAAGCTTAATACAAGCATGCGTACATATAATAAAGTTATGGAAACTCTCAGATTCATAGGAACGGTAATGAATAAGAGTAATGGAAGCAAGATTGTAATTGGACGTGTAATTCCAGAAGAGGATGTGCACAGTTATAATCAGGTCGCTGACATGATAGAAGAGTTACAGTTTGATTCGCTTACGCATGTTTATAATAAGAAGACAATTACAGAATATGCAGTGAAATGCGTGAAAGACGAGAAGAAAAACAGAGTAACAATTGCTGTCCTTGATGTGGACCATTTCAAGAAAGTTAATGATGTATATGGACATATGTATGGAGATAAGGTTCTTGCAAGAGTAGGAAGAAAGCTGAAAGAAGTTGTAGGAGAAGATGGAGTTGTAGGACGTATAGGAGGAGATGAGTTTGTAATAGTCTTTAATGGAATTAATGATGAACATGCTCTGCGTGGAATGCTTCGTGCTATCAGAACACAGATTAAGTGGGAATTTGTTAATGATTTTGAAGACCTAATGATTACATGTTCAATTGGTGCGTCATATAGCCCTAATAATGGAACAGAGTATGAGGAACTTTTTAAGAAGGCAGATTACTGTTTATATGTTGCTAAGGAAAAAGGCAGGGACAGATATGTATTTTTCAGGGATGATCTGCATAAAGAATCATATGAGAATTCTGTTAATACCAAGGACAAGAATGTTAATGATGGAAGAGAAATGAAAGAATTAAGATTCCTTTCAGGTATAATGGAGGCTTTTGCGCAGGATCGTAAGAAAGCACTTTCTGATATGATTCATCATATGTTTGATACGTTTAAGCTAGACAGTATTAATCTGTATTGGGGACCTAATTTAAACAGAGTGTATTATCTGGGAGCAGAACTTAATGGAGCAATGAATGCACAGTATATTCATACAGAAGGATTTAAAAAGCTCCTTGATGGAAAGAATCATGCGGTGGTTGGATTTGTCGGAAGGCAGACAGATGTTGCACCAGAATTTGGAACAGCTATGAGAGAAAGAAGAGTGTTCTCAACTATCCAGTGCCTGATTGGAACACCGAGCAATATTAAAGGATTGTTTACAATGGACAGGTGCAAGGAGTCATCACAGTGGGCTGAATATGAGGTGGAATGTGCTGTAATCACAGCTTCTCTTATTAATATTATTGCTGAATCTTCAGAAAGTTTACTTTAATATATATAGTTTTTTATTACAAGATATTGTGTTTTTGATTGACTTGATAAACTATATGTTGTATAATTTATTCTGCTCGGGAAACCGCATGAAAAGCGCATTCCGGGCAGATTTTTTCGTATCAGCATGTGTGGTACATGTTGATTTGCAGATATATATGGATTGTTTATGTGAGGGTTTGAAGTATGAAAATTATTAAAAGAAGTGGATCAGAAGTAACATTTGACATTTCAAAAATTATGGCGGCGGTATCAAAGGCTAATCAGGAAGTTGTCCATAGTGAGAGATTATCTGAAGAACAGATTGAGACAATATCTAATAATGTTGAGGATATCTGTAAAGAGATGAACAGATCATTAAGCGTTGAGGAAATTCAGGATCTTGTTGAGAATCAGATTATGAATCTTCGTGCATTTGCAGTTGCGAGAAAGTATATAACATACAGATATAAGAGAGCACTTGTGCGTAAGTCTAATTCGACAGATGAGCAGATACTGAGCCTTCTTGAATGTAATAATGAGGAAGTTAAGCAGGAGAATTCTAATAAGAATCCTACAGTTAACAGTGTTCAGAGAGATTATATGGCAGGTGAAGTAAGCAAGGATATTACCAAGAGATTGCTTCTTCCAGCTGATATAGTTGATGCTCATGAGCAGGGACTTATACATTTCCATGATGCGGATTATTTTGCACAGCATATGCATAACTGCTGTCTTGTTAATCTTGAAGATATGTTACAGAATGGAACTGTTATAAGTGAAACAATGATTGAAAAGCCACACAGTTTTTCTACAGCATGTAATATTGCAACCCAGGCAATTGCACAGATAGCAAGTTCACAGTATGGTGGACAGAGTATATCACTTGCCCACCTTGCACCATTTGTTCAGGTAAGCCGTGAGAAGTTTATCGGACAGGTAAGAGATGAATTTGAAAAGACAGGAATAGATGCTTCTGAAGAGAAGATAAGAGAAGTTGCAGAGCTTCGTGTAAGAGATGAGATTAAACGTGGTGTGCAGATGATACAGTATCAGGTTATAACTCTCATGACAACTAATGGACAGGCACCATTTGTTACTGTATTTATGTATCTTGATGAAGTTCCAGAAGGTCAGACAAGAGATGATCTTGCACTCGTTACAGAAGAAGTATTAAGACAGAGAATGCAGGGCGTCAAGAATGAACAGGGTGTATATATAACACCAGCATTTCCTAAGCTTATATATGTTCTTGAAGAAGATAATATCCATGAGGATTCTAAGTACTGGTATCTTACACAGATAGCTGCACAGTGTACAGCTAAGAGAATGGTTCCAGATTATATATCAGAAAAGATCATGAAGGAACTTAAGGTAGATGCTAATGGAGATGGACATTGTTATCCATGTATGGGATGCCGTTCATTCCTTACAACATATCTTGATGAGAACAATAAGCCTAAGTATTATGGAAGATTTAACCAGGGTGTAGTAACTCTTAATTTAGTTGATGTTGCATGCTCGTCAGGAAAGGATACAGATAAGTTCTGGAGTATTCTTGATGAGAGGCTTGATCTGTGTAAGAGAGCTCTTATGTGCAGACATTACAGACTTAAGGGAACTCCTTCGGATGTTGCTCCTATTTTATGGCAGAATGGTGCACTTGCAAGACTTAAGAAGGGTGAGACAATTGATAAGCTTCTTTATGGCGGTTATTCAACAATTTCACTTGGATATGCAGGACTTTGTGAATGTACATATTACATGAAGGGTGTAACACATACTAATCCGGAAGGAACAGAATTTGCACTTAAGGTAATGCAGTATCTGAATGATACATGTAAGAGATGGGCAGCAGAGACTAATATTGATTTCTCACTTTATGGAACACCACTTGAGTCAACAACTTATAAGTTTGCCAAATGTTTACAGAAGAGATTTGGTAAGATTGCGGGTGTAACAGATAAGAATTATATTACCAACAGTTATCATGTTCATGTAACAGAGCAGATAAATGCATTTGATAAGCTTAAGTTTGAGGCACAGTTCCAGAAGTTATCTCCTGGTGGAGCAATAAGTTATGTAGAAGTTCCTGACATGCAGAATAATATTCCGGCAGTACTTAAAGTTATGCAGTACATTTATGAGAATATTATGTATGCAGAGCTTAATACTAAGAGTGATTATTGCCAGGAATGTGGATATACAGGACAGATTCAGATTATAACTGATGAAGATGGAAAGCTGATATGGGAGTGCCCTAACTGTGGTAATCGTAATCAGGATAAAATGAATGTTGCAAGACGTACATGTGGATACATTGGAACACAGTTCTGGAATCAGGGAAGAACTCAGGAAATCAAAGAAAGAGTACTTCATCTGTAATTATATGAATAATTTACCGGCAATTCCATTGATATGGAGCTGCCGGTATTTTTATGCGTGTAAAGTTTAGAATTTGCATTATTGCAGGGGTTAGTGTGCAGATATTACTGTTTAATATTGAATATGTGAATGTTATTATAAACATGGTTTTAAACCAAGAGAAAAACACCAAGGGAGGAAAAAATGCAAGCAGTAATAATAATATTTCTTGTAATTATTGTAGCAATAATTGTTGCAGTAAGCATGGCGGTTGGAAAGCTGAAGACAAGGGCATCTAACCACATAAGGGGGAAGATTGGAATAGATGATTCCAATATATACGGCACAGTATTTGAAGGAAGCGTTAATTCACTTGCCGTAAAGAAGTTATACAAAACTCATCCTGAATATAGTGAAGAGGCAATCAAGCAGTTGTCTGTCAATATTGTGAATGGTATTATAAATAATACAATACCCGGTCAGGGCGATAAATTTCAGGATAAGATACGGAATAACAGAATGTTTCAGGAGCATATGCCAAACTGTTCGTTAAGACGTGTTAACATAATGTCTTATAATGATAAGAGGGATGTGTATACAGCAGTAGTAACATATGCAGATAAGAAAGATGATTATGTATTTAATATTTCAGTTGGATTCACACAGCAGGGACCACAGCTGCAGTATGCAGCATTTTCTAAGGGTCATGCTAATGGTTTCTAGTTGGGATGTGCAGAGGGAGAAAAGAAAGATAGGATAAATAATAAGACTGTCGCACCAATTGGTGTGGCAGTCTTATTGACTATTAGTAATCAGGGAAATATTCATGTTCACGCATATTATAAAGTGCAGAAAAAAGGAGAGCCAGAATTAAAGCAGATGCAATGAAGAAAACTACATAAAAGGTATTATTAATTGTCAGAACAAGAGAAAAAACAGTCCAGATTATAGTATAGACTATTTTAACAATTAAGTTTCTCTTAATATGTTTTGGATCATTACTCTTATTATAAAGAGCAATTCCTATGTAAGCAAATATAGTTATGATTATTAGTGGAAAATCAATAATTCCAATTATAATAGCAACGAAAAATAAAAAGATTCCGGCTGTAAAAGTAAGTCCGCTTGTAAACATATGACCGATAAGCCGGTATCCGGCAGTTACGTCATCAGCAGAATAATTAGATGGATCAATGGCACTGTTGTCAATAACACTATTAGCACTTACAACAGATAATATAAAAAGTAATGTCAGCAATACACATATAATGGTATATATTATAGTCATTACCAGATCAGCTTTTTTAGCAAAATTCATAATCAATTCCTCCCCACATAACATTGATATTAAGAATATAGCATATTAATTCATTACATACAATGTAATAATATAAGAGCCATAAGCCGATATATAATATATAACTATTAATGAATCCCGGAAAGGAGTCCAGGGATGAAGCCATAACAAGGAGGGCATATGTCACTTACGATAAAGACTGGAATTAATGCTGGAAACAATATACAGAATACTCAAAACAAAGAAAGTAAAGCAGATAATAGAAAACATAATGTGGCAAGAAAGACAATAAATGCGTCTGATCTTAATCTGAAACCATATAAAGATAATCAGATAGATTCTAAAAGGCTGCGCGCAAGAAAACAGGCGATGAAATTAATATCAGATGCATGGAAATCTGCGGATAAAACAGATAAGGGCATAGAGGATATTAAGAACGATAAGCTCAATAAGCTGGAAGAGATTACAGATTATAAGAATAAGATAAGTGACCTAGAGAAAGAAAAAGAGGCATACAGGGTACAATATGGAGTGGATAAAGATTCACAGGAACAAAAGGATCTTGAATTGCTTGAAAAGTATCAGAATAACAAATATGGCTCTGCGTATGATTCATTTTCGGAAGAAGAACAGAAACGGCTGAAAGAACTTCAGAATACGCCGCTTACGGAATATCAGGAGAAAGCATTAAGACTAAATGCATCACAGATACATTATAATAGTGAAATTGAACAAAAACAGCTTAAGATAGCCTGTGATACGGCATCTATTGCGCTGGCAGAGATTGACAGGGATAAGTCACAGGAAATGCTTAAAGCTAAAGATTCAGCAGATCAGATAGTAGCTGCTGTTGAGGGGGAGATTACTAATCTGCTTGTATCTGAAGGAAAAGGCAATATAGACAATCAGGTTGAGGAAAATAAAGAGAAAGCCGAAGAGGCAGAGAAAAAGCGGGAAGAATTGCAGGATAAAATAGAACAGACAAGAAAGGACAGAGAGGAACAGCGTAAGATAATAGAAGGGGAAACTGAGGCAGACAAGCTTGATATGAATAATAGTGTCAGAGTAAATGATGTTGATCATGTGACTGAAGCGCAGAAACAGATTGTTAAGATTATGCAGGAAAATAAACTGCTTAATGATGATATTAAAGGAATAGACATTGATTTAAACTTCTGACATAAAAAAGGGGCAGGTGGATAACACCTGCCCCCTTTTGCAAGCGATTAGAAATCCACCTGCTGTACCAATCCTGCGCTGCCGTCTTCGTGAAGATATACTCCGTTGCTTTCTACTTTTGCATTCAGCTTGTTGTTGTCGTCGGTCACATGAAATGTAGTATTGGCTCTACCAAGGTATATAGCTCCAACATCTGCTTCCTTAAGAGATAGTAACTTATCATTGCCAGTTTCGTCTTTAATCCATACTTTTAACTGATTATAGATTTCATCATTTTCATCAATCCATCCATTGCCATCTGAATCATATTCTTCAAGTTCCGAAAAACCATTGCCAGTTTTAGCACCAAATAATTCACTGCCATCGTTAATAATTCCATCTCCATTTTTATCGAGAGCAAGGAATCCACTTTCGGGATTCATCTGTGCAATTACCTCATCATTACCATCAGCGTCTATATCAAAGCTGAAAGATTTATCAGAAACAGAAACAGGGTTGCTGGAAAGGTTGATAACAAGAGGATCTGTAAGTACAGAATCATAACTTGCTGCAAACTCAATGCAATGTTCTTCCATATATTTACGGGACATAGTCATATCAAGATTAAAATCAAGTTCCCTTCCATCGGCAGTTCTGACTGTTCCTGTTGTAGAGAATGAAGTACTCTCAGATTCTTCATAAGTAGATGAATACCTTGTTGACACAGACCAGACAGAAGGTGACTGCTGGTTTGTCATAATAAGACTATTGTCTTTATTGGAAGAATCAGAAGATGTCTGGGTGCCTGACATGGTATTATTGTTGTAATCATAAAACATGTCACGCAGAGACAACGACTGAATGAAATCTAATAAAGACAGATAGAGCTTCCGGGTAATTTCTTTGTAACTGAAGTTTATCCTGTCAGGTAAACTTTTAGCTGTAGTATCTGTTCCTGTTTTTAGAGAATCATTTTCGTCATCTAAAAGACCAAAACGATTATACGCAGGTGTTCCGAATGAATCGTCATCGGATCTGTGGCTGTTGTTACTGTAATAAAATTCATTCTGGCTGTATGAAGCCCTGATGCTTGTCATTCCAAGCTGGAATGATCTTGCAGACTTATTAACTGAAGTCTGGCTTGATGTTACGTTTTGTGAAAAATGTCTTCTTGAGGACATAGTCACGTTGCTGTTTGCAATTATCATAAGTATACCGCCTTTCATCGTCAGCAATGAACACGGTTATATATAATATCGACATAAAAAAATAATAATTAACAATATGCAAGAAACACATATACTTTTATAAAATATCTTTATAAAAGTACTGGAAATTATTATATAAGTGATGTAATATGTGAATAGAAAGATATCTGCACAGACAGAAATATATTATTAAGCCGAACAGGCAGAAAGAGGTCATATATGTGGACAGCCGATTTAGGAAATGGTCGTTTCAGAAATCCAATACTTTATGCTGATTATTCAGACCCGGATGCAATAAGGGTGGGGGATGATTATTTTATGATATCATCCAGCTTTTCAAATGCGCCAGCGATGCCATTGTTACATTCCAAGGATCTGGTTAACTGGAAGGTTATTAATTATATTTTACCGGAAGTGCCAGAATTCAGATATAGAAATCCAATTCATGGATGCGGAGTATGGGCACCCGCAATAAGATATCATGAGGGAACATATTATGTGTGCTTTCCAATGCCTGATGAGGGAATATATATGACTACGACAACAGATCCATATGGGAAGTGGAGCAGACCGGTAAACATAAGACCTGGGGCTGGCTGGATTGATCCATGCCCATTCTGGGATGATGATGGAAAAGCATATCTTGTTGCCGGAGTTGCCAAGAGCAGGATTGGTTATAAGAGTGTGCTTCACATGGTTGAGATGAAGCCAGATGGATCAGGGGTAACTGGAGAGGAAAAGGTTATATTTGATGGTAATCTTAATGACCAGATAACAATAGAAGGACCTAAAATGTATAAAAGAAATGGCTGGTATTATATTTTTGCACCTGCCGGAGGAGTAAAAACAGGATGGCAGACAGTGCTAAGGTCAAAGAATGTATTTGGACCATATGAGTATAAAGTTGTTATGAGACAGGGGGATTCGCCAGTTAATGGACCTCACCAGGGAGCATGGGTCGATACAGTTACAGGACAGGACTGGTTTATACATTTTCAGGATGTATACGCAGCGGGAAGAATAACACATTTGCAGCCAATGTCATGGGATAATGACTGGCCTGTAATTGGTGTGAGAAAAGGTGCTGAGGATTATGGACAGCCTGTGATGGAGTATGAAAAGCCTGATGTAGGTGCAGAATATGACATATGTGAACCGGATACAACAGATGAATTCACAGGAGAGTCACTGGGACTGCAATGGCAGTGGAATGCTAATCCTGATAATGACTGGGTTGAATATGGAACAGATAAAGATGGAAGAAAAGAACAGGGCGGCTCATATATAAGGCTTAATGCTGTGTCAAGGGTTTCAAACAGACCAATAGGGGATTATAGAAATCTTCTTCTTCAGAAATGGCCGGCACCTGAATTCACATGTGAGGCCAGAATCAATATTTCAGGTATGAAGCCAGGGGATAATGCCGGATATGTGTCACTTGGAAGAAAATATATAGCGATAGATATATCTAAGTCTGAAAATGGAAAGATTAATATGTATGCAGTTACAGGTATACAGCAGTTTGATTGTGATCAGGCATACACATCAGAGACCAGACAGCATATTGGAGAATATACTGGTATTGAAGATGTATATTTCAGATGTACTGTTAAACGAATAGGAACTAAGGATCATGTGGAAGCTGGACTTCCAGTAAAGAATGCTCCGGAAGAAGTTATAACAATAGAGGTAAGTACTGATGGAAAACAGTACACCAACCCTGTATCTGTCGAAGCTGAAGCCGGCAGATGGGTTGGTGTAAAAAGTGGATTATATGCTTCACATGATAATGGTATTCTGGGAAATGAGTCAGGTTACATTACAGCTGACTATGTAAGATATACGGATTAATCTTCTTTAATATTCTTCTGAGCCCATAATTCAAGGGCTTTGGCATTGTTGGAGATACAGTCGAGGGATTCAAGTATTTTCTTGAATTCCTCCTGCTCACCAATATCAACCTGCCCATCAGCAGATATATTGATAATAGATGCTCTAAGGCTTTCTATATCATTAAGAGAACCAAGCATTTTTAAAGATAGTCTGTCAAATGAATTGATTTCAACTGTCTTCATTGTAAGGCGTCCTATTGGACATTCGCTAGAACAATAGTTGTAGCATAGTTCTGGTGCGTTATAACACTGTGCCATAGAAACAACTTCGTCAGCATAAGGAGTTACATTTCCGAGTTCGATTCTGGCGAGTCTTGTTCTGTCTATTCCAATTACATCAGAAGCTGCTTCACGGCTTTCAAAATCTGAATTATTCTGGGCAGCATTGAATCTGGCTTGATAATACTTGTTATCTGACGCTTTTGTCGCTTTTTTCATAAGTTTACACCTCATTTTATAATTAGTAAAATACGTGGTCGCCAATGATGGTACCACCTTTATCAACAGCGCTGTTATATACATGAAAATATAATGCATTAATGTTGATATAACCATTAAGAACATCAACAGCTGCTTTGGTACATTCTGCATTAGCTCCCCTTGCGAGCACAATTGCAAAACGTCCGCTTGCAACAGGAGAAAACTGGTAAGGTGCATATATAACACCGCTTATGCTATTGGCAAAACGTGGATCGGCAACCCGGTTAATAACTACGCTGCCAACAGCACATTTGCCTTCGTAGGACTGATTGCCGGCTTCACATTCTATTATTGCAGCAAGCATGGCAACGTCCTGTTCAGAGTGGTTCTTTAATACCTGATCAAGTACATTCTGATCTATGTGGGAAGCATTATCTGATGAATTCTGTGAATTAAGAGCTTCCATTTCGCGGCGCTGTCTTTCTAACATTTCCTGTTGTATCTTCTGCTCGTATTCAAGAGCAAGTGCCTCTGCATCAGATATGCTCTGACTGTTGGTGTCTATCTGTGTCTGGCATTGTTCAAGCAGAGAAGAAAGAGTGTCTGCTTCCTTTGATGCCTTATCTTTAAGAGCAACAAGTTCATCAAGTTCTGATTGAAGCTGTTCTTTAGTATCGCGAAGAGTTATGATCAGATCATTAAGTTCCTGCATTTTTTTATGGTCATAATCAGATATCTGCCTGACATATTCTGTTTTTGTGAGAAGATCAGACAGGCTCTGCGCAGAGAGAAGAGTTGAAATAATGGTATCACTATCATTCTCATACATATAACGTATACGCAGCTTCATTGTGTCATACTGGTGGCTGATCTCGATCTCCATATCAGAGATATCAGCATTTACAGAATCAATATCTGACTGCTTGGAATTAATCTGTTCTTCCAGGGATGCTATTTTCTCACCAGATGAAGTGACCTTATTATTGAGATCACTGAACTGGGAATCCAATTCACTCTGCTTGTTCTTTAGTTCTTCTAATTCCTTGTTTACCGCATCAAGGTCATCCTGTGTATCAGCCATCAGCCTGTAAGGATAAATATATGCTGGAAGACAGAAAAAGACTGCCATGCATAGAATAAGCATAATAGCTGTAAAATTGCGTGTTCGTAATTTCATATTGTCACATGTGACTCCTGTCAATAATTATATTTTTATAAACAAAAAACAATATTAGTATAAAATGTGCGTGAATAAATTGCAAGGCGTGCTTTTTAAGGTGTATATTAAATTGCAGGTTTTGGATTTTGCAGGCGTCTGTTTTTATGGCAATACTCCACGGCAGTATCTGACTATAGCATATGCTCTCAGGAATCCTGCACTTAGCGGCATTAACTTCCACACAGTTCGGATTATTCGAGCATATGCTATAGTCAGATACTGCCGTGGGGATGCCATAGCATTAAAAGACGCTGACTAACTCCAATTAAGAACCTGAATAAAATAAAAGGAGACTTAAATGCTTGAATTAAATGATATAAAAAAGGATTATGTGTCTGGCTCAACTACTGTGAGCGCACTTAAGGGGATTAATTTAAGATTCAGGGACTGCGAATTTGTATCAATCCTTGGACAGTCCGGATGTGGTAAGACTACCATGCTTAACATTATAGGCGGACTTGATAAGTATACTAGTGGTGACCTTAAGATTAATGGCGTGTCAACCAGAAACTATAAGGACAGAGACTGGGATTTTTACAGAAATAACTCTATTGGTTTTGTATTCCAGAGTTACAATCTGATACCACATCAGACAGTATTATCAAATGTTGAACTTGCACTTACTCTTTCGGGAGTGTCTAAGTCAGAGAGAAAGAAAAGAGCAATAGAAGCATTGGAAAAAGTAGGACTTGGAGAGCAGATCCATAAGAAACCTAATCAGATGTCAGGAGGACAGATGCAGAGAGTTGCAATTGCAAGAGCACTTGTCAATGATCCTGATATACTTCTTGCTGATGAGCCTACAGGAGCACTTGATACAGAAACAAGCATACAGATAATGGAACTTCTTAAAGAGATATCAAAAGACAGACTTATAATAATGGTAACTCATAATCCGGAGCTGGCAAAAAATTATTCGACAAGAATAGTAAGATTGTTGGATGGTGTTATAACAGATGATACTAATCCATATACCGAAGAACAGATGGAAGCCGATGCAAAAGAAAAAGAACAGGCTGAAGAAAAGTGTGTCTCAAAGGTGGACGGGGGAAAAACAAAAAGAAGCAAAAGACAGAAAACATCAATGTCTTTCTTTACAGCTCTTTCATTGTCATTTAATAATCTTATGACAAAAAAGACGCGTACAATACTTACAGCATTTGCAGGAAGCATAGGTATCATTGGAATAGCAATGATTTTGTCTATATCTAATGGAATACAGCTATATATAGACAGAGTGCAGAGAGATACACTGTCAAGTTACCCTGTAACGCTGCAGGCAGAATCTATAGATATAAGCAGCATGGTTTCAAGTATGACAGGTAATGCGGAATCAGAAGAACATGAGGATAAGAGCAAGATATATTCCAATGATATTATGGGTGATATGATCAATACCATGGTGAAAGAGGTAAAGAGCAACAATCTGTCTGAATTCAGAAAATACATCGAAGAAGGCAGCTCTGACATTAAATCGTATGTAAGTGATATCCAGTATTCATATGATGTTCCACTTAACATATATATGAAAGATACTTCTAATGGAGTAGAACAGCTTAATCCAAGCACAATGTTTGATTCAATATATGGCGAAGGAAGTACTGCTGCAACAACATCAATGTCATCAGGAATGGGAATGGGTATGTTTTCTAACAGCAGTGTGTGGAACCAGCTTTTGGGAAATCAGCAGGTTCTTGATGAGCAGTATGATGTGCTTGCCGGTCACTGGCCGGAGAATTATGATGAAGTAGTTCTTGTAGTAGACAAGAATAATGAAGTAGATGATTATACGTTGTATTCTCTTGGACTAAAAGATCCGGAAGAAGTTAAAACAATGTTTAAGAAGATGATGGTTGGTGAATCATACGAGACAGAGAAAGATACCAGCTATACATTTGACCAGATACTTGATACACAGTTTAAGCTGGTTATGCCAACAGATATGTACCAGTATAATGAGGTTACAGGAACATGGGATGATGGAAGCAAAGATGAAAAGTTCATGAAGCAGGTTGTTGATAATGGAACAGACATAAAAGTATGTGGAATAATCAGACCTAATGAAGATGCCGTAAGCACAACGATTTCAAGCGGAATTGGATATACATCAGAGCTTATGGAATATATAATCAATGAAGTAAAAGAAAGTGACATTGCGAAGGCACAGCTTGAAAATGAGGATATAGATGTATTTACAGGAGTGCCATTTGACAATGACAAAGATACAGAGATAACAATGGATGATGTCAATGCTTACATGGCAACATTATCAGATGAAGAAAGCATGCAGATGCAGGCAATGACAAGCACAATGACAGATGATCAGATATTGCAGTTATTCTCAGCATCAATAAAGGCAAGAACTACAGATGCAACACTTGATAGCAATAAGTCAAAGCTCGGAATAACAGATCCTGACACACCTTCACAGATAGATATATATGCTACTGATTTTGATTCAAAGGAAAAGATTCAGGATATAATCAAAGATTATAATAAGTTACAGCAGGATGAAGGAAAAGAAGAAAATGTAATCAATTACACAGATTATGTTGGAATTATGATGTCATCTGTTAGTACAATTATTAATGCAATATCATATGTTTTAATAGCATTTGTTGCAATCTCGCTTATAGTTTCTTCGATAATGATAGGAATTATTACATATATTTCAGTACTTGAACGTACCAAGGAAATAGGTGTTCTTAGAAGTATTGGTGCATCAAAGAAAGATGTGTCAAGAATATTTAATGCAGAAACATTGATAGAAGGTTTTGTAGCAGGAGCACTAGGAATAATTGTTACGCTGCTTCTGTGCATACCTGCCAACGCTATAATAAAAAGTCTGACTTCTATATCAAATGTTGCGCAGCTTCCAGTTGCAGGTGGGGTAGTGCTTATTATAATAAGCATGTTCCTTACATTTATTGCGGGATTAATACCGGCAAAGCTTGCAGCTAAAAAGGATCCTGTTGTTGCGTTAAGAAGTGAATAATGTCTTTACTTTAAAACTTCACTGTGCTAAAATTTCATAGTAGTGAAACAATACATTTTGTGGATTGGGGAGATTAAGTAATATGAATAATAAATTAAAGACACCGGCTGTTGAACAGCTTTTTCAGGCAATACTGAGTCTTAAAGATATAGATGAAGCATATGATTTTTTTGAAGATGTATGCACTATTAATGAAATATTATCGTTATCACAGAGATT
Source organism: uncultured Lachnospira sp. (assembly GCA_934343805.1). GTDB lineage: Bacteria > Bacillota > Clostridia > Lachnospirales > Lachnospiraceae > Lachnospira. Next base: position 20,706 of record CAKRIN010000028.1, read on the forward strand.
TGAGGTTGCCAAGATGCTCAGGGAACATAGAACTTATCTGGATATTGCAGAAAAAACAGGGGCATCTACAGCTACTATAAGCAGAGTAAACAGATCTCTTAATTATGGCAATGATGGATATGACAGAGTATTTGAGAGACTTAACATGCTTGATGAGATTCAGGACGGGCAGCAGTGATATAAGGTAAAATAACAAAATACATGACTAAAGAAAAGGAACTGCATCAGATGATAATACATTTCTGTAAATCCGGAAATATATTATCAAAGCAGTTCCTTTTATAATATTATTTACTCTTCTTATCTGATTTCTCAGGCTTTTCAGGCTCAGCAGGAGCATGTTTAGCTGTATAATCATCAATAAGGCTTTCAATCATATTCTTTTTCATATATACATCGAAACTTAATAAACACACAAGACTAAAGAATTGTAAGAATTCCCTGTCATCATCATTGTCCACATCTGTAAATGCGTTACTTGCCTGTTCTGACTTGGCAAGAATATCCTTAGATAAAGGCTTGGCAAGTGAAGATTCCATCGAAAATATTTCACTATATATATAATCAAGATCTGGTACGGAATCTTTATCAAAGAATTTCTCTGTCAGTGGATTAAGCAGTTTCTGGATATCACTTATTGACAGAATATTCTTGAAATAATAAATGAAAGTAAGAATATATATATGTTCCTTTGAATATTTCTTTTTAACAGGTGATGGCAGCAGATTGTTCTTAGCATAATTATTAATCATAGTTTTAGTAAGAACCTTGTCATCATCTGTGCGTTTTGTATCATGAAGGTGCTCATACATAAATGTTGTTACCTGATCCATATACAGATTGATATTAGGAACATCTCCAGGCTGAATATAATTAAGAGCGGACATATCTTTCAGAATACCACCCATAAGCTCTTTAATATCGTTGTTCATATAGTCCTCATTCCTTATAAATATGCATCATTATCAGATGCTACGGTTATAAATGTTTAAGCTATATTATATAGTTTTTAAAACCACATTTCAAGTGGTAATAATATTTTGAACTTTAGCATAGTGTAATGTGCATAAAATGATATTTTAATATTGACTGATAATATATAAAATATCAATCAAAGGAGGAAATGTTCGTGACTTTTTAGTCCGTATATATTATAATTAATAAAGTTTTTAAAGTTTATAAGTAACTTAAATTCACCAGAGGGTGACAGAATGGAGGATTATTATTATGGGTATTTTAACAAGATTTAAAGACATTATGAGCGCTAACATTAATGCACTTCTTGATAAGTGTGAAGATCCAGAAAAGATGATTGACCAGTATATGAGAAATCTTGAGAGTGATCTTGGAAAGGTTAAAGCAGAGACAGCATCAGTTATGGCTGAAGAAACAAGATGTAAGAGAGAGCTTGATGCATGCACAGCAGATGTTGCTAAGTATCAGTCATATGCAGAGAAGGCACTTCAGGCAGGCAACGAAGCAGATGCAAGAACATTCCTTGAGAAGAAGCAGCAGTTAGTTTCTAAGCAGGCAACATTACAGCAGACATATAATATTGCGGCAGATAATGCAGCTAAGATGCGCCAGATGCATGATAAGCTCTGCAAGGATATCCAGTCGCTCGAAGCAAGAAGAGATTCAGTTAAGGCTAAGGTTGCAGCAGCCAAGGCACAGGAAAGAATTAATAAGGTTGGTTCAAGTGTAGCAGGTGTAGGAACCAGTATGGATGCATTCAGCAAGATGGAAGCTAAAGCTAACAAAATGCTTGATCAGGCTAATGCAATGGCAGAACTTAATCAGTCACAGCTTGAGACAGATGTAGACAGCCTTGCAGCTAAGTATGATACAGAACCAGCTAATGCTGCAGTAGACGATGAATTAGCAGCTCTTAAGGCTCAGATGGGATTATAATAACTCATAAAGAGAAATTCAGAATAAGCATTAACAAAGATAAGGAGAGGGAATATGGGATTATTCAAAGGGCAGTTTGCCAATGTAGTCGAATGGGAAGAGTACAGAGATGACATAATTTTCTGGAAATGGACCAACAGAGAAATTAAGAAAGGCAGTAAGCTGATTATCCGCGCCGGTCAGGATGCAATCTTTATGTACAATGGTAAGATTGAAGGAATCTTTAAGGACGAGGGAAGCTTTGATATTGAATCACAGATTATTCCATTCTTATCAACACTTAAGGGTTTTAAGTTCGGCTTTAACAGCGGAGTAAGAGCAGAAGTTTTATTTGTTAATACTAAGGAATTCACAGAAAAGTGGGGAACTAAGAATCCTATACTTATTCCAACGCAGGCACTTCCAGGTGGTATGCCAATAAGAGCTTTTGGTAACTTCTCATTTTCAGTATCTGATTACATTACGCTTATAGACAAGGTGGCAGGTGTAAAGCAGATGTACACGGTTGCAGATGTTAAGGAAAGAATATCAGCAGTTCTTGACCAGCTTCTTATGAAGTGGATTTCTAAAGAAGGAAAGGATATGTTTAATCTTCAGGCTAATGCTTATGATATCTCAGCAGGTATCAAGACAGACCTTGACATGGAGATGAGCAAGTTAGGAATCACAATAACAAGTTTTACTATCTCAAGCTTTTCTTATCCAGAAGAAGTTCAGAAGATGACTAATAAGGCTGCTTCACAGGCTATGGTTGGTGATATGAACAGATATACACAGATGGCAATGGCTGATAGTATCGGTAATTCAAGAGGTGGTTCGAATATTGCCAGTGATATGATGCAGCTCCAGATGGGAATGCAGGTTGGTCAGCAGATGATGAATAATATGAATAATGCTATGAATGGTATGAATTCTAATCAGAATGCTGGAATATCAGGAGGTGCAGTACCTAAGTTTTGCCCTAACTGCGGAACACCAACTAATGGCTCTAAGTTCTGTGGGAATTGTGGAACAAAGTTAGCTTAGTTAATAAGCCCGGGTTAATGGGCATATATACAATATTAACTTAATAAATATTAATCAGGGATGTTGTCAGATTACCTTGGCAACATCCCGATTTTTTCGTATAATGTGAAAGTCAGAATGACTATGAATGGACAGATAATTGACATTAATATAAAGGTGGGAATATGAGATTAGAGGATTTGAACGACAGTCAGAAAAGGGCTGTTAAATATACAGATGGCGCACTGCTTATTATTGCGGGAGCAGGTTCGGGTAAGACCAGGGTTCTTACTAACAGAATTGCATATCTTATAGAAGAATGTGATGTTGATCCATATAATATCATGGCAATCACATTTACTAACAAGGCAGCAAGAGAGATGAAGGAAAGAGTTGAAGGTACTGTATCACATGGAGCGGGAGCTGTGTGGGTTAGTACATTTCACTCAACATGTGTAAGAATTTTAAGAAGATATATAGACAGAATAGGCTACGATAATAACTTTACAATATACGATACGGACGATCAGAAGGCTGTTATCAAGGATATATGTAAAAAGATGAATATAGATACCAAGATGCTTAAAGAGCGTGCGATTATGAGTAAGATATCATCTGCAAAAGATGAGTTAAAGACGCCTGATGAGTTTGAACTTGAGGCGGGCAATGACTATAATCTTAGAAGAATCGCAGGCGTATACAGGGAATACCAGAAGGCACTGAAGCTTAACAATGCACTTGATTTTGATGACCTGATTTTTAAGACAGTTGAACTGTTCCAGAGTGACGCAGAGGTACTTGAACATTATCAGGACAGATTCAGATATATAATGGTTGATGAGTATCAGGATACCAATACATCACAGTTCAAGCTGGTTGCAATGCTGGCTGCCAAGTATGGCAATATATGCGTGGTTGGTGATGATGACCAGTCCATATATAAGTTCCGTGGAGCAAATATTTATAATATTCTTAATTTTGAGAAGGTATTTACAGGAGCAAAGGTTATAAAGCTTGAGCAGAATTATCGTTCTACACAGACAATACTTAATGCTGCCAATGCAGTTATAAGCAATAATATCGGCAGGAAGAGCAAATCACTCTGGACAGATAACGGAGAGGGTGAGAAGGTCAATTATACTCTGTACGAGAATGGATATGATGAGGCTGAAGGCGTCGCAAGTGGTATTGCAGAGTATGTAAGGGATGGCTGGAATTATAATGATGTTGCGATTCTTTACAGAACCAATGCACAGTCAAGAGCACTTGAAGAAAAGCTTATGATGCACAATATTCCATATAAGATATATGGTGGACAGAATTTCTATCAGCGAAAAGAAATCAAGGATATACTTGCATATCTGAAAACTATTGATAATGGTCTTGATGGTCAGGCGGTTAAGAGAATTATTAATGTTCCTAAGAGGGGGATTGGTAATACTACAATCGACAGACTGCAGGAATATGCAGATTTTAATGATATTACTTTCTGGGAAGCACTCGTTAATGCAAAGGATATAGACACAATAAAGAATGCGGCACTTTCAAAGTTAGAGCCATTTGTGGATCTGATAGGAAGACTGCGTGCCAAGGAAGAATTCATGTCATTGAAGGAACTTGCAGAAGCTGTAATTGAGGATACTGGATATATTGAAAGCCTGTCACAGAGTGAGACAGTTGAAGAGGTTGAAGCAAGACGAGAGAATCTGGACGAATTCATTAACAAGGTAGTAAGTTATGAGGAGAGTTGTAAGGAAGCAGGGGAAGAGCCTACACTTTCAGGACTGCTTGAAGAAGTTGCCTTAATAGCCGATATTGATAACCTTGATGAGTCAGAGCCGCATGTAATGCTTATGACACTGCACAGTGCCAAAGGTCTGGAATTTCCAATAGTGTATATGACAGGAATGGAGGATGGACTTTTTCCAAGTTACATGACAATTGTTTCAGATGATTCAACAGAGATTGAGGAAGAGAGAAGACTGTGCTATGTTGGAATAACAAGAGCAGAAAAGATACTTAATCTTACAAGTGCCAAGTCACGTATGGTGCGTGGTGAGACACAGATGAACAAGGTTTCAAGATTTATTAATGAAATTCCTAAAGAATATATGCACATAGAAAACAATTCAAGTGGGTATGCTAAAGGCAGGATTGCATATGGAGGTGCATCTGATGAGCCTGATACGACAGGTATAAATATGCGTGCAACAGCCAGATCAATTCTTAGCAGTTATGGAAGTGGAACGCCAGGAGGAAGAGCAGCAGGAACATATACATCGAGAAAAGTAAAAATTAATGGCGGCTCTAATCCGGGATTTGGTAAAGATCCTATGGAATTATTCGACCTTAAGAAACCAGAGAAGAGAAAAACACCAGCAGATTCAGTAAGAAGTGTGTATGCTGGTATGCCTGCCAGAAGTGGTCTGTCATCCAGAAATGTAATTGGAGCAAGTAAAGGTTCAGTTATTTCGGCGAAAAACAACCAGGAAGGATTAGGCTATAGTGTAGGGGACATGGTAAGTCATGTGAAATTTGGTACAGGTAAGGTAATTACGATTGAAGAAGGACAGCGTGATTATATGGTTACTGTCGCATTTGATGAATATGGACTTAAAAAGATGATGGCTGGATTTGCCAGGCTTAAAAAACTATAATGACAAATGTTTAACGCTATGCTATAATACATTTATTAAATCCGTGCTAGAAAGGAGATATCGTTATGAGTAAAGAAAGATTAGATGAGCTTATTGCAGCTACTAAGTTAGGGGAACTTATTAACAAGAAGGAAGAAGAAGATAAGAAGTGTAAGAAATGTAATGTTTTATTGATTATTCTTGCTATTGTTGGTGCAGTTGCCGCAGTTGCAGGAATTGCTTATGCAGTATACAGATATTTCACACCAGATTATTTAGATGACTTCGATGATGAAGATTTTGAAGATGAAGACTTTGATGATGATTTTGAGGATGAAGACATCGAGAAGTAATTAATCAGTTGTAATAGTGATTTGATTGAAAGTCACAGACGTTATGGTATATGCCTGTTATGGAATGTATCAGCGTCTGTGGCTTTTTTAGTGTGCATAATATTTAATTGTTTGTTAATTGACACTACAGAGTAAATAGTGTTATATTACTCAACCCTGTTATTAAGTAAAATATAAGGGGAGGAAAGGAAATCAGGAATTTATGACATTTTATCAGGAATTACAGTTAAGCTCGGCTGGTTCAAAACAGCTTATTAAGAACACAAAGGATTCTAAAGAGAAAAGAAGACATATTCTTATATATAATTTTAAGGTGTATCTGGTTATGATTTTCTGCGTCGCAGTAGTTACGGCATTCAGTAAGCTGCTGGGAAATAATAACAGCGTTGTCGGAGTTACAGTGCTTCTTGCTGTGCTGGTATTAAGACAGGCGGATTTCGGAATTAAGACATCGCATGGTTTGATTTCAATAATGGGAATATATGCAATATTGATAGCAGGACCGAGGATTTCCAATATGGTACCGCCAGTTGTTGCATTTGTAATAAATGTTGTGTGTATTATGCTTCTTATGATAATTGGATGTCACAATGTAATTATGTATAATCATTCGACATTCGTTCTTGGGTATCTTTTGCTACAGGGATATGATGTCACAGGGCATGAATATATGATGAGAATTGTGGGGCTGCTTGCCGGAATGATAGTATGCATGATTATTTTCTATAAGAATCAGAAGAACAGACCATATAGAAGAACATTCTGGGATTTGTTTAAGGAGTTTAATATTAATTCAGCAAGGACAAGATGGTACATTAAGCTTACATTTATTGTATCAAGCGCTATGCTGATTGTTTCGCTAATGGGGCTGCCTAGAGCAATGTGGATTGGAATAGCGTGTATGTCAGTGTGTCTGCCGTTTTCTAAAGATGTTGATAAGAGAATTGGCAGCAGGGCATTGTTTAATGTTGTTGGATGTGCGATTTTTGCAGTGATGTATATAGTTCTGCCGGAATCAATGTATCCGTATATAGGCATGATAGGCGGTATCGGAGTCGGATATTCGGCTGGTTATGCATGGCAGACAGCTTTCAATACATTTGGCGCATTATCAATTGCGGCAGGGCTTTTTGGAATGCCATATGCAGTTGCATTACGTATAGGACTAAATGCTGCCGGTGCAGCTTATACATGGCTGTGTGACAAGGTATTTGACAGAATACATTCTATAGTGCAGGCAGAGAATGTCAGTGTGGCGGAGTAAATGTGACTACTATACTTTAGCACATTTTTCTGATAAAATTATATAAGGTATGCCGTTATGTGAATAAGTGCTGCCAGTAACTATGAATATGTTAATAACAGGCACAATTCATGTGCGGAATGGAGTATAGATTGAAAAAAGGAAGCGTATACGAAGGTAAAGTTGAAAAGGTTGATTTTCCAAACAAGGCGACAGTGTGGGTGACAGATGAAGACGGACAGAAGGAAAAGGCAATCGTTAAGAATGCAATTCCGGGACAGACTGTCAGATTCTGCGTGAATAAGAAAAGAAAAGGACACTGCGAAGGCAGACTTATGGAAGTTGTTGAGAAGAGTCCGCTTGAAACCAACCCGGCATGTCCACATTTTGGCAAATGCGGTGGCTGCACTTACCAGACAGTAGCTTACGAAGAACAGTTAAAGATTAAGAGCGCACAGGTGGAGAAGCTTCTTAGTGAAGTTGTAAAAGGTGAGCTTCCATTTGAGGTGATAATCGGAAGTCCGGTCACAGAGGAATACCGTAACAAGATGGAGTTTTCATTTGGCGATGAGTACAAGGACGGACCGCTTGCACTCGGACTTCACAAACGAAACAGTATGTATGATATTGTTCCGGTTACAGAATGTAAGATTATTGATGAGGATTACAGAAAAATTCTTACATGTGTTCAGGATTATGCAATCGAGAAGGAGCTTCCTTTCCAGCACAAGTTAAGCCACGAGGGTTATCTTCGTCATCTTCTTGTAAGAAAGTCAGTAAAGACAGGACAGATTCTTGTTGATATTGTTACAACGACTCAGATTGAGCATGATTTCACAGAGCTTGTAAACCGCCTGACATCAATTGAATATAAGGGCACTCTTACAGGTGTTCTCCATACATTTAACGACAGTCTCGCAGACGCAGTAATTAACGAGAAAACTGAGCTTCTGTATGGTAAGGATTATATTGAAGAGGAGCTTCTTGGACTGCGTTTCAAGATAACACCGTTCTCATTCTTCCAGACCAATTCGCTTGGCGCTGAGGTGCTTTATTCTAAGGCGAGGGAGTATGTGCTTTCCGGGGGATTTGGAGATGTGGCTGGTGCTGATGATACTGGGGTTGCCAGTGCTGCGGGAAATGAAGATGATATGGGGACTGCTAAAGCTGCGGGAAGTGTTAATGTTAAGGGGAAGTCTGGCGGCAAGCCGGTTATATATGATTTGTATACAGGTACGGGTACGATTGCACAGATGTTATCTCCGGTTGCCAGCAAGGTTATTGGTGTCGAGATTGTTGCGGAAGCTGTTGAGGCAGCCAAGAAGAATGCAGCCCAGAACGGTCTTACTAACTGTGAATTCATTGCAGATGATGTCTTAAAGGCACTTGATAATATTGAGATTAAGCCTGATTTCATCGTACTTGACCCGCCTCGTGACGGAATCCACCCTAAGGCACTTGAGAAGATTATTGATTATGGTGTTGACAGAATGGTGTATATATCATGCAAGCCTACTTCGCTTGCAAGAGACCTTGTTACTTTGCAGGAGAGAGGATATAAGGTGGAGAAGTGCTGTTGTGTGGATATGTTTCCTAATACGGGGCATGTCGAGACGGTGTGTCTGCTGCAGTATTGTGGGAAAAAAGAAAAATAGGCATGTTAAACCACAAGATGTTGTGGTTTGAGGGCAAAAATTGGAACGAAAAATGACCAGTTTTTGCCCTATTTTTAAAGAGACATAGTGGTAAAACAGTGATTTTGAGAGTGAGTTGGAGAAAAATACAGGAAAGGAAGGAGTGATAATTTCAAAATAGAATAGGAAACACAAGAAAATATGCCGAAGAAAAGGATGGCGGTCTATGGATATCAGGCAGGAAAAATTTAATAAAGAAAACAAACCATTTTATATGGTGGACCATGAAGATGGTATTTACATGAATTATATAGAAATGGTGGAACAAATATGAATGCTTTTTAAAGCAAATGATTTAACAGATTCCGGGCTAAGTTTTTGATAAATGTTACCGTGCATGCAATAGGTACTTTCAGTTTTTAATTTTGTAATGATTAAAGTGTAACATAAAGAACGTTGCTTATTTTTATAAAAATTTCATTAAATGTCTTTAATGAAATTGACAATAAAAATATAAAGTGATAAATTAAAAGTGTTAGCACTCTCAGTTAATGAGTGCTAACAAAGGCGGGCTATTTATTACATAGAAAGGAAATGTTGCATGAGTTTACAGAAATATTTTAAAGACTTTAATAAAACAATCAAAATGGATTATGAAGTAAAAGCGGAATTAGCCAGTAAAAGAGATATTTTACTGGGGAAGCTTCGAGATAGTGGAAAATTACCAGCGTTTTGTGAATTAAATCAAGGTAGCTATATTATGTATACTGGGGTTGAGCCACTTGACAAAGAATATGATATCGATGTTGGGCTTAGATTTAAGGTTAATAAAGAAGATTATGAGAATCCGGTTGAGTTGAAAAATACAATTTATGATATTTTGCAGAGTCATACTGAGTACGGTGCCGAAGTGAAAAAACCTTGCGTAACGGTCACATATAAGAAGGACGGTGAAGCAGCATATCATGTGGATTTAGTGGTTTACACTTATGAAGATAAGGATGATATAGATAGTCAATTATATCTAGCAAGAGGAAAAGACAACACACCGGAAGAAATATGTTGGGAAAAATCAGATCCAAAAGGACTGGTTGATTACATTAATGATAAATACGAAGCTGATAGTGAAGAGAGAGCACAATATCGGCGTGTGATACGATATATGAAGAGATGGAAGAATCTCAAATTTAACAGTTCAGGTAATGCGGAACCACCGAGCATCGGTATTACATTGATTGCAGCTGATAAATTTGAAGTATACAGAACATATGATTACTTGGAAGAAAAATGGAAATATGATGACTTAGAGGCACTTATAGGATTTGCCAAAGAGATTCAGAATCTGTTCATTTTTCAGGGAGTATCAGATAATGGCAGATTATTGTATCGTATTAAGTATCCTTTGCCGTCTTCTTTGAACTTTGAAGATGATACAGATGTCTTCAAGAAAATGACAGACATTTATATGACAGATTTTAAGGACAAAATTGACAAACTGATTACTGATTTGGAAGAGGTAAAAAAAGAGGTCGACGAAGTTGAACAGTGCAAGTTGTTGAACAAAATTTTTGGTGATGATTTCAAAGTTCCAGAGACAAAGGATGCTTCAAAAAAGCAGATGAATTATATACCGTCTTCAAGTTCTTCAGGAGTATGATATTTATGGATTTAAATGTTATTGAAAAAGTTTTGTATGCTTGTTCTGATGTTCATAATGTGAAGGTTGTTGATATGACAATATTTAGAGAAGAAGAATATCAGAAAATAATTGAATGTGATTTGTCAGTTGCAAAGCAGGTTGTTCCTATCGTAGTTGCTGTTCCGCAAAACTGGCAAAGGACATTGATTGATATTTATATTGCACAGAATATGACTTTCCCCTTTATACCCCATGTAGATATAAAGGGGAAATTTTGCCTGTTTGAAACGGAAGGTGTTTTGATAGATCAGAATCTGGGAGGAATCATCTTGCAGTCAATTGAGAAAGCAAAAGAAATTATTGAAGATGGATTAGCTGGCACTAATAGAGAAGATTTTATTGAAGAGTTTGAGTCATATTGGTTGCAATTGCCATCTATTCGTTTGGCAAAAGTTGATGTGGTGGGGATTCAACATATTGGTGTAGTAAAATATTTTACAAAGACTGCAAAAAGATATAAAAAAGAGTCATATGCTAAATATATGCAGAGGGCAAAGAGTGGTAAGATATATGTTTCTCAAGATCCACAAAAATTGAAACATTATTATAAGGAAAACGAAAGTGTTAACATAAGAAATGGGGTTTATATAAATATTGAAGTAGAAGATTTTCTGTTTCCGCCAGATGCAAGATATATAGATATAAATGAATATTTCCAAAATATATTAAGATATGTAGATGTGAAAGAATTTCAAGCAATTAGTTCTAAAATAAGCAGTGATAAACTAATAATTTTTGCAATTAAGCAACCCAATGGTGTAAGCACTGTTTTAGGATTTTTACTTGAAAAATGTATGATTTCTTTTGAAAATGCTGTCTGTAGATTACGGTCAGTAAGTCAGATTACACCAATTCTAATTGACAGAATCGATAAACAATATTTAATGACTCGTTCAAATGAAGTTAGTAATATCTTGGCGGACAAAAAAGTTCTATTAATAGGATGTGGTTCTTTGGGTGGGTATATTGCCAATGAGTTAGTAAAAGCAGGCATAGAAAAGATGATGTTACTTGATGCGGATCATTTGTACGAGAACAATGTCTTTAGGCATTTACTTGGATTAGAATACGTAGGACAATATAAATGTGTAGCTTTACAGAACTATTTCGAAAAAAATATTCCGGATTTGAAAATTTCATCATTGGCAGAAAAGATAGAGGAAGCAGTACAGGAGGGAAATATTGAATTTGGCGAATATGATTTGATTATATCTGCGACGGGAGACCATAATGTGAACAGATGGATTAATCAGTATGTGATGTCAAATAAGCTGATGGTACCGGTTGTTTATGCGTGGAATGAGGTATTGGGGGTGGGAAATCATGTGGCATATATTGAATATGGGAATGTCGGATGCTATGAGTGTTTTATAGGACGAGATGAAGATACTGGGGAACTATATGATCGTACAGCCTATTGTCGGTCAGGACAAAAGGTCGTTCAAAAGGTTGCAGGTTGTGGAAGTTCTTTTATACCTTACGGTTCTACCATATCTCTTAAAACAGCCGGCATGTGTGTTGATACTATAAAAAAGATTTTTGAGGGGAGATATTCAGATAATATAATTATTTCAGCAAAGGGTGACGATTATCATTTTAAGAGAGCTGGGTTACAGGTTTCGAATAAATATTTGAATCAAAAAGACAGCATCGTGGAATGTAATGGAAAACTTTTTGCTCAACCGAGATGTAAATTTTGTGGAGAAAAATATGGTGATTGAATATGGAGACAAAAAGATAAAATTTTGTAATAATATATTGCAAGTAATACAGAAATATGTGCAAAGTGAACGGAAATCTTGCGAAGCTGGAGGCATTTTAATTGGACGGGAGAATTGCGGAAATTCAAATTTAATTATCGAGTTTATTACAGAGCCGATGACTGCAGATCAAAGAAGTAGAAATAGATTTCTGCGCAAAGATAAAAGACATCTCGATTTTTTTAAAAAGTTATATGAAGAAAATGAGGGTGTATATGGATATATGGGCGAATGGCATACACATCCGGAAAATATTCCTCAATATTCATTTATAGATTCAAACAATTGGAAAAAAATTGGAAAAGAAATGAAGGGTGGCATTCAATATCACATTATTGCTGGAATTCAGGAAGTGGGTATTTGGGAATATAATGCTGTTCAAAAGAGAATCACTAAAATATGTAGTATAGATTGGAAAGGAATTCTGAAAGAAAATGAAACAATTATTTAAAAAATTGCAAGAGAATGCTCGTTCCATAGTGGAAATTATTGGTCTAGTAATAGCTTTTTTAATACCTTATATAATAAATGTTAAAGGATTAATTGCATTATGTTTTGAAAATGTGTCTGTAGATTTTGATAATATAGGATATTACCTTTTGCTAAATACCGAAAACTGGGTTATTAGTATAGTACTTGTGTTCTCGGTATTGCTTTGGATTAGAAAATTTAATAAAGAAAAGATATTTAATACCAAAAATGTTTATCACAATTACCCTTATCTATGGTACTGGTTTTGTGCGAAAATTCTGGGATATCAAACTTGTAATTTAAAATTGGTTCCTCCATATTTACAATTCAAACTGGTATTAAATGATACTTTTTCAAGTTACAATGTTGGAGAAGAAGACGATTACCC
>CAKRIN010000029.1 GCA_934343805.1 uncultured Lachnospira sp.
GTTGCATTAACTTTTGAATATGGATTGGTAAATGATTTCCTTTCGGAATGGTGTGAAATGAAAACGAAATTAAATAATGGAGAGATTTCTCCTAACGAATATTTTGAGTGGAAAATAACATGGCCTCATGCGTGAAACATAATGTCATCCGCTGTGCACCATCTCGATTCCGCTTCGCTGCATCTCGATGGAGGGCGTTCGCCCTATATGAATAGAAACCTGCTGTCTATGGAATGCAAGCATTCCAAGCCATCAATTTTCTATTCCCGCACAACTCACTTTAGTACCAAAATAGTACCACAAGGCAAAAAACAAGCTCGCAAATGCCCATTTTACTAGGCTTTGCGAGCTTTTGAAAATTATTCAAACTCAATCGTTCCAGGTGGTTTACTAGTCAGATCATAGAATACTCTGTTGACCCCACGCACCTCATTTATAATTCTGCTCATGACTGTCTGGAGAACCTCAAATGGAATCTCAGCGCTCTCTGCTGTCATGAAATCAATTGTGTTGACTGCACGAAGTGCAACCGCATAATCGTAAGTTCTTTCGTCACCCATAACACCAACGGAACGCATGTTAGTAAGGGCTGCGAAATACTGGTTTGGCATCCATGCTGGAGCCTTGCCGTTAGCTTTCTTATACTCAGCTACGGCCTTGTCAACCTCTGAACGGTATATAAAGTCAGCGTCCTGAACGATACGAACCTTATCAGCTGTTACCTCGCCGATAATTCTGATTCCAAGTCCCGGACCTGGGAATGGCTGACGGAATACAAGATGTTCTGGTATTCCAAGTTCAAGACCAGCCTTACGGACCTCATCTTTGAAAAGGTTGCGGAGTGGCTCAATAATTTCCTTGAAATCAACGAAATCAGGAAGACCACCTACATTGTGGTGAGACTTGATTACGGCTGATTCACCGCCAAGTCCGCTCTCTACAACGTCTGGATATATAGTTCCCTGTGCAAGGAAGTCAACTGCACCAATCTTCTTGGCCTCTTCCTCAAATACACGGATAAACTCTTCACCGATAATCTTTCTCTTAGCTTCCGGCTCTGTAACGCCTGCAAGCTTAGAGTAATATCTTTCCTGTGCATTAACTCTTATAAAATTAAGATCGAACTGACCATTTGGTCCAAATACGCTCTCAACTTCATCACCTTCATCTTTACGAAGAAGGCCGTGGTCTACGAATACACATGTAAGCTGCTTTCCAATAGCTCTTGAAAGAAGTCCGGCTGCAACAGATGAATCAACACCACCTGAAAGAGCAAGTAAAACTTTGCCACTGCCAACCTTCTCGCGGATTTCCTTAATTGTATTCTCAACAAATGCATCCATCTTCCATGTTCCGGCACACCCGCATACTCCACGAACAAAGTTGTGAAGCATCTTGGTTCCTTCCTGAGTATGAAGAACTTCCGGATGGAACTGGATTGCATAAAGATTCTTCTCTATGCACTCTGCTGCTGCAACTGGGCAGTCTGCTGTGTGAGCAACAATCTTGAATCCCGGTGCAACCTGTGAGATGTAGTCAAAATGGCTCATCCACACAATAGTCTTCTCTGAAACATCAGAGAATAAAGCACTGTTCTTATCTACAAATGTTTCTGTCTTTCCATACTCTCTTACAGGTGCCTTCTCAACCTTGCCTCCAAGCACATGCTGCATAAGCTGTGCGCCATAGCAAAGACCAAGCACAGGTACACCAAGTTCGAAAAGTTCTTTAGTACATGTTGGCGCGCCGTCTTCATAACAGCTGTTAGGACCACCTGTAAGGATAATTCCCTTAGGATTCATGGCCTTAATCTGCGCCAGGTCTGTCTTGTAAGAATAGATCTCACAATATACATTACATTCACGGACACGGCGCGCAACCAGCTGGTTGTACTGACCACCGAAGTCAATGACAATAACTTTCTCCTGATCCATGATCAATCTCCAATCTTGTGTATTTATATACATTATAGTTAAAGTTGCCTTTTATGACAAGCATTAATTAATGCTATGTGTAGTATATGCTGATTAGTAACTATTTACCAATCCTCTTCTTTATATAAGAATTCATCTTCTCTCTGACCATTACCATCTTACTGTTGGTTTCCTCATTATCGGAATGAAAATGCATGAGCTTCCCAAGATAGCCCTGTTCCACAGTAATCCGCACGCTCTCATCATACACAAGCTCATAAGCAAGTGATACATGACCAATAACAGTATCAGCCGGTGTGCGTCTTATTGCTTTGAGTATACAGTGTTCCTCGTAAAACGCTTTTAATACCTCATCTGTAATATCGCTCTTCATGAGTTCTTCTGTCGTAGTGTTATATATTTCTTCAAGTGGAGTATCAATATTAACCTTAAATATATCAACCTTATCAGCGTCACGAAGCACATTGCAGAATGCCTGCTCACGGCGATTAAGTCCCTGTGGAATTCTGTACATATTGTGACACCTTATTGCAAGTTCAAGCATTTCCATGTCCGATTTATTCAATCTGTCATACAGAAATACTCCATCAGAACCATATCGGTCCTCTAATGCTCCTGGCTTGTAGCCTGTACATTTGACCATACCTTTAAGAAAAGTACTGATAAGACCATCTTTGAACAACAGGTCTGCACCGAATTTTGCATGGTCAACAGAGTTCGCATCTGAAAATGTGTTATAACGCTTTATTTGTTCAAATCTTCCAACATCATGAAGCATTCCGGATAACCATGCCAGTTCAACATCATAGGCACACATTCCTGCTGCCTTTGCAATTCTCTCGCACAAGGCTGCAACTCTGTAAGTGTGGTCTATTTTTAATTTAATCTTAGGGTCATCTGCATTATAAGCTGCTGTGTATTCCGCAAACGTTTTCTTAACATGCACCCTGTCAACATACACACGGTTAATCTTGGCATTTTCATAATAACCTTCAGCATCAACAACCTTTCCCTCATTCCATGTGTCTATAATATCAGGCACATCAGATAAAGAATGGCACACAACTGAAGTCAGTCCCCGGATGTCATCGTTAATCTCAATAGTATCAGGTATATGAATCACTTTCATACCTGCTGCATGTCCTGCTTTAATGCCATTAATGCTGTCCTCAATGACCACACATTCTGACGGTTCACAGCCGATAAAACCTGCTGCCCGAAGAAATATGTCCGGCTCAGGCTTTCCATGTTCAACCTCATCTCCATATACAACACCGGAAAGATAATCCCATGCTCCTATTCTGTGAAGACTCTTTTCAGCACTTGATTTCTGTGTTGAAGTTGCAACAGCACATTTGAAACCATTATCCTTAATATAATCAAGCAACATATGAAGCCCTGGCTTAACCGGAACTTCCTCTGTCTCCCTTATTTGGTAAACATGGTCTGTTCGCATTGTCCGCATTTCCCAATAATCCTGCTCTCCATGATAATAATCATCAAAAAAGCTTTTACTAAGCTTTGCCGGTGCACCTTTAAAACTGTCGATAAGCCATAATGGCATCTCTACATTTTTCTGGGAAGCTGCCCACAGCCAGCCAAGATTAGACTGATTTTCCGTATCAATCATAACTCCGTCCATATCAAAGATAATCCCTTTTATCATAACTGCCTCCATTCAACTCCCCAAAATATCAAACCGACATTCCTTGCATACACTTCCCAGATATCCGTTCCTTCATTTCCTGATCTTACTTCTCTTCCAGATACTTCTTAACATACTGTCCGGTATAAGACTTCTTAACCTTAACAATCTCCTCTGGTGTTCCCTTGGCAATAACAGTTCCGCCGCGGTCGCCGCCTTCTGGTCCCATATCTATAATATAATCTGCCGTCTTAATAACATCAAGATTATGTTCAATAACAACTACAGTGTTGCCACCCTCTGCAAGCCTGTGAAGGATATTGACAAGCTTGTGGACATCATCAAAATGCAGTCCGGTTGTAGGCTCATCAAGAATATATATAGTCTTTCCTGTGCTTCTTCTTGAAAGCTCTGTTGCAAGCTTGATTCTCTGCGCCTCACCACCCGAAAGCTCAGTCGATGGCTGTCCAAGCTTGACGTAAGACAAGCCAACCTCGTTGAGAGTCTCAATCTTTCTTCTTATACTTGGCACATTTTCAAAGAAATCAACTGCATCCTCAATAGTCATGTCAAGAACATCATATATGCTCTTATCCTTGTATTTTACTTCAAGAGTTTCTCTGTTGTAACGCTTACCATCACAGACTTCACAAGGAACATACACATCCGGCAAGAAATGCATCTCTATCTTAATAATACCGTCACCGGAGCATGCCTCACATCTTCCGCCTTTAACATTAAAGCTGAATCTGCCCTTCGTATATCCTCGCTCCTTGGCGTCCTTAGTCGTTGCAAACAGGTCTCTTATCATGTCAAATACACCTGTATATGTTGCCGGATTAGACCTTGGTGTTCGTCCAATTGGTGACTGGTCAATATTAATGACCTTATCAAGCTGCTCTATTCCGTCAATTCCATCATGGTCGCCTGCAATACATCTCGCCCTGTTAAGCGACTTTGCAAGGTGCTTGTAAAGAATCTCATTAACAAGTGAACTCTTGCCTGAGCCTGACACACCGGTTACGCATGTGACAACTCCAAGCGGAATATCTACATCAATATTCTTAAGATTATTCTCCCTTGCGCCTCTTACCTTAATCCAGCCAGCAGGCTTTCTACGCTCTGCCGGTACAGGTATCTTAATTCTTCCTGACAGATATGCGCCTGTAAGTGAGTCCTTGCACGCCATAATGTCCGCAGCAGTTCCTGTTGCGACAACTTCTCCACCATTTCTTCCTGCGCCTGGTCCGATATCCACAATATAATCGGCTGCAAACATAGTATCCTCATCATGTTCAACGACAATAACTGAGTTACCAAGATCTCGCAAATGTGTCAGAGTTCCAAGCAGCTTGTCATTATCCCTCTGGTGAAGGCCGATACTTGGCTCATCAAGAATATAAGCAACTCCTACAAGACCTGAACCAATCTGTGTTGCAAGCCTGATTCTCTGCGCTTCACCGCCTGACAGAGTTCCTGTGGCACGCGAAAGTGCCAGATAATCAAGACCTACATCTACAAGGAACTTAATTCTCGCCTTGATTTCCTTAAGAATCTCTGCACCAATAAACAGCTGTCTCTCTGAAAGCTTCATATTCTCAAGAAATTCCTGAAGCTTTATAATAGACATGTTAGTAATCTCATATATGTTCTTATCTGCAATAGTAACAGCAAGTGAAGACGGCTTAAGTCTCTGTCCGTGACAGGCAGAACAAGGTCTTATTCTCATAAATTCCTCATACTGCTGCTTAGTATTATCAGAATATGTCTCTCTGTATCTTCTCTCCATATTCTTAATAAGACCTTCAAATGCGACATCATATACACCCTCTCCGCGCTGGCCTTTATATTTAACCTTTACAGAATGTCCCTTAGTACCATTGATAATAATATCCTTAATATCATCAGGATAATCCTTGAATGGTGTCTTTAATGAAAATCCATATTCCTCTGCAAGTGCATCAAGAACCGCCCTGCTAAAGCTGCCCTCATCCTTAGATGACTGCCATCCCATTCCGACAATAGCGCCTTCATCAATGCTGAGACTCTCATCCGGTATAAGCAGCTCCGCATCAAACTTCATTGTATAACCAAGTCCGAAACAGTCCGGGCATGCGCCAAATGGATTGTTGAACGAAAAGCTTCTTGGCTCAACCTCATCAATACTTATACCACAGTCTGGGCAGGAAAAGCTCTGGCTGAAATTAAGTGTCTCACCATCAATAACATCTACTGTCATAAGACCTTCGGCAAGCTTAAGAGCTGTCTCAATAGAATCTGTAAGTCGTTTCTGGATTCCGTCTCTTACAGAAAGTCTGTCTACAACAATCTCAATATTATGCTTCTTATTCTTATCAAGCTTAATCTCATCTGTCAGCTCATACATGCTTCCATCAGCAATAACACGCACAAATCCGCTCTTCTTTGCCTGTTCAAAAAGCTTTACATGCTCACCCTTTCGTCCACGGACAACAGGTGCAAGAATCTGAATCTTAGTTCTTTCAGGAAGTGCCATAATAACATCAACCATCTGGTCAACTGTCTGTTTGTTGATTTCGCGTCCACATTTTGGACAATGCACAATACCAATTCTTGCATAGAGAAGTCGGAAATAATCATATATTTCTGTAACAGTTCCTACTGTAGAACGCGGATTTCTGTTAGTTGACTTCTGGTCTATAGATATAGCCGGTGAAAGTCCTTCAATACTGTCAACATCCGGCTTTTCCATCTGTCCCAAAAACTGTCTTGCATATGAGGACAGTGATTCCATATATCTTCTCTGACCTTCTGCATATATTGTATCAAATGCAAGACTCGACTTTCCCGAACCTGAAAGTCCTGTAAGCACAACAAGCTTGTCTCTTGGAATATCAACGTCTATTCCCTTAAGATTATGCTCTCTAGCACCCTTTATCCTTATGCAGTTCTTATAACTGCCTCTTTCTATTTCTTTCTTTAACTTACTATCAGCCATGTTTTTTTCCTTCATAAATATATTTATTAATCTCAATCATCTTATCACGAAGCTGTGCAGCCTCCTCAAAGTTAAGTTCTGCTGCTGCCTTACGCATGTTCTTCTCAACCTGCGTCTTAACCTTCTCAAGCTCCTTAATGCTCATAGATTCATAATCAACCTTAAGCTTTCCGGAAGCGTCACCCGGCTCCGCTGCCTTGCTTATGCTTATCAGATCTCTTACTGCCTTCTTGATTGTCTGTGGAGTAATTCCATGCTCATCATTATACTCCTGCTGAATCTTTCTTCTTCGTTCTGTCTCTGAAATTGCCTTTTCCATAGATTCAGTAATCTTGTCTGCATACATGATAACATGTCCCTCTGCATTTCTCGCAGCTCGTCCAATCGTCTGTATAAGCGAAGTCTCTGTTCTTAAGAAGCCTTCCTTATCAGCATCAAGTATTGCAACAAGGCTGATTTCAGGAATATCCAGACCTTCTCGCAGCAGATTGATTCCAACAAGAACATCAAATCCATCAAGACGCATATCTCTTATAATCTTCTGACGCTCAAGCGTATCAATATCTGCATGAAGATACTTAACCCTGATTCCTGCCTCTTTAAGATAATCAGTAAGGTCCTCCGCCATTCTCTTGGTAAGTGTAGTAACAAGCACCTTGTTCTTCTTGGCAGTTTCCTTATTAATCTCTGATATAAGGTCATCAATCTGGCCTTCAATCGGCTTAACAGTTATCTCCGGATCAAGAAGTCCGGTAGGTCTGATAACCTGCTCGGTTCTCATAAGCTCATGCTCTGCCTCGTAAGTGCTTGGTGTTGCTGATACAAAAAGCATCTGTGAAATCTTGCTCTCAAACTCGCTGAAATTAAGCGGTCTGTTGTCCTTCGCAGATGGCAGTCTGAAGCCATAATCTACAAGCGTAGTCTTTCTTGACTGGTCGCCTGCATACATGCCTCGAATCTGCGGAATAGTAATATGCGACTCATCCACAATAATAAGAAAATCATCTGGAAAATAATCCATCAGCGTATACGGAGGACACCCTGCCGGAAGTCCTGCCAGATGTCTTGAATAATTCTCTATTCCTGAACAAAAGCCTGTCTCCTGCATCATCTCTATATCAAAATTCGTTCTCTCTTCAATTCTCTGTGCCTCTAGAAGCTTATCCTCACTCTTGAAATACTTCACTCTCTCGGCAAGCTCTGCCTTGATATTCTCAATCGCAGCATCCATCTTCTCCTTCTCAACAACATAATGTGAGTTAGGGAATATCGCAATATGTTCAAGAATGCCTTTAACCTCGCCTGTAAGGGAATCTATCTCACTTATTCTGTCCACTTCATCACCAAAGAATTCAACTCTTATGGCGTCACCTGATGACGAAGAAGGATACACTTCAACAACATCGCCTCTTACCCTGAAGGTTCCTCGCTTAAAATCCTGGTCGTTCCTTACATACTGGATATCAATAAGCTTTCTTATCATGTCGTCCCTGTCTTTCTCCATTCCCGGACGAAGTGAAATAACCATGTTCTTATAATCAACCGGAGCACCCAGTCCATATATGCATGAAACCGATGCTACGATAATTACATCATTTCTTTCGGAAAGCGCCGCTGTTGCAGAATGTCTTAACTTATCGATCTCATCATTAATAGATGAGTCCTTCGCAATATAAGTATCACTCTGAGGCACATAAGCCTCCGGCTGGTAATAGTCATAGTAGGAGACAAAATACTCAACCGCATTCTCAGGAAAGAATTCCTTCATCTCTCCATATAACTGTGCTGCCAGCGTCTTATTATGACTTATAATAAGTGTAGGTTTCTGAACATTCTGTATAATGTTCGCCATTGTAAATGTTTTACCAGAACCGGTTACACCGACAAGAGTCTCAAACTGATTGCCTTCCTCAAAGCCCTTTGTAAGTGCATCAATCGCCTGTGGCTGGTCGCCCATCGGCTCAAAATCCGAATGTAATACAAATCTGTCCATAATCCCTCCCTGTTTTCTGAAAGAATAAACATTTTTCTTATTATACAATATCTAACTTAAAAAGTACAGAACAAACATTCGATTTGTTCTGTACTCAATCATCATATTTATTCGTTTAGTTACTCTGCCTGGCCAGAGCCCAGTCTGCCGTTAATATATTCGACCGCTGCATTAAGCTGCACATCCTCTGTAGCATCATCTGGCAGTTCAACTACCTGATCAGGTGTTACACCTTTTCCATGTATGTCCTGACCCTTTGGTGTGAAATACTTAGCAATTGTATACTTAACTGCACTTCCATCTGTAAGCTGTCTTATAGTCTGAACGATTCCCTTTCCAAATGTCTGTGTTCCGATAATCTGTGCTTTCTGATAATCCTGCATTGCGCCGGCAAATATTTCCGAAGCACTTGCGCTATTACCATTAACAAGCACTGCCATAGGAATATTAATTTCATGCCCGTCAGAACCTGAATATTCAGTCTTCTTTCCATCTTTAGTCTCAGTATATACAATAAGTCCATTAGGAAGAATGTAATCCAGCATATCAACTACAGTTGTAAGAACTCCTCCCGGATTATTTCTGATATCTATAATAAGTCCTTTCATTCCCTGATTCTGCAAATCATCAACTGCTGCTTTGAACTGCTCAGTTGTTACATCATCAAACTGGGTAACGTATATATATCCGGTATTATTATCCATCATATGATAAGATACTGTTTTAACATTAATCTTATCTCTTGTAACTGTGAAATTCTTCTCCTCGGAATTTCTTATAACAGTAAGATTAACATCTGTTCCCTTTTCACCTTTAATAAGAGCAACGGCAACTGACAGGTCCATTCCCGTAATATCTTCACCATTAACCTTTATTACTTTATCACCATTTCTTATACCAGCCTTATATGCCGGAGCATCCTCATATGCTTCTGATATAAGTATTGATCCATCATCCGCTTTCTGGCATACTGCACCAATTCCATAAAATGTTCCTGATGTTGATTCCATAAGTGACTTATATTCATCTGGTGTGTAATATACAGTATATTTATCTCCATAGGCCTCAAGATAAGCCTTGAATATATTATCAGCTGCCTTCTCATCATCTACATCATCGAAATAAAATCCGCTCTGCAGCAGGGAATCCAGTGCATTAAGTTTTCCTTCTACTTTCGTTCCAATTCCATCTTCATCCGTGGTACCAACATCCTGGACATATATCTGTCCATTAGTACCTATATGAATATATCCCTGTCTGACAAATGCTGTAAGTACGCCTGAAACTGCAATAACAATAACTACCAGAGTTGCCAGGACTCCAATAACAATACCTTTGCCTAATCCGCCTTTCTTCTTTTGTCTGTGTACGGCCTCTTCTGTAGAAAAAGGTCTGTTATTATCATATTCCATTGTTTCCTCCTATCAGGTCAAATAATATAAAATGTATTATCATTAGTTAAAATATTTCATTGGATTAACATATGAACCATTAAGGTTAACATCAAAATGCAGATGTGCTCCAAATGAATTACCTGTATTACCCATAAGACCAACTTTCTGTCCCTTAGTTACCTGCTGCCCAACAGAAACTGAAAGGCTGTCCAGATGAAGGTATCTTGTATATAATCCATTTCCATGATAAATCATTACATAATTACCTGCCGTTGAATAATACTCACTCTGTCTGTGTGCTATTACAACCTTTCCATCATACGCTGCATATACAGCATCTCCTGGCACACCAATTCTCACCGCTCCAATATCGACACCTTTATGAGGCGAGCTTCTGTCCTCCATATCTCCATATGGAGATGTAATTCTTGTACTTACTGTAGGCCATTTGAACTTTCCGCCATCGTATTTATTAGTTGGAGCTTTACCACTTGATTCCTCAGCCTGAATCTTGGCAATAATCGAATTAACTTCCTTGTCAAGCTTCTTCTCATCCTCTTCAAGCTGTTTCATATATGCCTGCTGGCTCGCTTTATTAGCAGTGAGTGTTGCAAGCTGTGCTGACTTTTCATTCTGGACTATTTCAAGTGCATCTTTCTGATCCTGTAAAGACTGCTGACTGGTTACCAGTTCCTCCTTATCTTCTTCAAGCTTTAACTTTGAGGTTGATATTGTATTAATAGTCTCCTGATATGTTTCAAGCATTTCTCTGTCATATTCTGAAATCTTGTTAATATATTCAAATTTATTAAGAAATTCTCCCATACTTCCAGATGTAAGCAGCATCTCAATATAAGTATAATCATTATGCTCATACATATACTGAATTCTCAGTTTCATGGCTTTATACTGCTCTTCTTTATCTTCCTCAGCCTGCTCAAGCTTTTCTTGCGTTTCACTTATCTCAGCTTCAAGCTGATCTATCTTGCCATTAACTTCATCAAGTGCAGCTGTTATATCTCCCATCTGGGAATCCAGTCCCTGAATAAGAGCTGTCACATCTGAACTCTGTTTTTTAAGCTTATCAATCTTATCCTGTGTTTCTTCTTTCTTATTCTTAATGTCATTCTGTTTATCCTGAGCTTCCTTAAGATCCGACTTATTATCTCCGAATGTCATCTGTGCAGAAAAACATGGTATAAACATAATGAGCACCATGAGTGTAGCTGTTATTCTTTTGATTAATACTTTATTAAATATAATTTTTTTCATATCGCAGCTCCTCTCACATTCAAATTTACAGATTATTATCTATTATCTAAAAATGGGACTTCTGCATTAAGCAACGCATAAGCCCCATCCTCATCACCTGATATTATACGTCAGCATGCTTTCTTACAGCGAAGAAACTTCCTATAAGACCAATTCCTATACCTAAAATTATAGCAACCGGTATCAACACATTAAATACCTCTGATGCTGGCATAAACGCTAAAATGTTCTGTAAAACAGAGAACTTTCCAAGCACAAACTTAACAACGCCTCCATATATATATCTTAATATTACTACAGGAATTATAGCTCCTATAATACCAATTACTATACCTTCAACGAAGAAAGGCGCATTAACAAATGCATCCGTCGCTCCAATATATTTCA
Organism: uncultured Lachnospira sp.; assembly: GCA_934343805.1. Lineage (GTDB taxonomy): Bacteria > Bacillota > Clostridia > Lachnospirales > Lachnospiraceae > Lachnospira. The sequence goes on from CAKRIN010000029.1 coordinate 11,603, forward strand.
TAATAGAAATCTCTTCTTTTCGTACAGTAATACCAATTACAATTGTATTAGTTATAAGGAATATAGAAACAGCAAGAAGTACAATAATAACTGCAGCAGCTACATAACTGACAAGTCGTGCTGCACTTGCAAGTCCGCTTGCTGTGACCTCTGAACGATTAACCTGTCTTATTCCGTCTTTATTTTCAAGATACTTTACCAGTGTTGCCTGATTATTGGCATCCTTAAGGTATACCTCATATGATGAAGAATTGGCTAAAGGATTATCGTCCTTAAACCCTTCTGCAAGCTCTGGGTATGCTGCAAAATACTCGCTCTTATAATTTTCCCACGCCTCTTCTGCTGATGTATAGTGAATTCTTGATACTTCCTCTCTCTTCTCTATATCATCACCAAGCTTTTTAATCTCGGTATCTGTAAGATCCTCATCAAAGAATACTGTAACACATACCTCTGTTTCAGCCTTTTTAATCATATACTGAAAGTTAACCACTATTGAATAAAATACTCCAAAAAGGAATATACATGCTGCAATTGTTGCAATAGATGCAAGTGAAAACATCTTATTACGATGGATATTCTTAAATCCATCCTTAATATGATATGCTAATGATCTAATCTTCATAGAAATAACCACCTTTTTCTAAATCACTGATAATCTTTCCTTCACTCATAGTTATTGTTCTCTTCTTCATCTGCTGAACAATCTCCATATTATGAGTAACTACAAGTACTGTTGTTCCCTGCTTGTTAACCTGGTTAAGAATTTTCATAATCTCGTTAGAATTAGCAGGATCAAGATTACCTGTTGGCTCGTCACATAACAGTATTGCAGGCTTATTAACAAGCGCTCTTGCTATAGCAATTCTCTGCTGTTCTCCACCTGATAACTCATTAGGAAAAGCCTTATATTTATCAAGAAGACCAACCATTGAAAGCATGGACAGAACCCTTGACTTAATCTTTCTGTTAGGCGCTTCAACTACCTTCTGTGCAAATGCAATATTCTCATATACATTTCTATCAGGTAACAAACGGAAGTCCTGAAATACAACTCCTATGTCTCTTCTAAGGTATGGGAGCTTCTTTCTTGTTATTTTGTTAAGATATTTTTTATTAACATATATTTTTCCTGTTGTAGGATCAAGCTCTTTAAGCAGGAGCTTAATCAGAGTAGACTTTCCAGAGCCGCTCTTACCTACAATAAAGACAAATTCACCTTTCTGAATGTGAAGATCTATTCCATTAAGCGCAGCAACACCTGTGGAATATGTCTTCGTAACATCTTCCATGATTATCATCTATTAATTCCTCCAAAATCACTAAAATGTATCTTTGCTTTCCATATATTTCATGTACTTAACTACCATAAGTGCTATCTTAAATGTAATAGCATCGTCAAAGACCCTCAGGTCAAGACCTGTTGTCTTCTGTATCTTATCCAGTCTGTACACAAGAGTATTTCTGTGAATATACAGCTGTCTTGATGTTTCTGACACATTAAGACTATTCTCAAAGAACTTGTTAATAGTAGATAAAGTCTCATCATCAAAATCATCCGGAGCTTTACCTTCAAATATTTCTTTAATAAACATCTGGCATAAAGGTATCGGAAGCTGATATATCAGACGACCAATTCCAAGTCTGTTATAAGCAACAACGTTCTTATTACTGTAGAATATCTTACCAACATCAAGAGCCATCTTTGCTTCCTTATAAGATCTTGAAACTTCTCTTATATCATTAACAATAGTGCCATATGCAACATGTGCTGCACTCATGGCCTCTGTGCTAAGCATGTCTATAATAACATCTGCAGTCTTATCAAGCTCATCATAAGATTCATTGCCTTTTACCTCTTTAACAAGAATTATGCTCTTCTCATCAACTGCTGTAATGAAATCTCTTGTCTTATTAGCAAAAAGTGTTCTTACTGTCTCTAACGCATTAGTATCCTTCTCATGTTTTGTTTCTATTATGTATACAACTCGCTTAACATCTGTATCGATATGAAGCTTCTCTGCCCTTGTATACATATCAACTCTTAACAGGTTATCAAGAAGAAGATTCTTTATAAAATTATCCTTATCAAATCTTTCTTTATATGCAACCAGAAGATTCTGAATCTGGAAAGCAGCCAGCTTTCCAACCATATATACGTCATCACTTGTTCCTCTTGCAAGTATTATATATTCAAGATTACCATCATCCTCAACTTTAAAAAACTGAAAACCATTAACTGCCTGACTTTCTGCTGGCGAATCAATAAAGTTAATCGCATCTGCAAGGCATTCTGAAACATTATCAAAAGTCTTGGCTGCAACATTCTTATCTGCATCCACAATGCACAAATCCACTCGTGAAATAGCCTTAAGTCCATCTACAGTTGTCTGTAAAATTCTATTAGATATCATTCTTATCCCTTTCTGTCTATACACTTTCTCTTATTCGTACATACTCTTCATTATTGTAAAGCAAAATTGCAAAAAAAAAAAGAGAAAATGCAAATTTATTGCATTTTCTCTTAATATTTAAGATTCATTTAATAATTAGTGTGTGATAACGATTTCTGTTTCCTTATCAAATACATGAAGTCTCTCAACATCCATAGCAAATGTAACTTCATCACCTGGTCTAGCTGATGTACGAGGATTAACCTTAGCTGTACATGTTACATCACCGATTTCATAGTGAAGGTTAACTTCTGAACCAAGTAACTCATATACCTTAACTGTAGCTGTGAACTTAGAATCTGCATTCTTAGCGATAAATTCTGGATCATCCTTAACATCCTCTGGACGGATACCAACTACAACTGTCTTTCCTACATAGTTACCATCAATAAGCTTCTTGCTCTTTTCAGCTGGAAGTGTAATTGTAACTGTATCTGAAAGTCTTAAATCTACCTGTGAACCATTAGCAGCTACTTCTGCATCAATAAGGTTCATCTGTGGTGATCCGATGAATCCAGCAACGAAAATGTTATTAGGTGTATTGTAAAGGTTCTGAGGTGTATCTACCTGCTGAATAATACCATCCTTAAGAACTACGATTCTTGTACCAAGTGTCATAGCCTCTGTCTGGTCATGTGTTACATAGATGATAGTTGTCTGTAATCTCTGGTGAAGCTTAGAAATCTCAACACGCATCTGTACTCTTAACTTAGCATCAAGGTTTGAAAGAGGCTCATCCATAAGGAATACCTTAGGGCTACGAACGATAGCACGTCCCATAGCAACTCTCTGTCTCTGACCACCTGAAAGAGCCTTTGGCTTACGATCAAGAAGGTGCTCAATATCAAGGATCTTAGCAGCTTCATGTACAGCCTTATCGATTTCAGCCTTAGGAACTTTTCTTAACTTAAGACCGAATGCCATGTTGTCATATACTGACATATGTGGATAAAGAGCGTAGTTCTGGAATACCATAGCGATATCTCTATCCTTAGGCTCTACATCGTTAACCATCTTGTCACCAATCCATAACTCACCTGAGCTGATTTCCTCAAGACCTGCGATCATACGAAGTGTAGTAGACTTACCACATCCTGAAGGTCCAACGAAGATGATGAACTCCTGATCAGCAATTTCAAGATTAAAATCCTTAACAGCTACGAAACCGTTAGGATATACTTTACAAACATTCTTAAGCGATAAACTTGCCATTATTAAATATCCTCCTAATATAAATAGCGCTTCTGCGCTTTTCTGATACGATAATAATACACTAAATGATTTTTTTTTGCCACATGACATTTTTACAAAACTTAATGATCTTTTTTTTGCAAAATCACTATATGTCATGTGTATATGTGAAATATGTACAAATTTTGTGCCTGTTTATCTGCAAACATCACTAATGCCAGTTTATTCTTTTTTTATAATTAGCAGTTGAATAATGCCTTCTTTCTGTATATAATCTAATTAACAAAGATGAAGCAGAAATGGAGGTTAATATGACAATCGGTGGAATTACAACCAACATAAGCACTTCTAATGTCAATAATGATATTCAGGTAGCCATGCTCAAGAAAAGTCTTGATACTGTTGCCAATACAGGCTCTGAACTTACTAAGATGATGGAAGCTTCCGTAACTCCGTCTGTAGGTCAGAATATTGACATAAGTATATAATAGCTTTTAATGTAATATTAATATAATAAGAAGCTGCAGATAATGGGTCGGCTAAAGGTTTCTCCTCTATCCCATATCTGCAGCTTTTTATATTTCGTACGTTGATTATTATATTTCCAATATAACCATATATATAACGCATGCAGCAATTGATATTACTGCTGGTATTGTTATATACGCCTTAATACCTGCTTTCTGCATTGTGCCAAAGCTTATCCGCTCAATTCTTCCATTCCTCTTAGCCATTGTTTTTATGCATAAAACTGTCAAAAGCATAAATACGGCAGCAAAAATAGCAAGAATCAGCATCTGAACCACTATTGTAACAGTTCCTGTCTGCGCTGAAACATTCCCCGCTTCTTCAAGTGCCTGGCTCATCTGCCCATCCGCTGTATACATCCCTGTTTTCTTTAATAAAGCAATAATTCCTATTGAATATGTATTAATTGCAAAGTGTGCTATTACCGACGACCATATAGATCCTGTTGCTTCAACCATGAATGCAAATACAACTCCAATGACAAAAGCATATGCTGCCTGATTAATATTAAGATGAAAGCATCCGAATATTATACCACTTAATATAGCCGCTCCAAACATACCCGCTTTCCTGTATGTACTGAAAAAGATTCCCCTGAACACAAATTCTTCAACAAGTGGAGGAATAACAGCCATTAATATAATCTGCATGAGAAACGGATATGTAATCAGTGACGTTGTGCTTGACTCAAGATAATTCGTTGAAAAAAGCATTGTAACATTACTTATAAAAAGAACCATTGGAACCATGCAGTATCCTGCAACGAGTGAAAGTAATGCATCCGCAATTCCTATTCTCTTATAAGGAAGGTCCTTTATCGGGTCAATTCCCGTGATTACCATATACACAATAGCAATAACAAGTATTATCCCCTCTGACAGCACGTACTGTATCCAGTCTGGTACAGTGCCACCTGTGTGAACAACCAATGACATAATTGCTGCCCCTAGTATGGATAACACAAGATACGATACAACAAGTATAGGAAAGAAAACATTAACCTTTTTTATTTCCATGCTATTGCTTCCACTTCAAGAAGAACATCCTTAGGAAGTCTTGCTACCTCTACACAAGAGCGGGCTGGGAATGGCTCCTTAAAATACTTCTTATATATCTCATTAATCTTGCCAAAGTCATTCATTTCCTTAATGAACACAGTTGTCTTAACAATATTCTCCACCTTTGAGCCTGATGCCTCAACAAGATTGCAGAGATTCTGGAATGCCTGTTCTGCCTGTGCTTCAACTCCGCCCTCTGCAATTTCTCCTGTAGCAGGTATAACAGGAATAACTCCTGATGTATATACCATATTGTTAATCTCAATTGCCTGTGAATATGGTCCGATTGCGCTTGGTGCCTTATCTGTACTAATAACTTTCTGCATTATTCTGCCTCCTTATTTTGCGATTAAACCGCATTTGTTATATTGTACCGCATGATTGTAATCTGTTCAAGAATCTATTTCGCAACAATAGAATCCTGTGTTATCTCTATCTTCCCCTCTTTAAGCAGTCTTCCAACAGCACGCTTAAATGCATTCTTACTCATGTTAAAATTCTTTTTTATAAGTTCCGGATCTGCCTTATCTGTAAATCCAAGGCTTCCTCCTCTTTTTACTATTGCATCATATATCTGCACAGAGTCCTCATCCATCTGGATGTACGCTTTCTGTTTGAGGCTGATAACAAGCTTTCCATCTTCTCTCACCCTCGATACTCTTCCATGAATAACCTCACCAACGCTCAATTCCTCAAATACTTCTGACATCGGAATAAATGCTTCATATTTATCATCAACAGCAACATATGCTCTGTAACCAGGTGCTATTCCTATTATTGTTCCTGTTACTGCACTATCTTTGACCAGATGTTCTGACCTTTCAAGATATTTGTTTATTCTCATTGTAGCGGCAAGTCTGTCGCTCTTATCTACATACAATGAAACAAGATATTCATTTCCTTCTGCCACATGCGTTGTCTGTTCTTTATATGGCATAAGAAGATCCTTCTCCAGTCCCCAGTCCAGAAATGCACCTATTCCTGTTACCTGTGAAACCTTCAGGCGTTTTAATTCTCCCAGCTGAATCTTTGGTTTATTAGTTGTTGCAATAAGCCTGTCACTCGAATCTCTGTACACAAATACAGTCAGTGCATCTCCAACTTCTACATCCGATGGCACCTGCTTCTTTGGCAGAAGCACTTTATCATCTTCTGTTCCAAGATAAACCCCAAAGTCTGTTACCTTAACTATATTAAGGCACTGTGTTTTTCCTATTTCAATCATAATCAACACCTATGCTGGCAGCATCACCAGCCCTTTCTAAAATAATAACAACATTATTATATATCAAAAAACCTCCCGCATAAATGCGAGAGGCTGATAGCTGGGCTTGAGGGATTCGAACCCCCGAAATGCTGGAATCAGAATCCAGTGCCTTACCACTTGGCGAAAGCCCAATGTCGTGACGACATGCTGTATTATACATGATGCGTTTCAGGAATGCAAGCACTTTTTTAAAATTTTTTTAAGCGAACTGTTCCATCAGCATCTGTTCCAAGATTAGCTGTTCTTTCAGATGCTGTTCCAACAAAGAACTTATACTGGTTAAGCACTGTATCCTTCTTCATATCCATAACAGCTTTCTTGATATCAACATCTTCAACACTGCTCTGTGCAGCAACAAGATTAAACTTATTAGCATAACCAAAATCAAATGTAAATTCTTTAGGAGAAGCATATAATGCTGCCTTATTTTTATGTTCCCTTTCGTCAGCTTGTCTGTTCCCAGATGAATCAGCCTGAAGCTGTTCTTCTTTAACTGGTTCCTGTGCAGGTACAATTTTATTATCAGGCATTTCTGCTGCATATCTGTTATTATAATTATTGTAATATGTGTTAATATTAATTCCACCTGCTGTCATAGCTGACTCCTTTCCAAGCTGTACGCTCATTATTTAATATATATTCCAGTTGCTGTGAATATTTTCCATATATTTCTATTTTATTTATTATTTATCGGCATGTTCTTCAAATAATTTATCACCTTATTTTAATAAAATCCACATATCAGTACTAATTTCCCATAGTTTTCAACATTTACAAGTCAATTGTACACTTATTATGGATTAAATTTTTATAAACACTTTTATAATCGTTGACCTCAATGTCTGATTACCTTAAAATGTATATATTGCTTATAATTTAAGGAGAATATTTGCATTATGAATAAGAAGAACACTTTGCTTATTCTTGTTGGTATCTTTATGATATGCACAAGATTTTGGATTTCTATTGGAATTGTACACATTGATATTAGTAACGATATTATTGGATATATACTGATTTTTCTAGGCATGAGAGAACTTGCCGGGCTTAATTCCAGATTCAAAAAGGGACTCATAATATCCATCATCGGTTTCGCCGGAGCTGTTTTATCACAGTATCTGACAGCAAGAGACTGGCCAGCTTCTCCAGAAACCATGTATTCTATAGCAATAGGCATAAGCGTGGTTTTTGCCATATACTTTACTTATTACTATACAGAGGCTCTTATTATGGAAGCCAAGGTTCAGGAAAAAACAGCAGTTACCAGAAATTATCAGGTTACATGGCTTTTGCTTTCAGCCGGTATATTCATTCATTATTTTGCATTCAAATCATCAACAACAATGTTATCTATTCTTGTTGAAGCCTTTATAGCAATGATTTCGTTATATTACTGTTTTTCTGTTTTTTCTTCAAGCAGGCAGCTTTATGAGGACTAAATGCTTTACATTGTTTAACGGATTTATTTTTCTGATTAAGATTATTCAATTATGAATCCAATCCGTTGACTTTTACCTTTAACAGTGTTTTAATGATGTCGTCAACACGAAAGGATGTTAATTATGAAGAAGTTAGAGATTATTATCAGACCAGAAAGACTTGATGATCTTAAGACAATTCTTAACAGCAATGGTGCACATGGACTTATGATATCCAACATTATGGGATATGGTAGCCAGCGTGGTCACAAGCAGGTATATAATGGTGTTGATTTCGGCGGCAATCTTCTGCCTAAAGTCAAGGTAGAATCCATTGTGTCTGATGAAACGTATGAAGCAATCATAGATCAGATAATCGAACAGATTAATACTGGTGAATATGGTGATGGCAAAATATTTGTATATGATGTATATGATGCCATAAGAATCCGTACCGGTGAACGTGGAACGGATGCCCTGTAATTACATCTGCTATCAATTTTTTATTGTTATCAACGGAGATAACAGTCAGGTTTAGTGCCAGACTGCTGTCTCCTTTTTTGTATATTAATCTCGCTATCTGTATCCCATAACCGTACAGATATATTAAAGGGGGATCATAGGAAACTACCCAGCCTATGATCCCCGCCCCTTTTTATGTTTATTGACATATGCCTTTTAACTCCCGGACACGGTCACTTGTCGATGTTATAGATATATTATTAACAAAAACGACATTTTCAATATTATTCTTATCGATAAGTTCAGACACGCTGTCCTTATAATATCTGTAATCAATCACATACACATTCTGAAAATTTTCAACAAGAAACGGAACCATTGCATTTCCAAACGACTCTTTTATAACAAGAACCGATGAGCCATCTGTTACATTTGGATTATTGATTTCCGTATATGCATTATCCCCACCTATAAATGCACTGTATTTACTTGTATTATTCCACCTCGACACATCTGTAACAATATTATAGTCTATATACTGATTATCTTTATTAATCATCTTAAGAGAATTGGTCGAAAACGGCTCATACGCTATAAGATTATCCGGATTGCTGTTAAGAGAGGATACCCTTGTCTGTGTGTAATAGCTTCCGACAAATGCGCCCATATCATGTTCCTTGAAACTATCCAGCGAATATGCATTCTTCCCAAGCTGCGTCATAAAGGCAGTGTATGCATAATATGCTCCCAGAGCTGTCCAATGATGGTCTGTCCTGAAATATATGTATTCATCTCTATGCTGGTGCAGCAGATTATATATATAACATTTTCCGACATCGCTGTTCATATTGCTGTACATGTATAGTATCGCTTTTCTTTGATTGCTGCTTGTTATGCTGTTTCTTGTTGCATTATCAAGCGTTACATCTATTGATGTAGGCACAATCATATTATATACAGTAGCTTTACCTTTAAGTTTGTCAGCAAGATTATTTACAACTGATACATACTCATCTGAAACTGTTTTTGAAAATGAATAATAATTATATGCACTATCTCCAACGACAAATATAGAACCTAACGACTCCCCTGCTTTAGCTGACGTTCCTGTTCCAGACTCATCTGAATCGACATTATTGCCTATCTCATCCGCTTTTATTGTTACAGTGTCATCATACGAATAATTAATCTCTCTGCTTTCTTCTTCGGGTTCTGTAACCTTTTCACTATCAATGTTATTAAGATAATCAAATTGCCTCTCATCTATATCTGTATCCGGTATATCATCACCCTTTACAACCTCTCCGTGAATGACATTTTTTCTTATACCATACAATCCTGTCATAAATTCATTACAGCTTATAAGTCCGTCTCTTCCTGGAAATGTGTCAGAAAACCATGTATCTATTCCTGCAAAATATGTTCCATCCAAAAAGTCATCCGCAGATATTTCCGGAAAACTGCTTAACATCCTCTTCTCTGTGACTGAGCGTTTTGGGCGCAAAGGTATCAGCAATGATATAACGGCCCCTGCAACAATGGCAGCCAGGAATGCCACTATCTTAATTAAGGCTGCCTTCTTAATAATATATTGTTTGTACTTTACACTTGTTTTATCAACATTTTTCATAAAGTTCATATCCACGGATCCTTACATGTATATTATTAAAATCTGAAATAAATAAATGGATTATAGCTGTTTCCAATCAGTGCAATTGTTGAAAGGAACAGCAATATAACTGGAAGCACTATATTGAGTGCATTGTAAATGTATGTAATATTAATATTTCCTTCAAGTGCTATTTTTTGCAATCTTACAGACATATTCTTAACCAGAGGCGTTGCTGCGATCAGTGCAATAATAAGGAAAAATATATTATTAATAATCACGGTATTAGTTTCAACATTAGTAAACATATTGCCATTAGCGCCAAACATTGTCCTTATGCATGCCCTAAGCATAGCAAAATCTGAGAATCTGAACAATACCCAGCCAAAAAATACTACCAGTCCTGTATATATCCTAGGTACTATTTTCCCTGCTGCTCCACGAATCTTTCCAAACAATTTCAGAATCGCAAATTTCTCTAATGCAAGAAAAACAAAAAAATACATTCCCCATAAAATGAAGTTCAATGATGCCCCATGCCATAATCCCGTAAGACTCCATACTACAAACATATTAAATATCTGCCTTGCAAGTCCTTTCTGGTTTCCTCCTAATGGTATATACAGGTAATCCCTGAAAAATGTTCCTAAAGATATATGCCATCTTCTCCAGAAATCTGTTATTGAACATGCAGTATATGGATAATTAAAGTTCTCTTTATAATGGAATCCTGTCATTTTGCCAAGACCTATTGCCATATCAGAATATGCAGAGAAGTCAAGATATATTTCCAAAGCATACAAAAGCATTGCAAACCAGCTTCCAAGAACCGTTGCCTGGCTTATCCGGGAAACACTCTCTGGCAGCACACTTTCAATTATAGATGCACATGTATTGGCAAGCAGTGTCTTCTTTGCAAGTCCTGTACAGAATCGTGATATACCATCATTCATATCATCTATGCCGGTCTTTCTCTCTTTAAGATCGTCTGCTATATCTTTATATCTTACAATCGGTCCCGCTATACACTGATGAAATAACGCAGCATATAAAAGCACTTTCCAATAGTGATGATCCGCTTCCACATCACCTCTGTATACATCAACAACATATGATATAAGCTGAAAAGTATAGAACGATATACCAACCGGAAGTACAATCTCTGGTATAACCGATGGAACACCTGTTACAAAACGTGATAATTCACACACAAATCCCAGATACTTGAAAAAAGCCAGAATACAAAGACTGGCTGTTATGTCTGCTGCCAGAATATATCCTGACTTTCTCCTGCTCCTGAAATGTTCAACTCCAAGCGCACCAAGATAGTTAATCATTGCCATTGCCATCATTACCAGAAGATATTTAGGCGATGTCCACGCATAAAATATCAGTGAAAAGATAAGCAGGCATATATTCTTTTTTTTGATATCCGAAATAACTGCATAACACAGCAGATTAACCGGAAGAAAAATGTATATAAATAATAGGCTTGAAAAAACCATTGCTACTCTTCCTCTTCTTTAGTATCCTCTATCTCCTCTGTCTGATTTGGCTGCGAACCCTTTTCAAGATGCTTGAATATACTCGAGAAAATAAAAGAATCCACATAAAGAATAAGCGGTATTGTAACTATAAATGCTGTAAAATAAATACATGAAAAATATGTAAGTCCCACTGTAGCAATAAGCATTATTACCGTCTGTGGCAGATGATGTATGCTTATTATAAGCGCATTTTTTAATGTGACTGGTATTTTGTTATCATATCTTGACAGAAGTGCGAATGAATACATCATTACTGCAACCCACACTGCCATAACTCCAATAACAACAAATATAAATATAACGCCAACCTGTGATCCCTGTACAAGTCCCCACTGGACGCTTGCCCTTAAGTCTATGTAAAGCAGGAATCCTATAACAACATGAATAAGTTCTATTAATAATCCCTGTACAAAATTCATCTTAAATGACTTCCAGAAATCCTTATAAACATAACTTTCTTCATCACGTACAAGCTTAATTCCTGAATATACCGCTGCCGTAAGAGAAGCTCCTATAGTGATAACAGGCAGACAGAATACTACAGTAATAATTGCAAGTATTATAAAATCTCCCGCTTTAGTAAGTCCTTTAAAAAATTTACCATCTAAACTAAATCCGTTCATAATTATATTCCCCTTTGCTTAAACATAATGATTATACAAAACCTTGCGTAAAAATCAAAGAATTTTTCATATATATTTCTTAAATGTTTCTAAAAGTTGTTTCTTTTAATTCCAATTGTGATAAACTGTTACTCATCCACGCATTTATAAGGAGCAGATATGGCTAAAGGAAACAATATTCATGATGAAATAAAAGAGCAGAGAAAGAAATTCAAGGAGCTCACTTTTTCTGGCAAAATACAGTATATATGGCAATACTACAAGGTTCCAATAATAGGAATAATTCTTGCTGTTTTGTTTGCCGGATCACTGACATACTCAATCATAAAAAATAATTACGATACAGTATGTTTCATAGCTGTTCTTGATGGAAAGATTGACGGAGGTGAAGATGATTCAGATGTTCTTTCTACAGGCTTCACCAGATATCTCGGCATAGATGGCAGACGCAAGCAGATTGATCTTTCATACACATTTTCTCTTAAAGAGAATGATTTAGACCAGGAAGCATACGTTACATCTAACAAAATATATACTTATGCATCTACCGGCTCGCTTGATGGTTATCTGTCAGAAAAAGAATATATTGATTATTTCTGCACAGATCGTAATATATTCTTTACAGATTTAAGAGATCTTTTTTCAGATGATGAATTTGAAACTCTTAAAGACTATATAATATATTTTACTAACAGCAATGGGGAGTCATATCCAATAGCTATAGATCTTTCAGACGCTCCTGTAATTAAAAGTAGCGGGCTTAATATGAAACAGCCATGCTACGGCATAGTCTCATCTTCAAAATATCAGGATAATGCTGCTGACTTCATAAGATTTGTCTTTGAAATGGATCGCGCATGATCCTATAATATTTTTCTATAAATATTCATCCCATTAATATCAGCAGCATATTCACTAAATCCGAGTCTGTATGCCAGAGATATTGATGGGATATTTTTTATATCCGTACATATATAAAGCTCATCTATATAAAATCTGTCTCTTGCAACCTTTATCAGCCGGGTGCACACCTCAAGTGCAACATGTTTTCCCTGCCACTCTTTCCTGACCAGATAGCCAAGCTCCTGACAAGTGTTTCCATCTATGCTACGATTCTCTATCCCTATTCTTCCGACAAGGCTTCCGGTGTTCTTATCCCAGACAAGCCATAATCCATATCCAAAGAATCCGTACATATTTTCAATATATTTCTCTGTAAATACTTTCTCTTCTTCGTATTCATACAAAGGTTCTATATATGGACACTCCTTTAACGAATCATACAGATCATAACATTCTTGCAGATCTCCTACTGACATTTCTCTTATAATAAATCTGTCTGTTTCAAAAATAACAAGTGGCTCCTTCTTCTTCCTTGCAAGTACCTCTTCACATACACTTTCATCTATATCATCAATGTCATACACAACATACTTTGCCTTACCCCTGTAATTCTCACCAACTCCAATATCCGGCACATCTATTGTTCCATCTTCATTTATAATATCAGCATCACCTGCCGTAACACTGTCCTGTCCTACAAAAAACAACTTTCTCATATAGTTATCCTGCCATCATACTTAAATTATTCTTTTCAAAGTTTTAATTTGACTTTTACTTTACTACTATTTAGAATATCATAATAACTCAGATATTGTATAATATCATAATATACAACATTTGAAATAATAAGAAATGGAGAAACAATATGTCAAATCCAATAGTTACATTTACAATGGAAAATGGCGACATCATGAAAGCTGAACTCTATCCTGATGTTGCACCTGTATCTGTTAATAATTTTATAAGCCTTGTTAAACAGGGATTCTATGATGGTCTTATCTTTCACAGAGTTATTGCTGGTTTCATGATTCAGGGTGGCGATCCTGAAGGAACAGGAATGGGTGGCCCTGGATACTCTATAAAAGGCGAATTCGCATCTAACGGCTTTAAGAATGATCTCAAGCACACAAGAGGTGTTCTTTCTATGGCCCGTTCAATGAGACCTGACTCTGCAGGATCACAGTTCTTTATTATGCATGCCAATGCTCCTCATCTTGATGGAGATTACGCTGCTTTTGGAAAGCTCATTGAAGGAGAAGATGTTCTCGACAAGATTGCAGGTATTGACACTGACTACAGCGACAGACCTAGAAAGCCTCAGGTTATGAAAACTGTTACTGTTGAAACTTTCGGTGTGGATTATCCAGAACCTGAAAAGCTTTAATTTTACATTTTTTAATAACAAAAGCCACTTTAACTCCGGTCATTCTCCTGAATTACCCGTTAAAGTGGCTTTTATTAATTCATATTTCTAAAAATGTCCGCCTGAGCCATGATTTCCACCACCGCTGCTGCTTCCGCCTGAACTGCTTCTTTCTATATGTCTTGTTGTAACTGTCTGGTTAATAAATATATCCCTTCTGTCATTAACAGAGAAATTATGATTCTTAGTATATTCTGTACTGCTTACAGTCATATGTGACTTGGCATTATGCATCATAACAAGCACACCCGCAACAGCAGCAACCAGTGCTATAAGAAGTTTTACCGGCATATTGTATGTAAGTTTTGTTGTAAAACTATTAGTAAGGCACATATCTATCTTATTGACGTATTTCTTAAATCCAGCATAATACCTTCCATCATGGAATTTGTCTTCGCATGCTTCTCTTATGCTATCGAGCCTGGATTGTGAAATATCTGTCTGTGGAATTCCTCTTGTATAGATACGGTCAGCTCTTGATGTCATATCAACACCATATATGATTGCATCACTTCCATAGCCTTCCTTATCAAGAAATTCTGCCATATAATTATCCATTGTTGAATAATCATGTCCTATCTGCGTTGTAATTATAACTATATCACAGCCGCTATTCTTAGATGCCTTCTCACACTTTGCCTGCAGCTGTTTTTCCTCATCAGCTGTTAATATATCTGCATAATCATACACATATGATTTATCTGATGCAGCATAAGCATCTATTTTCATAAATCCGGCAGCGCCTGCACACATTACCAGAAGCATCACTATGCTCATTAATATACTCTTTAAATTCTTCTTCATCATATGAACAACAGCCCTCCAAACATAGTAATAATAAGTGTAACTGCAAATATTCCTATTCCAAAAGCAAATGCTTTTCCTTTACTTATAGGTCTGTCTGCCACTATCTTTCCTGTCTGTCCGTTAAGCATGAACTGGAAATTCTTATTCTTAAATCTGTAGTTCAGCATCCATACTGGTAATAATGCATACTCACTGCCCTTAGGATTCATCCGTATGTTATTGCTTAATACTGTAACATTGGAATATCCGGTAATTGTAGATCTTGCAATCTCTGTAATATATTTGTCAGCTCTTCTGGTTGCCCTTTCCTGCATCTGGTCAGACGTATAATTATATTTTTCTGAAAGGTATCCAGACAAATATGGCATAGCAAACTGTGTCATATCTGCATAATTATATGGTTCCAGCTTATCCATTGCATCATCAGGCATTTTTTCAGAAGCATCAGCTGGTATTCTTTCAAATATAGCAGATACATCTCTATACACCTGAAAATGATCAGTATATGTATATTCTGTATCACCTTTTCTTGTTGTTCTTACCTTTTCAGCATTAGCATGCATACTTGTTCCTGCCGAATAATTATATAGCCAGAACGGCACATAAATTCCACTTATCTTTTCTATTGTAGACTGCTTTGACAATTCTCCCGGTGTAAGCGGCCCCTTCTTGCACCACGACTTATAAATATCAACTGCTTTGTTTTTATCAATTTTGAATGGAATTATCGTGGACGGCTGAAAGTTTCCCTGTAATCTGTCCTGCATAAGCGTCGGGTTACCACAGAATGAACAAAATGTTGCTGATGTATACTGGTCTGCAACAAGCTCAGCTCCACATGTACTACAATGGTATACTTTCATTCCCTCTGTGTCAGTCCGTGAAGATTCCTGTGTTTCACTTTCTTCTGTTTCATATGACTTATAATTCTTCTCATATTCCTCTACATCAAACTGCATGCCACATGATGGGCATCCTATTTTTTGTGTCTGGCTGTTAAATTCCATTGCAGCCCCACAACCAGGGCATTTGTAAATAATTGGCATATCCCCCTCCTCGTTCATAAATTGTTCATATCTCATTCAATAAGATTTAACATTATGCACATTGTTTCTTCACTTTTCTTAAATATACTTTAATCATACAAACAAAGACATTTTCTACTATATGTTTTTCATAAATCGAGTTGTTAGTAATAAACAGCTCTCCTCCCTCTTTCATCGTCTGCTTTCTCCGGGCAGACGATGTTTTTTATTAAGGGATATACTCTTGAAAAACAATAACCGCATTTATATTATGATATTATAATATAAAAAATGATCCTATCATCATAACAACTCCAACTATTATGACAATTCTGCCTCTCTTTTTGTCCTTCTCCAGTTTCTCATTAGCAACTCTTGCCTTTTCATCATCTGTCATCTGCTGTTCCTGGTAAGTAATTTTTACATCTCTCTGGTCATAGAATATATTGAAGTTATGTTTTGCTGTAAGATACGTTGCCGTTCCTACTATAACCACAACAAGACCTATGAGAAATAACATAAAACCAAGAAATGGTACGATGCTGTCACCTGCGTAACTCTCGCTATCATAAAAGTCAACAGTGTCAAGCCCTACCATATTGATAAAAAAAGTTGAATATCTCATGTATGTCTCCTCTCGTTCTATAAATTCTGAACGCCGACTTAATTATACATCATCTTTATTTGTAATAACAACAAAATATGACATAAATATTCCTTTTCATTTTTATTGATATGATATATAATATCATCATGCAAAATCGTGTAATGGAGGTAAAAGAAATATGTTAGTTTCAGCAAAAGAAATGTTAGACAAAGCTCTGGCTGGCAAATATGCTGTTGGTCAGTTCAACATCAATAACCTTGAATGGACTAAGTCTATTCTCCTTACTGCACAGGAAATGAATGCTCCTGTAATTCTCGGTGTATCCGAGGGTGCCGGTAAGTATATGACTGGATTTGGCACTGTCGCAGCTATGGTTAAAGCTATGGACAAAGATCTCGGCATCACCGTTCCTGTAGCCCTTCACCTTGATCATGGAACATATGAAGGATGCTATAAGTGCATTAAAGCAGGCTTCACTTCTATAATGTTTGACGGATCACACTATCCTATTGATGAAAATATCAAGAAAACAACAGAGCTTGTTAATGTAGCACATAACCTTGGTCTTTCTATTGAAGCAGAAGTTGGTTCAATAGGTGGCGAAGAAGATGGTGTTATCGGTATGGGTGAATGTGCAGATCCTAATGAATGCAAATCAATTGCAGACCTCGGAGTAGACATGCTTGCTGCCGGAATAGGTAATATCCACGGCAAGTATCCAGCTAACTGGCCAGGATTAAGCTTTGACACTCTTGCAGCTGTCAAGGATAAGATTGGTGATATGCCTCTTGTTCTTCATGGTGGTACAGGCATACCTGCTGATATGATTAAGAAAGCTATCTCTCTTGGTGTATCCAAGATTAATGTAAATACTGAGTGCCAGCTTTCTTTTGCTGCTGCAACAAGAGAATATGTTGAAGCCGGCAAGGATCTTGAAGGTAAGGGATTTGATCCAAGAAAGCTTCTCGCACCTGGATGCGAAGCCATCAAAGAGACTGTACGTGAAAAGATTAATCTTTTCGGTTCAGCAGGAAAAGCATGATTTATTGATTGGAGAGTTTTATGAGTAATATCAAGACAGAAGATGAAGATGATTTTATCGTATCGTCTTCTGAACTGGAACAAGATGAAGCAGATGCAGCTTTTGAAGCCCAGCAGAAAAAGAAAAAGCGTTCACGTATTATAAGTCGTATAATTCTTGTTATTTCTGCATGTGTATTCATATTTGCAGCATATAATCTTATATCTATTCTGCTTGAATACAAGAAGGGTAACGATATATACAATGGTATTGAGAATGATGTACTTGATGACACCCCTGTTAATATCACTATAGGAGACGATAATCAGGATGTAACCGTTCCATTTACATACAACCATCAGGCATTACTTGATATTAACCCGGATGGTCTTGGATTTTTGTATATTCCTTCTACTGACACAAGGCTTCCTATTGCCCAGACTACAGATAATGACTTCTATCTTACTCATACATTTAACAGAACATACAATAAGAATGGTTGTCTGTTTGTCGATTACAGAATAACTGACAAGCTTAATGCCAACCATGTTATCATTTATGGTCATAATATGAATTCCGGTGCTATGTTTGGAGGTTTGTCCAAATACAAGTCCTCTGGTTTTTATAATACTTCAGGCAATGATGTTTTCTATATCTACACAGAAGATGTTATCCGTGAATATCGCATATTCACTGCATATATAAGCGATCCTATAAGCGATACTTACACTTTCAATTTCGTTAGTCTTGATGGTTTAAGGTCTTATGCTAACAAAATGAAAGCACTATCAATGTATGATACAGGTGTTAATGTTGATGACACAACGCAGGTTGTAACATTTTCAACTTGTACATATGACGGAAAGCAACGCTTTATAGTCTCTGGAACATACGTAGGTGAATCCAAAATAAACGACGGAACATCTGATGCATCATCGGCCTCAGAATAACATACCAATCACAACATAATCATATATAACTTTATTTTTTAAAATTTTTTTCAAAAAAGCTTGCATTATTATATGATTTGAGTTATTTTATTTAAAGACAGTAAGCTGTCGCTAATTAAATAAGGTAGAACAAAGGCGTTCCATTTATATATTTGTATAAGTATATACTTGGACGCCATTTTTTAGTTTTACTAATAAAAAGATAAGAAAAGGAAGGATGAGAAAGTTATGAGTGAAAGATTCAATGTAGCTGACATCTTCGGCGAGAATGTGTTTAACGACACAGTAATGAAAGAGCGTTTACCAAAGAACGTTTACAAAAACCTTAAATTAACAATGGAAGGTGTACAGGAGTTATCTTTAGCAGATGCTGATGTTATTGCTAATGCTATGAAAGACTGGGCTATCGAGAAAGGTGCTACTCATTACACACATTGGTTCCAGCCTTTAACAGGAACAACAGCTGAGAAGCATGATTCATTTATCTCAGCACCTAAGGCAGATGGAAAGGTGCTTATGGAATTCTCAGGCAAGGAATTAATTAAAGGTGAACCTGATGCTTCATCATTCCCTTCAGGCGGTCTTCGTGCAACATTCGAGGCCAGAGGATATACAGCTTGGGATTGCACATCTCCAGCATTTGTACGTGAAGGTGCTCAGGGTGCTACTCTTTGTATCCCTACAGCGTTCTGCTCTTACACAGGCGAAGCTCTTGACCAGAAGACACCTCTTCTTCGTTCAATGGATGCAATCAATGTACAGGCTCTTCGTATTTTAAGACTTATGGGCAATACAACTTCTAAGAAAGTTACTCCTTCAGTTGGCGCTGAGCAGGAATACTTCATTGTAGACAGAGAAAAATATTTACAGAGAAAAGATCTTATCTTCTCTGGCCGTACTTTATTCGGAGCTATGCCTCCTAAGGGTCAGGAACTTGATGATCACTACTTTGGTTCTATCCGTGAAAGAATTGCCGCTTTCATGAAGGATGTTAATGAGGAATTATGGAAGCTTGGTGTATCAGCAAAGACACAGCACAACGAAGTTGCTCCTGCTCAGCATGAGTTAGCTCCTATCTATGCACAGTGCAATATTGCCACAGATAACAACCAGCTTATGATGGAAGTTATGAAGAAGGTTGCTTACAGACATGGTCTTGTATGCCTTCTCCATGAGAAACCATTTGCAGGTGTTAATGGTTCTGGTAAACATAACAACTGGTCTATCACAACTGATGATGGAATTAACATGCTTGATCCTGGTAAGACACCACATGAGAACTTCCAGTTCCTTCTTGTACTTGGTGCAATTATGAAGGCTATTGATAACCATGCTGACCTTCTTCGTGAGTCTGCTTCTGATGTTGGTAATGATCACAGACTTGGTGCTAACGAAGCCCCTCCAGCTATCATCTCTATGTTCCTTGGCGAGCAGCTTGAAGACGTAGTTATGCAGTTAATCGATAAGGGTGATGCTACAAGCTCTATCCAGAAGGGTAAGTTAAAGACTGGTGCTTCTACTCTTCCAGACCTTAACAAGGACGCTACAGACAGAAACAGAACATCTCCATTCGCATTCACAGGTAACAAGTTTGAATTCCGTATGGTTGGTTCATCAGATTCTATTGCTCCTGCAAATGTTGTTCTTAATACAATCGTTGCTGAAAGCTTTAAGGAAATCGCTGATGAATTAGAGGGCTCTGAGGATATGCAGATGGCTGTCCATGATATGATTAAGAAGCTTTTCACAGACCATCACAGAGTTGTATTCAATGGTAATGGTTACTCAGATGAATGGGTAGCAGAGGCTGAAAGAAGAGGACTTCCAAATATCAAATCTATGGTTGAGGCTGTTGGTTCACTTGTTAAGCCAGAAACAGTTAAGATGTTTGAAGGATTCGGTGTATTCACAGAAGCTGAATTAAAGTCAAGAGCTGAGATTAAGTACGAGGCTTACTCTAAGGCAATCAATATCGAAGCCAAGACAATGATAGATATGGCTGGCAAGGAAATCATTCCTGCTGTTATCTCATACACAACAGAGCTTGCTAACTCAGTACTTTCAGTTAAGGAAGCTGGCGCAGACTCTTCAGTTCAGGCAGACATCCTTACAGAAGTATCTGGTTACTTAAAGGAGATGAAGGCAGCTTCAGCTAAGCTTGCAGAAACAGTTGCCAAAGCAGCTACATTTGAAGGCAAGGCTCAGGCTGAGTACTTCAGAGATACAGTAAAGGTTGCAATGGACGAATTAAGAGCTCCAGTAGATAAAGCTGAGATGATAGTAGATAAGGAATTCTGGCCATTCCCAAGCTACAGCGAATTATTATTCGAGGTATAAAATAAAA
>CAKRIN010000030.1 GCA_934343805.1 uncultured Lachnospira sp.
TCTTATCCTCTTGACCTCATCTCGCATAATTACATACTAATCTGCTTTCTTCTCCTGCTTTAGTACGCTTTCCCTCTCACAATTCCAATTCCTGTGATTCTCCTTTTGCAACTGACATGCAAAAAAGTACTAATCGGAACTAATATAAAAAGGCTTCGTAAAGTGTCCTTGTAACTGTAATACATGGTCTACATATTCCAGTTACACTGCTACAACATAGCGGTATTCCGACTGTAAACTATACGCATAATAAAAAAGCATTGAGCCAAAAGATAACACCAGCGTACACACGCCACAGATGGTGTCATTACCTAATCGCTCAATGCTTGTTATTATGCAGTACAGTTTACCGGAGAGATACCACACTCCTACACAAACCACCTATCTCCCACTCCCGGGAGTCACTTTTCTAGAATAACCCGGTTATTACTCCATCATCATTAACATCTATATTATATGCTGCTGGTGACTTTGAAAGTCCTGGCATTGTCATTACTGAACCTGTAAGTACTACTATGAAGCCTGCACCTGCTGATACATATGCTTCTCTTACATTCATCTCAAATCCTTCCGGACGTCCAAGTAATGTAGGATCGTCTGAAAGTGAATACTGTGTCTTAGCCATGCAGACTGGAAGATTACCAAATCCTAACTGCTCAAGCTGCGCAATCTGCTTGTTAGCTGCTGGTGAATAATTAACACTTCCTGCACCATATATTTCTTTGGCAATTGTCTCAATCTTGGCTTTAACTGGCTGATCTGTATCATACAGGCAGTGGAAATTACTCTTCTTTGTTTCAAGTGTCTTAAGAACTTTCTCCGCAAGTTCAATTCCACCTTCTCCACCCATTTCCCATACTTTGGCAAGGGCAAATTCACAGCCTTTATCTTCACAGAACTTCTGTATATAATCTAATTCTGCCTGTGTATCTGATACAAATGCGTTAAGTGTAACAACCACAGGTACTCCGTATTTCTGAAGATTCTCAATATGCTTTTCAAGGTTTACAATACCTTTCTTTAATGCATCAAGATTCTCTGCTGATAATTCTGTCTTAGGTACTCCACCATTGTACTTAAGTGCTCTTACTGTTGCTACCAGTACAACTGCATCTGGCTTTAAGCCTGACTTGCGGCACTTGATATCAAAGAATTTCTCTGCACCTAAATCTGCGCCGAATCCAGCCTCTGTGATAACATAATCTGCCATCTTAAGTGCTGTCTTAGTTGCTCTTACTGAGTTACATCCATGTGCAATATTGGCAAATGGTCCACCATGCACTAATGCCGGAGTATGCTCAAGTGTCTGGATAATGTTAGGCTTTAATGCATCCTTTAATAAAGCTGCCATTGAACCTACTGCCTTGATATCTGCTGCTGTAACAGGCTGTCCCTGATAATTATACGCAACTACCATCTTACCAAGTCTTTCCTTTAAATCCTTCATATCTGTTGCAAGACATAATACTGCCATAATCTCTGATGCAACTGTGATAACAAAATGATCCTCTCTTACTGTTCCATCAACCTTAGAACCAAGACCTACAACAATATTTCTAAGGACACGGTCATTCATATCCATACATCTTTTCCATGTAACACATCTTGGATCAATTCCAAGTTCGTTACCCTGCTGTATATGATTATCAAGAAGTGCTGCACATAAGTTGTTAGCTGATGTAATTGCATGGAAATCGCCTGTAAAATGCAGATTCAGTTCTTCCATAGGAACTACCTGAGCATATCCACCACCAGCTGCTCCGCCTTTAATTCCGAAACATGGTCCAAGGGATGGCTCACGAAGTGCTATAACTGCATTCTTACCAAGCTTGCCAAATGCTTCTCCAAGTCCTACAGTAATTGTTGTCTTTCCCTCTCCTGCCGGAGTTGGGTTAATAGCTGTAACAAGAATTAACTTGCCATCTTCATTATTCTTAATGCTGTTGATGTACTCGTCTGATATCTTAGCCTTATACTTTCCGTATAACTCAAGATCATCTTCACTTATGCCACATCTGGCTGCAACATTCTTAATTGGCTCCATTACCGCTTCCTGTGCAATTTCAATATCTGTCTTCATTCTGTTCTTCTCCTTTCAGGCACATATGCCTCTGTTAAAAACCTGAAAGATTCTCCCCAAGCAAATCAGCCTCTATATTCCTCATCCCTCTGCTTAGAAATTGCTTCTTCGGTGCTGTATCTACACAGCTCTCCAGAGTTCCGTCCATAACCGGTCCTTTTGCCTGAGAGTTTCTGCAATCACCTTCGGCGCCACCTTCGTAGTCTCTCCCGGTCACATCATCCGGACATTCCCTTAATAGGAAAAAAAGCGTCTTGCTATGTCTGCAAAACGCCTTTATTTTTCAATCATAATATATAATTGCTAAGTTTTTGTCAATAAGCAACATTTCACAAAAATGTTTATTATATTAGGAAATACTTATAATTAATTGAAATGTATGCGATTTTATGGTAGAATTTGTCTTAATTTTTTATAAAAAGGGAGAATACATAATATGTTTAGTAAAATCAATACTATTCTCGATACTATTGACGCATATGTCTGGGGAATCCCACTCATTGTCCTTATCCTTGCAGTTGGTCTGTTTCTTACTATCAGACTTAAGGGTGTTCAGTTTACTAATCTTGGACGTGCTTTTAAGTACATTTTCAAAGACGAAACTGATGGAAAGCATGGTGAAGTGAGTAGTTTCGCAGCATTATGTACAGCACTTTCAGCAACAATCGGTACAGGTAATATCGTAGGTGTTGCTACTGCCATTGTCTCAGGCGGTCCTGGTGCATTATTCTGGATGTGGCTTGCTGCCTTAGTTGGTACTGCTACCAAATACGCTGAGTGTCTTTTAGCAGTTAAGTTCAGACAGGTTGACGAAGATGGTCATGTTGTTGGTGGACCTTTTAACTACATTGAACATGGTATGGGGCCTAAGTGGAAATGGCTTGCAAAAATATTTGCTTTCTTTGGTATAGGCGTTGGTCTTTTAGGAATTGGTACATTTACACAGGTAAACGGAATCTCTTCTGCTGTTAATAATTTCTTTGATCCTAACAACGCATGGACTGTTTCATTATTTGGAAGAACATATTCATGGACTGTAGTTATAAGCTGTCTTATCCTTACATTCTGTGTTGCTCTTGTTCTTATTGGTGGAATCCAGAGAATTTCTAAAGTTGCTCAGGTTATTGTTCCATTTATGGCTGCAACATATTTTTTAGCAGGTATTCTTATTATTTTATTTAATATTACAGATGTTCCTGCTGCCATCCTTACAATTGTGCAGAGTGCATTTGGTCTTAAGGCCGCTGCTGGTGGTGCCCTTGGTGCCATGGTTGTAGCTATGCAGAAGGGTATTGCAAGAGGTATCTTCTCTAATGAGGCCGGTCTTGGTAGTGCACCTATTGCCGCTGCTGCTGCCCGTACCAATGAACCTGTACGTCAGGGGCTTGTATCTATGACAGGTACTTTTATTGATACTATTATCATCTGTTCAATTACAGGTATTGCAATTGTTCTTACAGGAGCTTACGATATGGGACTTGAAGGTGTTGCAGTAACAACTAAAGCATTCCAGTCAGGACTTCCTTTCCCTGATGGAGTTGCTTCATTTATTCTTATGTTATGTCTCGTATTCTTTGCATTTACAACTATTCTTGGCTGGGATTATTATTCTGAGCGCTGCCTTGAATACCTTACTAATGGTAAGAAGAAATGTATCAAGGCATACAGATGGGTATATATCCTCTGCGTATTCATTGGTCCTTATATGACAGTATCTGCGGTATGGACAATTGCAGATATATTTAATGGTCTGATGGCTATTCCTAACCTTATTGCACTCGTTGCTTTAAGCGGCGTGGTTGCTAAGGAAACTAAAGATTATCTTGACAGAATTAAGAAAAAAGAAATTGAGTAATTGATTTCTTATATATAAAACGCCAGTCATGAATTCTCTGATTAATTCATGACTGGCGTTTTTAATTTATCTGTTTGCTTTCTTTCCTCCAACACCATTAATATACATCAACGGTATTCCGAAGAATGCCATTCCTCCAACAATATTACCTATTGTAACAGGAATAAGATTATTAAATATAAAATTCGGTATATTCAATGTACTAAGCTGCTGTGCCGTATAACCATATTGCTCCATTGCATCTTTCACATATAATGGATTAAGTTTTGCTATCATTCCTGCAGGTACATAATACATATTAGCAACACAGTGCTCATAACCGCTTACAACAAAAAGAAGTATTATAAAAAAACAGCATAACAGTTTTCCGGTTACATCCTTTGCACGTGCCGCAAGCATAACTGCTGCACACACAAGTATGTTACATAATACTCCTGATGCAAGCGCTGTTGTAAAATCAAGATTACATTTTCCAAGTGCAACTTTAATTGTATATGCACCAAGTATTCCTGACGAATAATTATACTGTCCACTTACATAGTCAATACATGTAAGCAATAACGAGCCAAGAAGGTTTCCTAAATATACTACAACAAGCATTCGTATAAGTTTAAGCGCTGTATGTTTCTTCTGTACAGTTGCCATAATCGCAAGACAGTCTCCTGTAAAAAGTTCTGCGCCTGTCATAACAACCATCATAAGTCCCATTGGGAATACAACTCCTGCAACCAGACGAGCAAGTCCTACATTGGCAATATCATGTGCAGCTACACTGCTTCCGGCTGCTCCAAATGCAATCATCATTCCTGCAAGTATGGCTTTCATAAAAAGCTTGTATGCTGGACAGTCAACCTTTCCCACACATCCTTCTACATAATTTTCTATAGCTTCTTTCATAGATAACATCTTTAGTTCCTCCCTGATTGTGTATTTTGTTAATTCCAATCATTTTATTTGTGTATACAAAATACATCTTGCATATTATAGCAAGCTGAATATTCATTTACAAGTTTCTTATGCAGTACAATCTTTTAGGTTGTTTAACAAACATCACTGCATGGCAAAAAGCACCTGCCAGAACACAACCCTACAGGCGTTCTGACAGGTGCTTATCAGTATATATTATATATACATTTATATTATTTTACTTTCCAGATGTTGCCTTAAGTCTTGCCATAGCTCTTGCAAGTGCTGCTCTTGAATGATAATACTCATGGATACTCTGCTTCTGGCGAAGTCTCTCCTCAGCCCTCTGCTTAGCTTCCTCTGCTCTTCTTACATCGATTTCCTCAGGCTTTTCTGCTGTCTCAACAAGAAGAGTTACACGATTATTGACGATTTCAACAAATCCCATTCCAACAACAGCGTGAACCCACTCGTCGCTGCCCTCTGGCTGGAACTTCATCTGACCTTCATCAATTGCAATAACCATATCTTCATGATGGGCAAGAATTTCCTTCTGTCCATCGAACTCAGGCACAATCAGAGAACGGCATTTGCCAGCGAAAAACACCCGGTTAGCTGATATTACTTTTAAATAAAATGAACTTGTAGCCATTAGTTTTTCCTTTCTGGCAGGATGTTACTGCATCTTCTCAGCCTTTTTAATAACATCATCTATAGTTCCTACATTGAAAAATGCGTTCTCAGGATATTCATCCATCTCACCATCAATAATTGCCTTGAAACCTCTTATAGTCTCCTTTAATGGTACATATACACCAGGAATACCTGTGAAGTTCTCAGCAACATGGAATGGCTGTGATAAGAATTTCTGAATCTTTCTTGCTCTGAATACTGTAACCTTATCTTCATCCGCAAGTTCTTCCATACCAAGAATAGCAATGATATCCTGTAATTCCTTGTACTTCTGAAGTATTTCCTGAACCTTTCTTGCTACCTCATAATGCTCCTCACCTACAATATCCGGCTCAAGAATTCTTGATGTAGAATCAAGTGGATCTACTGCCGGGTAGATACCCTGTTCAACTATCTTTCTCGAAAGAACTGTAGTTGCATCAAGATGTGCAAATGTTGTTGCAGGTGCAGGGTCAGTAAGGTCATCAGCAGGAACATATACTGCCTGTACTGATGTTACAGAACCATTCTTTGTAGAAGCGATTCGCTCCTGTAATTCACCCATTTCAGTTGCAAGTGTTGGCTGATAACCTACGGCTGAAGGCATACGTCCAAGAAGTGCTGAAACCTCTGAACCAGCCTGTGTGAAACGGAATATGTTATCAATGAATAGAAGCACATTCTGATGCTTCTCATCACGGAAATATTCAGCCATTGTAAGTCCTGTCTCAGCAACACGCATACGTGCTCCAGGTGGTTCGTTCATCTGACCAAACACCAGGGCAGTTTTTTCAAGAACGCCCGACTCTTTCATTTCAGTCCAAAGGTCGTTACCCTCTCTTGATCTTTCTCCTACACCTGTAAATATTGAATATCCACCATGCTCAGTTGCAATGTTACTGATAAGTTCCTGAATAAGAACTGTCTTACCAACTCCGGCACCACCAAACAGACCAATCTTACCACCCTTTGCATAAGGTGCTAACAGGTCAATTACCTTGATACCTGTCTCAAGAATCTCTTCTGCTGGATTCTGTTCTTCAAATGTTGGAGGTTCTCTGTGGATTTCCCACTTTTCCTCTGTATCTGGCTGTTCTTTGCCATCAATTGCCTCTCCTAATACATTAAAGAGACGTCCGAGAGTTTTCTCTCCAACAGGAGTCTTAATGCCGCTGCCTGTAGCTGTTACTTCCATGTCTCTGCAAAGACCTTCACTGGAAGCAAGCATAATACAACGGACTGTATCATTACCGATATGCTGTGCAACTTCCATTACACATTTTTTATCACCATTATTAACTTCAAGTGCGTCCCTGATTGCCGGAAGGTTCTCATCTTCGAACTTTACATCGACAACAGGTCCCATTACCTGTATAATCTTTCCTTTATTACTCATATTATCTCCTATCCGTCGCATTATTTCTTTCGTTTCTTCTTCTGCGACTTCGCACCAGCGATAACCTCAGTTATTTCCTGTGTGATTGCAGCCTGTCTGGCTCTGTTATACTGTATATCAAGATCGTGCAGCATATCCTTTGCACTCTTTGATGCAGCCTCCATCGCCATCATACGGGCATTCTGTTCGCAGGAGAATGACTCTACCAAAGCTCCGTATACGAAACCAACTATATAATCAGGAACAATTCTGTCCATAACTACTTCTGGGGAAGGTTTTAATGCAAGTTCCTCTCTTTTGAAATCAACTGGTATCTGGATATTGAAATCTGCCTTCTTAAGAGGAAGAAGCTGTTCAATCTGCGTTTCCTCCTGAATAGCATTAATCATGCTTGTGTATATGATATACACCTCATCAAGTTCACCTTTTCTGTACAGTTCTATTATTTCTTCTGAAATATTTCTTGCTCTGTTGAGAGTAGGATTCTGAACTGTATAGTGGAACTGCTTTTCAATCTCAATACCGCGCTGTTCAAAATAATGTCGTCCAAGTTCTCCTAATACGAACAATGAATGATTAGGATTCTTTTCAAGCTGCTCCTGCGCAATCTTTAAAACATTATGATTATATGAACCTGCAAGTCCCTTATCAGCAGTAATAACTATGTAGCCCACCTTTTTATCCGCTGCGTCTTTATCCTCATTTGTCTTAAAATATATACTGCTTATATCAGGTATATGTCTTAAGATTCGGCTCATTTCTGACTGCAGAGTAAAAAAGTATGGTTCCGTGTCTGAAAGCATTTTCTTAGACTTCTTAAGCTTGGAAGAAGAAATCATATACATGGCATTAGTAATCTTTAATGTATCATTGATACTTTTTATTCGATCCTGAATTTCCTTTGTGTTTGCCATATCTATACGCTTACCTTTCTTGTGACACTTACATTATGCAAATTCTTTAACTGCTTCCAGAATATTCTTAACCAGCTCATCATTAATCTCTTTCTTATCTTCAATCTGCTTTCCTATTTCAGGATGCTTGAGATCTAAGAATTCAAGTAATTCTGTCTGGTGTTTCTTAACTTCCTTAGTAGGTATCTCATCAAATACACCATTGTTAGCCATAATAAGTGTCATAACCTGCTCGTGCATTGAAAGCGGATGACAGAGTGGCTGCTTCAAAAGCTCCATAAGGGCTTTTCCGTGCTGTAACTGTGCCTTGGTTGCATCATCAAGATCTGATGCGAACTGTGTAAATACTTCCATCTCTCTGTACTGTGCAAGGTCAATTCTTATGCTACCTGATGCCTTTTTCATTGCCTTGGTCTGGGCTGCACCACCAACTCGTGAAACTGAAAGACCTACATTAACGGCTGGTCTCATACCTGAATTAAACAGGTTAGTTTCAAGGAATATCTGGCCATCTGTGATAGAGATAACATTTGTAGGGATATATGCTGATACATCACCAGCCTGTGTCTCTATTATAGGAAGTGCTGTTATTGAGCCTCCACCTAACTCATCACTTAAACGGCTTGACCTTTCAAGAAGTCTTGAATGAAGATAGAATACATCTCCAGGATAAGCCTCTCGTCCAGGTGATCTTTCAAGCAAAAGTGAAAGCGCTCTGTACGCTACCGCATGTTTGCTCAAATCATCATATACTATAAGAACATCCTTTCCCTGATGCATGAAATGTTCTGCCATTGCAGTACCTGCATATGGAGCTATATACTGAAGCGATGCAGGATCACTTGCTGTTGAAGATACAACAATTGAATAATCCATTGCACCATGCTTGGTAAGTGTTGAAACTACCTTGGCAACTGTAGATGCTTTCTGACCGATTGCAACATACACACAGATAACACCTTTACCCTTCTGGTTAATAATTGTATCTGTGGCAATTGATGTCTTACCAGTCTGACGATCACCAATAATAAGTTCTCGCTGTCCACGGCCAATTGGGAACATTGAATCAATTGAAAGTATTCCTGTTTCCATTGGTGTGCTTACAGACTTACGGTCTACGATACCAGGAGCATCTTCCTCGATTGGTCTGTAATCTTCTTCTTTAATATCGCCTTTTCCATCAACAGGCTCGCCAAGTGCATTGATTACTCTTCCTACAAATGCGCTGCCTACCGGAATTCCGGCTTTTTTCTTGGTTCTTACAACCTTAGTTCCTTCTTTGATTCCTGTATCCCTGCCGAACAAGATAACACCTATCTCATTCTCACGGATATCCTGAACCATTCCTTTTACTCCATTATCAAATACTACGATTTCACCATACATTGCATGGTCAATTCCGTATACAGTAGCAATTCCGTCGCCGACCCATATTACATTACCAGTCTCACGGCTTGCTTCATCCCAATTGAAGTTCTCAATCTCACTCTGGATAATGGAGATAATATCTGTTGCACTAATTGCGCCCACAGGGGTCACCTCCCAGTTAATTTTCTTTCAAGCTGACGAAAACGACCTTCAAAACTTCTGTCGTATTCCTTGTGATGCGCTCTTACAACATATCCGCCTAAGAGATCCGCATCTACTGTCTTTGTCAGTTCAATTGTATAATCCGGATATCTGCTCTTTAAGAAATCCTGTGCCTGCTTTGCATTTTCCTCTGCATCACTGCTGTCCGCATTTATAAGCTGTGCTTTTAAAATGTGGTTTGCTTCATCATCAATTCTGTAATATGAATCAAATATGTCTCTCATCTCATCACAATAACCAAGCTTGCACATTTCTTTAATGAAATTCTTCATAAGCTCCTTGGTATCATCAAGTGCAAATACTTTATCAATGATGTCATATTTCTTTGCAAGAGGTATTTCAGGATTCGTGAGGATTTTCTGAAGTTCTGAAGTTTTGCTGTATAACTCATCAGCCCTTCTTACATCCTCTCTGTTCACAGACAACCGGTGTAAAACTATTGCATTATTTACTGCTGCCTGCGTCATGAGCATCACCTGTCTTTACGATTTTTCTTGCAGCTATGAGAGCGAGTCTTGCAATATCTGCCTGTGCAGCTTCTGTTGCTTTCTCTTTCTCTGTAGCTATATCAGCTTTTGCCTTTTCAAGCATTACTTCTGTTTCTTTTCTGGTCTTTTCCAAAGCTGCCTCATGCTCTTCCTGTGCTCTGTTTCTAGCATTTACAATAATTTCATCAGCTTCTGTCCTGGCACTTTCAAGCTTTTCATCATATGAAGCCTTTAATGCATCTGCTTCTTCCTGACTCTTCTTAGCGTCATCAAACTGCTGCTTAATCATATCTTCTCTTGCGTTGATTACTTTCATAACAGGCTTAAACAGGAACTTCTTAAACACCAGATATAAGACGAGCAGATTGACTACTGTCCATAATATATTCCATGGATCTATACTTAACACTAGCTTCGCCTTCCTTTCTATCTTGTCTTAGTTATCTTTCCCATAAATGTTATTAGCCTAAGAAAAGGATTATAAGAAGGGCAATAACGAAACCATAAATAGCTGTTGCCTCTGCAAGGGCACAACCTAAAAGAAGTGACTTACTAATTTTGCTCTCTGCCTCTGGCTGTCTTGCGATAGCGTCTACTGCACTGCTTGTTGCCTTACCGATACCAAGACCAGCACCGATACCTGTTAATACTGCTATACCTGCTCCGATTGCTACTAAAATTGTTGACATAATAATAATCTCCTTTTTAAAACATTTATTCTTGTTACTTGTACTCTTACTCTGTAGCCTCTTTTATAAAAAGACCAGTTAAGAATACGAAAACATACGCCTGTATCAGTCCATCGAATATATCGAAGTAACAACTGAATACTGCCGGTAAAACTGCTGGAACTACCATCTTTAATAATTCCATGATTACAAATGAACCTAAAACATTACCGAATAATCGCATGCAAAGTGATAAGGGCTTGATAAATACTTCCAGAATATTAATAGGAAGTATTATAGGCATTGGCTCTGCAAAACTCTTAAGCCAGCCTTTAGTTCCTCTGGCTCTGATTCCTGCAACCTCAATAAGCACAATACTCATCAACGCCAGTGTTGCTGTAACATTCATATCCTTAGTTGGCGGCTTGAAACCAAGCAGTCCTATCAGGTTCGCAATTCCTATGTAAATAGCAATTGCTGACAGATACGGAATGTATGCCTTTCCTTTTTCACCTACCGTCTCAGTGAAGAAATCATTGAGTCCCTTTATTGCTGTTTCAACAACTACCTGTCTGCGACTGGGGTTTTCCACACTTAGATTTCGGCTTAGCAGAATACACAACAGGAACACAACAGCCATGATAATCCATGTAACAACAACGGATTCATATACCGGAATTCCACCAAACAAAGGTATAGTGAACACTGTCTCGCAATTAAGTTCTTCCATAAGCCCTTCTACCAAAGCATCCATCTTATCACCTCCTTGTTTTGCGAAGCAAAATCCGAGCCTCTGCGAGGAGAGGGGATTTACCTCCTTTTTTGTGGCTTATCTCTTATGTTCACGGATTTTATTCCACAAAAAAAATAATGTCAAGCCTAGATTCTGCCTAGGTTTGACACTATTTTCCCCTTTAATAATCGTACATTTTTAACAAAAATTGTTTATGACCAGTGTTCATTTTTGTTATTTTTCACATTGAATTTTGGCAAACTTTATTTTTATTTAATAATCTTATTAAAATTTGTCAAAAATGTATCAATAAAACCTGTTAATTTTTCTACAAATTTGTCATTTAATTAAGATATAACCGGTTATTCATTAATTATATTAATCTCTTTCCCATGCATATATCAGCTATGCAACAGCATGTATATTGAACTAATTATTGATTCATTATATACTTATCACTGTTAATTTTTATTAATTACAAGAAACGAGGATTACTATGTTTAAACCCAAACAAAAAATATCACTAACAGAGCTTGTGCTTTTTGTATTATTATTTGCCCAGCTGATTCTTCTTATTATATTTAATCTTACAAAGCTGTCAGCAGTGGCAGATTTCGATTCCTCTGCTGCAATGGCACAGGCTATGGAAATCCACAGACAAAAGACACTCTTTATTTCTGACTGGATATATCAGTCTACACTTGGTCTTGATTCTTTGCTGCCACTTGCTTCTTTGTTATATGGCTTAACCCATAATATATTCATGGCGTATGGTATAGCCAATTGCATTGGAACATTATTTTTCTTATATATAATTATCAGCACTGCTGATCTGCTTAATATTAAACGTACAACTTCTCTGTGTTCATGTATATTCGTACTTACACCTTTTTCTACCGCCATGCTTGGATATTTCCCTATGATGTTTGTGAACGCATCCTATTATATGATGAAAGCTCTGCTTCCTGTCATATTAATATCTATAATAATAAGAATACAGAAGAATAAATTCCGTCCCGGACATTGCATTTTAGTTATCATTCTGCTGTGGTTGTCATTCTTTACAGGCTTCTCCTGCAGTCTGTATCTTATGATGTGTGGATTTATACCTGTACTGGCTGCGCAATTAATCAATATATGCACAGAGAAATTCTATAATAAAAATAATGTAAAACAGATGTTTATATCTTTCATTCCTTCTATTCTTGCATGTATTATGTGTATGGCTGGAATGTTATCCGTAAAATATTATTATCCTAATACATTTACATCTGAAATGATTTTGTGTACAAGCAGTAACTTTTTTGATAACTTTTTCAGATTTATAATGGGATTCTTTGAATTATTTGGCGCTGTTGCCTATAAAGACACCACTGTCCTTAGTTATGACGGAATATTTATTCTTCTTCATCTATGCCTTGCCATAATATATATTATCTTTATTAGCACCGGCATTAAGAAGTTAAGAAATAATATTAATAATAACGATTTCCTGTATTTCTTTATGGTTATAACCATTAACTTTATTATTCTTATACTCACTTACACAACATATGGCTCAGGAACTTATGAATACAGATATTTTCTTATTCCTTTTATTTCTGGTATATTTTTGTTCTGTTATGGGGCAGACGCTCTCTCAGCTAGAATCAAAGCCCATGCTGCCAATATACTTACATTAATATGCGCTGTGTTCATCCTGTTGGTATCTGTACTGTCTTATAATGATTATAATAAAATTGATTATGGCAATGATGATTTAAAGAAATTATCTGAGTCTCTTATACAACATGATATATCTGTAGCTTATTTTATCGATACAACTAATAAATCTGAAATTGATGCAAGAGTTCTCAGGCTCTTTTCTGACTCAGTTAATATCGTATATGGTAACAGATATGGAGAATTTAAGGATTGGGGAACATCATCTAAATATTTTGATACAGAATATATTGAAAATACTGATAGTGCTATTATTTCAACATCTGATAGTAACCCTGACACACCAGATATATACAATTATAGTTATTCAGTTGGAGACTACAAAGTTTATACTATCAAAAAATAATATGATTAATTACGTATTCCCTGAACATATTCACAACCGGAGACATATATGTAGTATTATCACTCACCATGTAAAAATTTCTTTCATATTCGGGTGAACTTATATTAAGCACTTCCACATCAAGTCTCTCTAATATATCCATATATGGCACAACTGCTATTCCAAATCCATGTGCAACAAGTCCTGCAATCACCTGATCTTCTTCTGTTTCATATGCTATATATGGAGTTATACCCGATTTTTCCAACATCCCATCCACAACATCTCTTATACCCGAATTCCTGTCAAAACATATATATGGATACTGGCCTGTAACCGCTAAATCTATATTTTTCCTTTTCTTGGCTGTTAACGGATGTCCCTTAGGTGTTATCAGCACCAGTCTCTGACGCTTAACTGGAACTGCTGTATAATTGTATGATGATTGAGGCTGTGAACAGAATAATAGATCATATTTCCCTTTTTCCATATCCTCAAGTAATCTTCCTGTTACATCTGAATGAAATGTAAAATCAATATCTTTATTATCATTAATATGCTTAAATTCGGCTGCAAGATCCGGAATGTAATTAATTCCTAAAGGTCTTACAAACCCAAGTCTTATTATTCCATTTCCCATAGCGCTTCTTTTTATGGAAGCCACTCCATCATCCAGAACTGACAGTGTCTTTTCTGCGTATAATAAAAATTCCTCACCATATTTTGTAAGGCTGATTTTATGTCCGGTTTTTTCAAACAATTTCACTCCCAGTTCATTTTCCAATTGAGATATAGCGTGACTAAGACTTGGCTGGGTTATGCATAATTCTTCCGATGCCCTGGTATATTGTCTTACTCTGGCAAGCGTAACAAAATACCTCAGACTATGTATATTCATTAATATCCTCCACTTCTCTGATTAACTTCATTTAGTATCTCTATGAATCAATTATATCAATTTTATAGATAAAATCTATAATTTCATTAAAATTATTCATTTGTTATTAATCCATTGTGAAATTACACTTAATGACTGAATTAAAAAATAATCTGATAATCAGCCGGAAGAAAGGATATTATTATGAATTCATTAGATAACACTCTTACATTAAATACAGAAGGTATCTCTGACAGTATAAAAACAACTCTTCGTGGTGAACTTGTTCTAATGTTTGCTGTTATCATCAACAGTCTCGGTGTTGTTCTCATGCTTTACTCTGGCACGGGAATATCTGCTATATCAAGTGTTCCTTATGCTTTCTCAGAAGTATTTACCGCCATATCGCTTGGCACTTTCACATATATATTCCAGGGACTGCTTGTATGCAGCCTTATGATACTCCGTAAGAAATTTGTTCCTTCTTATTTATTTTCATTTGTTGTAGGGTTTATATTTGGCGAATGCATTGATCTTCATAATCTATGGATACCAATGCTTCCAACGGGAATTGGATTCAGAATTATGTACTTTATCATAAGCTACTGCCTTATCAGCCTTGGAATTGCTCTGTCTAACAGATGTAAACTGCCTATTATACCAACGGATCTTTTCCCTCGTGAACTGGCTGATATAACAGGCGTTGCATATCCACGTATTAAGATCTCCTTCGATGTTATATGCCTTGCTGTAACAGCATGTCTTACAGGATTATTACTTGGTCACATAAAAGGCCTTGGAATTGGTACAATTGTGGCAGCATTTACCATGGGAAAAGCCATCGGCCTTGTTGGCAGATGGCTTGATAAAAAATTTGATTTTGTTTCGTTTATGAAGAAATAACTATAATAGATTATTTGTATGCTCTCTCATATATACCCGCAATCTCTTCATCAGTAGTCTCCTGTGGGTCTCTTACGAACAGTCTCATCATTGTTGCTCTTGCGTTCTTTGCCAGTGTCATTGCTTCTTCCTTCTTTATTCCGTAATCGGACATCTTAAGGTCATCAACTCCACATGCCTTCTGTAATTCAAGAAGTGCTGTTATGAAGTCTTCTGGTTTAGACGCATTTTCCATTCCAAGAAAATGTGCCATATCAATGAAACGCTCATCACATACATGTTTATTAATCCAGAATGTGAAGTACTCCTTAGACAGCATAATAAGTCCTGCTCCATGAGGAAGCTCAGGGTGATATGCACTCATTGCATGCTCCATAGAATGTTCAGATATACATGATGTTACAACCATTGAATAGCCTGACATTGTATTAGCGTATGCAACATGTTCTCTTGCCTCAATATCGTTACCATCTTTAACTGCTCTCGCAAGATAATGTCCGATATTTTCAATCGCGGCACGCTGAATCATATCTCCCATAATATTATGTTTGTTGCTTATATACCCTTCCAATGAATGGAAAAGTGCATCAAATCCCTGATATGCAGTGAATTTCGATGGAACTGTTTTCATAAGCTCAGGGTCAACAATTGCATACTTTGCAAACATTCCTGCCATTCCACCAATACCTATCTTTTCATTAGTATCAGGATTAGAAATTACTCCGATAGTATCAACCTCTGAGCCTGTTCCTGCTGATGTAGTAATAGCAATCCATGGAAGCATCTCATTAGGAGGTGTCATCTTACCACCTGATGGACTGTTAGCATAATCCCACAGATTATCTGATGGCTGAGGTATGAACATTGCCATATTCTTAGCCGCATCCATAACTGAACCGCCGCCTAAAGCAACAACAAAGTCAACTCCATTTTCACGACCAATTCTTGCGCCCTCTTCAACTGCTGACTTCAGCGGATTAGCT
Organism: uncultured Lachnospira sp.; assembly: GCA_934343805.1. Classification (GTDB taxonomy): domain Bacteria; phylum Bacillota; class Clostridia; order Lachnospirales; family Lachnospiraceae; genus Lachnospira. The sequence goes on from CAKRIN010000030.1 coordinate 16,113, forward strand.
CCTATTCCGTTATAAAGCACATATGAAACATCAGCCTGTTTAAGTTCATCTATTGTTCTGTCAAGCGAACCATTCATCCTTGCAGACTTTCCATTACTTATAACAAGAAGTGCTTTCTTTCCTGGCATCTTAAGAGTATGAAGCTTAGAAAGACTTCCGCATCCAAATACGACATCTACTGGTGAAAAAAACTGATATTCATTCATGATTACTCCTCTCTGAAATTGATACTGCCATCTGCAGCATTCATTCCATCAACAATAGCTAGAGACTCAAGCTGGTATCCAAGATTACGGATAATCTGTCCGCCCTGCTGGAAGCCCTTCTCAACTGCAATACCAATACCTTCAACAGTTCCGCCTGCCTGATTGACAATAGAGATAAGTCCCTGAAGCGCACAACCATTAGCAAGGAAATCATCAATAATAAGTACATGATCCTCCGGACCTACAAACTTCTTAGATATAAGCACCTGATTCTTGCACTTATGTGTAAATGATTCAACTTCGGCAGAGTACACATCACCGTCAATATTGACGCTCTGTGACTTCTTCGCAAATACAACCGGTACATCAAAACATTCTGCAACTATACATGCAATACCTATTCCTGAAGCCTCAATTGTTATAATCTTATTAATATTCTTTCCAGCAAATCTTCTCTTAAACTCTTCACCCATCTGTTTAAAAAGCTTAACATCCATCTGATGATTAAGAAAACTGTCTACTTTAAGAATGTTGCCTTCTTTGACAACTCCGTCCTTCATAATTCTTTCTTCAAGAAAATTCATAGTAATGATTCCTTTCGTAAGTAAATTATCTGTCATATTATAAGAAAATATTCTAACATTACAAGGCTCTATGGTCAATCAGTTTTAATTATCTTTTACACTTGCCATTGCAATCTGGTCAGGAGTTATAGGAAGCTCGTAGAATCGCTTTCCTGCCGCATGGCTTAATGCATCTGTAATTGCAGGAAGCGGTGTATTAATTACAACCTCTCCGATTGATTTTGCGCCAAAAGGACCTGCATTCTCGTAACTACTCTCAAACTCAACATTAATATGTCCGATATCCATTCTTGATGGAATCTTGTACTGTAAAAATGAGTTCTCATACAGCTTACCTTTATCTGAATATGTGATATTCTCTGACATTGTCATTCCGATTCCCTGTAAGATACCTCCCTCTGCCTGTACTCTTGCAAGGTTAGGATTAACAGGAGTTCCGCAGTCAACACATGCGTCATACTCAACAACACGGCTCTCTCCTGTGAGAAGGTCGACCTCAACCTCCGCTGCTCCAACCATGAATGGTGGTGGTGAAATAGGTGATGTATGTGTATTAGTAACTGAAAGCGCTATATCATTACCACACATAGATGCTGTTGATATATCGGCAAGAGTTACGCATTTATCCTTATTCTCACCTGATTCGCATATTACTTTCTTTCCGTCAAATGTGACATCACATTTCTCGCAGCCTAACATCTTAGCACCAAGCTTTTCTATTCTGTCTCTAAGCTCTAATGCACATTTTTCAACAGCCTTACCTGTTACATATGTTGTACTTGATGCGTAAGAACCTGAATCATAAGGTGATATGTCAGTATCTGCGCCAAATACACTTATATCGTCTGTGCTGCATTCAAGAACCTCTGCTGCAATCTGTGCGAGTATTGTATCACAGCCTGTTCCCATATCAGCAGCTCCGATGTTCATAGTATATACGCCTTCATCATTAAGTTTCAGTGTTGCACTTCCGACATCAACTCCTGATATACCTGAGCCCTGCATTGCCATACCCATTCCGACAAAACGTGCCTTGGTATCAGAAATCTTTCTCATAGGATATTTCTCATCCCATTTAATCATCTCTTTGACCTTTGCAAGACATCTGTCAAGTGCACAGCTTGTATTAACCTGTCCATAGTAAGCAGGCATTACATCGCCCTCTTTTACTATATTCTTAAATCTGATTTCAAACGGATCCATATGAAGTCTGTCTGCCAGTTCATTTACCGCCGACTCAACTGCAAAAAGACCCTGTGTCGCACCATAACCTCTGTAAGCGCCCGCCGACATTATATTAGTATATACAACATCACTTACAAAACGGAATGCCTCAGCCTTTCCATATAGCGGAATTGACTTATGTCCAGAAAGACCTACTGTTGTAGGACCATGCTCGCCATATGCGCCTGTATTAGATAATGTGTATAAATCAATTCCCTTTATAATACCATCCTTAGTTGCACCAAGTCTTACATGCATCTGCATCTCATGTCTTGGTGATGAAGCAGATAGTGATTCCTCTCTTGAAAATATAATCTTAGACGGTTTCTTGGTCTTCCATGTAACAAATGCAGGATATATCTCTGACACAGATGTCTGCTTTGCTCCAAATCCGCCTCCGATTCTTGGCTTGGTAACTCTTATCTTAGATGGCGATATTCCAAGTGCATGTGAGATAATTCTCCTGCAATGGAATACTATCTGTGTAGAACTTACGACATGAAGTCTTCCATAAGTATCTATTGTACAGAAAGTTCTGAAAGTTTCCATCATGCTCTGCTGGCATGCCTTAGTATGATATGTCCTGTCAATCACAATATCACACTCATCTAGTACCTTATTGATATCTCCGTTGCTGCTCTCATCATGTGCACAAAGATTTCTTTTATTATCAGCTCCAACTGGACATAATGCCTCCCAGTTATCCTCAGGGTGTACAAGAATCTCATTATCCTTTGCCTTAGTAAAATCGAGCAATGGTTCAAGCACCTCATATTCTGTCTTAATAAGCTTCATTGCTTTATCAACACAGCGTTCATCAGCACCTGCAACAATGGCTACAGGATCACCTATGAATCTTACATGTTTATCAAGAATAAGCCTGTCATAAGGACTTGGCTCAGGATATGTCTGACCTGCACATGTGAATCTTTTCATATTCTGGTCAACATCTTTATATGTAAATATTGCCTCAATTCCCGGCACTTTCATTGCAATATCTGTATTAATATTCTTTACAAATGCGTTGGCATATGGTGAGCGCAGAAGCTTTACAACAAGGCAGTCCTTAGGTGCAATATCATCTGTATACACCGGCTTTCCAAGAAGCAGTTCCATCGCATCTTTCTTTCTGATAGCTTTATTAACCGACTTCATCTATTCAGCCTCCTTTGCTTTCTTTGCTTCAAGGAAATTCATAATTCCTCTTAACTGTCCCTCATAACCTGAACATCTGCACAGGTTTCCTGAAAGGAACTCCTTTATCTCCTCCTCATCAGGATATGGATTTTCTCTGAAAAGTGCCAATGCATTCATAACAAATCCCGGATTACAGAATCCGCACTGCTCTGCTCCCTGGTCTGCTATAAATGTGACAAATTCAGACGCCTCCTCCTGTAATCCTTCGAGTGTTGTAACACTGCATTTGTCTGCTCTTGCTGCAAGAACTGAACATGAAAGAACAGGCTTATCATTAAGAAATACTGTACATAAGCCACAGTTAGATGTTTCGCAGCCACATTTTACGCTGTAACAGCCATGCTCTCTCACGAATTCATAGAGTGTCATGTCTGCCATAATATCTGCTTTGACAGATTTTCCATTCAACTTAATATCAACTAACATATATTCTCCAATCCGTAATCACCAATTAATCTCTGTTAATATTCTGAAGTGCCCTGCCTGCAAGAACGCCTGCAAGATGGCTTCTATACTCAGCACTTCCTCTCATATTGCCCGCTGTAGGCACATTTGTCTTAACAAATGTACTGAATTCTTCTATAGACTTCCCATTAATTCCGCCTGCAAGTATTCCTTCTGCATCTTTAACAACAATCGCTCTTCCCGGTCTTGCACCTATGCAGATATTGCAGACTCCAGTATCTTTAAACTTTACTCCTGCACATGTAAGCACCGGCAGATCTGTTTCTGTTATTCTCACAGCTTCATAAAACATATTCACCGGTCTTTTCTTAACAATAATATTAACAACAATGTCCCTGTCATAATCACGGTCAGCATACTCAGTTAATGGAACAATGCCTCCCTTGTATAATTCTACATAAGAATCCAGTCCGATTAAAAGCGTAAGCACATCAGAAAATCCATATCTTCCATATATACTTCCACCAACTGTTGCAAGATTTCTAAACTGCACACCTACAATATGCCTTAAAGCCTCCTTAGCACAGCCCTCTGTATATTCATTAAAACTCTCATGAACTTCTAACTGTCTTAAAGTAGTCATACAGCCAATCTTAAATTCTTCATCTGATTCTTCAATCTTATCAAGTCCAAGCCCTGACATATCAATAGCCGTATTCATTCTGTTGTCGCCCATACGCATCCACATCATGCCACCGACAATACGGTTAGCTTTCTTCTGATTAAGCTCGTAGGCTTCTTCAAGACTTTCTACTTTCTTATAATTCTGTATAGTAAGCATAAAAACTCCAATCTATTTATTAGTGAGAGGCAGACGGATGGTTGTGACGGACGCAGACCCGTTACCTGCAAGTGATGGCTCTCATGGCAGCTTAGCTTAGTGGGAGTAGATGCCGCCATCTGCAAAGCCTATTAGTGTGCAGAAAATCAAACGCGCTACGCTTGAACGCGATTTTCTGCACACACCTTTAAGCATATGGCGGCATAACTCCCACACAGCACGCTGCAAATCGAGCCCTCGCCTGCAGGCATCGGGCCTGTGCCCACCACAACCTGTCTGTCGACCTTCACTATTAAATTGATAAATAATCTCATTCTCTTTCCTTATATAAATATAACGGCTTGTAAAACCCTTGTCAATCTGATAAAATTCATTCGCTATTATAATTTATGAGAATTGTTTTACTGGTTGTTTAGAGTGATAGCCACGAAATTGTTAAGTCCAACGCAGGATGCTTTGGAGCCGCCGGTATTTGGTAAGCGGGAATAGTTGGCACGAAGTGACAACAAATTCCCGCAAACCTAGTACCGCTGCGAGCGAAATACGAATCTTACGATTCGTATAGCAGCGAAAGCGTGTCCTGTGTTGAACTCAACAATTTTCGTGGCGTCCGTTCTAACACATCTCCACAAACCAATTCTCAGAAAGGATTTTAACATGAAGAATTTTAAAAGATTTTCCGCCCTCTTTTTAGCAATGCTCATGCTTTTCTCATTAGCAGCATGTGGCAATTCTACAACTGCTGATAAGGGCACAGAAGAATCTACTACTTCTGCATTTGACGTAATGTCACAGTTTAATGAGATTGGCGTAAGCTATCCTCTTACTGTTACTGACCAGGCTGGAAGAACCGTAACATTTGAAAAGGCTCCAGAAAAGATTGCATCATCTTACTACATTTCTACAAGCCTTCTCCTCGCTCTCGGATTGCAGGATAAGCTCGTTGGTATTGAAGCTAAGGCTAACACAAGAAATATTTACAAGCTTGCGGCTCCTGCAATCGTAAGTCTTCCTAACATGGGAACAGCCAAGGAATTCAACACAGAAGCATGTGTAGCTGCTGCACCTGATGTTGTATTTCTTCCAATGAAATTAAAGAAAACTGCTGATACTCTTGAAGATCTTGGAATCAAGGCTGTTGTTGTGAATCCAGAGGATCAGTCACTTTTAGAGGAGTGTATAACTCTTGTTGGAAAGATTACTAACAATGCCGGACGTGCGGAAGCACTTAATAATTCAATCAAGACATTTTTAGCTGATAACAAGACAAATGTTTCTGACGAGAACACCCCATCTGTATACCTTGCAGGTAACAGCTCGGTTCTTTCAACTGCCGGAAGCAAGATGTATCAGGATACTCTGCTTACTAATGCAGGTGGAAAAAATGTTGCTTCTGAACTTACAGATACTTACTGGGCAAATGTTTCATACGAGCAGATTCTTGCATGGAACCCTGATTACATCGTTATCGCTGCTGATGCAACTTATACAGTCGATGATATCTTAAACGATGCTAATCTTGCTGGCTGCAATGCTGTTAAGAACAAAAATGTAGTAAAGCTTCCTAACGATATCGAAGCATGGGATTCTCCAGTTCCTGGAAGCTTCCTTGGAAGTATATACATTGCTTCTGTTCTTCACCCAGAAAAGGTAACTAAGGATTTCTATGAAACTTGTGTAACTAAATTCTATGAAAGCTTTTATGGATTTACACCTGCAAAATAATTAAGGATGATTTATGTTCAAGAATATTAATAATTACAGGAACAAAATTATACTATTATCTGTCATGTGGGCACTGCTTCTTATAGCAGTGTTTACATGGTCAGTTCTTACCGGACAGTATCCACTCACATTAAAAGGACTGCTGTCAGGGGACACTATGTCAATTATGGTCTTTAAAAGACTAAGACTTCCACGCGCCATTATGGGTATTATTGGAGGCTTTGGTCTTTCAATATCTGGTTATGTATATCAGATGATATTTAAAAATCCGCTGGCATCACCTGATGTTGTCGGTGTTTCTTCCGGTGCTAGTGCCGGCGCAGCTTTTGCTATAGTTGCGGTTTCGTCTTTAACCCCTGTTGTATCAATATCCGCATTTGCCGGAGGAATAATTGCCCTTATAATCACATTACTTGTGGCTTATCTCGTTCCTGGCAGAAACAGTTACACAATTGTACTTGCTGGTATTGCCATTCATTCTGTAGCACAGACAATTCTTATGTTTCTCAAACTTGCTGCAGACCCTGAAAAACAGCTCGCTTCTATTGAATACTGGATCATGGGAAGCCTCAATGGTATTTCAAAGGACAGCCTTGCTATTCCTTTCTTTATAACATGTGCAGGCTTTATAATCATGACTTTATTATACAGACAGATTCTCATTCTCTCGATAAATGAGGATGAAGCTGCCGCTCTCGGTGTCAATGTCACAGTTCTGCGTTTTATCATATTAATGATTGCAACATTAATCGTATCATCAATTATATGTGTAACAGGACTTATCAGCTTTATTGGACTTATTGCACCTCACATTGCCAGATTACTTACAAGACGCAATGACAGATTTACATACATATCAAGCGGACTGGCTGGTGCCATCATCATGACACTCGCTGATATATTTGCAAGAAGTGTATCCTCATCGGAACTTCCTGTAAGCATATTTACATCGCTCCTTGGTGCACCGCTGCTTATAATCCTGCTTATCAAAGCCAACAAAAAGGAGGTTGCATAATGTCCGATTTATTCAATCCAAATTTTTATGTTTCAGACGTATCAGTATATTATGGAAGCAAATGTGCTGTCCAGAATGTAAGCTTTAACATTAAACCAGGACAGCTTACAGCAATTATCGGCAATAACGGCTGCGGGAAAACCTCACTTATAAGAGCTGTTATGAATTTTGTTAAACACAGCGGAAAATGCATGCTTGGTGAACTTCAGCTTGAAAGTTTGTCTGTCAGGAAAAGAGCCGGCATGATAAGCTATATTCCACAAAGAACTGGAATAAGTGTAAGTATGACTGTAAGAGATGTCTGTCTGCTTGGCTTTAATCCACAGCTTCACATGCTTGAATCGTACAACTCCGACATGAAATATCGTGCTGATAAGGCGATTGATTCTGTTGGACTTGCCGGATTATATGATACAGACTTTCTCACATTAAGCGAAGGCCAGAAGCAGTTATGCATACTTGCACGCACACTTATAGAAGATTCGGCGCTTCTGCTTCTTGATGAGCCTGACAGTGCGCTTGATTTTTCTAACCGCCATATGCTTATGAAACATATCCGGAATATTATTTCTGATAACAAATGTGCTCTCATGTGCATACACAGTCCGGAACTGGCACTTGAGTACTGCGACAGGATTCTTCTTATGAAAGATGGAAAAATTGTTTCAGATATTGATGTACATACAGCCAGTCTTTCAGAAATCAATGAGAAAATGTCTCTTATATATGATAATATCAATGTTACTGAATGTACTGATGCCAGTGGAAATGTACATAGAATAGTTCTTGCTTTGTAATAGGGGGATTTATGAATAATTGTTATTTGGACGCAGAAGCCGTAATTACATTTTTCAGAATGACCGGCAGAAAACACATTTTTATAACAGGCAGCCGCGGCAGTGGAAAATCTCATCTTGTTAATAATATGTTAAAACATATGTCCGATTCTTTCAATCTGTTACAGAGTCATAGAACGGATACGCCACAGGTTGTCATTAAATCTAATCTGATTGCTGACAATAAAGAATTCGTGATAGGTGTACCCCGGACATCCGGAATTAATCCTGCATCTAAAGGCAATAATATGACAATTATTGAAGATGGATTTATTAATTGCGCAATTCCTGCCATTGATACACATCTTGATACAACTCCTGAAAGGTTATTCATCATTGACGAGCTTGGTTATCTTGAAAGCTCTTGTATCCCATTTCAGAAGTCCGTTGAAAAACTGCTTGATAATTCACATGTTTTAGCTGTAATCAGAAAACAATCCACAGATTTTCTAAACAGAATCTGTAACAGGAAAGATGTTCTTGTTATTGATATTGACAGCACATTTGAAACGCTTTCATGCATTATTATGGCGTCAGGCATGTCAAAACGTTTTGGCTCTAATAAACTGACTGCTGACTTTAATGGACGCTCTCTTTTTGAAAATGCAGTATCTATAAGCCATTTTGCCGGCTTTGGTGAGACACTTGCAGTAACACGACATGATGAAGTTGTCCGTATCTGTGAAGATAAAAATATACATTTTCTCCGACACGACATGCCATACAGAAATGAGATGGTCCGGCTTGGAGTTACCAGAATTCTATCAGATACCGCTTCTTCAGGTAATCCGCAGCCTCAGGGAATCCTTTTCCTGCCATCAGACCAGCCGCTTATTACAAGGACAAGTCTGCAGCTTCTGTGTCTTATATTTCTTTATTATGGTGATAAGATATGCAGACTTTCCTACAATGAAAATGCTGGTTCTCCATGTATATTTCCTGCGAGATATTACGATGAGCTTCTAAACCTTCCTGAGAAAAAAGGCGGTGGGTTCTTAACAAAAAAATATCCCGCACAGGTTGTATTAGTTCCTGTACGGGATGAATATGAACTATATGATATCGATACTCCAGACGATATTACTCGTCTTTTGAAGTATCTTGTTTAACTTCGTTTTCCTGTGTGGCAGCTTCGTTTTCCGGTTTGCTCTTAGGAAGTATCACATTAAGTAATATTGCCACAAATGCTGCAGGTACAATACCTGACTCACCAAACATAAGCTGTACTGCCTGTGGTGTATGTGCAAGAATTGCTGGGCTTACACCCATTCCGTAACCTACACCAAGTGCAACTGAAACAATTGAAAGTCTTCTTGCATCAAGCGGCTCTTTAGTAATAAGCTGGATACCACTTACTATGATTGATGAGAACATCATAACTGCTGCACCACCAAGTACTGACTGTGGCATGATTGATATAAGTGCTCCAAGTTTAGGAATAAGTCCGCATAATATAAGGAATACCGCACCTGATGCAAGTGCAACTCTGTTGACAACCTTAGTCATTGCAACAAGTCCTACATTCTGGCTGAATGATGTATTAGGAAGCACACCAAATATGGCTGCAAGTGTTGAACCAAGACCATCACACATTACGCCTCCAGAAAGCTCCTTATCTGTTGCCTCTCTTCCCATTCCACCTTCCATAACGCCTGAAATATCACCAACAGTCTCTACTGCTGTTACAACAAACATTACAAGTACAGGAAGTATTGCTCTTAAATCAAACACAGGCTTAACTGGCATAAACTTTGGAATTGCAATCCATTTAGCCTCTGCAACCTTGTTCCAGTTAAGTACCCATGATTTAGTATACTCAACCCCATCAGCTGTAACTGCTGTATGTGGAAGAACCAGTCCCATAATAATTGCAACAATATAACCCACAATAATTCCAACAAGAATTGCAGATGAACTAAGATATCCCTTAGTCCAGTGCTTAACAAATAATATAACTACAAGCACAACAAATGCTAAGAAAAGATTTTCCAATGAACCAAAATCCTTAGCAGAGCTTCCACCACCAAATGAATTGATACCTACTGAGATAAGCGACAAGCCTATTGAAAGAACTACTGTTCCTGTTACTACTGATGGGAAGAATTTTCTTAATGGTTTAATAAATGCTCCAAGCACAGTCTCAAAAAGACCACCTATAATAGATGCTCCCATAATTGCACCATAAGCTAATATTCCGCCACCCATAATCTTTGTAACACTGCTGAATACTCCGATAAATCCAGAGCTTGTACCCATAATAATAGGCACCTTGCCACCAACAGGTCCGATTGAAAACAACTGGATAAGTGTTACAATACCTGCAATAATCATTGCATTCTGTAAAAGTGCAACCTGGATAGATGCATATTCACTTCCTGCCCCAATTCCACATGCACCTGTAATAATAAGCAGAGGTGTAAGATTACCTACAAACATTGCCATTACATGCTGAAGTCCAAGCGGTATTGCCTGTTTTAACGGAAGCTTTCCATTAAAGTCATATGCTTCCGGCATAAGCGCTTTTATTTTTTTCATAAGTCCTCCAAATATTTATAAGAATTTTATAAAGCACTAATACTATAATTCATAATTCGCGTATTGGCAATATTTTAATGTCTTTTCTAATATTTTTTAATCTAAGATTTTACCATCAATCGAAATTGTTACAACCTGCCATGGGATGAATTTTCCGCTGTTCTGTAATGCAGTCTTTGCTGCATATTCAAGTCCTCCGCAGCATGGAACTTCCATTCTGACAATAGTAACGCTCTGAATATTATTGTTACTTATTATCTGTGTAAGCTTTTCGCTGTAATCAACATCATCAAGCTTCGGACAGCCGATAATAGTAATCTTTCCTTTCATGAATTCCTGATGCATATTGGCATATGCATATGCTGTACAATCCGCTGAAATCAAAAGCTTTGCTCCATCAAAATATGGTGCATTAACCGGCACAAGCTTAATCTGGCATGGCCACTGTGCAAGCTGGGATTCTGGTGCAACCGGGGATGCTGTGTGTCCTGCTGCTGAATCTTCTGTCTCCGCATTTACCTGTGAATTCCTGTTAAACTGTCTCATCATGCTTCCAGGGCATCCTGAAAAATGTGGTTTATGTGCTGCTACCTGACTTCCCACTGCAGCCTGCTCCTTTGCAGCTTTATTGGCAAGAACCGCAGCTTCATCATATGCTGCCGCTTCTCTTTCTACAAATGAAATTGCCCCTGTAGGACACTGTGGCAGGCAATCACCAAGACCATCACAGTAATCGTCTCTCATAAGTCTTGCCTTTCCATCAACCAATCCGATTGCCCCCTCATGACATGCTGTCACACATGCTCCGCATCCATTACATTTATCCTCATCAATATGAATAACTCTTCTTATCATCACTTAATCCTCCTGTGTTCTCATTGATTTCGTGATTAAAGAATAATATAATGAGCATAATAAATATGTTGTTTTAACCACATTTTTGATAATTTATTAAAAATGTATTTTAAGTCGGAAAACTGGATTTTACCGAGGGCAGTATAAGGAGAACTTATGGCAATTATCAAATCACCAATATTTAAAGATATCACTGAATCAGAAATATCAGAAATGACAGCAGCTGGATTTCTGCGTGCCAGAAAATTACGCAAAAATTCATTTATATATCATGTAACAGACATCGTTCACGAAATTGGAATTGTTGCCTCTGGTCAGGTAACTATTGAATATATAGATTTGTGGGGCAACAAAGCTATTATGAGCAATATTACTCCCGGGCATGTATTTGCTGAAACATATGCTCTGACTGGTGAACCTCTGATGGTTGATGCGGTTGCTTCTGAAACAAGTGTGATTCTTTTTCTTGATATGAATAAATTGATGAATTCACAATTTGAAAATACGCACTGCAAAGATACTATCCTTAACAATCTTCTGCACATTTCCATTCAGAAGAATCTAACCCTGTCTAACCGGATATTCTGCACATCACCTAAGACAATCCGCGAAAGGCTTCTTATATATCTGTCCAATGAGTCAAGAAAAGCTGGCAGTCAGGAATTCGTAATTCCATTCGACCGCCAGCAGCTTGCCGATTATCTTAATGTTGACCGTTCCGCACTTTCCAAAGAACTGGGAAAAATGCGTGATGAAGGGCTTATTGAATTCAGAAAAAATGCGTTCCATCTGCACAGCATTTGCTAAGAATTCTGTTCTATAAAGCATTTCACCACTGGTCTTATCGGTGGTGAAATGTTATCCAGTTCAACTTCATCAATATTAAAGAACTTCAGTTCTTCAATCTCTTCTTCCTGTCTCTTCAATTCTCCATGGTATTTTCTGCACACATATATAATCTCAATATTAGACACTTCATCACCATTAGGATACACATAATGCACCTCCGGACCGGAATTCACCATAAAAAATTCTATCTCATCTGCAATAAGACCTGTCTCCTCAAACAGCTCTCTTCTTGCACAGTCCTCAACTTTCTCATCAAGTTCAATAGAACCCCCGGCATATCCCCATTTGTGATTATCTGTACGCTTTCCTAAAAGCATCTGGTTCTTTTCATTCACTATTATTATGCTTGCGGCGCACTGCATCAGTGTTCTGTGTCCTACAAGCTTTCTTAAATCCATTATGTAACTTGGCATTGTTTAATCCTTTCAACAGTAAATTCAAGTTTATCCTCTAGCTGCCCCTTCACACGAAAAGACATATTCTCTCCTATTCTACCAGACTCTTACTTTTCCATTTTCCACTCTTCCATCTAAGCACCATTCCAACTGCTCTCGCACACTCATCACCTGCCATAGCAATATATGCCCCTACCGCAAGCAGCCCCATATGTATTCCGAGAAAATATGTTCCACCAACTGCAAACAGATACATAAATATTGCACCCATTATAACAGGAAAAATAGCATCTCCACTTGTTTTTAATGCCTGGCCATATACAAGATTTATCACTCTTCCAAATTCAAGAAATATATCTACTACCAACAGTTTTACTACAAGCTCAATCATCTGTGTATCATTCGTAAATATACGAACAATAAAACGTCCGGTAATTGCAAATGTCACAGAAAAACACGTTGCTGTTACAAGACCATATATCACAGCTTTTCGCGTACCCCTGTCACATTCCTCATACTTCTTTGCCCCGATTCTCCAGCCCGTCATAATGGCATTTGCCTGTGCAAGCGCAGCTCCCACACAATATGAAAAATTGGCTATCTGCATAGCATACGAACGAGCTGTAACATTCATTCCATCCGCATCCATCTGGTTCATAAAACGTACTATAAATGTCATTGCCACATTATAAAGTGCTGTTTCGAATGCCGAAGGAAAACCGATCTTAACAATCTGTGCAAGTATCTTTCGTGGTTGTGCGCGCTCAGGACTTTGCTTTGCTTTTATAAGTACAGCTCCCATTGCTGCTACAATAATAAGATTCACAACCTTTGAAAAAACTGTTGCAGCAGCAACTCCCATTACTCCCCAGTTAAACACAAACAGGAATACCGAATTCAATATAATATTAATTACATTACCAACAACTGTCCCTATTAAGGAATGTTTTGTATAACCAAACACTCTTAAATAACTCGAAAAAATAGGAATAAGCGCATTTAAAAAACTTGCTCCTCCAACAATTTTAAGGTATGTTTCAGCCGGCTCAAGTAAAGCAGGGGCAATACTCACTATCTTAAGTATCCACCCAGAAAAAGCAGCAAGAATAAAAGACATCAGGATACCTGTCAGTGCATTAAATACAAGTCCAAGCTGCCTGGCCTGATATGCAATTCCAGGTTTTCCAGCTCCAATATTTTGTGACATAACTGCTACCATACCGGATGATATTACCCCGAACATGATAATAAAAACACCTATATATGTATTTGCTGTTCCAACAGCCCCCACAGCCTGATCACTTACTGATGATAACATCAGTGTATCGACCATACCTGAAAGCATATAAAATAAAGTTTCCAGGCATATTGGCACAGATAGCTGTGTCAATGTTTTTCTTCCACCTTCCATACATTCTCCTTAAAATACTAATGTAATATATATTATCAAATTCAGTTTCCGCATGAATCATCCCACCAGTGTTTACAAACTCTGATAAGGGCAAATACAAGGGCAAAAAATCTGATAACACATTATAACACAAAATGAAAATGACATGGTGAAC
>CAKRIN010000031.1 GCA_934343805.1 uncultured Lachnospira sp.
ATCTACTGTAACATCCCCAAAACACTGCAAAATCAAGTATTTTTAATCAAGGTTAGTATATTGCCGTGGCAGATGAATAGTATTTTTATCATAGTTATCAAACTCCTTCACAAGTCATCAAGGTCTTATATTTCCCAGCTTTTCTTGACTCTACTATATTTTCATGTTTTACAAGATAATTTAATCTCTTAAATTGCCGTAGTAACTAAATATCGTATTAACAAGCCAATCAAATAAATTTCAATGAGTACAAATAGATTATTAGATATTCCGCTTTGGCACAAACTCAATCTTAAGAGCCATTCCCATGCCGTCCGCTAATCTTTTAAGCAAATTAACAGAAGGGTTCCGTGTTCCATTCTCAAGCTTGCTGATATCTGCCTGATTAATACCAGTGCGTTCAGCCAATTCCTTCTGTGTCATGTTCTGAGAAGTACGAGCATCTACGATAGCCCTTATAACGTCCATCTCTGGCTGAATTGCATCATATTCTTTTTTAAATTCTTCATCCTGTAATTGCTTAGAAAGCATATCATCAAATGTTCTCATCACTCATCACCCTTTCTATGAAATCCTTTCGCCTATCCTTTGCAATCTGTATCTCTTCTTTTGGAGTTTTCTGTGTCTTTTTAATAAAACCATTCGTCAATATTATTTTCCCCTCATAATAGAAAAAATATAAGACTCTGGTGATATCACTTCCAAATTTACAACGCAATTCAAATATTCCGTCATCCAAATGCTTACTATATGGTTCTCTAAGCATATTCCCCTTTTCTTGAAGAATTCCCAATAATCCAAATATCTTAGCTCGCATCTTAGGATTAACAGAATCCAGAAATTCTTCTACTGGAACCTCGCCATTTTTCTTTTCATATGCAATCAATTTAAATTCTGTCATATAATCTCCTCTGTAATATTATATGGTATATATGCCATATTGTCAATTATCCATTTAATGTAATCATACTTAACCACTTTTCTAAATATATATCCAGCAAGCAAAAATACACCATTAGAATACTATTCCTACCAATATCCTAACGGTGTATTTAATATTTGTAATTGAATTTGTAATTCAATCTTATGCAACCTGATTATTTTTTAAAATCTTATAATACTCACTAATTCTTCTTATCTGCGCTTCATTGTATTGGTCAACATAATTAAAATAAGCTGACTGTCTGCTGCCACATACAATGCAATCCATCGGCATCTTAAACAGTTCACTTAATGCATATAAATTATCAACTGTTGGCATACTAACCCCATTAAACCAACGATATACACTTTGCACACATCCAAGTTCAAGATATTGCTGAACATCTTTTGCCGTCAGTCCCTGACGCTCCATAATTTTTCTTATATTAATCCCAGTTTCTCTTTTATCAATTATTGGAAACATATCCCCTCCATACATAATGATGTTACCTTTAATTTATTATTTCATCACTCCATCGCCAATCCCAGCCGATAAGCCTCATCCAACCCATCAGTGTTCCTGACATCTCCTTTATCCTTAGCACCTCTGACCAGCACCATTCCCGCATCTTCAAGCTTGAAGAAATTAAGCACAAGCTGATACTGTATCTTAATTGAATCAAATAATTCTGGCAAAACTGCTGCCCCAACAAGTATCAATGCCAGCTTCTTGACTTTAAAATCATTTCTCATAGGAGTATGTAACCTGTCGATAATTGCTTTAAGCTGCGCACTCACTCCATAAAAATACACGGGCGAAGCAACGACAATCACATCAGCACATTTTAACTTATCATAGACCGCCTGCATGTCGTCTTGCTGAAAACATTCATGCCCCGCCCTGTCAAAGCACGAATTGCAGCCAATGCATGGATTGACCTTATAATCCGCCACCGAAACGACTTCTACATTATTATTCTTTTCCGCACCTTTAACAAATGCGTCAAACCAACAGGTCAGTATTGCCACCCTTACGCGGACTGCCTGACAAAACAATAATATTGCTCATGAAAATCCTCCTTATGTAAATTCTTATACAGTAATTACATAATGTTCCTTCAATTCATTTAACATATTGTACTCAATACAGCCTTCATTCTGTAATCGTCCAACAACAATTCCCGGAGCAATTCTATTCTCTTTTGCAAATCTTTTTACACTTGCAACCGAAAAATTCTGTCTTTCTTTAAACATTTTAAATGCCTCTAATGGAATCAATTCATCTCTTGACCATACATCTGCATCCTGTTCATCCTGTTCCGTTGTTCCACCATTTTTCCCCACATGTCCAAGAATAATGTGTCCAAGTTCATGGAACAGACTAAACCAGAATTTATCTGCATCCTTGCCTCTTGCTGTTAATCCAACAACAATCTTATTCCCATCTATAAATGTAGCGCCTTGTAAAAATGAACCTTTCAAATGTGGTAAAAATACCAATGCAACTCCATTTTCTGCAAGCAATGATTTAAGCTCAAAGCAAAAATCTTTTGGTTTTTTTAAAGTCATCTTTCTTATATCTGGCATAACACTTATAAGACCTTTAATATTAATTGGTTTCGTTTCTATGCCACATGCCTGAATTTTAGCTTCCTGTGTCCATGCTAGCAAAGCCAAATCACTCTTATCTGTCACTGCAAGTCTTCTGCATGCAATTCTTGTAATCTGTGTATTCTCTAACAATGACAAGCTAACCACTTCAAAATACTTTCTAAGATTAATAACTTTTTCCTTAGAATTCCTTGTTTGTGGTATCCAGCCTAACTTAGCCATCTCACTATATGGAAATTGTCTAGCCAAATTCTCATCCGCATCCATAGCCTTTTCCGCTGCAATCTTTATAAGTTTTTCTCTATATATTGCCTCCAAATTATTCCAAAACCTTGCTGGCACACCAAGCACTATTTCCAATCTAACAGCCACCTCAGGTGTCAACTGAACCTCTCCATTAATGAGTTTGCTGACATGTTTCTCTGACATATCAATTCTTACAGCAAACTCTTTCTGACTCATCCCCCTGTCGTTAAGCTGTTCTTTTATTGTTGCTCCTGGTGGCGTTGCAATTATACTGCGACTTCTCACCATTTTGCTACCTCCTATTCATATTCCAACTAATGATAATCCACTATTTCCATAATATGTGCAATCTGAACCACATCACCATGTTTCTCAAACACCAATCTGTATGGATGAACTAAATCAACTGCATACTGCCCTTTCCTATTATTTGATAGTTGATGGCATCTACCAATATGACACTGAATCATCTCTTCTACTGTATCCGCAGCTCTAATCTGATCCAGACGCATATGTATTTTCTCAGACATCTCATTTCCATAGGTTCTATCGGCAGCTTTAGCATCCATACAAATATTCTTAATTTTCTTATCTTTGTATGTAATATCCAATGAACCACCTCTTAATATAAATTTACCTTTGTGGTAAATTTATATTAACATTCGCAAGATTATCCCGTGTCATCTGCTGATGCAGGTCAAAGTGACCAGATGTATGTACACAAGTCAATGTAACGCTAAATAAAATAGTGGATTTATTTAGCGCTTACGATAAAACATATTTTAACCTGGACTTTTTAGGAATATAATATATGTCCTCTTCATATTTTTCTATCTGCTTTTCTTCGCAAAATCTTTTCATTTCCTCACTAATTGCTGCAAGGGACATTCCATCAATCTTCATATCAGAAAGAAAGATAGGCTCTGCTTCTTGATAATTTTTGATTATGTATTTATATACCATTTGCAGAGCCTCCTTTCCTTCACGCTTTATCAGATTTCATCTAATATTTTTTGTACTGCATATGGTTTAGCGTATTTAATATATGCATCGCTAACATATATTTTTTCTTTATCTCTTGGTTCTACTAACATAGCAGGATATACAACCACCTGCTTTTTATGTTTACTATTTTCTACCCATATATCAGTATCATCAAGCCTAATCTTACATCCTGATAAATTTAAAATATCTTTTAATGGATAGAGATACCTTTTTTGTAATTCCAGATTAATATCATTAGTAACTTTTCCGTATTCGCCCCAATTCAATAACTCTAATGCTGCAAATCGATCCAACATTCCATGTACATACTGATTTCTGTAATGCTTAAGGCAATCATGGCATGCATTACTACATGAACATTCTGTAAGTATTTCACGAGTCAGTTTTAACAATGTATTTATCTCGTTTGCTACATTAACAGCGTATCCTGCACCACTAGACAAGCTATCATACAAATATACATCTACATATGTACCCGCCGGATTACTTCTAAGTCTATATCCTGTTACAAGTTCCGAAAACTCAACATCCAAGTATTTACTTGCCGCAAGTCTCAGCGCCTCTGCAAGCGATTGTGCAGCTCTTGGTAACCATGGATTATCATTTCTTCTTACATCTATTCTACTGCTATCAATATCAAATTCTAGAACAAGCATGTCTGTAACAAAATCATATCCAAGATTCACATTTTCCCAATCGCTATGCCTGCATTTACCTCTCGCAAATTTTGTAATATACGGTCTCTGAATATCATCAAGAACATGAGGATCATCACCTGGCATGGCTGCTCCGCAATCTCTGCAGATAATAAAGCCTCTATTTTCTACACCTTTGTTCATCATAATGATTCTTTGGTTCTTTCTCGATGCCATTCTAATATTCTTTGTACCTTTTACATTAAATATTTCATCCGCTTCTGGTAATGTAGAATATAACGGTTGTTGCACCGCTGTATATTCCTCTGATATTTGAACATCTGGAATAGATTTCGCATTTTTCGGAGCAAATCCCCAAGGGCGTAGCATATTTCTTGCTAATTCTAATTTATCATTGCCACAAAATGGACATTTTCTCACGTGTTCTTCTTCAAGCCCAAACCATCCACATTCAGCGCATGTAAGTACAGACTTAATATAATTTCTATCATCCATATAGGACTTAGCCGGAGATAGTGCTTTTCCTTGTTTCTTTTCGCTTCCCGGATAAAACAATCCACCTATTTGATATGTTTGTTTATCTACAACAATTGCTCTTCCTGGAGCATACTCACCTATAGCGACATCTAGACCTCTCTCAACCTCGTATTTTGTTCTTCCATAGTTATCGGTTATATATGTACTAACAACATTCTTCGGAAATGAATATGTAGGAATAACACCTTCTTCATATAAAGCATCCAATAAAGATTTAATTTCCACATTTGTTTCATTTTCCTGAGCTCCAAATAGTTCCGGATGATCATCACGTTTTTGCTTCAATAACGACAAATCACTTTCTAAAGAATTAGCAAATTCCAAATAGTCAAAATCAACCATTGTCGGAAGCAAAAGATCATCTTTCTTTACTCGGTATTTTTTTGAAAATAAAATGAATTCATCTAAATACTTATCCAAAAAATCTACCGCAGGAATAGTATCTAAGCTAGCTCCTATTCCTTGTAAATATTCCTGAAATACAACCATTGCGATATGTCTTTGCATCAACTTTGAACTTTCAATATCTATCCATGGTCTTCTAGGATCACCTCTAAACATTGGAACTGGATTATTAAAATATAACGTATCGTGTGGTCCATCTTCACAGAAAGTTACTATTGTAGAAAGGCTCGCTCCTCGTCTACCTGCACGACCTGCTCTCTGTTGGTAATTTTCACGCATTGGAGGAATATTACGAAGACCAACAGCAACTAACGATCCTATATCAATACCAACCTCCATGGTTGTTGTGCTACTTAAAATATCTACCGGCGTCTCATCCTCCTGTATTAAATCTTGAAAACGAAGTTCATATTGCTCTGTTTTGCTCCATAGATCATCACGTTGATCTTTATGAGAAAGTTGGGCTGTATGCTCTTCTGTATCAATAACGTGAATTGACTTTCCGTCCAATGCATCAAGTGCTGGTTTTCTCCAAAAATCCAATGCACCATATTCGGCCTTAGAAATAGCATGCATATGTGTTGATCCACAGCTTGGACATCGTTTCTTTATCATATATGGAGATATTTCCGAGCACTGTTCACATCGGTACCATTCTTTATCACTATTGAATCTTGGTTTAACCCTAGACAAATCAACATATAATTTTCCATTATCTGGTTGTGCTGAATCCAGAAAAGCTTCTTTAAGCACTCCCTTCCAAGTAGTCATTTCCTTCGAATCGTCTTCCCATTTCATAATTTCCATAATATTCTTTGAAAACTTCCACTCTTTATCCAGACCATAGCCACCATAATTAGGTCTGACATTTAATCGGATATTATCCGAAATTGTATGCCCCAGCACTGTTGCTGTATCACATGCTGAAATCATCCATGCATTAAAAACTTCTATGAATTCATCCTCATCTATCTTTATCCCAGCTTCCTCTAACGCATCAAGTGCATCAAACAAAGCTTGTTCTGTCGGTTCAATCCAGCATAATGCGGAATCATATAATGTATTATAGCCACCTGCAAATAATCTGAGCAAGTAATTTTGCATTTGTGTTGGTGCATTTGCAATTGTAAATCTCGGAATATAATCTCTTCTGCGCTTGATACATCTTTGATAATTACTGAATGCTGTCTTACAATCTTCAGCAAACTTTTCTCTTTCTGGCTCGTGAAAGATTTGCAAATGCTGCTGTCCTGCCACCAAACAAAAATAGTCATAAAGCGAATTCATTGATTGCTCAACCACTGATTTCTCCATCAGATTTATTGCCATTACAAACAATTGTCTTGCAGCCATGATATCTGAAGAGTCCGACATATCTCGCGCCAATTTTGCAGCTCGCTGTCTACTATCCGAAAAAAGCAGCACCTTTCTTCCCTCATTTGGCAATCTGTCAGGATCATTTTCTTTTCCTTGTACTGCTGGTTGGTTTTGAAATTGAGCTTGTATCAAATTAAAGAATGACTGATTTCCTCTTGTACTAAATGAAGTAAGTTGTGCAGACGAAAGCTGATGTCTGCAATGTGGACATGTTGTAAAAGTCACAATCTGTGGTTTTCCTTTTGCGGAATAATTACAGTAATAAAGTTTTCTTACTCCCGGATTATCAGCTTGCGAATCATCCTTAAAATTAATAAATCCACTCTTTATATCTAGATAGCATGGTTTAATTGCATTCTTTCCTTGTTTAGCAGGAAGTTGATAGTCATCTGTAGGAATATATAAATGAACTTCCTTCATTCTTCTATCCATCATTTGTCCAGAATAGTGCCATAAATATGCATTACCTTTAAAATCTGTATCATCTTCCAAAATATACCCTTTATAAAATAAAGCACCACATCTTCTATCATTATATAATTCATAAACAACACTCTGGCAATGTGGACATGTTAATTTCCCATCCGATAAAAAAATCTCACCTAATGATAATGTGTCATCATGGTGCGAATGAGTACAATTAGGGTTCGCACATGCATATATACCTTTTATACCTTTAAACAACATATGCATTCTTGCCGGAAACAGTACAGTACCTTTATCATTTTTTGCCTGTGGAGCAATCGCTAATAACACACCAACCGCTTGCAAAGCCTTCTCTTTATCCTGATCAGGAAAAATTGTCTGCGCTAATTCATTTAGTGATATCGCTGTGCCTCTGCAAGTACTAATCAATGTAGAAAACGGTGCATACTCAATTAAATGTTCATACATCCAAAAATATACATCATCCAAATTTGAAAACTTTTCCGGTGCCCCGTCTATTCCGTTCCAAAATTCATTTAATTCCTGTAAACGTTCTTCTTCATTTCCTTCAATTTTTTGTACATTTGGGCTTTCAAATTTTTCAAAAGATATATCATACTTTTGACATCCTTTTATATCTTCTCTTTCACCTGTTAAATAACAAAAATCGATACTAGTGTCTGCGGCAGTCAATTTTGTTGCAAATTTCATTACTGCTTCTTTGTCTTCTTCAGACGCATCTGGCATACTTGCAGTTGTAAGAATAAATTGAACGCGATCTCTTGTTATTCCTAATTTATGAAATAATCTACGAATAAGCAACGCAACTTCTCCACCTGACGATCCCCTGTACATATGAGCTTCATCAATAACAAATAGCAACTTGTTTTTAGGATCACTCTCAAGCCAAGCCTTCGTATCATTCCACATTTTAGCTTCACGAGGCCTCAAAAGCATATATTCTAACATGGAATAATTAGTTATTAGTATATCTGGACAGAATTGTTGCATCTCAAATCTTGTAATAAGCTCTGCATCTTCATCGTTTGGAATATGCCTACTTTCATGTAAACCTTCTAAGAATGATTTCATGTCAGCTTTGGCTGGAGTCTTTCCTTCTTTCGTAAGTTGTTCAAAAAAGTGTTGTTCACTTTCTGAAACTGGAAATGACATTCTCTCGAGAGTTTTCTCCAATCGCCTATCCTGATTTTTATTAGGCTCTTGGCCTGGATATGGTGTTCTTCCTGTGTACATTCCAAATTGTGGACGTCTTACATTATTTCCACATGTTTCCCTATAAATATTGACAAATTTATTTTCAGAATCACCTATCAATCTTCTTAGTCGGCTTACTTGATCAGATACGAGCGCATTCATAGGGTACATTATAATAGTTCTAATCCCCCTCATCTGCCATGTCTCTTTAGAATTCCGAGCTTCATCGGCAAGCTTTGCTAATAAAGGCCACATAAAGCACTCTGTTTTCCCAGAACCAGTTCCAGTCGCCACGAATAAATTCTTTCCCACACTGGCCGCTTCTAATGCATTTATCTGATGCACAAAAGGTGACGGATATACACCCACTCCAGCATTGCTCAAGCTCAAAAAATAATCTTTCATCCAATCTGGTATATTAGCAGACTGAATACCATTAAATTTAACCTTATATGCTGGAGAAGATTCAATATATGGTTTTTGATATAAAACGCCTTCATTATCCAACTGTTCACTTACTGCCGACAGTAATATTGGTGTCTTCGCAAAGTACTGCGACTTTATATAATTTTCTAGTTCTGTGCATAATTCCTTATGCACAGAATTTGCTCCATTTGGCATAGTCAATTCTCCTCTACAAATGCATAACCTTGTTTCTTCATAAGTTCTGCAATGCTTTCAAATATACACTTAGTTGAAACTCTATTGAAATCTTTAGGAAGATCCAATACCGTGGTTGGCCAACTATACAATTTCCATAGATAAAGCTCTGCAGGTGGTGGCAAATATCCAAATTTAAAATCAACTATATCCCCATCAACTAGATAAGTAATTGGTGGAAGAACGCCTGCATTGTACAAACAAGCATTTGCTAAAGACCTATATTGATAATCATCTACAATCCAATTCGGCAATTGACTAGCCTGTATTTTCTTGTCTTTATCTATTTTATATAAATAATATAGTTCATTGCCTTTAAATCCAGTTCGGAGTATCGAAATCTCACCTTCAGCATTAGGCTTATTCACCCAGTACCCACGAGTGAATGGTGGATCCATTCTAAGATATTCTATATCCCCTTCTACTTTAAAATTGCTCCATTTAGCATCTTCTATCCACGATTGCCACCTATCACGCAAAGATGTTGTATCAATATAAAATATATTTTTATCTGACTGTGAGCTATTTTCTGATATGATATATGTTCCAAGTCCACTTACTGCCTGTTTTAATCCTAACTCATATCCTCTTGTCAGTACTACACCATTAATATACTCATCTGATTTCTTTGATAAAACAATACGATTTGGAATATGATAAAAAATACCTGTATGAGAATAAATATCATATATTTCATTCGCTATTTTTTCAGCATCTTCTGGCAATAAAGCACTTAGTTCTGGATACATTTTATAATAGCTATCAAAAACAGTAGAAACACGATTTTTCATATGCACAATCGAAGGCATATCATTGTCGTAGTCATCTAAAAGTGATGATACTGCCATCCTACCCAAAACAGAATATATTAAACGCACTTTATAATCATTGACGCTCTCTGTTTTTCCTTTTTTTATATTAAATTCAGTACCTATTTTTGTCATTAGATTATCGTATTTATTCATCAAATTCTCCGTAAATCTCTGTCAAATACTTCAGCATCGTATTTGAAATAGTAATCTTTTTCTTATTGCTGTCTTTTATCATTTCATTCAATAACTGCGTCTGCATAGTCGAGTATGCATAAGGTAATAAAGCAAACATAACGTCATAATCAGTATTCGAATCCCCCAGCATTATATGCATATTACCCACTATTAACTCTAAGCGTTTTTTAGCTATTGCTGGAACATGCAATATGGATAGTGCTTTTGAGTTATCTTTTTTATCTAAAGCATATTCATACTCAACATAATTATCTGTCTTCAATGAACACATGTAAGATTTTGCCGGAGTTCTATCTACTACACTATCTGTAAACACCGGTAACATATAATTAAAATAACTTCTTGGTTCAATTTGCAGGTCTTCTATGAATGGATGAATGCCTATACAAAATGCTTCGGTATTTGCTACAAAATTAGGAATTTGTGAAACCCATTCTGCATTAAATGGCTCTTCGATTATTACTATTGTGCCTTTATGTATCTGATTTTTGTAATACTCTAAATTAGGAGCATTCTTATATTGTAATTTCTTAGCTAATTTTCCTGTCACAGCACATGAGAATGCTTGTGCAATTGCCTCAGAATTAGGACCAGTTAATAATAAATCGCTTCCTATTAAGTAAGCAGAATATAAATATGCCGCCATCGGTCGAGCAAAAGTCGCCATAACCCCAGCTTCTATCAATTCATCCTCTATTGAATCTAATGTCATATTCCAATCTTCGTCTATATTTTCTTTTATCCGAGTAAATATTCCTATATTTTCACTAGCATCTAAAGTGATTTCATTTATTTGATTTTTATCCTCCATCTGTGATTCTAATCTGGAAGGAACATTAACAAACGCCATTTCAGCGATAAAAGTAGCTGCATTACCCTGAGCCTCTCTGATACGTTTCGATACTTCTTTTTCTACATCCTCGGCTAACTGTTCTTTAGCTTCTAATTCTTTCCTAAAGTTCTGTATTTCACCTTCATATTTTTCTTTATCAGAACATATCTCATCTAGTTGTTCTTTGCCCTTTGCTAATTCAATATTAAGTAAATCTATCTCTTTTTGTTTTTGAGCAATTTCTTTCTTATTTTCTTCCTCCCAGTCATTTTTTAGTATTTTTTTGCATTTCGTCATTAGCCTTTCATCTGTAACAATTATTGCTTCAATAATACTATCTTCTATACTATCACCATCGATATATTGGGCAGCAACTGTTATGAATTTATCTAACTGTTTTTTTGCCTCAACTTGCGAACAACTTAGCGTGTCTGCAATTTCAGCACAAATCGAATTAACATCTAATTCATCCAAGAAATTCTTAACTAATTTCCACTCTCCTCTTGATTTTCCAGCTTCTTTAAATACTGACCATGAATTACGTCCCAAAATAATATTTTTTATAAGTTCCATAGTATCTTTAACTGGTACAAGAGCATCGGGCATACCTACTGATAGCTTTTTAAAGAAGCTCCTGTTATTATCAAATTTTATAAATTCATTTCTTCCAAATTCGTATTTAGGCAATGTTATCAAGGTTGATTTCAACCTAAACTTATCACCATTCTTTTCAAAATCTCTTGATGAACATAAAAAGCCTGAATAATGTCCCTTTCCAACATGCGCTGAATACATACCCATTTCAGGTAAATACTCAATTTCTATCCCATCTTTCAATAAATCAAGCAAGTTTTTTTCACCAGATACTTGATGAATTGATATCACTTCAATTGGTTTTAGCTTTGATGCAAACTTCGAATATATATAATCCTTATTAGGATTGGTATTATTAGGTACAGCTCTCCACATCCATACTCCCATTGTTCCTACTTCACGTGGGCCTTCATTCAAATATATTTTATCCCTATTCTCAAATGTGGTTGGTTCACTCTCATCACAGTAAAATTCTTCAAATTCACCATCCCATGTTAAGTCTGCATATCTTTCTATCAACTCTATACCATTATAATCTGGCGGCAGCACTTCACATAATGATATGAAATCATATTCATCAGATGTAAAATTTTCCTCATCAACTATAATTTCATGCTGTGCACGTTCTCTTAGATCTTTCAACTCCAGCATATCTTGCTGATATTCACCTTGTAACTCCTCTAATTTTTTCTGACATTCATATAACTGAGCATTGATATTTTTCTTTTCTTCATCCAACGCATTAATCTGATTTTCAGCATCCACTTTTTGCTTCTCGAGTTCTTCGTTTTTGACTGACAAATCTTGAATCTTTGAAACAAGCTCTGTATTATCTATTTCCTCCCAACTCCTAGACAATCCATCTTTTTTCTGTTCCTGTGCAACAGATACCATTTTATTGCAAATATATATAATATAAGCATCGTCCTTCTCTGCTTGCGCCAATCTAAAATATAATTTTATATTTTCTGCAAAGTATGAATCTAGCAATGTAAGAGCAACCGCATCTTCATAATCATGGCCTTCCATCTGCAACGATTCAATATTGGCTTCTATTTCTTTTAGCCATTGTTTTATCATTACTTCTACAAATCCACGTACAAACTCTTTATTAAAATTCTTAATAGCGATTTCAACCGCATCTTCATCTGACATGCTATTGGGTCTAAATCCAGGTTTGATTCTTGCAAATTCTTTAGGTGAATCTGCAAAAATCTTCTTAAAGTTTTTTCCCGATATTGCTTTACAAATATATTGAACATCATCATCATTCAGCAACTCTGTATATTTCATATTTCCCCTCCAATTTATTTCATCTGTTTCTTTACTACATGCACCAAATATTTATAGGCTTTTTCATCTACATATCCTTCTCTTATTTTTTGGTATAACCATTTCCGTATCAAAGGATATTCCATCAATCTATCTGCTAAACCTCCTGCTGTATGTGAAATTTTAATATTTCTACTAGAGAAAGAATTTAATTTCTTTAACAGTTCATTTTCAGCTAAATTGCCATTCCTTTTTAATCTCACAAATTTAACGATTCTTATTAAATCTAAACCCGCGTAAATAGAAAAAGTCATTTCCCACGTAATGTTATCTAATTCAATTGTTTTATTCGAGATTATCATTCTTTTTTCAATAATTTTATTATTTATTGAAGTTTCTATAAAACCATCATACTGCGCTCGAATATATATTTTCCCTTTATCCGGCAATGTATTATTCTCTTCCTGCAAAACAGGGATTCCATTTAGATCTGTAACATCTACCAAAGGATCTTGACTAATATGATTCAGATTATCTTTCCAAAAGTATGCATAGTTCAAAGCCTTTGTTCTACCAGCAGATACCAATTGTTGTCTTGAATTACATGCGATTTTTAATACGATTTCACCTTTATTATTAAATCTTTGCTTATATGCCTCAGGAAAAACTAATGTATTTGTAGCATTTCCCTTGATATGCATATATAAATTATCTTGATTGTGCTTCACAACATATTTATC
Source organism: uncultured Lachnospira sp. (assembly GCA_934343805.1). Lineage (GTDB taxonomy): Bacteria > Bacillota > Clostridia > Lachnospirales > Lachnospiraceae > Lachnospira. The sequence goes on from CAKRIN010000031.1 coordinate 13,505, forward strand.
TTCTACATAAATTGGCCACACTGGTTGAATAGCTATCGGAGACTCTGTCAATCTACAATGATAATCTAGAAAGAATCGTGCAGATTGTTCACTATAATCACTCGCTATAACCTCATACACCCTCCAGGTTTCCCCTGATATCCTTTTATTTGAAATTTCATTAACACATACATGAGAACCATAATAACTACCAATACGGCTTCTTCTTAAAATATAGTATTTTTTCCCTACAACTACATCTGCGTCAGTTACCATCTTTCTGCCAGTTTTTGCATCAAATACAGTTCCACTAGCTGTGATTCCACTATTATACTTAGGCCAAAATTTATAAACATCTTCCTTTCCTTCTTCCACATAAATCCTGAACCCAGAAGAAGGTTTATCTCCTACAGATAGATATGTAACCCCACCGGCATTTAATCTTTCCCATAAATAAACATATCTGTTTCGTCCATAGTCTGTCGATTCAACAATAATTTTATTATTTCTTGAAAATAATTTATCTGGCACAGGAATGAATCCCATTTCAAATTCAAAGTTGTCATTTGAAACATTTTTTATACGCAAAGGTAGTTCATGGTCTGAAATACCATATACCATTGGAATATATGCACCTGTAGTTCGTTCTGGACAGTCTTTACTTTTCTCTGCTGAACTATGCCTAAAGTGCCTTCTTTGATAATTTCCATCTGTTAGCAAAACATATTGCCCACATAGCTCACACATAAATAATCCGCTGTGAGCAGAGACTCCTCCACCTGGATGAAGACGGGCAGCTTCATCAGCAGTGATATTTTTCCAGCCGTTGTTTTGCCACATACAGACATGCGTTAATGATGCCATCCGTTGTTTCCTCCTTAACAAAATACTTTCTTTGCCAACTAATTTAGAATCACCTTAGATTAGTTATCTCAATTCTACTCCTTCTCCTATCCCATTTTCCGTACTCGTCTTGGATCTTAAGGCTTTTCGCGTCATCTGGAAACCTATACATCTCCATCAGCTTTTCTTGAAGCAGACAAGCAAGAGATTATTGATATCATCAAATCAACAGCTCGATTTGGGCTTACATGTGCTCAAAATAAGTATAACGCCATAATTCAGGCAGCAACTGATGCAAATCAGTTTGGATACATTATAGACAGCAACATCAATCGTATTCGCCTTTATATTAGCTTCATACGTAAATATGATAAAAAAATCAACAGCATTCTTGAATCACTCCACGAGCTTGTAGATTCTAATGAAGATGCTGACTTTGTCAAGCAGATTCATTTGATTGAAACATTCAAAGTTGCTGATTCCTTGTCTGCTGTATCCATCATGGGTGAGCTCGGTGACTTTTCAGCATTTTCAAAGCTCAAACAACTTTTCGCTTATTTGGATCTTGATCCAGCAGTAAAGCAATCCGGTAAATTTGAAATCACCAAGGTTCAAATGTCTAAGCGTGGTTCCTCCATCGCCACACGTGTGATTCACAAGTTAACCCTACAAAGCATCAGTATCTCCCGTAACGGAGAAACTAAAAATCCAGTCCTTCGCTAATACTATCTCAAGAAGTGTTATTCAAAACCAAAACTGGTAACAATGGAGGCTGTTTCACATAAAGTATGCAACATGATATTTGCTATACTCAGAGAAAACAAAATATTTAAAATCATTGCTCCTCAGGAGCATATCAAACAATACAATGCTGTCAAATGCGCCATAGCTGCATAAAATGCAGTAAATCCAAAGAATAAATATCTTTCAAAAACGATATTTTCACCAAGTGGAAAGTCTGCCCTTTTTTAGTCAGAAAACAGAATAAAATTTTTCTCATTTAATTATTGACATTTATTATCTGGAGTTTTCTTGTTATCTTCATAATTTCCAAGTAATATCTCATCTATACTTACATCTATTCTTTTACACAATATACATTTCTATCTCTTCATATTTTTACTCGAAAAATATTTTTCCTGTATAAAAACTTTTCCCAATCTAAACTCTTCATGTTATGTAGATTAATTTTAAATTGGATAAATAATCTTGGCATAAAGCCCTACATATCCTCTCTTATCTTCTCTATCAAAGTAACATCTGCTGGCAGCCATTCAACCTCTCCAAGATGTTGTTTAGTCAGCCATTTTGCGTTCTCATGCTCTTTTAACACCAGATCTCCGCTTAATATCTCACACCAGAAACAATCCATCGAAAGATGAAAATTAGGATAATCATATTCAATTGTGTCGATTAAAGTTCCCACTTTAACCTCCGTATCTAATTCTTCTATAATTTCACGTTTTAACGCTTCCTGTGGTGTTTCTCCTGTCTCTATTTTTCCACCTGGGAATTCCCAACCATCTTTGAATTCTCCATATCCTCGCTGGGTTACGAAAATAATTGGTTCTTTGTTATCATTAACTGCCTTTATTACTGCTGCAACTACTCTAACTGTTTTCATGTATTTCCCTCTTTTCTGTAACAAGATGTGACTGCCTTTGCATATGCAGAAAATTTTGTATGTATTTATGAATTTACAATATACTCATAGATATCTTCTCTCACAGGAACATCAAGAATCCATTCTATTTCAACTGCTGTCTTCTGTGTATTTGGCATTGTAAATTCTTTAGTATTCCCACTAGCTGTCATATGTCCCAGATAATAAAATTCCTTAGAAATCTTATCATCTTTATTCTTCCGAACAAAAAGCTCTACTCTGATTCCCCGCTCTTTTGCCTTAAGAAAATTCTGTACATCTTCAGACTGCAGACTTCTTCCGGATTTCGATATTGCTATCAGACGGTCTCTAAATCCCGACACAAAATGATCCTCATATTTTGTTGTATCACTAATATCATCTGATTTATCATAATTAATAAATACAGGAAATGTTTTCGTCTTCTTATCGTATTTATAACCACCAATATTTAATGGCACTTCATTCTGTTCCCAATTAAGCAAACGACACACATCCTCATATGTATATTTCTGATAAAGAACAAAATCTGTTACATCATAACTTTGCTTATAATCTCTTTCATACCTGCTTATGCCAAAATCAACAAGTTCCTTAATAACATTATAAAAATCTCTATTTGATAACATTTCAAGAAATGTCTTCGTTGGTTTATAATCATTGCCTTCCTTTTCTATGAAGACACACTGGGAATATGTCTTCTTACTAGAACCTGCTGGAAATTCATTTGTCATAACATTTACTATATTCTCTTGCTGCTCCTTGCTGATGGATTTACCATATGTCAACAGATCCTGTGATAGTCCTGTAAATAATCCACATTTTGATAATCCATTTGCATATAGAAGTATTCTCTTTAATAATTGCAACTCCTGAATTCTTTTTCCATTTGCCAGCTTCTTTGAAATAAATTCGACTATTTTTTCTTCTTCCTGTGACAAACGAATCTTATAATCCTTCTCATATTTCACTAAGAATTTATAATATGAACCAAGGCTGTTATTATCGAAAATCCGTATAACATCCATCTCTCCATAATCATCAAAATCTCTGAGTGCTGGTATTCGTCCCAATTTATTCTTAAGATTTGTATAGTTTTCTTTTATCAGCTTAATATCACTGAAATTAGCATTATCAACAGATGCAAATATTCTCTTTTTGCTTATTTCATCAAAATGCACTGTAGATGCGCCTGGAATAATTCTTCCACCTTCCATTATATATCTACGAATATTGTCTTTATTGTAAGTTCTATCCCCTGACAGGGCTATTGGAATCATAAAATTATTATTGTAATTACCGATAAAATCAAGAATCACAACATATTCTTTACCATCAGCCTTTCTGAGCCCTCGTCCCAACTGCTGAATAAATACTATTGGCGATTGTGTTGGTCTGAGCATAATAACCTGATTAACCTCCACAATATCAACACCCTCATTCAATATTTCTACAGAAAATATATAGTCTAATGGCTGCTTATCGACATTTGTTTCACTCTCATTCATTGCAAGTCTTTCAAATGCGTCCTGTCTTTCCTGTTCGTTAGCATCACCATTTAATGCTATTGTCCTATAAAATTCCCCTGTATCCGGATTAACTATATTATTGAACTTATGTGATAATTCCTGTGTCTCTTTGATACTGCTACAGAATATAAGTCCTTTAACCTTTTCACCACTATATCCATAGTAATTTGCCTGCTGGATTATATGTTTCACTCGTTCATCACTTGCAAGCATACTAAAATCACGATTATCTTTATCATCTCCAACTATAGATAAATCAGTAATTCCAAAGTAATGGAACGGACATAACAGATTTTCTTCCATAGCCTGCTGCAAACGTATCTCATAAGCAATCTGATAATTAAATAACTCATAAACATTTCTACCTGCAACATTGTCATCTCGCTTATCAGGAGTTGCCGTCATTCCAAGCCAAAGCTTAGGCGAAAAATGTTTCATAATCTTCTGATATGTATCAGCAGTTACATGATGTGCTTCATCCAACACAATACAATCAAATGCATTCTTATCATATTGAAGCAAATGCTCATCACGATTTAATGTCTGGACCGTAGCAAACACATAATCTGCATCATATTCATGATAACCCGCGCCAACTAAACCCATAGAAACAGATTTTGCAAACACCTTTTCGTAAGATTTCTTAGTCTGTCTTGCAAGCTGTCCCCTATGAACTAAAAATAACACTCTCTTAAATCCCAGTTCTCTCATTGCAAATGCTGAAGCATAAGTTTTTCCTGTTCCTGTCGCAGATATAAGAAGAGCCCTGTCTTCTCCTGCTTCCAGAATCTTCTTAAGATTTGTAATAAATCCAACCTGCATACTATTCGGTTTTAATCTATATTTTTCAAGGGACACAACCTGATCTTTCCTGGCTATATCTCTCTGATGTTTAATAATTTTATATTGTTCTTTATAACTTTCATAAAATTCATTAAATTCTAATGAATACTGGGAATTCCACAATCTATTAAACTCAGCAACTATCTCCTTTGCCATCTCTCCCTGCTCGGTTGAAACAAGCTTAGTATTCCACTCCTGATTTCTAGTTAGAGCCGCACTTGTTATATTCGAACTACCAATGATAATACGATATACTTCATCAGTTTTAAAAATATATCCCTTTGTATGAAATCCTTCACCTGCTTCTTGTACATCATACATTTTCAAAGTTATATTTGATAACCCATTAAGCTTCTCTAAAGCTTTAGGTTCACTAAAGTTCAAATAATTAGTAGTAAGAATTTCGCCTGGGATATTTTTCTTTTCTAATTCTTTCAACGTCTGAAGTAATGGCGTAATTCCACCCAAAGTAATGAACGCAACACTAATCTGAAACTTATCGCATCTTAAAAGTTCATCTTCAATAGAAGATAAAACCTTCTTCCCATCCTTATAATTATTAGATACAAACTGTGGGCTATAGAAGCTGTTCGATGCAACCGAACCGTCTATATATGCTGTCTCAAATCCCAATCGCAATTCATTTCTTTTATCCATACTAGTACTCCATTTTTGCTGACAAATATTATACTAATTATATTATCTATTATGGTTAGTTGCAATGAAAGATTAAATTAAAATTATATAATTAAATTGCAAAACAGCACCCCAGCAGTACCCATCTACTGCCGAAGTGCTATCCACCAAATCAATTATTCCGTTAAAATCTACCCAAATATACTCATCAGATTAGCCACAACCAGGCCGCCGCCGGTTCCGATGACATAGCCGAGCAGCGCCATCATGATACCAACTGGTACGAGGGCATTTGAGTATGCGCCGGCGAGAACCGGTGCTGTTGCTGTTCCGCCGATGTTGGCGAGAGAAGCAACGCAGCATGTGAAGATGTCGAGTTTCAATATCTTCGCAAGTGCAATCATTATTGCCACATGGATAAGGAGGATTACAAATCCTGCAAGAAGCCATATTGGGGCATTGCCGACTGCTCCGAGGTCTGCTCTTGAAGCGATTAAGGCAATGACTATATACAGCATTACATTTGAAATCTCCTCAGTTCCCTTAATCTTGCCGAATGGTGTCAGGGCGAATACGATACCAAGCACTGATACGATAAGAACTGTCCATGTTGCACTGTCAAAGAATGATAAATGTGCATTAATCATGCTGCCAAGTTCCATTGAAACTGCAGATACCAAAAGTCCTGCGCCAAGCAGAAGAATGATGTTCTGCCATACGAGAGGCTTTGTGTTAGCTTTTGCTTCCTCTTCAAGTGCTGCACCAACACCGTCGATTACGCTTGTGTCTGCCTTTGTCCATTTGTTGAACTTCTCGTGATTTCCAATTGCCCACAGAAGGAACATTACATAAAGTGTCGCACAGATTGAATCCATAACAAGGGCGTAAGCCATTGTTGCTTCGTCAACGTCAAGCGCTGCCTGGATTGCGAGCATGTTTCCGCCGCCGCCCATCCAGCTTCCGCACAACGCACCAAGCGCTTTCCATGAAGCAGTGCCTAAGAGTTGATGGAATATCGCATATGAAACGAAAAATCCAAGTCCGATTGACAAAGTTGCTGCAAAGAAACCGATAAGCATTTTAGGTCCAAGCTTGATGATTTTCTTCAAATCACAGCGAAGCAGCATTATGAAAAGCATCGCATATAATATCGGGTTCTTGACTGATTTGTACACAGCGCTTGTTGCACTAAGGTTCCACACTTTCATTGTGCAAAGCAGCATAAGCCCCAGGTATATAAGTACAATCGGCGGTGCAAAATTAAAGAACACCTGCGCCTTTTTCCCTTTAAAAATCTTAGGCAGATTTACTAATACTGCAGCTGCAAATATAAGCGCCGCAAGGTATAAAAATCCATCTTTTATCATGCATTAATTCTCCTTATGGTTAATATATAGCATATTCTGCCCATTTTTCTGTTGTATATTACTAAATTTGCTTTACCGCGCTGTAAAAAACTCTGTAGCAGGCGGCATTTACTCCCACCAGGCGATGGAATACTGAGTGTTCATGCCGTGGACGACAGATTGCCGTCACACATTCACTCCCGCAAATTTAGTTATAAACTTTTAAGTATCTCCAGCAGATATTCCCATGTTCTCTCAACTGAAGCCACATCCATACACTCATCAGGCGTATGCACACTCTCAAGTGTCGGTCCAAATGATATCATATCTACTCCCGGCATTTTACCAGCGAGTATGCCGCATTCGAGTCCGGCGTGGATTGATGTCACTTCCGGTTCGTGACCATATACATTTGTAAAGCTCTCAACGCATATCTTTCTTAACTGCGAATCACTCTTGTATTCCCACGCAGGATAGTCCGACATTGTGACTACTTTTCCTGACAAATGTTTTACAAATGTGGTAACTCTCTCTAGCAATAATTTCTTTCCAGCCGCTGTGTTGCTTCTTATGAGATATTTATATACAAGCTTGTCTGTGTCGAGATAAGCAGTTCCAAGATTTAGCGAAGTCTGCACCATACCATTAATCTCCTGACTCATTTTGTACACACCATCAGGACTTAACTGGAGGGCATATATTACATTTGCAGTGCTATGGGAATCGAGAACTTTGTCTGCTGCAGCGTCTGTTTTTTCAACCTCAATCTTAGCATTTGGCTCTGTCGCGCTGATTTCCTGCATCCACACATCCGCACTCTCTTTGATGCTTTGTTCAAATGTTGTAACATCGCAGCTTCTGACACTTACAACTGCCTTTGCTTCTTTCGGAATTGCATTTTCCTTGCCGCCACCTGAAAGCGACACAAGCCTGAAATCTGCCTCGCAACTGGCATGTGAAAGAAGTGAAGCAAGCAATCTTATAGCATTAGTGTGCTGTTTGTGAATCTCAACGCCGGAATGACCGCCGGCAAGCCCACTTATCTTAACTTCGAAGCAGACCTGACCATTCTGCACATCACTTGCACCATCTGCCACCCAGCCCGCAGCATCCTCATACACAACCGGAATATTGCACTCAGCCCTCACACCACCGGCACAGCTTACATACAATATTCCCTCACTCTCAGAATCAATATTGATAAGCCTCTTTGCTGTAAGGTCAGAAGTATCAAGGTCTCTTGCGCCAAGCATTCCAATCTCCTCATCGCTCGTAAGCACTGCCTGTATAGGAGGATGCGCAATCGTATCCGAAGCAAGCACTGCCAGTATAAATGCAACAGCAATTCCATCATCAGCGCCAAGAGTAGTGCCGTCAGCCCATACCATCTTACCATCGGTGCAGGCATTAATGCTCTGTACACTCATGTCAATATCGCAGTCTGGCTCTTTCTCACACACCATATCAAGGTGCCCCTGCAAAATCACAGGTTCACAGTCCTCATATCCAGAAGAACCAGCCTTAAATATAACAACATTATCAGCCGCGTCCTTCCTTGCCTTAAGCCCATGCAACTTAGCAAACTCCAGACAATAATCCGCAATCATCCCGGTATTCCCAGAACCATGCGGAATAGAGCATATTTTTTCAAAATAAGAAAACACCTCACTAGGTGACAATTCATTTAACTTCATAAAAAGCCTCCTAAATCAAATAAACACATCACAGTCTGGCAAGCTGTGCAGAAATTAATGCCGCCATCTGCAAAAGTTCAGGGTGCGAAAGCTCATTCAAGCGAAGCGCGTTTGCTTTCGTACCCTGTAAAAAACTCTGCAGATGGCGGCATTAACTTATGCTAAGCGAAGACAGTCCAAAGGTGTACACCCTGTACTGCCCCAGCCGCAGACCGGTCTACACATACCTTATCGAAAAATGATTCTATTTCACATGCAATATCTCATGTGCCCTATGCGACAATGGTTTCTCAAAATACTCTTCATAGCACTGCTTAACCGATGGATTCTCATGCGAGAATCGAAGATTATCGTGCTTATCAAGCCCATACAGAACATGACGACGCTCTTCAACCATCCCCGCGTCTTCCTTGTAAGGCTGTCCGCCGCCGTTGATGCAGCCTCCTGGGCAGGACATAATTTCAACAAAATCGTAATGAACCTCGCCCTTCTTGATGGCATTCATTAAATGTCTTGTGTTAGCAAGTCCGCTGGCAACAGCTACATTTACAGTTGTTCCATTAAGGTCAAATGAAGCTTCCTTCCAGCCCTCAAGACCTCTTACTGACTTGAATGCATCCGCGTCAGGATTATTTCCTGTCACAAGGTAGTAAGCACTTCTGAGTGCTGCCTCCATAACACCGCCTGTTGCACCGAATATAACACCAGCGCCTGTTCCTTCTCCTAATGGATTGTCGAACTCATCCTCATCAAGTTCTTCCGGCTTTATGAAAAATGCTTTGAACATTCTTACAACTTCTCTTGTTGTAAGAACTGCGTCAACATCTTTGCCACCGTCCCATGTACGCTCGTCCTTCTTTGCAAGACAAGGCATGATTGACACGCAGAATATCTTCTCCGGGTCAACCCCAAGCTTTTCTGCATAATACGACTTTGTTATTGCACCAAACATCTGCTGTGGTGACTTTGCTGTTGAAAGTCTGCCTGCCATCTCAGGGTACTCGCTCTTTACGAATTTCACCCATCCAGGACAGCATGATGTAAACATCGGAAGCCCTGACTCCTTGATTTCCGGAAGCCTTTCAAGGAACTCGCTTCCTTCTTCCATGATTGTCATGTCTGCTGCAAATGTTGTATCAAATATATAATCAAATCCTATTCTTCTAAGTCCGGCTACAAGTCTTTGTGCTGTCGCATATTCTTTAGAGATGCCAAAATCTTCGCCCCATGCGGCTCTTACTGCAGGTGCAATCTGTACTACTGTAATGACATCCTCATTTTCAATCGCATCAAGCACGATTCCGACATCATCTCTCTCTGTAAGTGCACCTACAGGGCAGTTGCTTACACACTGACCGCAAAGTGTACATGCAGTCTCCGCAATATTCTTGTTTGCACGCACATTTACAGTTGTACGCGAACCTGTATTTACAACATCCCATATGTGCATTCCCTGAATATTATCACACACCTGCACACAACGCATACATTTAATACATTTCTGGGCATCTCTGATAAGTGGAAATGTTTTATCCCAATTATCTTTTTCTAAGATTGAATCATATGGCATCTCTGATATATTAAGTTCATTTGCGATTGACTGTAACGCACAGTTACCACTTCTTATACATGTACCACATTTGTAATCATGCTGCGAAAGTATTAGTTTTACATTAGTCTTTCTGGTTGTACGCACTTTTCTTGAATTAGTGTAGACAACCATGCCTTCTTCTACGAAGTTATTACATGCTGTAACACATCTGTCGGTACCCTCTACTTCAACAACACACACACGACATGCACCGATTTCGTTGACTTCCTTGAGATAGCAGAGTGTAGGTATTGTCTCTCCTATTGTTTTGGCAGCTTCAAGAATGGTAGTTCCTTCTTTTACTGATACAGCTTTACCATTAATTGTTAAATTTACCATTGTTTCTCTCTGCCTCCTCTGAATGAACCAAATCCAAAATGATCACATCTTAAGCAGCGTCCAGATTCCTGACATGCTTCCTCGCATGAAAAACCATACTCAATAGGTTCAAAGTCTTTCTTTCTTTCTGCGGCATCACGCAGTGCAACCTCAACTCGTCCGCAAGGTATCTTGTCCTCATATCCGGCATAAGGTATCTCTACATCTGAAGTTATCTCATGATGGTAGCCAAGATATTCATCAATGTTGGCTGCCGCAACCTTTCCGGCTGCTATAGCTCTGATTACTGTTGCAGGTCCTGTTACGCAGTCTCCTCCTGCAAATACTCCTTTATGTTCTTTAATCTCACTTGTATCAAGTGCCTCGATTGTTCCTCTCTTGACTGTAACACCATGCTCCTCAAAATATCTTGTCTCGATACCCTGTCCAATGGCAACTACAATAAGTTCACAAGGAATAAGAACCTCGTCCTTAGCTGCAGTCTTAGGTGATGGTCTGCCGCCTTTTATCCTGCTTATCATCTGTGGCTGAACCCATAAACCAACTGCTGCGTCATTTTCATCTTTCTCTATTCTAACCGGTGACATAAGCTCTAGAACATCACAGCCCTCTGCCTCTGCACCTTCAACCTCTTCTGAAAGCGCCGTCATGTCGGCTTTTCTTCTTCTATATACAATGCTTACTTTATCTGCACCTAATCTTACAGAAGAACGGGCAACATCCATTGCAACATTTCCACCACCAATAACAACTACACGTTTTCCAGTATAATCAGGCATCTCATCATCACCAATTGCACGAAGCATTTCTACTGCTGATATTACACCTGTTTTAGCATCCTCTCCATCAATTCCAATCTTCTTGTCTGCATGTGCCCCAATAGAAATGTATACTGCATTATATTCTTTGTTAATATCCTCAAGCGTAATGTCTGTTCCTACGCTTATATTTTTCTTAACTTCTATTCCTGTAGACAGTATTGAATTAATCTCTGCATCAAGCTTCTTTCTTGGAAGTCTGTAGTTAGGAATTCCATATCTTAACATTCCGCCAAGCTGTTTTCTCTGCTCAAATATAGTAACCTTATGTCCCATAAGAGCCAGATAATATGCGGCACTGAGGCCTCCCGGACCTCCACCGATTATTGCAACCTTCTTACCTGTTGGCTCATTACATGCTGGAACCGGAACATCCCCGGCATTATCGACCGCCATTTTCTTAAGTCCCCTGATGTTGACTGGCGCGTCAATAAGTGTTCTCTTACATCTGTTTTCACATGGATGCTCACAAATGTATGCGCATGTTGTAGGCATTGGATTGTCTCTTCTTATAAGACGAACCGCATCTGCATATCTCTTTTCATGCACAAGTGCTATGTATCCCGGAATATCTACTCCTGCAGGACATGACTTCACGCATGCAACCGGCTGGTTACTGTTACATGAACAAAATCCCCTCTCCATATGTGACCTGAAATCATCCTCGCATCCATCAATACATTTTAATACAAGCTTGGCCGCCTCATATCCGATTGCACAGTCAGCGGAATAATAGATTCCCTCTGCTGTGAGCCTGATAACATCAAGAGTTTCCTCTGTTGCGTTACCATCAAGCACATCATCAAAAAGTCTCGCTAACTGTCTAAGTCCCACACGGCATGGGACACATTTACCACATGACTGTGCAAGACACATTTTTATAAATGACCTCGTAAGGTCGATAGTACACAATCCTGGTGGACTTGCTACTATTCTTCTCTCCAAATCCTGATATAAAGACTCCATTGTAACCTGAGCCTTATCCTTGGTAATAATCGTTAATCTGCTCAATTCCCGCTCCATTTCTGCATATTGCATATGTCGTATTGCTGCTCGCCAGTATACTGCCAGGCAGTTCTATGTAACATTCTACACAATATATATTAATTTGAAAAGGAAGGTTATTTTTTTCACACAATAACCTTCCTTTCATCCATTACTTGTGGTCGCACTTCATGCACTGGCTCATTTCCTTGTCAGTTTCTTTCTTATAAAATGCACCTGACCAGTCGCATATACTCTGCAATATCGGCATTACAGACCATCCCTTTTCTGTAAGTGAATATTCAACTCTTGGTGGAATTTCATCGTATGATTTTCTTGAAACAATATCGTCAGCAATCAGTGCCTTTAATGTTGTAGACAATACTGCATCTGTAATATTAACCATTTCTGTTCTTAATTCACTATATCTTAATGTCTTCTTCTCTGCGAGAACACATATAATTCTTGACTTCCATTTGCCACCAAACACTTCAAGTCCATATTCCAATGGACATCTGATATCAGCTTCTAACTTCTTATGATACATAAATCCTCCTAGTATTTTAATGATTTACCAATTGGGCGTTTCATTATGATATCATGTTATTGGGATTTTTCAAAGCTGCTATTAATTTTGTTAGTGACTTATAAAGTTGTGACTGGTTATTTCTACTGAACATTTTATTTAATTTTACTTCTTCTCCTTATCTTTAACTGCCATCTCGTACTCTTCCTCAGAATACTTAGTAAGTATCTTCTCCTTATCAATTCCTAGTTCCAGCATAGAGGTTATGGCACGTACTCTTTCCTTATGCTCACCTTCTTTTAGCCCTTCATTTATCCCCTGCTGTATTCCATCTTCCACACCTCTCTGGTACTGCTCTTCCTTCAGTACTTCCATGTGACCTTCTTCGTCATATTCGTAAATGCTCACTCCGACCACCTCGTTTCTATTCTTTCTGAAAAAATCGGATAGTACATTTTCCTGAATACATTCATCTATCGCCTCATTAACAGCAATCTCTATATCCTTCTTTTCCTCATTCTTTTTATGTCTTACCTTATTTACAAATATCATATAATCTTTAAGGCTTTTACACTTTTCAAGAAGCTCGCTGTTATTACCACTGTTAATGTTTAAAACCTGAACTATAAGTTCTAAGCTGTTAACGTCATTAATTCGATCATTAACATCCCCTACACCTAATTCTGTCGTTCCACATTCAATATGTGTCTCTTTATTTTTCTTTTCAAACATATCCGACAGCCTCTGGTACTCCACCTCCGGTGCTCTGGCTGTCCCATTATAAAATGTTATAAAATGTGGTACAGGTATCTTTAAACCACTTCTGTATAAATCCTTATTGCTATACATCCCCCTGTAGACATCTGATAAATAATGCAGATATCTTAACGGCATATTAGGATTCTTTGTTGACTGCTGCTCAAACATATACAGATCCTGACTGAATACAAATGATGCATCATTCTTGTACTTAACATAAATTCCGTTCTTAAGTGTTGTAACCATAAGATTCTCTGTATCTGAATAGCTTGTTCCATTCATTCCATTATACAAATCCAAAAGATTATCCTTATCCCTATACAACAGACAGAATACAGTATCTTTGTGGTTTACATAAGTCTTACTTTCCTTCATTGGCAACTCTCCTTATTCTCACTTCTCATAATTGTTATACAGTAAAGAGATTGTTTCTTAGAAAAGTAATTCCTTATAAAGATAGTATCACTTGATACCCCCAAAGACAAGCATATATAAGCCAAATCGACGACTATTCCTTAACCACTTTCAGTATAGCACAATTAGAATTCATATCTATTATTACTATATATAATATATCATACATTCAGAAGCATTGCAAGTATTTCTTTTATTTTTATATTTTAAATATATATAAACATATTAACGAAGTAATATGCATTATATCAATTAATTAACTTATACAAAATAAGCCGGACTGCAAAGATAACAGCCCGGCTCTGGTTTAATATAATATATTATAATGTATTAATCAAAATTTTCCCAATAATCAACAAATTCCATAAATTCTTTTGCTATTTCATCTGATGCACTGTTAAAATCGCATTTTGGATTATAATACACATTTTCTCCTAAACTTACCTTCTTATATTTTCCACTTTCATCAGTGTCAGGATACATATCCAAAGCCTTTATTACGCGAGGTACTCTTATAAACTGTAGTGCGCACAGCTTTTCACAGATACACTCCTCATTATTTTCCTGCGATTTATAGAAAGATACTCCTGTTATCTGATATGTATTTTTACCGGTTTTATATGATAAATAATCAAAAATATGCGTTGCCTCATTATAACATTCTGGTTTTTTAGCGTTTTTGCTCTCTGTAATTATATTAGCATGCTTTAATGAAGGATAATTTTCAATAATTTTATCTCTAATGTCATTTAATTTATCATTAATAGCTTTTGAACAATCTTCCGCACATTTTTTATCTAAAGGTCGCATATGTATATTTCCATTATTTCTGTCACATAAAATGTATGCATTTCCTACTACCCCACTTTTTGCAGCTTCTTTACCTTCTTTTGATGTCTCATATGAATCTATTTTTTCCCATTCATTACCATTAAACAATAATAATCTATATTCCTCACACATACCTTATCCTTTACCTTTCTTCTATACATAATTATATAATTATTAAATGCCTTATTTTTCTACAAATTCAGAACCATTAAAATAACCAAATAATCTAAATGAACATTCATCACAAAAATTATAATAAGTAAATGAATATACATTCCATATATCACTTTTTCCGGCATAACTCATACCATTTTTTATAGCATGAGTACAATTATATTTTTTACGAGTATATTGAATAAAATTTTGTGCTTCAACACTATTTCGAATAGCATTTATGGCATCTTTTCGATTTACCCAATAACTTTCATTTAAATCAATAGAACCATCCGCTTTATATACAATGTGATCTTCCTGAGGTGTAGCAGGCTCCGGACTTGGTTCTGGTGATGGACTTGGTGCCTGTTCCGGAGATGGCTCAGGAGATGGTGTGGCAGGTGCTTCTGTAACCTGCTCATTATATTCCTGCTGTGAATTGCTGCCATTATCCTTACCTGCTGAATCATTATCCTCGACAACATTATTCTCTTCCGCTTCCTCTGTCACATTCTCACTGGCTTCTTCTGTATCAGATTCTTCTGTCACATTTTCCGTTGATAAAGCAGTATCCATACTTTCTTCTGTATTCTTATTAGTCTGTGTTTCTTTTATAGAAGTTGTTTCAAGTTCCACTTTTTTATCATTTTTCGTCTTATTACTTTCCTTAGAGTTCTTACTGTTTACACCTATAACAACACCAACTACGCACAGTATAACAACAATAGCGCTTACTATCCCGATTATAACAATTTTAGAATTGAATTTTTTAAATAGATTTTGCATCTTTTGTCCTCCCATATTTAACTCTATAAATTATATAGCTATATCCCCCATTTTTGTCAATCACTGTTATATGTGTGTACGATTTTGTAATTAACTTTTCTTATTCTAGACCCTATATAAAAAGCGGATTGCCAGACTTACGCCAGTAACAATCCGCCCGTTCTTCATTTCATTTTTAACAAAACTTATAATTACATCTTTCCACCATATACAGGGAAGCCGCTGCTCTCACCATAATTTTCTATCTTCTTGAAATTCTTAAGCACTTCCATATCCTCTGCGCTGATTTCAAAATCAACCTGTTCATATGTCTTATGCTCAGCAGCAACCTTTGATACAACAAAAAGTTCTTCTCTTGGCACGCCGCATGTACGCACACCTTCACCAACACCACGCTCAGAGGCATATTGTCAAATGTGTATGTCAGATTTTTATATATTCATCGTCATATATGGGGGAATGCATATAATTCCATCTTTTACAATTAAATTTCTTGGATGAATAATATAACTTTCCCCTATGCGCTCCTTGTATTTTTCTCTGAAATTATT
>CAKRIN010000032.1 GCA_934343805.1 uncultured Lachnospira sp.
ACAGTGTCTTTATTGTATTTTCTTGTTAATGATTATATGGAAGGAAATCTGGCAGGAAGAGGCGGATTCTATATTGCCGGAGTTATTATTACACTTGCATTGATTGCAGTATCAACATATATCCAGTATAATGCAACATTTTTATCAACATATGTAGAGAGCGGTGTAAGAAGAATTACACTTGCTGAGAAGTTAAGAAAGATTCCGCTTTCGTTCTTTGGAAAGAAAGATCTGTCTGACCTTACAAGTACTATTATGGCAGACTGTGCACAGATGGAGACTGCTTCATCACATTTTATACCAGAACTTGTAGGTGCATGCATATCTACAGCGCTTGTTGCAATAGGATTGTTCTTCTTTGACTGGAGAATGGCAGTTGCAGCATTGTGGGTTCTTCCAATATCATTTATTATAGTTGGCTGCTCTGGAAAGGTTCAGAGAAAGCTTGGTGAAAAGCAGATGTCGCTTAAAATGTCATGTGCGGACGGAATTCAGGAGTGTCTTGAAAGTGTCAGGGATATTCGGGCATATAATACACAGGAAGAATATATGGAAGGGCTCGATGCTAAGATTAAGGCAGTTGAAAAGCATGCTGTGGTAACAGAACTTGGAACTGCTGTATTTGTTGGAAGCGCACAGATGATTCTCAAGCTTGGTATTGCTACAGTTGCTTTAGTGGGTGGAGCATTATTAGCCAGTGGAAAGCTGGATGTTATCACATATTTCATGTTCCTTATGGTTGTATCAAGAATATATGATCCAATGCAGGTTTCATTGCAGAATCTTGCGGCAATTATTGCGTCAGATGTACAGAGTGCAAGATTAGATGAGATATTGTCACATGATGTGCAGGAAGGCTCAGAGAAACTTGATAATAGGGGGTATGACATAGAGTTTTCAAATGTAAGATTCTCATATGATACAGGTGATGTTGTATTAAAGGATGTTTCTTTTACTGCAAAGCAGGGCGAGGTAACAGCACTTATCGGGCCATCAGGCGGCGGAAAGACAACAATTTCACGACTTGCTGCCCGTTTCTGGGACGCTGATAAGGGAAAGATAACAATCGGTGGAATGGATATATCAAAGATTGACCCAGAGACACTGATGTCGCTTTACTCTATTGTATTTCAGGATGTTACACTTTTTAATAATACAGTTATCGAGAACATCAGAATAGGAAAAATGGATGCAACGGACGAAGAAGTTATCGCAGCAGCTAAGCTTGCACATTGTGATGAATTTGCTGAAAAATTATCAGCTGGCTGGAACACAATGATTGGTGAGAACGGCTGTGAGCTTTCAGGCGGCGAAAGACAGAGAATATCTATAGCAAGAGCGTTTTTAAAGAATGCTCCAATCATACTTCTTGATGAGGCAACAGCTTCTTTGGATGTAGATAATGAAACAATGATACAGGAATCCTTATCAAGGCTCATTAAGAATAAGACAGTAATGATAATCGCTCACAGAATGAGAACAGTAGCAGATGCCGACAAAATAGTAGTATTAAAAGACGGAAAGGTAGCAGAAAGCGGTAAACCATCAGAACTTATGGAAAAAGCCGGAATATACGCAGGTATGGTAAAGACACAGCTTACAACTGCTAACTGGAGTCTTTAACTATACCTTTATCAGATAACTTACACATACGTGAGAATATGTGCGCATTGACAGATTGTCACGAAATATAATATATGTTATAATAACTGACATTAATATATAGAAAGATTTCAATGAAAGAAACAAGGTCAGATTATGTTAACATATTCATTTGAAAATATTGGTAAAGAATCATTATATGAATATTTATACAAATGTATCAAGAAAGATATAATAGAAGGCAGACTTGCAAAGGGAGAACATCTTCCGTCAAAGAGATCGCTGGCTGTCAATCTTGGAATAAGTACTATAACGGTAGAAAATTCATATGGTCAGCTAATGAGCGAAGGATATATATATTCTGTTCCCAAGAAAGGCTATTATGTATCAGATATTTCAGGCATTGCAAGAATAAAACCTGTAAAGTATGAGATACCTGAAATAATTGTAAATGAACAGCCTAAGTATAAGTCGGATTTGTCATCAAACAGGACGGATCCTGAAAGCTTTCCATTTGCAACATGGGCGAAGCTTATGAGGAAGGTTATAACAGATAAACAGGATGAGCTGATGAAAATCTCACCAAGCGAAGGAACATGGGAATTAAGAAAAGCAATTGCAATGCATCTTGCTTCATTCCGCGACATGCAGGTAGCACCAGAACAGATAATAATAGGAGCTGGAACAGAGTATATGTATGGACTGCTGATACAGCTTCTTGGAAGAGACAAGATATATTGTGTTGAGAATCCAGGATATGCCAAGATTGCAAGAATATATGCAAGCAATAATGTGAAGTGTTGTTATGCAGATATGGATGAGGAAGGAATCAAGCCTGATGCAGTTCGGGAATGCAATGCAGATATTGTCCATATAAGTCCGACACATCATTTTCCCACTGGAATTACAATGCCTGTAAGCAGGCGGTTTGAACTTCTGGCATGGGCTAATGAACAAACTGACAGGTATATAATAGAAGATGACTATGATTCAGAATTTAGAATGACAGGAAAGACAATTCCTACTATGAAAAGCATAGATATAAGCGAAAAGGTTATATACATGAATACTTTTTCGAGGACTCTTACGCCTACAATACGTATCAGTTATATGGTACTTCCTCCTCATCTTGCTGCACTTTATCATCAGAAGCTTAACTTCTATGCGTGTACAGTTTCTAATTTCGAACAATATACACTTGCAGCTTTTATTAATGAGGGATATTTTGAAAAGCATCTTAACAGAATGAGATTGTTTTATACAAGGCAGAGAGAATCTGTTCTTGAAGTGTTGAGAGAAGAGAAGAACCGGTGTGCTGGCAGAGTAAAAGAGGCTGATTCAGGATTGCATTTTATTCTTGAATTAAATACAAATCTTTCAGATGACGAGGTTAAGAGAAGACTTGAATCAGATGGAATTCATATAAATGCACTGTCAGAATATTATCATAACCGGAGTAGGACAGACAGCCACAGTTTTGTTATAAGTTACTCCAACATAAAAATAGACAGCTTAAGGCAGGCATGCAGAAAAATAGCTGAATTGGAAGGAAACAACTGAAATATAGATAGAACATAGATGAAACAGGGCTGCTTATGGGTTGCAAATAATTAAATTAAGAGGTATGATTATATATCATTTGTAAATTATGTGAGAGGGTTTTAACAAAAGTATGGTTGATTACAGTATTTTTCCGCTTGATGACGATATTAAAAGCAAGTTGGCACAATTAGAGATTAGCTATGCATTCCAACCGATTTTTTATTCTGATGGAAAGGAAATATATGCACATGAAGCTCTTATGAGACCTAAGAATATTTCGGTTACAGATTTGATTGAAGAATTCAGGCAAAAGGATGAACTTCACACACTGGAAGTTGCTACAATATTTGGAGCTGTGCAGTGTTATGCTAAACGAGGATATCATTCTTATATTGCGATCAATTCTTTCCCTGCAGAGTCATTCACAGATGAAGAACAGGCTATATTTGATAAGTTTTATGCAGACGTTCTTGGAGATAAGGGCATAATAGAGATTCTGGAATATACCGCTCTTGACATTGAAAAGTGGCAGTCCAAGAGAGGAACAATTAATAAGAGCAGATTCAATATTGCACTTGATGATTTTGGAACAGGCAATAATAATATGATGGCGGTAGACATATTTTCACCGCATATTGTAAAGCTGGACAGAAGTCTTATTACAGGAATTGAGAATGATGTTGATAAGCAGGAATATTATTTTTATTGTAGGGATAATTTTCACAGAAGAGGAATTAAAGTTCTTGGAGAAGGTATTGAATCAAGGGAAGAGTATGAATTTCTCAGAGATAATGGTATAGATTATGTTCAGGGATTCTATCTTGGAAGACCTGAATAGTAAAGAATTGAAGTTTATATTTTTTTAAGAAATACTTTAGATAATATATATTAACATATTTATGCGAATGTTATATTATGATGGAGTAAAGAAAACATTTTTTCTCCCTCATATTTTAAAAAAGAGCGATGGCAGTATTGGTTTTGCCATCGCTCTTTTTAGTATTAATAAGGAACTGCAAAATCCTAATTAGGGGGTGTTATGCACTTATCTTGTGTGTTACAATATTTACTGATAAGAATTATCAATAAACAACCTTACAATTATTATAGAAGGAAACACACATGAAGTTAAACGAACTTAAGATTGGACAGTGTGCCAGAATTACCACAGTCGGTGGTGAAGGCGCATTAAGACAGCATTTTCTTGATATGGGCGTAATTCCTGGAGCAGAAGTTACGCTTGTAAAACTGGCACCTATGGGTGATCCAATGGAATTACAGATACATGGTTATGAACTGACCCTTCGAGTTGCTGACGCAGGAGAGATAACAATTGATCCTATTGATGAGCGTACAAGAAAGCATGAAAGACCAGACAGAATATATAAGTCTGACCATCCGGGACTTGGTGAGACTGGTAAATACCATGCTAAGGGAGATGGCGAAAAGCTTCCTGAAGGAACAAAGCTTACATTTGCACTGGTGGGTAACCAGAATTGTGGAAAGACAACACTGTTTAACCAGCTTACTGGTTCTAACCAGCATGTCGGTAACTTTCCGGGTGTTACAGTTGACTGTAAAAGCGGAATGATTAAAGGCCATGAAAATACATCAGTTACAGATCTCCCAGGTATATATTCTATGTCTCCGTACAGTAGTGAAGAGATTGTTTCAAGAAATTTTGTGCTTAATGAGAAACCAAGGGCAATTATTAATATAGTCGATGCAACTAATATTGAAAGAAATATGTATCTTACAATGCAGCTTTTAGAGATGGATGTGCCTATGGTGCTTGCACTTAATATGATGGATGAAGTAGTTGGTAACTCTGGCTCTATTGATATTAATGGCATGGAAAATATGCTTGGAATCCCGGTTATTCCTATATCTGCTGCCAAGAATGAAGGTGTTGACGAGCTTATAAGACATGCACTTCATATTGCAGAATATCAGGAGAAGCCGGAAAGAACTGATTATTGTGATGAGAATGATTTTGGCGGAGCGGTACACAGATGTATACATGCTGTTATTCATCTGATAGAGGATCATGCAAAGAGAGCTGATATTCCGGTAAGATTTGCCGCAAGCAAGATTATAGAGGGAGACCCACTTATATTAAAGCTGTTGCAGCTTGACGAGAATGAAAAAGAAATGCTTGAGCATATTGTACTTCAGATGGAGACTGAGAGAGGTCTTGACAGAAGTGCGGCAATTGCAGATATGAGATTTACATTTATAGAGAAGATATGCGAAGCTAATGTCGTTAAGCCTAAGGCAAGTAAAGAAAGAATACGAAGCCAGAAGATTGATAAGATTCTTACCGGAAAATATACGGCAATACCATGCTTTGTGGCAATTATGCTTGCAACATTCTTTCTTACATTCAATGTGATAGGCGCATTTTTACAGAATCTGCTGCAGATGGGTATAGATGCACTTACTGGTGTTGTCGACAATGCACTTGCAGCGGCAGGCGTGAATAAGGTTATTCACAGTCTTGTAATTGATGGAATATTTGCAGGAGTTGGCTCAGTGCTTTCATTCCTGCCGATTATTGTTACACTGTTTTTCTTCTTATCACTTATGGAGGACAGTGGTTATATTGCAAGAGTTGCATTTTTTATGGATAAGCTGTTAAGAAAGATTGGTCTGTCAGGAAGAAGCATCGTACCTATGCTGATTGGATTTGGCTGTACTGTTCCTGCAGTTATGGCAACTAGAACACTTCCAAGTGAGAGAGACAGGAAGATGACAATTCTTCTTACACCATTTATGAGCTGTTCAGCCAAGCTGCCAATATATTCATTTTTTGTCAGTGCATTTTTCCCGGGAAAGGGAGCACTTATAATGGGTGGATTATATTTCTTTGGAATTATTATGGGAATTCTTGTGGCATTGCTTTACAAAGGAACATTGTTTAAGGGAGAAGCTGTTCCTTTTGTTATGGAACTTCCTAATTACAGACTTCCCGGCATGAAAAATGTTTTGCAGTTATTATGGGAGAAAGCAAGGGATTTCCTGCAGCGAGCGTTTACAGTTATATTTGTTGCAACTGTAATTGTATGGTTTTTACAGAGCTTTAATCTGCACCTTAATCTTGTTACAGATTCTAAGGATAGTATACTTGCACTTATTGCAGGAATAATTGCCCCTGTATTTGCGCCTTTGGGACTTGGTGACTGGAGAATATGTACATCTCTGCTGTGTGGTGTCATGGCAAAGGAAAGTGTTGTGTCAACGATGCAGATACTTTTCGGAACAGGCATACAGGCAGCACTTTCAACAGCTGGCGCAGCCGCAATGCTTGTATTCAGCCTTCTGTACACACCTTGTATTGCCGCTATTGCCTCGGTAAAACGTGAACTTGGTGGCAAATGGGCTGTTATAATGGTTGTGTGGCAGTGCCTGATTGCTTGGGTGATGGCATTTGTTGTGCATGCTGTGGTAATGCTATTCTAGAAAGCATTTATTTCAGGTGACATTACTGGTGAAAATGTGGTAAAATAGCCTAAGATTATGCTAAAAGCAAGGAGCGGATGGTTATGAAATACATTTTTACTAATGGACATATCCTTGATGGAACTAAGGATATGAAGGTTTTAGATGGTCATTCTGTGCTTGTTGAAGATGACAAGATTACTGGTATTGTGAAGGGTAACACTGTACCAGACGGCTTTAAGGAGATTAATCTTGAGGGTAAATATCTTATGCCGGGACTTATTAATATGCATGTTCATCTTGCTGGTAATGGAAAACCGCAGAAGAAGCAGAGAGATAATGAAAAGACTGTTAAGATGCTTATGGGAACAGCGCTTTCAAGAGCTGTGACATATAAGGTCGTAAAGGATTTTGCAAAGACAGAACTCATGAGTGGTGTTACAACGATAAGAACTGTTGGTGGACTGGCGGATTTTGATACAAGAGTGAGAGATGATATTAAAAATGGTAAGGCTGACGGACCAAGAATACTTGCCGCTAATGAAGGAATTTCTGTACCGGGTGGACATATGGCTGGTTCAGTCGCAGTGGCTGCGAACAATATTGATGAAGCACTTGCACAGGTTGATATTGCAAAGAGTCAGAATGTTGATCTTATTAAGCTTATGATTACAGGTGGTGTGCTTGATGCAAAGGCTAAGGGGGTACCCGGGGAACTTAAGATGAAGCCAGAGATGGTTAAGGCTGTATGCGACAAGGCACATGCTCTTGGATACAAGGTTGCTGCACATGTTGAGTCACCAGAGGGTGTAAGGGTTGCACTTCAGAATGGTGTTGATTCAATAGAGCATGGAGCAAAGCCTGATGATGAGATAATACATTTGTTTAAGGACAATAATGCATTTTTATGTACAACATTATCACCTGCACTGCCATATGCACTTTTTGACAGAAGCGTATCTAATGCATCAGAGGTTGAACAGTACAATGGCAATATTGTGTTTGAGGGAATCAAGGAATGTGCTAAGGCTGCAATTGATAATGATATTCCGGTTGTGCTTGGTAATGATGTGGGATGTCCGTGGATTACACAGTATGATTTCTGGAGAGAGCTTTATTATTTTCACAAATATGTTGGCGTGAGCAATGCATTTGCATTATACATAGCTACGCTTAACAGTGCAGTAATGGCAGGGATTGGTGATGTTACGGGTTCTGTTGAAGCCGGTAAATGTGCTGATCTGATTGTAACTAAGAATAATCCGTTAGATGACCTCAGGGCACTTCGTAATGTGGATTTAGTCATGGCACGAGGCAGATTGTATAATAATCCAAATTTTAAAACAAAAAATATTGTCACTAAAGAACTGGATAAATTTTGCGATTTATGTTAATTTTATTAAAGAATTTTACTTAAAGGAATAAGATTATGAAGATAGGATTTGATAATGACAAATATTTAAAAATGCAGTCTGAGCATATTAAGGAGAGAATTGCCAAGTTTGACAATAAGTTATATCTTGAATTTGGCGGAAAGCTGTTTGATGATTACCATGCATCAAGAGTCCTTCCAGGATTTAAGCCGGATTCAAAGCTTCAGATGCTTTTACAGTTAAAGGATCAGGCAGAGGTTGTTATAGCAATCAGCGCAGAAGATATTGCAAGCAATAAGATTCGTGGTGATTATGGTATTACTTATGATCAGGAAGTTTTAAGACTTATTGATGCATTTACAGAATATGGACTTTTTGTTGGAAGCGTATGTATTACTAAGTATTTTCAGCAGACAGAAGTTGATAATTTTATTAAGGTGTTAGATGCACATGGAATAAAGAATTTCAAGCATTACAAGATCGCAGGATATCCTAATGATGTTGCCAAGATTGTAAGTGATGAAGGATATGGAAAGAATGAATTCATTGAGACAAGCAGACCGCTTGTAGTTGTTACTGCACCGGGACCAGGAAGTGGAAAGATGGCCACATGCCTTTCACAGCTTTATCATGAATACAAGCATGGCGTTAAGGCTGGATATGCCAAGTTCGAGACATTTCCAATCTGGAATATTCCACTTAAGCACCCTGTTAATCTTGCTTATGAGGCAGCGACAGCAGACCTTAATGATGTTAATATGATTGATCCTTTCCATCTGGAGGCATATGGAAAGACAACAGTTAACTATAACAGAGATATTGAGATATTTCCTGTACTTAATGCAATGTTTGAGCTTATCGCTGGCGAGAGTCCATATAAGTCACCAACAGATATGGGGGTTAATATGGCAGGCAACTGCATTGTTGATGATGAGGCATGCCGTTATGCTTCTGACATGGAGATTATCAGAAGATATTACAAATGTTTATGTGATCAGAAGAGAACTGGCGTAAACAGTCAGGAAATATATAAGATTGAACTTTTAATGAATCAGGCTGGAATAACACCATCTTCAAGACCAGTTGTTAATGCTGCACTTGAAAAGTCTGCAAAGAGCGGTGACAAACCGGCGGTTGCAATTGAGTTAGAAGACGGAACTATTGTTACTGGAAAAACTGGTGATCTGTTAGGTGCTGCGTCATCAGCATTGCTTAATGCATTAAAGCAGCTTGCAGGAATAGATGATTCAGTTGACTTGTTATCACCTGAGTCAATCAGTCCAATCCAGACTTTAAAGACTAACTATCTTGGCAGCAGGAATCCAAGACTTCATACTGATGAGATTCTTATTGCACTTTCATCTTCAGTTGTAGCCAGTCCGTTAGCTGACAAGGCATTAAAGCAGATACCTAAGCTTTATGCATGTGATGTTCATTCAACAGTTATTCTTTCAGCGGTTGACAAGGATACATTTAAGAGACTGGGCATGAATCTTACATGTGAGCCTGCTTATGAAGAAGAGAAAAGATTTCATAAGAATTAATATTTATCTTAATAAAGGTGTGTGAAAACAAGGTGTTTTACCTGAATGTGTTTTCACACACTTTTTGTATTTATATTTGACGCACGACAAATAATAATATATAATATATTTAACTTATTTGACGCACGACAAATAAAATAAGGGGGATATCATTATGAATAATAAAGTGATATTAGAAAAGCATGATCTGACATACCTTAAATGGTCGCACATAAGAAGTTCAAGTGGAAAAGAAAAAATGTATTTAGTGGAAATCTGAAACCAGGTGATAAAGAGTACATTTTTGATGGACTGGAAAATATATTACCAGATGTTTTTATTGAGAAAATCTGGAACATGATATATGAGAGGTATAAGATATATGAAAATCTATGAAATTATTGATGAAGAAAATAATATGTCAATTGGCGTGTTGCAATATTATGAAAAAGAGAAAAACTGTATTATTGAATTGCAGGAAAACTTAGATGAGTGGAATGCGCCATTATTGTTCACTTCATATGTCAATAAGCATATATATACAATGCCAAGAGACATTAGTTTTATGTGGGTAAGAGAAAGAGTTATTCCAAGTGGAAGGCAGAATATTAAAGATATCCTTAATAATCATGGAATGAAATCATATGATGAAATGCGTTTTCTTGAAATATCAGAGGGAAGATGTTCGCAGGATGCGCTCTATATCAAACAGCTTAATGCTTTGCCGGATTATGTAATTGAGAGAAAGAAAAGAAACATTATAGAATGCGTAACATTAGATAATAATGTCTTATTATGTTTTTTTGCAGATGATTCCACAAAGAAAATAGATTTGCATATGCTGAAATATATTAAAGGAGTAGATAAGATAATTAAGAATAAGTCTTTGTATGAATCTGGAATGGTGGGAACAGATGGATACTTTGCAACCTTCAATGATTCCATAGACATTCCGGCTGATACTCTTTATAAAACAGGAACAGAGGTTGCATTAAGCTTACATGATTTTAAAATATTTGTAAGAAAAAATATTGTTGATACAAGTGAAGCCTGCAATATTCTTGAATGTTCGCGACAGAATGTTGCTTATATGATAGCACAGGAACAGTTGGGTACTGTTAAAGAAGAAGTACGGGGAAGTCTTTATTTAAAAGGCGAAGTTGTGAGCAAAAAATGGTAAAATTTTATTGACACGCATGCAGGCATTTGATATTATTTATCAAGTAACTTAATATTCCATGAGGGAGTAGTTAGCGCGAAAGTGTGATTTGTCAACATTCTGATTATAATTAAAGAGTATAATCTGGCAAATCTTAAATAATGAGACTCATGTATATCAATTAACCAATGGTGTTGTATCAGGTGTGTAATTGATATACATGAGTTTTTTTTATCTGCTGGTTATAATGTAATAGCATGATTTGCGGGTAACAGCTCTTATTATGGGAGGGAAAAAGGAGAAAAAACATGGAAAAATTAATTAACAATTCCCCATTTGCTCTTGTACTTGTATTTCTTGTAATTGGTTTTGTTCTGCTTATTAAAGGTGCGGACTTTTTCGTAGAGGGAAGTTCAAGTGTGGCAAAGAGACTTCATGTTCCGTCTATCATTATCGGACTTACAATTGTTGCAATGGGAACATCTCTGCCAGAAACAGCAGTCAGTGTATCGGCATCAATTACAGGAAACAATGAGCTTGCAGTAAGTAATGTAGTAGGTTCTAACATATTTAATCTGATGGTAGTCATTGGTGTGTGTGCGATGATTGCTACAGTAAATGTTGCAAAAGAAACAATAAACAGAGACATACCTCTTTCACTTATATGTGCAGGACTCCTGATGCTTTTAGGAATTATTGGACTTGGTGATAAGTCTGGGATGACACTTGGACATATTGATGGTGTAATATTCATTTGTGCTTTTGCAGGATACATTTTCTACATGGTTAAAATTGCATTAAAGGCAAGTAAGGAAGGCAAGAAGGTTGAGATAGAAGGCGGTTCTGATGAAGATATCAAGTTGGTTTCAGTACCACTTAGTATTTTGTTTATTATCGGCGGTGCTGTTGCGATTGCAGTTGGTGGAGACATTACTGTAGATGCAGCATCAAGAATAGCAAGTGACCTTGGAATGAGCCAGACACTTATCGGACTTACAATTGTTTCAATAGGAACATCACTTCCAGAACTTGTAACTTCAATAGTTGCGGCAAGAAAGAACGAAGTTGATATGGCACTTGGTAATGCAATTGGCTCAAATGTATTTAACATACTTATGGTACTTGGTATTGCATCAGCAATCAGCCCAATCAGCATAATTACAGAGAATATTATAGATATGTGCGTGCTTATAGTATTTACAATATGTGTATGGATATTTGCTGGAACAAAGAAGAAAATCGGAAGAATCGAAGGATTTTCAATGGTTGCACTTTATGCGATATATGCAGTTTATATCATAATAAGATAAATGAGGTAACATACAAATGTTGTTGTTTTTAAAAGTATTTTTTACTGAATTCATAGCTGAGATGGGCGATAAAACCCAGCTCATGCTTATTGCTCTTACTTCTAAATATAAGTTAAGAGATATTATATTAGGAACTGCTGTAGCAATTCTTGTACTTAACGGACTTGCTGTTTTAGCAGGCGGGCTTGTCAGTGAATTTATTCCTGACTGGCTTATAAAGACAATTGCAGCACTTGCATTTCTTTATTTTGCTGCATCAACTATTGCCGGGGATGATGATGACGAAGAAGAAGGCAGCGGAAAATCAAAGATTAAGTTTGCGCCACTTGCAGTTTTCTGTACATTTTTCGTGGCTGAGCTTGGGGATAAGACACAGCTTACAGCCATAACATTTGGTGCTAATGAAGGTATGAGTGCTGCACTTATTGTGTGGATAGGATGTTCACTGGGACTTTTTGCAGCTGACATTCTTGGTATGTTAGTCGGATATCTGCTAAAGAGCAAGACACCAGATGGACTGCTTAATACACTTGCTTTTGTGATATTCTCGGTATTCGGTGTATATACACTTTATCAGGGACTTAAGCTTATAAGGACATCTGTCTGTCCGATTCCGGTATGGCCGGTGCTTATAGCTGTAACAGTTATTTTTGCGGCTGTATGTGTCTGTCTTTTTATAAGAAGAGAGAAGAAAGCGTATGAAAAATAAAAAGAAATTACGGATAGCAGCTATAATTATTGCAGTACTTGTTGTATTGACGGGAAGTGTATTCATTTATCTTGGTACTTACTACAAGGCCGAAAATATAGATTTATATATGACCAGTAACGACAGTGTAAATGTGACTAAGACCGATTATGGATATTTCTTTGATGGAAGCGGTACAGATAATGCAATTATATTCTATCCGGGTG
Source organism: uncultured Lachnospira sp. (assembly GCA_934343805.1). GTDB lineage: Bacteria > Bacillota > Clostridia > Lachnospirales > Lachnospiraceae > Lachnospira. The sequence continues at coordinate 12,863 of CAKRIN010000032.1, forward strand.
CTAAAGTTGATGAAAAGGCATATGCACCAGTGCTCTCAAGGCTTGCAAGCGAAGGAATTGACTGCTTTCTTGTGAGCATGCCTTTTCATATGGCAATATTTGATGTGGACAAGGCACAGACAATAGTTTCCCAGTATGATTATAGTAAATGGTACATTGCCGGACATTCAATGGGTGGAGCAATGGCAGCACAACTGGTATCACAGCTAAAGGATAGCCAAAGCTTTGCGGGATTAATATTCTTTGCTGCTTATACAGCAAAGGATATCAGTGATACTCACATTCCTGTTTTATCATTATATGGGGATAATGATGGTGTGCTTAATATGGATAAGGTTGAAAAGGGACGAAAACTCGTTGATAGTGATAAATATTCTGAAGTAGTCATAAAGGGTGGCAATCATGCAGGGTTTGCAAGTTATGGAAGACAAAAAGGCGATAATGAAGCGTCCATAACTAAGGAAGAACAGTGGGATCAGACAGTTTCGGCTGTTAAAGAATTTATAAACAGATAGATAAAAAATAATCGCATCATTTTATATGGTGTGATTATTTTTTTTGTAAATATGCCGATATAATAAGAAGAAAGGTCAAGGAAGACTTTATCCAATACATTTACATTCAAGGAGGAATGAATTATGAGTAGTGTATCTTCAGGGAATTTTTCCCAGATAGCCGGTTCGTATGCTGATACAGCGGCTGTTTATTCTAAGTCAGAGACAACTAAGACCGATGAGACAAGCGGAAAGAAGAAAGTCAGTGGTCAGACTATCGGTAATCCCCAGTTAAGTGAGAAAGCAAGCAAATATTATGAACAATTAAAGAAAAAGTATTCTAACATGAACTTCATTCTTGTAAGTGAGGATCAGAAGGAGAATGCCAAGGCTAATGCCGCAGGTTATGCTAACGCCAATAATATGGTTGTTCTTATTGATGAAGATAAGATTGAAAAAATGGCATCTGATGAGAACTACAGAAAGCAGTACGAGGAAATTATTGCCAATGCTGCAAGTGGAATGTCACAGCTTGCAAGTAGTATTTCAGCAACAGGAGCTACAGTAAAGGGATACGGAATGCAGGTCAATGATAATGGAACAGCGTCATATTTTGCTGTTCTTGAGAAGTCAAGTGCTGCACAGAAAGAACGTATTGAAAAGCATGCTGAAGATAAGAAGGAAGCTAAGAAAGCTGCAGAAAAGAAAGCTGAGAAAAAGAAAAATCAGGAAAGGCTGGAAAAGAAGCGTAATGAAACAGGAGATGTTGATGACATTGATGACACGGAAACTGTAACGGTCACAGCATCATCTATAGAGGAATTACTGGTGAAAATAAAAGACCAGCAGCAGCTTTTTCTAAGTGATACAGTAAGAACAGCACAGGAAAAGAATGTAGGACAGAATGTTGATTTTTCTGTATAATGTCAGGAGGTGTGCCTAATGATATTATCAGGAACAATAGCAAGTACTGTACAGCTACAGATGCTGAACAATAAATGGATGCAGAAAAAAGAATCAGGGAATATTTTATCTAAGCAGGAGTTAAATGAGCGCTCTACATGGACATCTGAGCAGTTTATGATTGCAGATTTTCAGGATCAGTTAGAACATAATCGTGAAGCAGAGAAACGTCAGAAGATAGATAATAAAATTATGTCTGGGGGTAGTCTTTCTCCTGAGGAGATATCTTATCTTGAAAAAAATGATCCTGCTGCTTTAAAGAAATATCGTGAAACTAAAGAAGAAAAAGAAAGCTACAAGGAAAAACTCAGACAGTGCAAGACTAAGGAAGAGGTTGACCGTGTAAAGCTGCAGAAACTTGGAGAACTGGAAAATTCATTAAGCAGTGTCGTCAATGACCCGGCAATACCTAAAAGTGCCAAGTTGGCGAAAGCACAGGAAATACTGGCAAAGACTAACAATATTGAGACTGCACATCTTGAGTTTGTCAAATCCGCAGAGTATCAAAGTATGCCAACTGAAGAAGAAAAGAAAGAACAGGAGGCAGCAGATAACAAGATATCATGGGAGGAAACATCGGATGAAATAACAGACAGCAAGAAAGCTGATGATGCTGAGATTACTGATACATCTGATAGTACACAGAATAAAGCCGATACTGTAAATGATGATAATGCTCAGGCAGTTGGTATTAAAGATTCAGATTCTGTGAATACGAAAGAACCAGGAAAAACATCTGAAAAAGATAATCACAAGAAAGAATACAGTACAGAAATCAAGAAAGTTAGCCGAAAGCTTAAGAAAGGTTTTGAGGCGGCTGACATGCATGTTGATATAATTGTATAATGTAGCAATCACTTCGTTAAACAAGACTTTAGCGAAGTGATTGAAATGTGTACTTTACTACTGTAACGGGCAATTTTTAAGTAAAAGAAGATGATTTCAAGGATTTCCCAGACGAAATTAAAGACCTATTTAGACACTTATTTGAGTAACTGTAAAACGCCGATAAATCAGGATTTATCGGCGTTATTTTTTATTTATTATTATCTATTATCGACCTTTTCCGGATACATATCATGGTTTGCCATTCTGTTAAATGCTATCTCCTCCCATTTTGTTCCAGTTTTTCCATAATTACAGTAAGGATCTATTGATATTCCTCCTCTCGGAGTAAATTTTCCCCATACCTCTATGTATTTTGGATCCATAAGTTTTATCAAATCTTTCATGATAATATTCATACAGTCTTCATGAAAATCGCCATGATTTCTGAAACTGAATAAATATAATTTTAATGATTTACTTTCCACCATTTTAATGTTTGGTACATATGATATTGTAACAGTTGCAAAATCTGGCTGCCCTGTTATAGGACACAAACTTGTAAATTCTGGGCAATTAAATTTTACAAAATAATCATTACCCTGATGTTTGTTATCAAAAGTCTCTAACATCTCTGGTGCATAATCACTTGGATACTGTGTTTTCTGATTCCCCAATAATGTTATATCTGCTGTTTCTTCTTTACTTCTTCCAGTCATAATTTTCTCCTTTTTATTCCATAGCTGGATCTTTAATTCCGTTTAACTCAAATGCTCTGGCTCTATCTATACATGTTCCACACTTTCCACAAGGTTTTTCGCCGCCTTCATAGCAGCTCCATGTGTACTTATAAGGTACATTTATCTCAAGTCCTTTTTTTACAACCTGATCCTTAGTTGCATTGATAAATGGTGCTACAACCTTAATCTGCTTTCCACTTCCAAGATATATAGCCTCATTTATTGCATTATTAAAATCACTGCTACAGTCAGGATATGCACTTCCAGCCGCATCATCTGCATGTGCCCCATAATATATCTCACTGCAGCCTTTTGAAATTGCTATACTGGCAGCACTTGATAAAAATAATCCATTTCTGAATGGTACATATGTTGAAACAGGAGAACCATTTGTGCTCTTAATCTGCTCATCATATGATTCTTTAGGTATTTCCTTATCGGAATGTGATAGTAAGGAACAATCACTATATTGAAATATTTTTGCAAGGTCAAGATAAATATGTTCTACATTATAGTATCTTACTATTTTATCTGATGCTTCTATCTCTTTTGTATGTTTCTGTCCATATGATATTGATAACGCAATAACATTTTCTGGACCATATTTTTCTACCGCCATACCAAGGCATGTTGTACTATCTATTCCACCACTGAACAAAACCATTGCTTTCATTGTTAAATCTCCCTCTTAATGTTTGTGTATATGTTTTTGTGTTAGCTTTTTTAATTCCTCTTGCGGTCATGCAGCTATGACAACCTTCAATAAACACTGCTATATCTTTGGCACCAGTAACCATCTGCATAATATCAGCAATATCACTTCCTATTCTTTCCTGAAGCTGCAGTCTTTTAGATACCATATCTGCTATTCTTGCTATCTTACTAAGACCTATTACTCTTCCATTTGGAATATAAGCAACTGTTACCTTCATATCATACATAAGAGCAAGATGATGCTCACAATAACTGAAAATATCTATATCTTTTACCACTACCATATTGGAAGTTCCGCTCTGACCATTACATTCTATTTGTCCAGACTCTTCTTCATCCATATCCAGTGCAAATGTTTTGTTAAACATATCCGCAATTTCTTCATTTGTATAATTCATTCCATCAAAAACTTCTTCATACATTTTTGCAACTCTTTTAGGTGTATCTTTTAAGCCCTCCCGTTCAGGGTTATCACCCAGAGCCTTAAGAATACCAGCTATATGATATTCAATTGCCTTAGTGTCTATTTTCTTATGTTTTTCCATGTCAGACTCCTTTTTTGTCTGGTGACCATATAATTTTATGTAACTGAATCTGCATATTAACATCATTCATTACATTCTCTTTCATAAAATTAACAATTTCCTCAGGTTCTATCATTCCAAATACCGGACTTATATAAAGGTTACATTTTCCATACAGATTATATTTTTCTATAATCTGTTTTGCCTTTATAAGATCCTCTCGACAACCAGCTACAAATTTGACAGTATCATTGCTATTTAAAATATCAAAATTATCCAGATTCATGGCAGCTTCCATACCACTGCATGAAAGCTTATAATCCATTGTAAAAGTTACATTCTCTTTGTGAAGCTTACGGATTTTATCAAGATAAACACTGCCGTTAGTCTCTATTTCAATGTTCAGATTGTTTTCTGCAAGAACTGTTATAACATTTTCAATACCCTCTCTTAACAGTGGTTCACCACCAGTAAGAGTGACTTTTTTTACTCCTGTCGATAAAACATAATCAAGAATTTCTTTTTCTGTCATTGGTTGAGAAGGTGTTTCCTGCTCATTAGCCCATTTGGTATCACAGTATTTACAGTTAAGATTACAGCCCTTAAAGCGTATAAAAACCGCCAGCTGCCCGGCTTTAGTTCCTTCACCATTAATACTTACAAATTTTTCAACTACTTCGTATTTACTCATATATAAATCCTTTCAGATTAAAATTATTTAGAATCATTCCATATAAGTTGCACTATTAGCAGGAGTCTCATATACAGTTACAGCTCTCATGTTGTATCCAAGTATTTTTATTTTTTCATAAAAATACTTGGCCATATTCTCCGCTGTCGGTCGGAAATCAAGTTCAATAATTTTGAAATTCTCGCTTTTTAAAGCTTCAAATGTAGTTTCCTTCAATGAATTTCTTTCTATAATTAATGCGTGATCCATTGAATCTGCTATGTTTCTTAAATCTTTTTTCAGTTCTCCAAAATCAACATACATACCCTTATGCTGAACATCTTCCTTTAGTTCCTCAGTTTGAACTTCAAGAACAATCTTCCATCTATGTCCATGAAGATTGCTGCATTTTCCATTGTATCCTGCAAGAAAATGTGCCGAATCAAAACTAGCCTCTGTTTTTAAAATATACATAAATCTTTTCTCCATTTGCTTATATTGCATAAAAAAACACGGATACATCTGTACCCGTGCCTTAATAGATTATTTCCCTAAAAATTTCCAATTATGAATTATAAAAATAATAGTCCTGGTTTTATTTAGAGACAGGATGGTACAAACGAACTGTCTTATTAATATACCGTGCAATGATATCAAATCATTCACAGCTTGTCAATTAAATACTCATAGTTACCTTCCCTAGGAAATTTTACACTTAAGTATCCATCTTATCTACATCTCCGGATTTAACATTTTTATTATTCCAGTAAAATAAATTTCACATATATAATGATGCATGATAATCATAGGATAGATTATCACGTGTTTCCTCCTCGTCTTATTTAGAAATATAATTGTTGTTCTTATCATCATACCACATACTCATACATTCGAAACTCCCTGGTACCAACAACCTCATAAAATATATTTTCAGTGCTTATATACTTAAATCCTGCCTTGATATACAACTTATCAGCTAGAGTATTCTTATCTATCACGTCAAGGTGGATTGCTTCAATATTTTTTGATTTTGCATATAATAAAATGTGTTTGACAAGAAGTGTGCCAAGTCCCATACCTCTGTACTCGAATCGTATCGCAAGAGCATGCAGAATCCACACATTGTTGCCTTTTTCTTTAATCTGCCATGATACATTTGCATATTCTTTGTTAGAAATGCTGTTTACTATGGCACAGGCTTTAATTATGCCCTCATCTCTTAGAATTAATAACTGATTATTGGTAATGCTTTGCATTAAAAAATCAGAAGAAGGGTGTTCGCCCTTTTTCCAGTCAGGAAAAGATGGTTCATCTTTGCTTTTATCTATTAAATTCCAGTAGAGATTTTGTATTTCATTAAAATCGTCTGGATGGGCTGATTCAAATTTCATGTGTCTTATACCTCCATATTTTCTCCAATTCTATATACCACCATTCTCTCCCTCCGGGCTTCCCCGAAAGATATATCTCTACAGTCAATCTCATCATACAGACTCACGCCGTATTCCTGAGACAGACACATAAGGTACTCATCTGAAGGGTAATAGGAAATCATATACATCTCTCTGGGATTGTTATAAAAGCTATCCATAATATTAGCCAGTACGCCCTTAAAGATTTCGACAGAGAATGGATTAAAGAAGAAAAATCTGTCAGCTTCTTTAGGTATATTATACTTAAGTGCGTCTTCATTTATAAATGTGACTCGTCCGCCGGATATACAGCTTTCTTTATTAGTCATGGCGCGTTCAAATATGCGATTGTCGTATTCTATGCCAATGGAGTGACATTTTGTCTGGTAAGCCATGAACAGACTGACGCGTCCTTTTCCACAGCCATAATCAAGCAAAGTGTTGTTCTTGCCGATGATTCCGGTGTTAGCCAGCCTGTTAAGCACTTCGTAAGAAGTTGGTTCATACGGATATCTGTATGTATCGGATCTGGAGTCATCCCTGCCGGTAGTCTTTATTCTAAGGAGCTTTTCCCAATCTTTTTCTGTCATAAAATCCTGCCATTCATCTTTCACTATAGCTTTATTGTCTTAATATATCATCTTAACTTATTGCCATTAACTTAATACCAACACTATACCACATAACTCCCATTCTATGGTATAATATCCTAAGAAATTTCCCGTAGGAGGATAATGTATGGAATACGATGTAATTATTATTGGAGCCGGACCGGGCGGAATTTTTTCTGCGTATGAGCTTATGAAGAAGTCTCCAGAAACAAGAGTTGCAGTGTTCGAGGAAGGCAATACATTAGAGAAGAGAAAATGCCCTATAGATGGCAAGAAGGTTAAATCATGTATCAAATGTCCAACATGTGCGATAATGAACGGATTTGGCGGTGCTGGTGCATTTTCAGATGGTAAATATAATATAACTAATGATTTCGGCGGAACTCTTTATGAGTATATCGGCAGGGATCAGGCAATCGATTTGATGAAGTATGTTGATACAATCAATACATCACATGGCGGTGAAGAGACTCACATGTATTCGACAGCAGGTACTAAGTTTAAGACTTTATGCATGCAGAATAAGTTGAAGCTTCTTGATGCGTCAGTAAGACATCTTGGAACAGATATTAACTATGTTGTTCTTGAGAATATGTATAATGAGATGAAGGACCATATAGACTTCTACTTTAATACTCCTGTATGCAACATTGAGGTGATTGATGGAGGTTACAGAGTATTCTATAAGGACGAGTACATGGATTGTGATAAATGTATTGTTTCTGTTGGCAGAAGCGGAAGCAAATGGATTGAGAAGGTCTGTCAGGATCTTGAAATTCCAACTAAGTCTAATCGTGTTGATATCGGTGTCCGGGTTGAACTTCCGGCTGTTATATTTGCACATCTTACGGATGAATTGTATGAAAGCAAGATTGTATACAGAACAGAGAAATTCGAGGATCTTGTAAGAACATTCTGCATGAATCCTAATGGTATTGTTGTTAATGAAAACACTAACGGAATCGTGACAGTTAACGGACATAGCTACGAAGGTGCTGAGAAGCAGACTGAGAATACTAACTTTGCTCTTTTAGTTGCAAAGCATTTTTCAGAGCCATTCAAAGATAGTAATGGATATGGTGAAAGTATTGCAAGGCTTTCCAACATGCTTGGCGGTGGCGTTATTGTTCAGAGATTCGGCGATCTTATGAGAGGAAGAAGAAGTACAGAGAAGCGAATCGAGGAAGGACTTGTAAAGCCTACTCTTGCTGCTACTCCTGGTGATTTAAGTCTTGTACTTCCTAAGAGAATTCTTGATGGAATTATAGAGATGATCTATGCACTTGATAAGATTGCGCCGGGAACTGCTAATGACGATACTCTTCTGTATGGCGTTGAGGTTAAGTTCTATAACATGGAAGTTGAGATTGACAACAATCTTGAGACAAGATATAAGGGGTTATACATAATTGGTGACGGAAGTGGAGTTACACATTCATTATCACACGCTTCTGCCAGCGGTGTATATGTTGCAAGAAAAATTATAGAAGAAATGTAATTTTTAAAGGGTACTGTCAGATTATTTCCGGCAGTGCCCTTTTAGCTGTTCTAAGTTATTATCAGATATTTTCTGCAGTAATATAAGATAGAATTTTTACAATATTTTATTGAATTAAAAGAAAGCTTGTTATGCAGTAAAGTGTCTGTCCGTTATAGACAACTCTTGACCAACCCTGTTCAGTATTATAACCGGTTCTGGTAAGCATTTCTCCATTTTTAACATTTGCAACGACAACAGAATCTTCATCAGTTACACTGGGTTTGCTTCTGAGATTGATTTCTTCTTTAGGAGTTACAGTATCATTGCAGTCAGTGAACCTGGTATTAAATCCTGTAGTAGTGCTTTCGGTTGACTTTGGTGTAAGGTCTGTAGTCAGATAACTTGTAACGGCGTATACAGTCTGTCCGTTATAAGTAAGTCTTGACCAGCCACTGCTGCTTGTACCGGTTCTTGTGACAGTTTCTCCATTAACAAGAGTAGCGATTACAGAAGAATCAGTATCCTGGCTAGGTTTGTTGCGTAGTCGTACTTCATCTTTTGCTGTAACAGTATCATTTACAGATGAAAAAGGCATATTTGCTTCGACATCCGGATTTGCTGCAGCAGCAGTTTCACCGCTAAGGGAGCTGCTGCTTTCAGAATAGCCAAAATAAGCAACATTAATATCCACATTTGAATTAATACCAGACACTGTGCCTTGATTAGTGTACTGCCACATACTACATGTTCCGTTATAAGATGTCGAGGCTGTTGAAGGATAAGGTATGGATGGATATTGGGCTACCCACATCTTGAACGATTTTTCAAGGCTTGCAGTATTCCACTGACTGTTATTGGTAAGCTCTGAGGATGCAGCATAGAACATAGGCGTGTATCCTTTATTATATATTTCCTGCAAAAAGGCTTTGGCTACAGTTGTTCTTTCGGCCTTAGTCATACTCTTCTGTCTGCTTTCAGATGTATTAAATCCTTCGCAGTCAAAAGCAACAGGATAAGTTATGCTGTAATCCGCTATGAATTCTGCAACCCAGTCAGCTTCTTCGATTGCTTCAGACTCATTAACTGCTGATGAGAAGAAATAAGCTCCCACCTTGATTCCATTGGCAGCCGCCTGCTGCATATTGTATTTTGCATTAGTATCAGCATATATGACACCGGTTTTCTGTGCTCTGTAGCCAACTCTTATCATTGCAAAATCAACGCCGGACGAAGCAACCTGAGCCCAGTCAATGGTACCCTGAAATTTAGAAACATCAATTCCTATGGTGACATCGGATGTCTCATTGCTGTTATTAGAAAGGACAACCGCTGCTCCATTGCCGGCTCCTTGATTCATAGAGCCATCATCTTCTGAATATTGCGGATCCTGTTCTTTTTCTTCATCCGAAGCAAGTGTATTATTACCATCAGCATCTGTAGGACTGACAGAAGAAGTTTCTTCAGATATTGATACATCTGCATTGCTCTTTTTATCTTTGTGTCCAAATATAATAATGGACGTTATTATAATCGCAATAATTGCAATTGATATGATTACAATAACAGGAAGCAGTCTTTTCCAGTTAATATGTTCAGTATCATCAATGTAACCAAGTTCATCATCTTTTCCAGAATTTAAAAAATTATGCATCTTCTCTCCCCTCTTTATTCAAAGTAGTCCTGACATAAATAATTAAAAAGTAATGAAGCACTATTGGTATCCATAGTTGTACCATTAAGAGCCATGTAATTTATAGTCCATTCATCAGGATTGTCTGCATAAGAAAATTGTATTATAAGTGAAGAATTAATATTATTATATGTCACATTGCCAGTGAATTCGACAACCTTAACATTGTCCGATGTGGTAAATATAGTCCATTCGGGATCTGAACATTTATTATCAAGACACTCCCCGAATGTAACACTCTGATCTTCAAATATACGTTCATTCTTAACAGTATCAATTCTCCAGTCCTGCATCTGGCTTGCTTTAGTTCCTATACCGGCACTTCTGATACCAACAAAGCATATAATAATAGTAAGAACAACAGCTATGACTGTTGTCGCTGTATTGTCCATTATATCATCAGCCTTGTTACATGTAAGGGCAAATACCAGAATTCCTCCGCATATACCTCCACCAAGATGTCCAAGAATATCAACATTAGCACCATTAGAAATAATTGCATAGATTATAATAAATGCTATGGATATAATCACATTAGTTTTCTTAGAGTCAGTTTTATCGCTGAAGCTTATAAAGAAAGCCGCACACATTACTCCAAATATTGCACCTGAAGCACCAGCAGCAAAGCGGATTACATCCGGATGAAGCATATGTGACACATATACAGATGTCAGTCCTGATGCTATTCCTGACACAAAATATATAATTGCTGTTTTTAATGAACCTATGCGGGGCTCAAGAGATGAACCAAAGATAAAGAGAGCAATCATATTATTAACAAAATGTGTAACATTAGCATGAAGAAACATATAAGACAGGATTCTTATATATTCCTTATTATTATGAATATATTCGTAATTAAGCCCGCCTGTATCAAAATGGTTATTGTTAGCTATTATACACATAATGCCAGCAATGAAATTAGCAAGTATTATTATGATTACAACTGGCATTTTGGACAGTCTGATATCAGAATATCGTTTTTTCCCAGGACGTTCAAAATCCGATAAAATAACTTTATCAGGACTTATTTCGTATATTTCGTCTTCAAGATTAAGATCATCCTCAGGGTATCTGTTCTGGTAATTGATTCCAGAACTTTCAGCATAATTGATCTGGTTGTTTGTCTCCATAGATTATCCCCTTAATAATTATATATTCCACTCTACAAAAAAAGAAATTCAGCATACAGCCAAATTTCTTTTTATTATAACATATAAGTTAATATTAATAAATAATGTTTGATATTTGCCAATATAATGATAAAATACATTTTGGTTAAAATGTTATAATTAAATATAACGGAGGCATATTATTATGGATTCAACATTAAGAAGAACATGGGCAGAAATAGATATGGACGCTTTAGCGCATAATTATAAGACATTAAGAGAAAGAATCGGTGATAAGGTTAAATTCCTTGGAGTTGTTAAAGCCGATGCTTATGGACATGGTTCTGTTCAGGTAAGCAGACTTTTACAGGAACTAGGAGCAGATTATCTTGCAGTAAGCAGCATTGATGAGGCTGTTGAATTAAGACATAATGGAATAACAATGCCAATACTTATTCTTGGTCATACGCCTAAGGAAGAAGTATCAGAGCTTATTAAGAATAATATAACACAGGCAGTAACCTGTAAGGCAAAGGCACTTGAATATAGTGAAGAAGCCGTCAAATGTGGTGGTACATTAAAGATTCATATTAAAGTAGATACAGGTATGTCCAGACTAGGATATCTGTGTGATGGGGACTATTTTGACAGCGGCGTTGAAGGAATATGTGAGGGATGTTCGCTTCCCGGACTTGATGCAGAAGGAATATTTACGCATTTTGCAGTGTCTGATGAACCCGGCGAGGAATGTAAGGCATATACAAATCATCAGTTTGAATTATTTACCAGTGTAATTGATGCAGTGGAGAAGAATCTTGGAAAGAAATTTAAGATAAGACACTGTGCTAATACAGGAGCGGTTGCAAAATACCCAGAAACATGGCTTGATATGGTAAGACCGGGATTGCTGTTATATGGTTATGGTGATTTTGCCAAAGAACTTAATCTTAAGCCGGTAATGTCCCTTAAGACGAGTGTAAGTACAATCAAGACTTACCCGGCAGGAACAGCAATAAGCTATGGTGGAATATATAAGACAGACAGGAAGACAAGAATGGGAGTCGTTCCTTATGGATATGCTGATGGATATTTCAGATGCCTTTCTAACAGATATGAACTCATGACAGAGGAAGGTCCGGTTCCACAGAGAGGAAAAATATGCATGGATATGTGCATGATAGATCTTACAGATAAAATGAATGTTGATGTTGGCAGTGAAATTGAGATATTTGGAAAGAAGAATCCTATAGAGCGTATGGCAGAACTTGCGGGTACGATACCTTATGAAATTACATGCGCAGTAAGTAAACGTGTTCCGAGATTATATTTAAGAAATGGCAAGGTTTACGAGAAAGAATTATTGTTACGAGGATAGATAAATGAAGAAAATATTGTGTATACTACTCTCCTGCCTTTTAGTCTTTATGACAGGCTGTGGTGGACATAACAAGAATATAAGATTTGGAGCAGCCGATATTGGTGGGGTGTATTATGAATTTGCCAGTGCATTTACACAGTTTGCCAATAAGGATATTGAAGGCTACTCATTTGAAACAAAAACAACAGCTGGTTCAGTTGCAAATTTAAGACTCATATCTGATGGATATATAGAACTGGCTATAGTTCAGGCAGATCTTTTAAGTGATGCGTATAATGGAACTGGTGCATTTTCTGATAAAAAGTATCAGAAAGGATATAAGGCAGTAGCATCTCTGTATACAGAAGGATGTCAGATTGTTGTAAGAAAAGATTCCAGAATCGGGAATATAGATGATCTGATTAATAAAAAAGTCAGCATTGGAGCTGAGGAATCTGGAACAGAAAAGAATGCTGAACAGATATTAAAAATGAGTGGAATAACAGACGAACTGGTTACAAAAGTTAATATGGATTATGCAGAAGCTGCAAGAGAACTCGAAGCTGGTGAAATTGATGCATTTTTCTGTACTGCAGGAACAGGTACAGATGTTATTGAACAGCTTGCAAAGCAATGTGATATTGATCTTATCAGCCTTGACGATAAATGTGTAGATAAAATGATGTCAGCATACAAATTATGTGAAAAATATATAATACCAGCGGGAACATATACAGGAATAGATCATGATGTTGTTACTATAGGAGTTAAGGCTGTTCTTATAGCAGAGGCATCATTATCTGATGATCTTGTTGAATCGGTTGCCAAAACATTATTTAATCATATAAGCGATTTTCATTATGCAACTTCATTAGATATTATGCTAAATCCTGAAGATGCGGTTAAAGGGGTTGATATTCCATTTCATAAGGGTGCAGCCAGTTATTATTCCGGACATGGAATTAATGTTTTGTCTGAATAATATGGACAGATACATTACATACGATAGAATGGAGAAATTTTGATGAGAATTCAGTTAGATATGTATCAGACATTAGCGATTGCTGTACTTGTACTGCTATTGGGAAGCTATTTACGAAAAAAAATTAAATTCCTGGAACGATTCTGCATACCGGCTCCTGTTGTTGGAGGATTACTATTTGCTATATTTACGTGTGTATGCTATGTGACAGGTATATTGGAATTTTCTTTTGATGACACACTTAAAGAAGTATGTATGGTGTTTTTCTTTACTTCTGTAGGCTTTCAGGCCAATCTTAAAGTACTGAAAAAAGGCGGGAAATCAATGGCGATTTTTTTGGGTCTTGTTATTGTACTTATCTTTATACAGAATTGCATAGCTGTTGGTTTATCAAAGATTCTTGGATTGAATTCTCTAATAGGAATGTGTACGGGTTCAATTCCAATGGTTGGAGGTCATGGTACTGCCGGTGCATTTGGCCCTGTTTTAGAGGATTTTAATGTAAAAGGTGCAACGACAATCTGTACGGCTGCAGCTACATTTGGACTTATTTTTGGAAGTCTTGTGGGAGGTCCGTTAGGTAAGAGACTTATTGAAAAAAAGGATCTGTTGTCAACAGCCATCCCTGAAGATGACAGTCTTCTTGTTGAAGATGAAAAGAAACATGAAAGACATTCAAGAATGTACGCTTCTGCAGTATTCCAGCTTATAATTGCAATAGGAATCGGAACGATATTTTCATGGGCATTAACTAAGACAGGACTTACATTTCCAATATATATAGGAGCAATGATTGCAGCGGCTCTTATGCGTAATATTGCTGAGTATGCAGGTAAAGGAAAGCTTGTTATACACATGGGAGAGATTAATGATCTAGGTGGTATATGTTTATCATTATTCTTAGGTATGGCTATGATTACCTTGAAGTTATGGCAATTGGCTTCACTTGCTCTTCCACTTGTTATACTTCTTGGTGCTCAGGTAGTAGTTATTGTATTATTCACATATTTTGTTGTATTCAATGTTATGGGAAGAGATTATGATGCAGCAGTACTTGTTGCAGGAACATGTGGTTTTGGTATGGGAGCAACGCCTAATGCCATGGCTAATATGCAGGCGATATGTGATAAATATGTTCCATCAGTTAAGGCTTATCTTCTTATACCACTTATAGGAAGTCTTTTTGCAGACTTCCTTAACAGTCTTGTTATTACATTCTTTATCAATATATTATAATATTCAGGGGAGATGATTATATGTTTAATATATTCAAAAGGGTTAAGAATAAAGTTAATACATCTAAGCAAGATTATAATCTGTCTTATGATAATCTTGCTATTCCAGAGATTCACAAGGCAGATTCGGGAAATGAAGATGATATAGATATTTCATCAGATATGCTGGATGGTGCTGATAATGAAAAACCTCATGTTACATATGACAGCGTGGCAGTTCCGGAAGTGCATTTTAGAAAAAATAAACATGAATAATAAATAACAGAATAATAAAAATGTGGCTGGCAGTAGAGAGTGTTACCTCTATGAGGGGGAATCTCCATACTACCAGCCATTTTTAATTATCAGCTTTCAAGAACTTCTTCAATATTCTTAAGGATTTCTTCTTTATTAAAAGGCTTGGTTATAAAACGATCTGCTCCATTTTTAAGAGCTTCTATAACCTTATTCTGCTGACCGGCAGCAGTTATCATAATAACCTTGGCATTAGGATCATAAGACTTAATTTCTTTAAGGGCCTCTGTTCCGTCCATATTAGGCATAGTAATGTCAAGAGTAATTATATCAGGATAGTGAGTTTTATAAGCAAGAACACCTTCTAGTCCGTCTGTAGCTTCTGCAAGAACAGCATAACCATCTTCCTCAAGGATATCTCTCAAAATCTTACGTGACATACCTGAATCATCAACAATTACGATAGTTCCTTTGCTGTCGAGTGTTACTTCACCCCCAGCTTTTGCCATGATTTTCCTTACAACAGGCATATTTCCAGGTGTTACATTATCAGATGCTGATATATACAGTAGTACTTCACTATCATGGATATGGATA
>CAKRIN010000033.1 GCA_934343805.1 uncultured Lachnospira sp.
TTATGTGTTACCGCTTACCGCGGCGACTTGTATATAATATCAAAGTCATTATCTCTTGTCAACAACTTTTTTCAAAATTTTTGCAATTATTTTATCTTCTTCATTTACACTATGTTTCCACCACAATTTATGTAAACATCTGTCCGGATATATACAATATCTAGTTTATAATATGAAAGGCAGAATTAGTTTAAATCTGTTCTTTCTCAAATAAACTTTACTCATTTATGTTTACCTAAGATTACAAATGAACTAATCCTGCCTTTTATCTATATATTTACTGCTGGATATATCCTGTCCTTTGATAATTATCCCATGCTTCATTGAATTTAAATGTGGCTATAACCGCATATATTGATGCAACTATTATCAGCCACCCACCTGGTACACCTGTCATAATAATTGTAACAATGCAATTAATAACTGAATAAACAGCTGCAACCACCGCACACACGCGACTCTGTGCTAACTGAATACCAAGTCCCATTCCAATAACAACAAAAACATCCAACAGTCCCAAAGCATTACCTGTATAAATAACCTTTGCAAGCAATGTAATTCCAGCAACAATATACATCATTATCGCTGATGCATTAATATTCTTTGACACCTTAGACATCTCCTGGCTCTTGAAAAATTCTTTTTTGGTAACCATTCTTCTCATATACTGAGGCTGCACCATTCCCATCACAGGCATTGAATTCGGCATTACATTAGGTGCAGCATATTGTGTTGCATTAATAACCGGCATTGGTGCTCCACATCTTCCACAAAATTTTGCGTTTGGTTCATTCTCGCTACCACATGATTGACATATCATAACTTTCCTCCCTCTATCAAATAGTTCTAAATATAAGTTTTATTATTGGATTGCAATCATACAACATTTGTAAAAATGAATTGGCTTTTATCTGTGTCATGATATTAGCTACACTATCCGTTCCACTCATAGCTGTTATTATTGCAAAAAACAACCAGACAACGGCCAGTCCTTCCAGCATCCCAAGAATTAATCCAGCTAACTTGTTTGCCTGTTTGATTACCGGCAGTCTGCCAACTATTCCTGTTGCAGATATTACAATCTTTAATACAACAAATACCAATACTATTATCGCAATATAAACAATCGCTGTCAACACAACTTCAGCAAGCCTTACCGCTATTACCCGTAGGCATATTTCTTTAACTGTCGCTTTTCCTAAGGTTGATATTTCATTCACATCTGATTTAGAAATATTGCCAACAGTTTCTCCAAGGCTATCTGGTAAGTGAAGTTCAGCACTTACATCTTCAACAGCCGCAGCTATTTCATTTATATATGAACTTATTTTATCTGCATCAACATCTATTGATATATCATACTTCTCATCAAAATATTTGTTGATCTGTTCATTTCCTGATAACGCCTCATATATCGAACCTGACATTTTGTTAATAATATCCGTATTATTCTTTATTGCAGATGTTATCAATGGTGCTATAAGTACCGATGTAAGTATGGTTACTATTATCGAAATCAGCGA
Organism: uncultured Lachnospira sp.; assembly: GCA_934343805.1. Lineage (GTDB taxonomy): Bacteria > Bacillota > Clostridia > Lachnospirales > Lachnospiraceae > Lachnospira. The sequence goes on from CAKRIN010000033.1 coordinate 1,524, forward strand.
TAACGCCAGCCTCATTACCCCTTTTCTCCATCCTATAACAGCAAATATTCCTATAATTAAAATTACTCCCGCTAATAGCATTTATATTATCCGCTCCTTCACTTTAGTTTAATTGTCTGTATATATTTTGAATTGATTAATATATATTCCCCTTTGTTACCTGTTGACAGGACATTTGTAACAGGCATATCAAGTTTCATATCCGCCAGCATCTTTCCCTTCATATTCATAACCACAAAACTCGCATCATTACTAAGAACAATCCGCTTCCCATCAAACTGGACATTTGTATATTGCACTCCATATGTAGTATTAAACATCTCTTTGCCTGACGTATTATATACATCCAACTTATATAAATCTCCCGAATCAGAGTTGTCCAGGACCACACCTATATACTGGTCACTATAAAAAACCTTTTCGATCTCATTATCAATTTTAACTGAATGTTCCAGACTCGGATATTCTTTGATTTTATATATATCTATAACATGTTCTCCAACTACCGCAACTGTTGTATCATTAATAAATCTGACATTTCCCACAAGAACATCATCATAATTAAATCCACCTACTACTCTCTCCGTTTCATTTTTTCCAACATCGGAAAAATTATAAAAAACAAGATTGGTTTTAATCTCATCGCCATTCACTTTTATAAATGAAGCTGCCAGTTTCTTTGCATCTGATGAAATACTTATATCAATCGGAAATCCATCTCCAGATAAGGTTGTTTTTACGCTGTATATTTTCTCCCCATTAGTATCATACATATTAATGTAATTAGCATAATTATCTTCCAGCACAGCTGCAATCTTCCCATTAGATGACACCTCAACCTGAAGTATTGGCATTGATGTATCAACTTTTCCGACCAATCCATCTTCATTAAATGAATACGCCTGACTTCCATCTATATCTGCAACTGCTATAGACTTTCCATTACTTGTTATACGCGGATTCTGCATAGAATATGTCTGATTCCACAATACTTTTCCATTCTTTCTATAATAAGATATTCCATCATTACTATATCTTACATAACCCTCCCCGAATTTAACATACTGTGATGATTCTATATCATCACGGTTAACCGAATTAGTTATTGAGTATGATGAATACTTATGGTTGTCCATAACCCGGACAATAAGATAAATTATTGCCAGCAATGCCAACACGATAACTGCCGTCAAAATAATAACTCTTATCCTGTGTCTCCTGATCTTCGCACGAACAACTGATTCATCCAGAACATCATCCCGCTCTGACGTTGCAGCCATATCCTGCGAATTAACACTTACTATCTTCTTTATTGGAGCATTCCTATTCCCATCAAATCTTGATTTACCAGATATTATATCTGCCATATATTATCCCCTTTTTAATAGCATCTCTATCTCTGATAATTATACAATATTAAAGAATTTTATCAAGGAAGTTTTATTTGCTGTCCTACATATAACACATCTTCATTCTGGATATTATTATAAGCAATAACTTCATCACATTTTGAAATATCACCATAATACTTTTTGCATATACCTATAATTGTATCTCCGGATTTCACAGTGTATACCTTTGCCTCCTTTTCTGCTGCCACTGGCGCTTCTGTTTCCTGTGCGGTTGTCACTATTACATTTTCTGTCGATGTTGCACTAATACTCATTTCCTGAATTTCGGTCTCTGCCTCTGTAGGATATACTCCACCCTCTAAATTATTTACAGGAACAATATCCTCTCCTGAATCCGAAGAATTACCAGCCATCTGCACCATCAAATCACTTATTGACCTGTCAAATTTTTTCATTTTCTGATAATTATTCATTAAATTTATACTTATAACTAATATCACAATTACCATAAACGAACTAACTGCATACATAAAGCGTGTACTCTTTTTTTGTTCTTTTATTTCTTCTTTTTCTTTTATTATATGCCGAATTGACTTCATCACTTTATCCGGACCTTCTTCTGTTGAATTCCTCTCTCTCCTCTCAAGCATATATTCCTGCATTTCATAATTCCGTTCATAGAAACACACGTATCCTTTTTGTTTCTTTAGTTCTCCATTTTCATACAAATAAAAATTTTCTTCTTTTTCCACTGTATCTATAAGGTAAAATGTTTTCATCATTCCAGCAAAATTATCAAGATGTATCTTCTTTAGCTTAAGCATTCTGTCTGAAGTAACCTCCGGAATAGCAGCAAACCATCCAACAACCGACAGATTAGGAAAATATTTTTCCACATCAGAATATATTCCATTCCAGACCTCTTCATTGAAGTATATTCCTTTCTCTTTAACTTCTGCGCCCAGTTTAGCTTTAATTATGCCTTTAATAAACACGCACTTCTCTTCGCTGCCATTTTCACACTCTCCAAGCAAAACTCCCGCTTGTGACTCTGACGGATTGTTATATGCAATCGAATTTATATATGTAAAGGCATAGTCTTCTATATATATTTTCTTGTCTGAGCTGACATCTCCTATCTGCTTTATATTCTTCGGTCTTCTTATGGCCGCACCTCTGGTAATTTGTTTTGATTTATCCGGATTGTCTTCATTACATATTATTTCTATCATGGTGCCTCCTTAAGCTTTATTCTTTTGAATAATAGCACTCATAATTCAAAAAAATTATCATATTTTGTCAGCAATCCTAAAAATATTGAAATGGATTTTTGTAATAAATATTTTGTTTAAAACGTAAACATTATATCAGACACTTTAAATCCAGTATTTTACGGAGGTTGACATGCTGTATTATTTCAATTCAAAAAATCCATCTTCTACAAAAAAAATATCGATTTTACTAAAAGAAATGGTTTATCAGACAATACAGGAGAATCAGGATATAATTTTGCTATGCATAGGAAGTGATCGTTCAACCGGAGACAGCCTTGGACCGCTGACTGGCTACATGAGCAAAAGAAAAGGATGCTCAAACATACATATTATTGGTGATCTTATGTATCCCGTCCACGCCTCCAATCTTGATGCCTACTTAAAAAACATAAACATCATATTTAACAATCCATTTATAATTGCTATTGATGCCTCCCTTGGCATCCCAGAACATATTGGTTATATTACATTGGCTAAAGGTCCTTTAAAACCTGGTCTTGGGGTTAAAAAAAAGCTGCCTGAAGTGGGGAATATTCATATAACCGGAATCGTTAATTTTTCCAGCAAAATGAATTATTCCACACTTCAGACAACCCGTCTCTCACTTATTTTTCAGATATCAGACATAATTTCTGATGCAATCATTATGTTCAATGACGATTATTATAAACAGCCATCGCCTGAGAAATTGTATCTGCCGAACCTGATTTCATTATAGACTTTAATTCTGTGAGTTTATCTATGTTGATAAATTCTTTTCCAAGATAAGCCTCATAGTTAGATGATATATATATTCGCTGTTTCTTAACAAGATCATCAAGTAAATTAAACTCTTCCTGCTTCTTAGAAAGTTCAGTTTCCATATTATCAATCTTGTTCTGATACCTCTCATCAATCTCTTCAAGTATATCTGCCTTGGTTGTTTTTTCAAACTCATCCAGGGCTTCCTGCTTTTCCGACTCTATCTTAACTATATCATCATGAAGATTATTGATATCTGCATCATATGCATCCAGCCCATACATATCTTCATTCTTATCCTTGCGGATATTCTTTTCTATCTTTTTTATCCGCTTTTTATTTTCGATTATTCTGTTTTTCGTATCCTGTGCAGCATAAATGGTTTCTTTATGAGGTATGATAATTCCTCTATACATACACTTTATGATAATTACAAAAACTAATGATACAATCACGCTATACAGCAGCAGTACAAGCTCTGGAATACCTGGCACAAGATAAAGACCTACCGGAACAGCTATAAGCATAACTATCAATATTGCAATGTCTATAATATAATCCACTACTCTCTTAGCGTTAAAAAAAGCTACAAATATCCTTCCATTACAGAATTTTGATATATTCTCATGTATAAATGCTTCATTTATCTGAGACGATAAATCTTCATTTTCTGCTCTTAATGATGCTGTTTCAGCGTTTATCCGTTCTTTCACGCCAGCCATTTTCGCTTTATCTCTCTTGGCGGTAACTGCTTTGATTTTATCCTTATTCGCATTAATAGATTTATCATACCCTTCTGATATTGCATCTATACTTGCTTTAATCTTAGAATCGGTTTCATCTTTCTTTTCTTTCTGAGTTGATTCTAATTCTTTTGTGAGTTCTTTAACTATCACTTCAAGCTTATCAAGGCGTTCCTTCTTTTCTTTATGTTCCCTTAAATCGCCAAGAATCTGTTCAAGCTTCTCCTGATCACCATTAAGTATATTCTGCTCAGCCATTTATTCACCAACTTCCGTAATTCACAACATGCTATAGTCATGCTTATTATTTGTTATCTCTATAATAATTGATAAGGCATCCATCAAGAATTATCTGTCTTTCATCATCTGTAAGTTCATCAAGCTTAAGTTCAAATTCTTTCATATCCTTATTGACAACAAAGGCCTTAATAGTAGATACCTTATTTCTTATTGCATCCTGAATTTCTGGAATAAAGATATAATCTCCATTCTCAAAAGGCAATTCACCCTTATCAATGATAAATGGCAACATTCCCCAATTGATAAGATTTGAGCGATATCTCTTTGTAGCATATTCATTTGCTATATTAGCCCATCCACCAAGCACTTTCTGGCATGACGCAGCCTGTTCTCTTGCAGAACCATCTCCCGGTTTAACGGCAAAAATAGTGCTTCCTATACCTACATTAGTCTTATGAACATCATATGTTTCTTTTATTCTGTGCATAATTTCTTTAAGCTCTGGCAATGCTTCTCCCATGCACTGTCCTGCTTCTCTTGCTTTCTCTGCCTTCTGAACTTCTTTGGCACGTCCCACATATGCAGGATCTTTTCTAGAAAGTGCGAACTCAGCAAGTCCAAGCGGATTAGATCTGAATGACGATGTCTCTCCTGATGGAATAAGTTCATCTGTTGTTGTAACTGGATCATGAATCTCAGAAACAACCTTAATAATAAGATTCTCAGGAAGAGCTACCATCTCTGGCCAATCCTTGATGTTAGGACCAAACTGTATTTCCTGTTCAGGGTCTGCAACACCCTTGCTATCAAATACTCTGTTAGCATAGATAGAACTATCAAAATGATATGCCGGACCTGTAAATTCTACATCAACATCTGTTGCTGCTGTAAGGAATCCCTTATTAGCTGCTGTTGCTGCAATAGAACGAGCATCCATAAGTGCAACAGATGAAATCTGTCCATTCTGTAACTTAGAACCTTCTCTATTTGGGAAGTTTCTTGTTGAATGTCTAATTGAAAATGCATTATTAGCAGGTGTATCACCAGCACCAAAACATGGTCCACAGAATGCAGTCTTAACAATTGCACCTGTTTCCATAAGATCTGCAAGCCTTCCATTTCTTGCAAGTTCAACATAAATAGGCGTACTTGCAGGATACACACTAAGAGTAAACTCATCTGCTCCAATTGATTTTCCTTTAAGTATATCTGCAGCTGCACAAATATTTTCAAATCCACCGCCTGCACATCCTGCAATAATTCCCTGATCTACATAAAGCTTACCATCCTTAATCTTGTCTGTAAGCTTATATTCAACCTGTCCATCAAGACTTACAAGAGCCTTCTTCTCTACATCATGAAGAATATCCTCGAGGTTAGCATTAAGTTCTTCAATTGTATAAGTATTGCTTGGATGGAATGGCATAGCAATCATTGGCTTGATTGTGCTTAAATCTACATATACAACACCATCGTAATAAGCAACATTTCCAGGGTTAAGTTCCTTGTAACTCTCACTTCTTCCGTGAATATCATAGAATTCCTTAACCTTATCATCTGTTCTCCAGATAGATGAAAGACATGTTGTCTCTGTAGTCATAACATCAACACCTATTCGGAAATCAGCACTAAGTGATGAAACACCTGGTCCAACGAACTCCATAACTTTATTCTTAACATAACCATTACCAAATACTGCTCCAATAATAGCAAGCGCAACATCCTGAGGTCCAACCCCCTTTGCTGGTTCACCTGTCATATAAATAGCCACAACACCTGGTCTGTTTATATCATAAGTCTTATTAAGAAGCTGTTTAACAAGTTCTGGTCCTCCTTCACCCATAGCCATCGTTCCAAGCGCACCATAACGTGTATGACTATCTGAACCAAGAATCATCTTTCCGCCTTCAGCCAGCATCTCTCTTGCAAACTGATGGATTACTGCCTGATGAGGTGGTACGTATATTCCACCATATTTCTTTGCACATGTAAGTCCAAACATGTGATCATCTTCATTAATTGTTCCACCTACTGCACACAAACTGTTATGACAGTTAGTAAGAACATAAGGTATTGGGAATTTTTCAAGGCCTGAAGCCCTAGCTGTCTGAATAATTCCTACAAATGTAATATCATGCGATGTCATCTTATCAAATTTGATTTTTAACTTGTCCATATTTCCAGACGTATTATGTTTCTCAAGAATTCCATACGCAATTGTATTCTTAGCTGCTTCTTCTTTTGTTACTGAACATCCTGTCTTTGCTGCAACCTCACTAGCTGCTGAAGCACTATCCTCTACAACTTCAAGTCCATTGATAAGATATGCTCCTCCATCACTTAACTTAATCATATATTCTCCTTTTTCTTATATATTTATCAATACGGTTTCCCGTATATATGTCTACAATATTATAGATATGGTGTTACCTTCTCTATTACAGATGCAATAACATCCTCATCAGCCTGCCCTGGTTTCCAACCAACGTTGACCATATCCCCTTTAATTCTTGGTATAATATGCATGTGAAAATGAAAAACTGTCTGTCCAGCAACTTCTCCATTGTTCTGAACGATATTAAGGCCATCAAAACTCAATGCTTTTCTATATGCCTTGGATATTTTGGTCGCAACTTTAAATATATGTGCAGCTGTATCATCATCCAATTCATATATATTGTCAAAATGCTCTTTCGGCAATATAAGTACATGTCCATTTGCGGCAGGATTAGCATCAAAAATAACTTTCACAACATCATCTTCATATAAAGAATTTGTTGGAATATCACCATTTGCTAACTTGCAAAAAATACAATCATCCTTTTTCATTCTGTTTCCTCACTTTGCGCGAAATTTGTCGAAACACTTTTGTTTACATGTTTCTCTTGTATGTATATACTTTAATATCATAACTTAAAGAGTTTATTATTACAACCTTGTAGAAAAAACTTATAAAAATATTATTGAAAGGAATTTTCTAATATGTTATCAGCTGAAGATTTAGCACAATTAAATACACTTACTACTCATCATCCCGAATATGAAAGTACCTTTTCTAAATTGTCACCATTTTCCTCCTCCGAAATATCTAGAGCATCACATGATATTAAAAATCATATTGCATGCCTCAAAACCAGTTACCAGCTCATTAATAAAAAAATCCCTGATTTATCTTCTAATTCCTATTGGGTTAAAATGGGAACAGAAATAAATAATCTTAATACATTCATGGAAAGGACTTCTCTTTATCGTTATAGCACAAGAAATTTAAGTGTTTCACCTGTCAACATCAACGACATAATTTATTCAATCCCAGATATGCTTGATGATACATATGATAACTCCTGCTCATTTTCTTTCAATTTAAAATATGATGGTAATGTTAATATGAATGAAGAGCTTGCACAAATTCTTATATTTGAATGTACCAAAAACGCATGTGAAGCCATGAATAATATCGGTATTATTACCTTCGAATCCGATTATATTAATAATTCCATACATCTAAGAATAATAAATCAAAATATATCCGGAATCACACAATCTATGAACCCAGACACACTGTGTCAGCCTTTCTATTCAACCAAAAATAACCATATCGGTCTGGGATTATCTATTGTACATCAGATATGCCTTACATATAAAATGCAGTTGTCAATTATTTCCTCAGATAATGAAACTGTTATAGAGCTTATAATCCCTTTTTAAATCAAGCATCCTTAATTGGGAAATTTAAAGATTTCATCTAACATTCTTAATGTCTTTAAATTCCCTCTGGCTGTCATTGCTCCCGTCATAAACGCTCTGTGGAATGTAACTGTGCCATCTACAATCTGGTCAAATACTTCCTTTGTAAGTTTGGCTATAACGTCAGCATCTTTATTTTCTCCAAACTTAATATCAGCATGCTCTCCATTAACTGATATAGATATTGTTTTATTTTTATCACTTATTGATAACATATATGTACTTTTAACTCCTGTTTCAGGATTAAAACTTTCCTTCAACGATGTGATATAATACTCATCTCCTCCTTGTTCCTGATCATTCAAAAGTTCTTTATAAATATTTGCCAACGATTCAATATCCTGTTTCTGTGTTTTTACAAAAGTATCATCTGATGCATATTTTGATAACTGCTCACTCTCTTGAGGTGTTAATTTCATTGTATCTTTTAACAGGTTCATTTTAATCGTCTGACTACTTGACGGAAGCTGCGCTATTTTTTGAGAAACTGTTCTATACATATTTTCAGCATATTTTTCTATAATAGCCTTATATTCCGTATTGAACTCAAATTCCGTTGTATCATCAATATATGCACTTAATGGATTTCCAAGCTTTCCACCTAGAATTTCCCATGAATTACTTAAAGACAATATAACTTCCCGCTCGCCATAAGTCCTTGCCATAACAACTGGAAACATATATGTATCTGCTATCTGTGCCTTATCTGAATATAGCCAGCATGAATCAAGAAACATCTGCATATATCCGCCCATACCTGCCCATTCAACAGTTGTAGCCAGTACTATTCCATCTGCATCCGTAATAGTCTGTGACAGTGTTGTTATAGTATTTTTGTTTTCATATAAATTGTATCTTCTTACATCAACTTTCAATTCTTCTAAAACTTCTTGTATCTTATTAACAACAAATATTGTTGGGTCATCAACTAGACCTCTTCCTCCATAATATATATTAATATTCATAATAAAACCTTCTCCAAACCTTTAAATATACAGCCATTCTGCCGTTTGTTCTCATGTCAGAATATAGCATAATATCTAGCTTATTTCAACCTTGAAGGATATTGCCGCAAGTCTTATAGTATCATTATTTTGTAATAATCTTTTTTCATGTCCATTAAGACGTTCCCCATTCAAAAAAGTTCCATTAGTGGAATTAAGGTCCTCTATCATATATTTATCCCCTGAATATTCTTCTTGATAAATGCAACAATGCATGCGGCTTATTACCTGCGCTTTTATTATAAAATCAGCCATGTTCTCAAGGCTCCCAATTACATATGGATATTTATCTGTCTGAATCTCTTTTATAATATTCTGAGTTCCTTTCTTTAAAATTATAGCATCCCCTATTAATTCTTCCTCCAACAGCTTTAATTTTAATGCTTTTGCATGCACATTGGTGAAATCTGATAACAAGATTGTATCATTGCAGACATCTTCTGATTCTCCATCGTTTTTCATATCTGGCTTTATCTCGTCATGTCTTCTTAACCCCTCAGTATGGTTACTTTTTATCTGTGTTTTATATGGAATTTCCTTTTTTGACGTAACCATCTTACTGTCTGCATGCTTTGCTCTTACCTTCATCTTTCCTGAAAAAGATATTATAGCCAATCCTGCTATAATAAACACTACTGTCATACCAAATGGCATTTTAAATGGCATTATTTCTGAAAAGAACAGATTAATCACTCCCGTCACAACTGCTATTATTCCAATCAGCTGTATATACCTGCATGCTTTGGATATATCCGCCCTGACTTCAGTTTCTACTACAACTTCTTCCGGCATTACAGTTTCTATTTCTTTTTCTATAGCTCTTTCTATTACTCTTTTTTCTTCTTTGCTTTCTGATTCATTCTCTACTATATTATTATTTCCAACTCCTATGCCATCAAATAGCTTTAAAAGATTAAACGGATCATAATCTCCAATAATTATTTTCTGATATACTTCGTATAATTTAACAATGTACTCTTTTTCCAGACTATGATCAAAATGCTCTAAAATAAATTCAAATAAAATTTTTAACCCTTCACCGAAAGTTATATTATTTACTCTTGTATGGTAAACAAACCACATCTTTCTTGTTCCAATATCAATATATATATATTTAGGTTCAACTTTGACATAATCAAGATCAAGCATATAATCTTCAGCTACTCTGACAGCTTCTGATACATTAACACATATAGATTTAACATCCTCCATATTCATTTTCCCATATTCATAAAATTTACTCATCTGCTGCCGTGACGTTATATCATAGTAAATCCCATATCTTCCATTGACTGAATATGATGAGAACTTTAAAAAATGTTCTGGTTTATTACGTTTAAGCATTTTATACTGATAATCATCATATTCCACGCCATCTTCTATAACAAGATAATTGCTATTGTTCTGATGTTCATATCTTATTGCTATTTCCGTTTCTCCCAACGCTTCCTCCTCATTCTATAACTTCCTTTATTGCCTGAATTATACGTATTGTCTTTTCCGGCTCACTTCTCTTTATAAAACTATCTTTTACATTCATTTCCTGCCTGTTTGAAAATATCGTTCTACTATCAGAGTATTTCTGTGCCTCATCAATTAATTGATTCTGCTCATTTTCATCCAGATCACATAGTTCTATTTCTATAGCTGCCTGCCGCTGTATATTTCTTCTGATTATCCTGTCATGCAGATTGCAGCATAGCAACATGCATGATATGACTATCATTGCAAACATCGGAACAATCACCGAATTTTCTACTGTATAAGAGCCTCTTACCCACATACTATAACCCCCATGTAAGACAAAAAAACAAATGGTAAAAATGCTATATTAGTTTTGGTATTAACCCTTTTCATCACAAGCATTATCACAGAAACGCATCCTGCCATAGTTAATGCTGTAACAAACGTCTGTATCGCTATTATGGGGCCATTTATTATAATCAAAATAAAAGCCACCACAACATCCGCCATCCCCAACATTTTTTTTGCAACGCCTGCTAATAAAAGCATTAATATAAACACAACAGAAACAATAACATCTATTATGTTCCATTCCCGTCCATATTTTAAAAATCTTAATATATGTATGAACAACGCTATAACAAGCAATCCTAATAACATATACAATGGTACCGCTTTTTTCCTTATATCGATTAATCCAAGAATCAATAAATATGTCAAAACAACAATGTTATCCACTATCCCTCCATATCAATTATCCGCATAATAACACCTTGAACACAACTTTCTATCAGATACTTTATCTATATTTACTTCTATTACATTTCTTTGCAGACCTGCACAGTCAACTTTTGAATGATAACGCTTTCCATAATATGTGTAGTAAACTGTCAATGTTTTACTATCCTTCATACACTTACTGCATTTATAATATTTGGCTCCTGCTTCATTCCGCAGACCTGTAATTTCAGAAATATTGCAGCTTTGTATATTTCTTACAATATAGGGACAATCTCTGTGCGTATGATATACAGTCCCTGTCTGTGTAATATAAACCATATCATCACATTTACCACCATCCCCTTCATCTTGTTTCTTATAATTTTCACCAAGCCATGCATCTGTAATCTTTTGTTCTGATATGCTAATATATGATGTTCCAAATATATTAAATGGGTTTTTTATCCTATATTTCAGTGTTACGCTTATTGCAGAATTGCCATTTAATATTTCAGTACCCATAAAATTCCATCCGGCATTACCACCGGCCACAAAATTATTCCCTGCAAATTCTGTTCCTATTTCAGAAATAAACACAGACATAAAAGCAGCTGTATCTATTGTATCCTTGCAGACATCCACATTACCCTCTTTTTGTTTTAAACTTTTTAACACACTCTCTTTGTCTTTTTCCGAAAGCGAATCAATACTTTCATACACATATGCGTATCTGTTAAACTTTCTTACTGAATTGTATAATGCATCATTAACCTGCATTCTTATAGCTATTACATACATCATAAACATTATCGTAAATACTGCATATACAAAAATTGGAATTACCAATGATCCCTCAACAGTAGCAGATGCAGGTATATTTTTCTTTATTAATGGTTGGTTAAAGGTTATTCTATTCTTATTAATCTGATTGCTCTCCTTTCTAAAATTTCATTTCCTGCATCTGACTGTAATTTAGAAGCTTTCGCTGCTAAATCTCCTTTAAATATATGAGCATCCTATCTCCTGCTCATAATAATTACTTACATCCTTACATTTAAATATTGCATTTCCCTTAGCCCATACAATATAATTTCGCATCCTAAAATCTTTATTTCCCATTGTTATCATGTGTAATTCCATTGCTCCCATTGTTGTATATATCTTTTTTTCTCTACTCTCCATAACAAGAAGCATTCTTAAATACATCTTATAATCCAGTCCAGTTTCTGACTTTCTTTCTGAATCAGTCGAAAGATTCATTAAAAGCAAATTAGCCAGTGACAAATTCCATGTTTTTTTAGTTTTATTGAAATCCACTTTTTCTCCCATATAAAGTTTCTTCAGATCAATTATTGCTTCTCCATATGCCCACACAGATAGAATCAGATACTGTCCTGCCTTTATTATTGCCATATTCCCTGTAAATCCCAGAGCTTCTGTTGCCAATGTAAGTGCTTCTGCCTTTTTTTGAGGATCTGTCAAAAGATAAGCCAGATTCATCCCCTCTCTAATTGCTGATATCTCAAGCATTGTCTGTTTCAGATTATCTTTGTCACTATTTTTCCCACACAATATATACTCTAACATATAATCCAATAACTCATTGGAATCATCATCCTTCCCAACAAAATCCGTATAACTGTTAAATTTCATCAAAAGATATTCATTAACAAGAACATCGTCCGCTGTATTTTTTAACCAACTTTGCCGGGTTTCATTTTTTTCATCTGTTATATAAACAGTTGCCAGATCACTATATCCAATTGTTTTTTCTGACACTTCTGCCGGATCAACAACCAATCCAAGCAATCCATCCGTAAATGTATCTCTTATCTTTTTTATAGCTGATAACCCTTTTCCTTCAGATGAAAAATCCACGCCAGTATAATCGAACTTTAAACCTTTACAACTTATTCCAGACAATGATGTTTGGAAATCAACTATTTTTGTTCTAGTTTCTTTACAATTATCCCGGACCAGTTCTATATCCATATCTGGTAATTTATCTATAACTCCATCCAGAATAACAAGGTTTCTTTTTAATGCTTTTGTTACTTCTTCTACATCACACATGGATTTTTCATTTGATTCATTGGTCTTTTTCATTTCATTGATGTCTTCCCAGAAACCATTGTATAAATCTTCGCCTAGTGCTTCTTTACTACCTTCTATACTATCTGTGCATCTATCTAATTTCTCTGCCACACCTGTCTTTGCAGCATCATAATCTTCCAGAATATCCAACGACAATAGTATTTTTTCATAAGCTCCCTGTATAGCATCACTCAGAATTTTATAATTTCTTTTATATAATTCAGAATATGAATTAATCCCACTCTCATTGCTGACTTCATCTCCCACCTCATATAAGCCATCTACATCATCCAGCATATCCTGTAAAACAACAGAAACATCCTGATAACCCGGCACTCCGCGTTTAACAGATTCATATACTTTGACATTATCAACATACACCCGTTCCATATCTGCCGTTCCATTAACAAGCATTTTGACAAATGAATCCTCTGATGAAATTGTTTTTTCGTTTTTTATAACTATTCCAGCATCTGTTGTCTTAATACCTTCAATCGCCATTACCAGTTTGAGCATTTCAGAATCCATTTCAAATAATTGTTCTTCACAAGCAGATATTTCGTCTGTTATTTCTTTCGTCTTCTTAGCTTTCTCAACCTGTTCCTCAGATTCTAAAAAAGTATCCAATATTTCGGAGTATACTCCATATTTCATATATGATACAATTTCTTGTTCAAAATAACGTCCATATGATGATGTAGCATTTCCAATATCACTGATCTGGACATCTGCCAGTTCTATATCGTTACCATATGATTTAACATTCTTTTTTATATAATCTTCTATACGGGACTCCATTTTCTCATCATTCTTAAGAAGTAATATATTATACTCATCCAGCATATCATTATTATATGCTGCAAATTCTGCCTCCATCGATAACATACATGCTTCTTTAATCTGAGTGTAATATGTATTATTCAGTACAGATTTATAACAGGTAAGTATCAGAGATAAAACTAATGTCATTGATAACGCCGCCATTACTGTGATCTGAGCATCCAACCAGACTACATTCTTCTTTTTATCTTCCACCATTCCCCCATATCAAATCTGATTCGCCTGATTAGTCATCTTTGTCAATATTGAGCTAACAAGACTCGTTATCTGCTTTTTAAATAAGACAACAAGTCCAACAAGAACAATTATTATTAAAACCAGCTCTACTACTCCCATTCCCTCTTCATCATTCCAAAATCTTATAATTTCATTCTTAAATTTTCCCATACCATTCCCCTTTTCTATAAACTTGTTAATTAAACATTAAATTGCATTAATGCAGGAATCATAATGACCGCCATAACCACCATCAACATTATCATCATAGGGAACAACATTTTGGTTGTAGCTTCCTCCCCTCTTGTCCTGGCAAGATTCTTCCTCTTCTCAAAAGCTTCCTCTGCCTCCTGTTCTAACAACTCTCTCAATTTTTGAGTTCCCTTTTTTATATTAGTCTGAAGTAATGTCGACAATTTCATATATTCTTTTAATGCACATCTTTTTCCAAATTGCTCATATGCCATGTATTCTGATATTCCTGCCAGCATATTGTTTTCCGTCTCAAGCATCTCATCATAAACACATCTGCTGCTTATAATCCCAGCATCTCTCTTTTTTCTATAATCTGCTGTGATTTTATTCCACGCCATTCTCGTTGTCATTCCTGCGCCTAACAACAATGTAAGCTTTGACACAATCTCCGAATAATCATATATAAGCTCACGATTTCTATTTTTCTCCATTTTTTTCTTTTTCTGATATTCAGAATAAATAATCAACGCAGCAGCTGATATTCCCAACACAATAAAAATGTATGGTGATGTTTTTTCCATATGCTTTTTGTATGTCATATTTCTATTATCTATATTATCTGGAAGAATAATTTTATCAGACTGCCGGTTCTCTTCTTCTGCCTGTTTTATCGTTCTCTCTGCCTTTGCAACAAACCACTCGTCATCAGTATATGCTGGTGATAATACCACCGCTGTTATCTCACATTCATCTTCATATTCTTCATATGACATAACCAGACGCAAAGTAACTTCTCTTTTTTCGTCCTTGTCAAAATCATAATTATTAACCACTCCATTATAATTGATTACAGAGTAATCATTAGAAAACCACTCCAGGCTAATTATTCCGTTCTGCGCTTTATCAGGAAGATATAAATTTTCTCTGACGCATTCAAGACTTTCATTATTCCCGGGAATTATATTCAATACTTCCTCATATGCATTTTCAAAATACATATCTGCTGAATCTTTACTAAGTTCTCTTTCATCTACATACAGATCAACACTCGTAACAAGATTACCTTTTTCATCTAATACATCTATCTGCTCCTGTTTGGCCCCCTCTCCCGGTTCTGGTCTGTTTATTTCTTTTCCATCCGAATCATATCCAATCCTTTGAGTAACTCCAGTTATACAAGCCATTACCATAGACAATATAGCAACCAGTATAATTTTCTTTTTTAATTCAAACTTCAATATTTACAATCCTCTTTGCCCATTGATCTGCCAATACATATGCGCACAGACACATCGTCATAATAAATGCTCCCATAATGTTTCCATACAATGCTGATATAAATCCCCTTGCTGTCAGTTTCAGATATAGAATAATGCCAAAAGGTATGATACTCATTACCTTCTGTTCCATTCTCTTTCCACTAAGAATCGTTTCAACCTCCGAATTAACGTCCGCCTTTTCTTTGATAACCATTGCTGTATTCCTGATAACCGATAAAATATCTCCTCCACTTCTTTTTGCGTAGCGGAACACTTCTGCAAAATACTTTATATCTTCTACATTACTTTTATCTGCATATTCATCCAATATATCCTCAAGATTCTCATTCTGCGCAAGCCTGTTAACAATTAGCTCAAATTCCTGTACAATTTCAGAATCTTTTCCATACAATGACTTTAACTGGATAGTAGCTTCCGCAAAAGAATTCTCAATAGAATATCCAACACTTAGTGAGAATGCAACAGACATTATTCCATCTTTAAATTCACATGCAGCCTTTAAACGCCGTTTTTTCTCCTCTATTTTTCTTGACTCTTTAAAGTGAAGATATATATATGGGCTCAAAACTAAAGCTGCTAAAATATTCTCATAAAAAATGTAAGCTGTTGCTATAATTATAAGAATGCCTTCCACAATATACCTGTAATCTTTACCAGATAATTCCAGCTTCCCGCATCTTTTGTGTCTTTTTAAACTCTGTATCCTGTCTGATAAGCTTTCCATAAACCTGTTGTGTTGTTGAACACTCCTCTTCAACAAATCTGTATAATGGTGTGATATGTATTTTACCTTCTCTGTAATCTCCAACTTCTGCAATCTGAACCACCTTTCTGCTTTTATCCCTCATTCTGCTCAAATGTACAATTATATCAATAGCCGATGCTATCTGATTACGTATTGCATCCAGTGGAATCTGCATTCCCATAAGCACCATTGTCTCTAATCTTGTCAGCATATCCTGTGGACTATTCCCATGTCCAGTCGACAGGCTCCCATCATGCCCTGTGTTCATTGCCTGCAACATATCTATTGCTTCCGGGCCTCTGACTTCTCCCACTACAATTCTGTCTGGTCTCATTCTAAGACTTGTTCTTATAAGATCTCTTATAGTCACTGCATTATTGCCCTCTGAATTAGCATTTCTGGCCTCAAGCCTTACAAGATTATTAATATTGTGCAGCTGTAATTCAGCCGAATCCTCAATTGTAATAACTCTTTCATCTGCTGGAATATAATTGGACAAGGCATTTAAAAATGTTGTTTTACCACTGCCAGTACCACCTGATATAAAAATGTTATATCTGCTTTCAACAAGCCTTTTTAAAAATTCAGCAGCCTCCTGAGTTATTGAGCCATTCTCTATCATCCAGTCAATTGTAAGTGGCGTGTCATAAAACTTTCTTATTGTTATAACCGGACCATTAAGTGCTATTGGAGGCAATACTATATTAACTCTTGATCCATCTTCCAGACGTGTATCTACTATAGGGTTAGCCTCATTAACCATTCTATTCGATATTGCAGCTATTCTCTGTGCTATGTCAGCAAGTTTTTCCAGACTTTCAAATTCTTTCTCCCACTTCTCTATTCTCCCTTCTCTCTCAATAAAAATATCATTGCTCCCATTGATCATTATTTCTGTAACACTGTCGTCCTCCAACAGCTCCTGCAGAATATCAAGTTTCTTTATTGAATTAAACAACTGTTGTCTGTACAATTCTCTCTGTCTTATAGGAATTGCTTTCTGTCTGCTGTATTCATATATACTCTGTTCAATTACATCATATAATTCCTGATCTGTTATAACCTGACTTATATCCAGCTTTTCATATACACTTTTTCTTAATGCAATAAAATTATTATCCATCCCACTCCTGACTCTTCTTTTATTCAAAATATTGTAATAATCCTTCATAAAACTGTGTATATGTCAGCTGTTCCCATAGGTTACTGCTAATGCTTTCTGGTTGCACATCAATTTCTATCCGCTTCAGGGAACCTACAATATCGGACATCCCCTGTTCCAATAAATGCTTTTCAAAATTCTTCGTACGACATATATTAAAATAGCTTTTATCCTGTGAAACATACACACTGTCACACCCCGCAAGTATTTCCCACAAATTATGGATAGCATCTCCAATATCTGCTATTACATATGAATATCCCAGTTCCCGTCCAAGAGAATGTAAAAATACGATCAGTTCTTCAGTTTTAATCCCTTCCACATCTTCCGCACACGCAGCTTCTGGAATATAATCAAGCCTGTCAAAATGACATATTGCCTTGGTAATGTTCTTATGAAACTGTGAATGATTCTGTCTGAATATATACAATGCATCTGACAAATCTTCACTCTCTTCACCCCTTAAAATATTCTTAAGACACGGATAGCTTTCAAAGCTAATAAATAATACACTGTGCCTTTCACTCAACAGCTTTGCTATTCCAAGTGACAACACTATCCTGCTGGTGCTGTTAAACCCACAGACGCCTATAATTCTTGCTTCAATTCCATTCTCTGCCCGGCCCTGTTTTTCACACTTCATAACAGTCTGAAGCAGCTGATAAGATGGCTGATACTTACAGATTCCAACAACCTCATCTTCATTTCTTGAATTAATCTGTCTTGCATCATCCTCATCTTCACATAAAATAACTGTTTTTCCACCTGATTTCGTAACTCCGTACTCGTATGCATCTTCACATATCATAAGTACATCAGCGGATTTCTCTTCAAGATACCTGACAAGTTCATTCTCCCTTGTAAAAACCTGTGCATTATATGGAATGTCATTATCATCATTAATTACTGTCATCAGGCGCTTTGCATAATTCTCATCCGAATCATATATAACACAAGTATTATTCCTCCCCATCAATTCACCCCCTATACATATCAATTACATATTGCCAAGCACAATAACATATCCAGCCATTACAGCAACTGCTACATGAAATCCATGCAATCCTGTGAAACCTCCTCTCCTGACAGACGCTGCCTTTCCAACACACATTTCAATACCTCCAACAATAATCCCGGATATTCCCGACATAATCATCAAATTAATCAACATACCTTTCCCCAGTAATAATCCCAACACACACATTAGTTTTACATCTCCAGCCCCCACCGCCTTAAGCAGATAAAATCCCAGCATAATCACGAAGCCTGTTCCTGCTCCTGTTATATAGTCCTCTATTCTGCAATTATTAATTATTCTTATTACCTGCATAACAATACCTGAAACAGCACCCATGATAATCAGCTTATTAGATATTCTAAAAGCTCTTACATCCTGTAATACTGCAACGAAGATAATAACAAAAGCCATTATTAATGATAGTTTCTCTATCAATTACTCCCCTCCTTAAAAAAATGTGAATAGATTTACCATTAAATGTCTATACTTTTACTACAGGGAATCCCTGATAAAAAAATAGCTGAGGTAAATCTATTGAAAATGTTCGGTAAAAAAAAGAATCCTGCCACATATGATGAAAAATATCTGTTACAGGAACTTATGATGACTAAACAAGCTATGTATACTGCTTATTCAAATCTTGACTACGCTACTGACCCTGATATGATAGACTGCTATATATATCAGCTAAATTCTGAACAGAAGCGTTACAAATACCTACTTCAAAAGGCTAAAGAATCACAGTTATCTGTTACACTGTAATAAATGTTGTGCTGTAGTATTACTATACATTCTATTCGTATAGTTGTCAATACTTTTTCTATATTTTTATTTTTAAAATCATACAAAATACATTTGACATTTGATGACTGCTAATATACCATTTAATTAAGAATTAGCTATTCTATACTTTAGACTAGAGGAACGAGGAAATTATGAAACAAAAGAAATCTATTAATCCACTTTTGATTACTACTATTATATTTTTTATTACCACTGTGATTGCATCCGCGCTTGTCTTTGTTGTATCTTCCAACAGCAAGAAGAATTCAAAACCTGCATCCGCACAAGATGTAACAATCAGCGACGAGGAGATTGAACAATATAAGTCAGAAGAACGCGAAGACATTCTTTCTGACATGAAGCTAAGACTTGTCAACGGAGAAGCTTCTTTGTCAATATTTAAAAGCTACTTTCCTGACAACATTGTATATATAAACAATAAGAACGAGTATGTATTTGCGGAAATCCTGCCAGAACTTGCCAAGAATTCCTATAAAGATGAGAATTTCAAGGAAGATGATAATGGCATTATTACATATAGCGATAATGGAAAAGTCATTTCCCACATGGGAATTGATGCATCCAAGTTCCAGGGAAGTATTGATTTTAAAAAGCTTAAAGACCAGGGAGTTGAATTTGCAATACTAAGATGTGGTTTTAGAAGTTATGGATCAGGCACATTAAACAAAGATTCATCTTTTGAAACATTTGCCAAAGATGCTGCTAAGAATGATATTAAAATCGGAGCATATTTCTTCTCTTCCGCAATAACCACAGCGGAAGCATTAGAAGAAGCAGAATATGTTCTTGACATTATCAAGCCATACAACATAACATATCCAGTTGTTCTCGATTTTGAGGAAATTGCAGGCGATACATACAGACAAGAGAATCTGTCTGAAAAGGAACTGACAGATATAATAATAACATTCTGCGACAGAATAGAAAAAGCAGGATATACACCAATGATCTACTCTAATCTGAAAGGATTCATTGGAAGACTTGACCTTACCCGTTTAGAAAAATATGAGAAGTGGTTTGCCTACTATTCAGGCACGCCTTACTTCCCATATGAATTCTCAATATGGCAATACACTGAATCAGCTAAATTAGATGGTGTCAGTGGTAATACCATAGATCTTAATATTAGTTTTAAAGATTACAATTAAATGTGACTTAAATGTTCACTACGGAATTTCTCAATCATTTCTCTTGTAAGACTGATATGATCATCAACAACATCTATATCATCTGCCTTGACCCAGGTGCCGACCGATAATTCATCTTCCTGAAGAGTTATTGTGTCGTCACCATCAAGCTCGCAGAAGTAACCAAGAAGCTGTGAACCGCTGAGTCCCCATGGCTGGCTCTTGTAGTATGTGATATTCTTAACTTTCACGCCTACCTCTTCCATAACTTCCCTGCTTACAGTTTCTTCTGTTGTTTCTCCAATCTCAGTGAATCCGGCAATAAGTGCATAATTTCTGTAAGTTCTTCCTGCATATTTGGTAAGAAGAATTCTGTCCTTATCAGTAACCGCAACAATAACGGCCGGACATATCTTAGGAAACACCATATTCTTACAGCAGTCACAGCGTAACATTCTCTGCTTGTCGTCATGCTTAAGTGGTTTCCCACATCTTCCACAGAAATGATTATCTCTATACCAGCCATACAGATGAAATGCCGTAATTGCAGCATACGCATACTCTCTTGGCTGTGCCTTACGGAAGGAATCAACTCCAATGAATTCATATCCGTTAACAAAAGAATATATATCCTTGTGGACTGTAGAATCCGCCATTTCTCCTAAAAATGTACCTCTTTCCAGACTCGCTGTCTTTCTTGCAAGAAAAAAATGCTCTTTATCTATTGATAACAGATATATAAATTCAAAGTTATCCACAGCTTTGTTTCCATAAGAGGATTTTATCCCCTGAATAAACTCATCATACTTTGGATATACTAATATATTTTCTTCAGGATTCTCTGAATTAAAACGTCCTGATGATCTTGCAAGCAGCGAAGAACCCTGAAAATAAAACACAGTATCTTCACCACAAGGTTTAAGATTTCTATACTGATTATCCAGATGCTTTGGCAATATATCCTGTATCATATTAGAAGAACACCATCTCTTCCTTAGGTGCACCTGTTTTTTCTACGCTCTCAACATAAAGAACAGGGCCTTTCTTCTTATATG
This sequence comes from uncultured Lachnospira sp., assembly GCA_934343805.1. GTDB lineage: Bacteria > Bacillota > Clostridia > Lachnospirales > Lachnospiraceae > Lachnospira. Next base: position 23,345 of record CAKRIN010000033.1, read on the forward strand.
CCATCTGGAACTCATATTTAATAGTAGCTGTAACCCATATCCACTCTCTGTTTTCAAGAGAAGCTATGTTGTTATAGAAGCTGATATAACCAATAAACTGTGTATCTTCTGCACAGCATGTCATGACCTTTCTTCCCGGAACGAAATTCTTATCCTTAAAGTACTTGTTCTTAAGAACCTGTCCCTTGAATCTTACCTTCTTGCCTGCATATACTTCCGGTCTTTCAGAAACATCCATGTACCATATACCATAATCTTCATCATCTACCTGAATAACATCAGCGTTAATATCATATGGAAGCTGCTCAGATATAGCAACCTGGTCGCCCTTCTCATCCTCGAATATAATCTGAAGTGCCGGGTTTAATGCTCTCATGCTTCTTCTGTAGCTGCCAAGATCCATACCTGACTTGCATCTGTTAAAGATAACCATATCAGCATACTTAACAGACTCTGCAATAATAGACTTCATGTTAGCCCACTGTAAGCCAAATGAATTGGCGTCAACTAAAGTTATAGACTGGTATACCTGCCATCCTCTTGGTTTTTCACTTCCAAGAATAAGTGCTGGATCCCACATTCCGTTATATTCTACAATAACAATCCATGGATCATACTTCTTATCCAGCTCATTAAGAGTCTGTATGTTAAAATCTTCCTTCTCAACAACAACCATATCAACTCCGTTGTCCTTAAGAAGCTTCTCGCTGTACTCCTCTTCACCTTCTTCACATACAATAAGAAGCTTATTCTTAGCATCTGCGAACTGTCCCATTGCTATAGTGTCGGAGATAAATCTTGTTTTACCACTGTCAAGCTGACCATTAATCAAGAAAATCGGAATCTGATATTCCTCATTTGCCATATTTATCCTCATTTCCGCGCATTCGCGCTATCATTTCATTATAAATGCGTTGTAAAAATGTGTTCTTCTATTAAACACTAATTAAACTTCGAAAAGTTCCTTAAGTGCATCTTCCTTAAGTTCAGAACCGATTACACAGATTCTTCCTGTGAAATCAGCACTTCCCTCACGAATCTCATATTCTTCTGGTACAAGGTCGAAATACATCCATGTTCCATCTGTGCAAGGAAGCATACCCTTAGAACGAAGGACCTTACCATAATCTTCACTCTCTGAAAGCTTCTTTAATATGCTGTCAAGCTCTGTCTTCTCGTACTTCTTAGGAGTCTCTGTTCCCCAGCTTGTAAATACGTCATCTGCATGATGATGGTGATGATGTTCATGCTCATGGTCGTGATGATGCTCATGTTCCTCATCATGGTCATGGTGATGTTCATGCTCGTGATCGTGGTGATGCTCATGTTCCTCATCATGGTCATGATGATGTTCATGCTCGTGATCGTGATGATGCTCATGCTCGTCATCATCGTCATGATGTCCGCCACAACAGCAGCATTCACCATCTTCATGATGATGATGGTGATGTTCCTTTTCATGCTCCTCATAAGCCTTCTGTGCTGCCTCTGCAAGCATGTCTAACTCAAGGTTAGTAACATTCTCCATTGCACCAAGAATCTTAGTTCCATCAATATCGTCCCAAGGAGTTGTGATGATATGTGCATTAGGATTAACACTCTTAATAAGCTCAATAGCTGTCTTTAACTTCTCTTCTGAAACATTCTGGGTTCTGCTTAAGATAACAGTTCCTGCATGTTCAATCTGGTTATTAAAGAACTCTCCGAAGTTCTTCATATATACCTTAACCTTAGAAGCATCTGCAACTGTTGATGCACTGTTAAGAACGATTTCATTCTCTATGTGAAGGTCTTTAACGGCCTTGATAACATCTGAAAGCTTTCCTACACCTGATGGCTCAATAATAATTCTGTCCGGGTGATACTTGTCTACAACTTCCTTAAGAGAAGTTCCGAAATCACCAACAAGTGAACAGCAGATACATCCTGAATTCATCTCTCTTATCTCAACTCCTGAATCCTTAAGGAATCCTCCATCAATACCAATTTCACCGAACTCATTCTCAATAAGAACTACCTGTTCTCCCTTTAAAGCTTCTTTTAAAAGCTTGCTTATAAGTGTTGTTTTACCTGCTCCTAAAAAGCCTGAAATTATATCTACTTTAGTCATTTTAATCAACCTTTCCGCAGTATATGACTGCTCTTTTCTCTCATATTTTCAATTATACACTTCTTGTCAATCCCTATTTGAAAAGAAAATGTAAAATTTTATTAAAAA
>CAKRIN010000034.1 GCA_934343805.1 uncultured Lachnospira sp.
TAACATAACAGGACCTAAGATCATCACAGAGGATACTAAGAAGGCTATGAAGAAGATTCTTTCAGATATCCAGGATGGTACATTTGCTAAGGAGTTCTTACTTGACATGAGCGAAGCTGGTGGACAGGTTCACTTCAAGGCTATGAGAAAGCTTGCTTCTGAACATCCATCTGAGAAGGTTGGAGAAGAGATTAGAAAGCTTTACAGCTGGAATGATGAGAAGGATAAGCTCATCAACAACTAATCCGAATATAGATATATTTAAGGGGATTGCATTTGCAATCCCCTTTTCTATTCGTTGTTTTTCTTGTCGAATTCGTCTTTGTTCTCATCATATTTTTTATTATATAAGTCTTTTGTTCTTGAAAACTGAAAACCTATTATAACTGCAATGATGATGATGGCTATAATATTAATCAATAGTTTCATGTATTTACCTGCTTTCTTTTTTTCCGGATGCTTTTTTCTTTCTGGCATTACGTTTTTTTCTTGATTGTACAAGAACATAATATTTATAACTTAAGAATGCAGCTAGTATAAATATTATAATTAATATTATGATTGTTATGATCTTTGTTTTAGTTATTTTAATGTGACTGTCAGAGTGGGCGGTCTTCTGCGATTCGGCCTCTATGCTGGCTTCTTCAGCTTTGATTGAAGCTTCTTCTGCTTCCTTTGCAAGTCTTTCCTGTTCTTCGTATGTTGTTATATTTTCAAGCATGTCATTTCCGGTATCTGAACCAACCAATGTTTTATACAGACCAAAATCCGAACAGCTGTAGGATGCGCTGCCGGTTGTAACAAATCCTTTATCTGTAATTGCAAAATCCCATTTGTGCTGGGATACATGCTTGTCATATGCATCCTGTGCAACCTGTATGGCTGTTCTGTTTCCCATGTTGGCAAGTGGAGTTTGCAGGTCAAGCTTTATAGGATTTTCTTTGTACAGATGAAAATATGCCTTGGATACATCCCATGTTCCATATTGTGCTGCTGATTCTGGATAGTTTGAAGCATCATTGCTTATATCCAGAGCTTCTGAGACTGCTTTGGCATAAAGCATATGTCCGCCATGTCCATATTCACCATCAAGATCCTGGGTTACACACACTAAGGGCTTGAATCTGCGAAAACATGATGTTACATATGACAGGACATCATCATAAGAATACTGGCTCATAGCAAGTGTCAGGCTCCTCGAGCCAATATCTTTAAAACTGCCTTTTACGGGATAGTGAGTGATTCCGGCTTCCCATAAGCCATCGAGCTTTTCGTGTTCGCGATATGATTCAGTTATAAAAAAATCACACATATAGGCAACCTGCACATTTAGATTCTCGTTGCCACCATATGTAGCAAGAACTCCGCCTAAAAATAATATTTCATCATCAGCATGAGTTGACAGAACTAATATGTCTGTATTGCCATTGCATGGGGCTTTCCACTGTTGTACATCAGAAGGAAGAGAACCGGCTGAATATGCATATATGCTGCATATTGAAGCGTCATTAAGTATGTTTATGGTGCATGAGCCTGTACCATTCTGTATAGGAACATATTCATGGAGAAATCCATTAGTTCCGCATTTTATTATTGAGCCATTATATTCAAGATTCCATTCAGACACATCTTTATTCCAGATAATGTATAATCCGTAAATATCTGAGGCAGACGAAATAGTAATTGAATCTCCAGATTTAAAATTAAGCTCTGTATAGTATGAACCATCAGTTATGTTAGATGCTCTGCCACTTGTAGACAGAGTTATATCAATTGGAAGTCTGGTTGCGGTATCGTCGGCTTTTACAGGAGTATGTATAAGAAAAACACCTATAAAAGCAAAAATGGTAATAATTGCACTCTTAAAATAAAGATGTTTATGGGTTATATTATTCATTATTATGCCTCATTTCTTAATAAATTTACCTATTATTATTAACATATAATCAGGATTCTTTCAAGAAGTAGAAAATGTATGTTATAATGAACACAAAAATAATATTAATTTTGAAAACAGGATTATTAACTCATGAAAAAAAGCGATATAAAAAGAGTTGGAATATGCAGAAAATATGCGAACAGTCCGGAGATAAAAAAGGCTGTACATATGTTGAGAAAGAATTCCGGTTATCAGATAAAATGCGTATATCTTGAAGAAAATATGGATTCATTAGTACAGGATAGAATAATTGATGCTGTAGGCGAAGCATTCGGGCAGCAGTTTATAGATATGGCAATTGTACCGATGAAAGAACTTGTAAGAATATCAGAGGTAAATAATGAACTTCCACAAGGAATACGGATTGGTGGAATATTTAAAAGAACAGATACGCGTTATGTTATGGTCAGAAAAAGAAATACAAAGGATATAGTCCATGACGCTGTTATTGTTACTGATTCAGATAAGAACGTATACAGAATCAGTCATGTGTATGATGGGGTAAAGTGTCTGGTAGAAAAGGACAGCGGAGTCTGGAATGATATGCTGGATAATAATGAGTGTGATGCAGTATTTGCGGAGTATGGCAGGATAAAGAATGATAAGAGGTTTGGGAACCTTAAATATAAATATACGATAATAGGACCTGATGAGTGCGTTCCTGAGCATGGAGATGGAATAATAGCTGTTCTTACAGCTGATGATAAGGAACAATTAAGAATTACAAGGAATATATCACATGAGGCTACTGCGGTATGCTTTGAGATTGAAGAAGATATATTAAAAAGGTTAACACTGATTGAGTATATAAATCAGACAGATGTATATGCACAGATAAAAGGTTTGCAACTGGAAATATATGCAGATGTTCTTGGAACAAGAGGCCATTTCAGATATTGCGAGAAGGATACAATCGATAAACGAAATCTTGTTATAAGAAAAATGGTAGACAGAATTAATAAAAGTATGTAATAATTACTTATTGATATATTGTTTATATATGAAAAGAGGATATATGGAATTTAAAAAGATAGATGACAGGAAGTTTCAGTGCCTTTTAGATGAAACTGACCTTGAGGATAATAATATTTCGCTTGATGATTTCTTTAAAAATGATACTGAGAAGATTCATAATCTTCTTGATGTGGTTATGGAAGAAGCTGAAAAGACAATAGGGGTAACTCTGTCAGGAGAGGTTATGTCTCTCCAGCTTGCACCACAGCCAGATCGTACAATTTTACTCACTGTTTCTTCAGGGAAAGAAGATCTTAGCAATATGTTAAGAAAGGCAGGTGAGAGCGTTTCGAGAGCTTTATCAAAACCAGAGAAGAGCAATATAATAAAGAATGGAGCTGATAATATTAAGGATGTTCCATTTGAAACATTTGGAGATAGTCTGGATAAGTTCCAGTTGTCAGAAGAAGAACAACAACAGCTTAAAAAGGGCAGAACACAGACTGAGGAGAACAGTGTTGTTAAAGCAGGAGTAAGCATTTTCAGACTTGGAAGCTTTGACGATTTTGAAGATATGTGTATGCAGTCCCAGAAAACATGGGGTGTGAGCAATGCACTGTATCGTAATGAAAAGGATGATACATATTATCTTGTGCTTCAGAAGGGAAGATGTTCTCAGGAGAAATATGCAGGACTTCTGAATCTTCTTATGGAATATGGGGATTTTGATTCGTCGACGGAGGAAAGAGCTGCATTTATTAAGGAACATTACAGAGCAGTTATCGACGGAAATGCTATAAATGTGATTAAGAAGTATATATCAAGATAAGGAGGATGTTGATATGAAGTATCCTGAATTCTTATCCGAAGGCGGAACCATAGGCTTCGTTGCACCATCTTTTGGTTGTGCAACGGAGCCTTATAAAACAGCATTCGGAATGACAATTAAAAGATTCGAAAAAGAAGGTTATACAGTAGAACTTGGACCTAACTGTTATGAGGATAAGGGAATTGGAATAAGTAATACACCACAGGCATGCGGTAAGGAGCTTACGCAGATGTATGAGAGCAATGTTAATGATGTGCTTATATCATGCGGCGGTGGTGAGCTGATGTGTGAAATTCTGCCATATGTTGATTTTGAAAGGATTAAGGCAGCAAAGCCTAAGTGGTATCTTGGATATTCTGATAATACGAACTTTACATTTTTACAGAATACGATAGCTGATACAGCGAGTGTATACGGACCATGTGCAGGAGCATTTGCAATGAAGGACTGGCATCAGGCACTTGTTGATACTTTCGATGTGCTCCGAGGAAAGGGCTGTGATAATAATAATGGTGTTGTGGAAAAACAGGTTCACGGATATGACACATGGGAGAGGGAATCTCTAAAGAATGAGGAGAATCCTGCACCACAGTATAATCTTACTGAGAAGAAGATTTTAAGAAAATATGTTGGTGAGAATGAATGTGATAATGAGATTACATTTGAAGGACGGCTTGTCGGAGGCTGCATGGACTGTCTTGTTAATCTTACAGGTACAAGCTTTGACAATGTTAAGGAATTCAATGAAAGATATGCAGATGACGGAATTATATGGTTCTTAGAGAGCTGCGATCTGAATGTATTTGCAATCAGAAGGGCTATGTGGCAGATGGATAATGCTGGCTGGTTTAAGAATGTGAGGGGCTTCCTTATAGGAAGACCACTGTGCTACGGACAGGAGATGATGGGACTTGACCAGTATAGTGCGGTCACAGGCATTGCAGCAAAGTATAATGTACCTGTTATAATGGATTGTGATTTCGGGCATCTTTCACCTTCAATGCCGATAGTAAGCGGTGCATATACGCAGGTTTATGTTAAGGATAATAATCTTTTACTTAATTACCGCTTCTGTTAATATTAAAGATTGAAAAACATGCTTTAATAAGATAAAATATTAAAATGACTGTTAATAATTCCTGTTATATCAGGGATAAGATAAGGAGAAAACAATGGGCAGGATATTTAAGTTTGATAAAGATGTTGATACTGATCAGATTATTGCATCACAGTATCTTTTATTCCCGACAATTGACGAGATGAAGAGTCATACATTTGAATCATTAGACTCTGATTTCGCTTCTGCTGTAAAGCCGGGAGATTTCGTTGTTGCAGATGATAATTTTGGCTGCGGTTCATCAAGAGAGCAGGCACCAAGCGTACTTAAGGCATTAGGCGTCAAGGCAGTAATTGCCAAATCATTTGCAAGAATATTCTATCGTAATGCTATCAATATAGGACTTCCTGTTATTGTATGTAAGGAACTTCATGACGAAGTTAATGCAGGGGATGAATGTGAGCTTTCGTTAGAAGATGGAATTATAAATGTTAATGGAAAGACTTATACATGTACAAAGCTTCCAGCCAAGATGCAGGCTATTCTTAATCAGGGCGGTCTTATTGCATCACTTAATGGTGAGGCAGAAGAGTCTGGGAGTTCAGCCGCACCTGCAGACGTGTCAAAGCATGGCATGACTATTGCAGAGAAGATTATCGCAAGGGCAGCAGGCCTTTCTCAGGTTAAGGCTGGTGATATTGCGACTGTTACTCTTGACAGACTTATGAGTAATGATGGAACAACACATCTTACTATTGGTATGTATGAGAAGTTAAAGAATCCTCATATTGCTGACAAGGATAAGCTTGTATGGATCGTTGACCATAATATTCCATCAGACAGCCCTAAGACAGCAGCTTCACAGAAGAAGATGAGAGATTTTGCCAAGGCTAATGATATTAAGTTCTACGAGGGCGAGGGTGTATGTCATCAGGTTATGATGGAGAATCATGTGGTGCCTGGTGAACTTATATTCGGAGCAGACAGCCATACATGTGCATATGGTGCGTTAGGTGCATTTGGTACAGGTGTAGGATGCACAGATTATCTGTATGCAATGGTTACAGGAACATCATGGGTAATGGTTCCTGAAACATTAAGATTCAACCTTAAGGGAAAGCTTAATGACGGAGTATATGCAAGAGATCTGATACTTTCTATTATTGGAAAGATTGGCGCTAATGGTGCTAACTATAAAGCAATGGAATTTGCAGGAGAAGGTTTACACAGCCTTTCAATGGCAGACAGAATATCAATCTGTAACCTCTGTGTAGAGGCTGGCGCTAAGACTGCACTCATGGAAGTAGATGATGTTGCAATGGATTATCTTAAGGAGCATGGCAGAGAGCCAAAGGCATGCTTTACATCAGATGATGATGCAGTATTTGAGCAGGTTTATGATATTGATCTTTCAACAATACAGCCAATCGTTGCAAAGCCACATTTTGTTGACAATGTAGTTCCGGCTAAGGAATCACTTGGCGTTAAGATTGATGAAGCATTTCTTGGTTCATGTAACAATGGACGAATCGAAGATTTAAGAGTCGGCGCAGCGATTATCAAGGGCAAAAAGGTTGCTCCTAAGGTAAGATTCCTTGTAGTTCCTGCAAGCCGTTCAGTATATATTCAGGCTATGAAAGAGGGACTTCTTGATATATTCATTGATGCAGGCGCAATAATTATGAACCCTAACTGTTCTGTATGCTGGGGAAGTTGTCAGGGCGTTATCGGAGAGGGAGAGACTCTTATCAGCACAGGTACACGAAACTTTAAGGGACGTGCAGGACATAAGGATTCTTTCGTATATCTTGCATCAGCAGCAACTGTAACAGCATCAGCAATCAAGGGCGAGATTGCGACAGCGGACATGGTATAAGGAGTAATTATGAACGAGAAATTTAGCGGTAAAGTATGGGTGCTTGGCGATGACATTGATACAGATATCATTATCCCTACAGAGTACCTTGCATTAAAGACAGTAGAAGATATGAAGCCATATGCTTTTTCACCATTAAGACCAGAACTTGCAGGTCAGATTAAGCCGGGCGATATTATTGTTGCAGGAAAAAACTTCGGTTGTGGTTCATCAAGAGAGCAGGCACCTGAGGTTATCAAGGCATTAGGTATCAGATGTGTTATTGCCAAATCATATGCAAGAATATTCTTTAGAAATTCTATTAATAACGGACTTCTTCTTATAGAGGATGCAGACCTTCACGACGCAGTTAAAGAAGGTGATACTATTGACGTTGAAGTAAATGCACAGATTACACACAATGGAAAGGCATATCCTATTGCTTCGCTTCCTGATAATCTTGTGGATATACTTAATGCAGGCGGACTTGTTAAGGCGATGAGAAAGCTTAATGGTCTTGACTAAGGCAGGGAGAGGTAAGAATAATGGGACATACAATTATTGAGAAGATTATTGGAAAGAATATTGGAAAAGAAGTAAAGCCGGGAGATATCGTAACTGTTAATGTTGACAGAGTAATGATTCACGATATTTTTATTCCATTTGTTAAAGAGAAATTCGAAGAGATGGGATTCACTAAGATATGGGATCCTGACAAGGCAGTTCTTATATATGACCACCTTGTTCCAGCAAGTCAGGTTGATGATACAAGACATTTCCGTATTGGTAATGAATTTGTTGAGAAATACGGAATGAAGAATATCCATCGTTCAGACGGAATCTGCCATCAGTTAATGACAGAGGCTGGTTATGTAAAGCCGGGAGATATCGCATTTGGTACAGACAGCCACACAACAACATATGGCTGTGTTGGTGCATTTTCATCAGGTATCGGATATACAGAGATGGCAAGTGTATTAGGAACAGGACAAATGTGGGTTAAAGTTCCACAGACTATCAAGGTAACAGTTAATGGAAAGCTCCCAGCTAATGTCCGTTCTAAGGATATTATATTAAGGCTTATTGGTGACCTTGGAGCAGATGGTGCAACTTATCAGGCACTTGAATTCACAGGCTCAACAATCGATGAGATGAGCGTTGCAAGCCGTATGACTATGTCTAACATGGCTATTGAAGCAGGCGCGAAGTGTGCACTCTTCACACCAGACGAGAAGACAGCAGAATACTGTAATGTAGAACTTACAGATGAATTAAAGAATTTAAAGGGAGATTCTGATGCGGTATATGCAAGAGAGATTACATATAATGCAGAGGATTTGGTTCCTGTTCTTGCATGTCCTTCACAGGTAGATAACATAAAGCCTGTCACAGAGCTTGCCGGTACAGCAGTAGACCAGGTATTCATAGGTTCATGCACTAATGGAAGATTAGAGGATCTTCAGTGTGCAGCAGCAATTCTTAAGGGTAAGAAGGTCGCTCCATTTGTCAAGTTGATAGTAACTCCTGCAAGCCGTAAGATATATAAGCAGGCTCTTGATGATGGAACTCTTGAGACACTTGTTGAAGCAGGGGCAATTGTTACACATCCGGGATGTGGGTTATGCTGTGGACGAACAGGCGGTATTCTTACAGACGGAGAGGTTGTTGTTGCAACTAACAACAGAAACTTCCTCGGAAGAATGGGAACAAGCAAGGTTAAGATATTCCTTGCATCACCTGCTACAGCGGCAGCAAGTGCAATTGCAGGAAAGATTGTGGAAGCTTAAGAGATAGACTTCACATAATTTCTGAAATTCTTAGACAATATAATATTGTGATAAAGGGAGGCATATTCTACTGAGGATATGCCTTCTATGTAATTAGGGGTGTAAGTTATATTTACAAGACCGGAAAGCATGTCTACAGCCTTATTATACGCAATGGCAGCTTCTGCCTCGGAAGTGAATTCACCGAGTATATAGTCGCCATTAATATGAATTCTGGTTCTGTACATAATTTGTCCGTTTTTAGTAAACTGAGAAACACCATTGAATTTATTGACAACGAGAATATTCTCGTACCTGTAATCATGGATATCCCCGTTTTTAAATATATAATCTCTGCCTTTTACAGAGTGGCTTCTGACTCCAAATCTTGAGAGAATACTTGTCTGCATGCCATAATCATTTACAAAATAATACCCGCCACGGCTCATAATTGTGTGGTTGGAATAGTAAAAAAGGTCATCAGTAGAAAATTGTAAAACCTCATGTTCATTAAGGAAATACAGAAAATACCTATGACACATATATATAGGTGTCTTTATATATATGTTGTTATCCCTGAAATTAATAAGTGAAATATATTTACTCCAAGAGAGAGTCATTGCTTCATTGTATGAAGCTGTTCTGTGTTCAGTGTCAATCCAGTGCTTGGAAGGATTGCTGATTACTTCACATGCTTCGTTATACATGGTATGGCAGGCTGTCTCGTCAGAGGAACTTCCGAGACTGATGTGTTTATTTTTGTATGTAAATGATGCACGGTAATATGTTTCGCCGCTTTTCTTTTTTGTCTCGTAAACTCCTGTCATGAGATTTCCCTCCAAAAAAAATTTATACACTCATTCCATGTGCTATTTGATACTATCATTGATATAAAGATTATAACATATATTAATTGTGTATATAGATATAATTATACATAATGCAAAGGTGAAATTAAAATGTAATTCGTACATAAGGGTATTGTTTTTGCACAGAAGTCTGTTGTATAATATCAAAAGCCTACGACATTTACGCAGGCACACTATATTAATTATGAGGTGGATTAAAGATGAGCATGTTCTACAGAAGTACTAGAGACGACAGTGTTAAGGTTACTGCATCACAGGCTATATTAAAAGGTCTGGCAGCAGACGGAGGACTTTTTGTACCAGAGAGTATTCCATCATTAGATAAAAGCTTAGAAGAATTGTCTAAGATGAATTATAAGGAAGTTGCTTATGAAGTTATGAAGCTTATGCTTGATGATTTTACAGAGGAAGAACTTAAGAGCTGTATAGACAGAGCTTATGATTCTAAGTTTGATACAGAGGAGATGACTCCACTTGTTAAAGTTGAGAATGAATATTTCCTTGAACTTTTCCACGGAGCTACAATAGCTTTCAAGGATATGGCACTTTCTATACTTCCACATCTTCTTACAACTTCTGCAAAGAAGAACAATGTCAAGAATGAAATTGTCATTCTTACAGCTACATCAGGAGATACAGGAAAGGCTGCTTTAGCTGGATTTGCCAATGTTCCTGGAACTAAGATAATCGTTTTCTATCCTAAGAATGGTGTAAGTCCAATTCAGGAGAAGCAGATGGTTACACAGAAGGGTGATAATACATATGTAATTGGTATCAAGGGTAACTTTGATGATGCACAGACAGGTGTTAAGAACATTTTCTCTGATAAGGAATTAGAGAAGGTTATGAATAATGCCGGATTCCAGTTCTCATCAGCTAATTCAATCAATATCGGCAGACTCGTTCCACAGATCGTTTACTATGTATATGCATATGCCAAGTTATTAGCTAATGGAGAGATTAAGGATGGAGAGAAGATTAATGTAGTTGTTCCTACAGGTAACTTTGGTAATATATTAGCAGCATTTTATGCTAAGAATATGGGACTTCCTATTAACAAGTTTATATGTGCATCTAATGAGAATAAGGTATTATATGATTTCTTTACAACAGGCGAGTATGACAGAAACAGAGAATTCGTTCTTACAACTTCACCTTCAATGGATATTCTTATCTCAAGCAATCTTGAAAGACTTATATACAGAATTGCTGGTAACAACGCAGCTAAGAATGCAGAGCTTATGGCATCATTAAAGTCAGAAGGAAAGTACAAGATTACAGATGACATGAAAGCACAGTTAGCTGATTTCTATGGCAATTATGCTACAGAGGCAGAGGATGCAGCTACAATTAAGAAGATATATGAAGATTGTGGATATGTAATTGATACTCATACTTCAGTTGCTGCAACTGTATATGACAAGTACAGAAAGGAAACAGGCGATACAACTAAGACTGTTATTGCATCAACAGCAAGCCCATATAAGTTTACAAGAAGCGTTATGAATGCAATTGATTCTAAATACGATTCAATGGGAGACTTTGAGCTTGTAGATGAGCTTAGTAAGATAAGTAATGTCAAAGTTCCTAACGCAATTGAAGAAATCAGAACAGCACCTGTTCTTCACGATACTGTGTGTGAAGTAAATGAAATGTGCAACAGTGTTAAGAAGATTCTGGGAATTTAATATATTAGTACGGATATAGAGACATAATAATAGAGACTGCAGCATTAAGAAAAATAATGTTGCAGTCTCGTTTTCTTTAATCATATAAATATTTCAAATAACCCTTGCAGTAAATCATATTCTATGATAGACTTTCGATTAGTATGGTAAACTTATAGAAATATAAGGGCACAAAGCTGGAAGTCTAAGGTTAATACTATGATGGTTCGGTTGCATTTAAAGTTTTTCATGACTTTAAATGCTTTTTTTTTACCAGAAAATATGAGGGGAGAAAATTCAATAATGAAAGCACTAGTTACAGCATTAACTGCCGTTACCTTTCTGTCACCTGTATTCTATGGAACTGTGGGATTAATTCTTTCACTTATTGTACATAAGAACACAGATATCAGAAAAGTAATAAAGAAAATACTTATAACACAGGCGGTATTCCTGAGCCTTATCATGGCCCTGGGAGCAGTATATGGTGGATTATCTGCCGCAGCCACACTCCTGTTTAAGGGGAAAATATCCATTAATACAATGAAAAGAATAATCATGTGTATCACATGGACTGCAACATACCTTATACTGCCGGTATATACATCTGTTGCAGCGTCAGTCCTTACAGCACGAAGCCGTCAGAAAAGGTACTACATTACCGGTTCTGCCAGGGTACTTGTCCTGGAAATAATAAATCTTGCATTCGGGACAGCTGTTAACGAAATAACTGCGGCATCTGCAGAAAGCACTTCCGGAATTATCGTAAAAGGCATCATATACACAGCCACAGGTCTTTTTGACATGATAATAATTCTTAAAATATATGGATTTTTCGATGGTACAAGATATGACAGGTTCTTTGGCAGGAAAACCGGAAGAGCCGTAACATCTGTCATGTTATGCCTGTGCCTGGCTGCACCAGTGCTTACGCCGTCTGCCATGACAGTACAGGCTTCTGCCGGTCCAGTTAAAAGGAAAGCAGATACCGGAAAAATACAGGCAGAATTCCAGACAGATAATGACAGGGCAGAAATGACATCCGCCGGTAACGCCAGTGAAGAACTTCCCAAAAATCCGTCAGGATATTATAAACAGGCAGAGCCTGAGGGAGAGCTTGTTGCTGCAAATGATACCTCAAGAACATACAGGACGGGGGAAAAGACATATGTGACCATGATAGCCGGAACCGCATCCGAATATGAGAACAGTGACGGAACATATTCAAGGATAGACAATACACTTGTAAGAAAGAACGGAAGCTATCAGAACAGGGCCAATGACTACAAGGTAAAGCTGCCGGCAGAAATCAGTGCAGGAAAAGGCATAACAGTATGCAGGGATGGAAAGAAAAGCATAGAGCTTATCCCTTCAGGTGGGGATTTTACCAGAAGCAGGACATCAGATAATGCCATCCTTTATAGCAGCGTATACGATGGCATAGATTACCAGTATACAGTTCTGGAAAATAAAATAAAAGAAGACATAATTCTTAACAGACATACGGACAGGGATACATTCCGGTTCATAATAAAGGCTGCCGGATACAATGTAATACTTAAGAATAATGCAGTACTTATATATGAAGATGACGAAAAGACACCTGTATATACCATTGCAGCACCCGTTATGACAGATGCATCAGGAGAAGCATGCTTTGATATTAATCTGGCTATGGAGAATTCAGATATAAGTTCAGGATATGTTATTACCATGACAGCAAACAGCCAGTGGCTGGATGCAGAAGAGAGGGCATATCCAGTAAGAATAGACCCTACAATAACCATAGATTCTGACTGCATAGGTCTTTACTGTGTTGAGCAGGGTTCAGAAAACAGTGTAATAGGAGACAATAACTTTCCATACAGCGGATATGATGATGGGGAAACAAGTGGTAATCTCGGACTATATGGACAGGCGCACCTGATGACACGTACATATGTGTCGCTGGATTATGATTTCTCACAGATATCAACTGAGGCAGATATCAGTCATGCGTCATTTGATATATACCAGTATACAGGATGGAGCGGTGGAGAAACTAATTTCTGTCTGTACACAGCAGATGAAAGCTGGGACGGAAGTTCACTTACATGGGCATCCCAGACAGATATGAGCCATACATATGTTTCAATGTGCCAGGCCTGTGATGGAGCTGGATGGTTAAACTTCGACATAACAGATACTGTCAATGACTGGGTACAGGGTCTGTCCGACAACAACGGATTCGTAATCAAGGCAGAAGATGAAAGAAACATGCAGGCAGAGGTATTCCATAACAGGAATGGCAGCAATCCTCCACAGATATCAATAGAATGGAGTATTCCTGATCCGGTAGATACGGATTATCCTCTCGATGAAACAACCATTAACCTGCGTCCAATGACAGAAAAGAGCATGGATGGACAGCTGCAGTTTGATGCTGTATTTGCCGATGGAACAGCTTCGCCCGGGGCAGAGGTGAATTACTGTCTTACACCGGAAACAGAAGCTGAGAGCAGTGGAACAGCCATTGCTGGTATGAGTTACAGATACCCTGATAATACAATGTATAATGAACAGCTTCCAGCTGCGACAAAGTATAAGTCAAAGGATTCCAACTGGCAGAGCATACTGTTCTCTGCCATGATGTATGATACTTCATATAAGGTAAAAGCTCATGCAGTACTGGCAGGAAGAACCGGAAAAGAAAGTTCAAGTGACAGCTTTGTAATATATAAGATAAAGCAGACAGATACGCTTCCATATATAGCTGATTATTATGGAGTTGGTCTTGACCAGCTGATGAGGGACAATAAGGTATCTGATACGCTTCTTGTGGAGAATAACACTATATTTATAAGAAACCCACAAACAGAAGAACCATATTCACCGGAGGAGCCGGATGAAAACGCTAAAAAAGCGATAGACAGTGCCCTTATGGGAAGAGGTTTCCACTGTGAATATGGTTATGAGCCGGTAAACCTTAATACAGGTAACTTCATACTGGAAGCACAGGATGCATCTGTAACAGAATATAACAGTGAATTCACCATAGACAGGACATATAATGCGAAACGAAGTGGAAACAGTTCGCTGTTTGGCAGGGGATGGAGCTTTTCATACGATGAAAAGCTTGGTAAAAAGGCTGATGGAAGCATAACATACTCCACAGGGGATGGAAAAATACTGTACTTTAAGCCGGATGGAAATGGAGGGTACACAAGTCCGGATAACTATAACTATATTATAACACTGGAGCCTTATACTCAGGATGAAGAAACTCTCATAAAATACAGGATTACAGACAGTGATGGAAGTTTCAAAGTATTCAATGCATGGGGACTTTCTGAGAGCATTACAGATGCTTATGGAAAGACAACAGAAATATCATATGATGATAAATATCAGATAAATAGGATAACATCAGCATATGACAATTCATATATCATCAGCCATGACGGATATGGCAGGATAAGCAGCATTACCCTGCCTAACGGGGCTGTTACGGAATACAGATATGATGACGGCGGCAATCTTGTGGAATACAGGGATGCCAATGGTAATGTTATCCGCTATGAGTATGATTCACATCACAGAATGACAGAATGGTATGATCAGGACAACACAAGGATAATAACCAACGTATATGATGATAATGACAGGGTAACCAGTCAGACAGATGCTGATGGGAATATAGTTACATTCACATATTCCGAAGGAGAGACCCGTACAACAGACAGTAATGGTAATATTACAATATATAATTATGATGAATATTACCGCACAGCCAAAGTAACATACAGCTATGGAAGAACAGAAGAATACTCATATGATGCATCAGGAAATCTGTCTTCAGATTCTGATTATTCATATACATATGACAATAATGGAAACCTGCTTTCAAAAACCAGAAAAGATGGCAGGTCTGTTAACTATGCCTATAATGGAAGAAACCAGATAACACAATATACAGATTACAGCGGTAATAAAACATCATATTCATATGACGCATCCGGAAATCTTACAGAAATCACATATGCTGATGGCAGCAAGACAGCTTATGAATATGATGAACTTAACAGGCTTGTAAAAGAAACAGGGCAGGATGGAAACACAGTCATCCGCAACTATACAGGAGCATTAGTATCATCATGCACAGACGCTGATGGAAATACAGCTTCGTACAGCTATAATTCCATGGGAAAGTTAATAACCCTTACAGATGCTGCCGGAAATATAACACGTTATATGTGGGATAAGGCAGGAAACCAGACAGGAACGCAGGCACCTGACGGGGGATTTACAGAATATACCCTTAATAAGAGCGGCAATGTAACTGCAGTCACAGATGCACTCGGATACAGGACAGACTTTGAATATGATGGAAACCGCAACATAATAAAAGCAACTGATCCTGAGGGAAATGCTGTTACCTGCACATATGATGGCAACGGCAATAAACTCGATAGTACAGATGCAGAAGGAAATAAGACTATCTATATGTATGATGCAGGAAACAGGCTTGTTAAGATGGTAACAGCAGATGGAGCAGTTACTGCTGATACATATAACACAGAAGGTCTTCTTACAAAGATAACAGATACTTACGGAAGACAAACCTGTTATGAGTATGACACATCACTTAAGAAAGTGATAAAAGAAACTGATGCAGATGGCAATGTAACTGGATATTCATATGATGCAGACGGCAGACTGACACAGATAACATACCCAGACGGACTTAGTAAGACCTTCATCTATGATAAAACAGGAAAAGTCATAAGGACAACACAGGAGAACGGACTGGAAATATTATATGCATATGATAAGGCAGGAAGACTGACTAAAAAGACTATTAATAATGAAAGCACATATACATATGAGTATGACAATAACGGAAATCTGATATCAGAGACAGATCCGGAAGGAAACAGGACATCATACACATATGATGTCTGCAACAGACAGAACAGCTGTACTGACGCTGCCGGAAATAAAACAGTATATGCATATGACAGTAACGGAAATCTGCTGGCTGTGATGGATGCATCAGGCAACAGTAAGAGCTACACATATGATAAGAACGGAAATGTTATAACAGCAACAGATGCCAATGGCGGAGTGAAGCATTTTGCATATAACAAAACAGGACTGCTTATATCTGAAAAAGATGCAGAGGGCAATGTTACCAACTATGCCTACAATGGCAACGGGAAACTTATATCGGCAGAAAATGCCGTAAAGGCTGTAACTGAATACAGCTATGATAAGATGGGAAATCTGGTAAGTGTTACGGATGCTCTGGATAATGAATACAGACTTGCATATGATGCATTAAATAACCTGACAGACGTAAAGCTTCCGGATAACAGCAGTGTGAAATATGAGTATGACACATTGAACCATCTGGTAAAAATTACGGATACACTGGGACTCATAACGCAGTATACATATGACGCAAGAGGAAGAATTACAGAAGAAAAAGATAATGCCGGAACTGACAATAGATACAGTTACGACAGTTACGGCGTCTTGGAAAGCAGAGAGAATGCCATAGGTCAGAGAGAGGAATATAAAACAGATATATATGGCAGAACAATACAGATAAAAGGATCAGATGGTAATATATCAGATTACACATATGATAAGAACGGAAAAGTAACATCTGTTACCAGTGCACAGATAACAACAGAATATATATATGATGCCGTTGGAAATGTTGAAAAAGAAATACGAAACACAGGAGACAGCCACACATACACATACGATGCCCTGGGACGTGTACTGACAGATACAGATGCCCTGTCGCAGAAAGTAAGCTATCAGTATGACGCCAATGGCAATGTGACTGCCAGAACAGACGGCAACGGAATAACTGTAAGCTATACATATGATAAAAACAACAGGGCAGGGACCTATACAGATGGCAACGGCAACACAACAGAATATAACTATAGTGCTGCCGGACAGCTGACATCAGTAAAAGATGCTGCCGGAAATACGACAGAATATCTGTATGACAAGGCAGGAAGACTGTCAAAGGTAAAAGATGCCAGAGGAAATGTGACAGAAAAGCAGTATGACAGCATCGGAAACCTGGTAAAAGACATTTCTGCAAAAGGATATGAAGAGACTTACACATATGATGCCCATGGCAATATTACGTCATATACAGATGCAATGGGTTCAGAAACGGGCTATACATACAATCTGCATGATATGCTCACAGTACGTACGCAGGCAGATGGAAGTTCATACAGCTACGAATACGACAAGCTTGACCGCCTGACAAAAGCTACATCACCAGATGGAAATACAATACAGTACAGCTATGATAACCATGGAAATGTATCCGGAACAACAGATACACTTAACAGAACTACAGACTATAAATATGATGATAATCATAACATCATACAGATAACAGATGCACTTGGAAGAAAAACATCATATACATATGATAAACAGGGCAACCTTACCCAGGCAGAATATGCCAATGACAGTAAGTCAGTCTATACATATGATGTGACCGGAAAGCTGGTAAGCAGCACATCACCTGATCTTGTAAGCGTTAACCTTGCATACGATAAGGCAGGTAATATAACCTCTGTTGAAAAGAGCGGAGGAAGAAAGACATCATACACATATGATAATAATTACAATGTCACATCAGTAACAGATCCGGAAGGAAATGTTACAAAGAATACATATGACACATTAAACCGGATTACGTCAGTAACAGATGCTGATGGAAACATAACAGAATATGCCTACGACAAAACAGGCAATGTGACAGGAATAAAGCGTGCAGACAGTGAAACATCATATGCATATGATGCCAGTGGAAATGTGGTTGAAGAAGTTCTCTCTAAGGTAACAGATAAATCAGGGGTTTCTGCAGATTCTGTTAAATACAGGAAAAGCTATACATATGACAGGAACAATAGACTTATACAGGTAATAAATGGAGAAAGTACAGCCTCATATGAATATGATAAAATGGGAAATATAACATCCCAGACAGATGCAGCGGGAAATACAACACAATTCACTTATGACAGTGAAGGAAACCTGACATCAGTATCAGATTCAGCCGGCAATACGACCTCATATGAATATGATACCGCAGCCCGGCTTATAAAGTGCGTGCGCCCTGACGGACAGAACATAAAATATGACTATGACGTACTTGATGAAATGCTCTCAAAGAGCTGTACGGATGGGACACAGGTAGAATATGCCTATGATGTAATGGGAAAACGCATATCCATGAAAGACCATACCGGAGAAACCGGTTATACCACAGATAAAGCGGGAAATATAACGAGTGTGACACAGCTTGGAAAAAAGACAGAATACACATATGATGAATGTGCAAGACTGTCAGAAATAACCTATCCGGACGGAACCGGTGTGACATATGAGTATGACCTCAATGACCATCTCATCAAAGTAACTGATAACGGAGAAACAACACAGTACACATACGATAAAACAGGCAATGTCATAAAGACAGAAAGAAGCAACGGAATTAATACGGAATATACATATGATGAGCAGTCACGGCTTACAAAACTTGTAAACAGTAAAGATGGTGAAATCCTTTCAAGCTTTGAATACAGTTATGATATAGCAGGGAATGTAATATCAGAGGATGCAGTAAGCCCGGAAACCTCTGCACATATGGATTATGAGTACGATAACAGCGGTCAGCTTATAAAGTACACAAGGATAACTGACAGTTCTAATGAGGAATATACATACACATATGACAAATCCGGAAACAGAACAGGACTTGTAAAAACAGGAGTGGAACAACCGGAAACAATAGAGTATACTTATAACAGCAGCAACCAGCTGGTAAGCAGTGTAAGCAGCATCAGTGGAAAGACTGATTATTCATACGATGCCAATGGCAGCCTGATAAGTAAAATCAACGTCAGTGATACATATACATATGAATATACTACAGATTTAAAGCTCAAGGCTGTAAAAGAAGGAGGAAGACTCCTTATGGCAGCAAGCTATGACGGAGATGGAAACAGAATCTTTACTGCGACAAAGACAGAGAGTGTCCATAAATATCCGGAGACAGAGAATAATCCATCCGGCATCACCATAGAATCAGGCAGTGTAGGCGGAGATGAAGAAAAAGACCAGACAGAAGATACTGATATAACCGGTGGCAGTGACAGTGAAAGCTTAGATTCTGCCGGAACCACAGAAGAAAAAGGAAAAACATATGCAGGTATATCAGACATGTTCTGGTACGGCTTTAGTC
>CAKRIN010000035.1 GCA_934343805.1 uncultured Lachnospira sp.
TAATCGGATGAAAAAGTATTTGCCAATGCAGATATGATATGATATATTTAATGTGCAGTTTTGAAGGAGCAATCCTTCATAAGAGAAGTATCTCTTAGTTGCGAAAGCAATTGGCCTGGTGGCTCAGCTGGTTAGAGCGCCGCCCTGTCACGGCGGAGGTCGTGGGTTCGAACCCCATCCGGGTCGCTGTTATCATTTCCCAGATGATAACATGCTGGAAACAGCTTACAATTATATATGGGGTCTTAGCTCAGCTGGGAGAGCATCTGCCTTACAAGCAGAGGGTCACAGGTTCGAGCCCTGTAGGCCCCATCAATTTTGCCGACTTGGCTCAATGGCAGAGCAGCTGATTTGTAATCAGCAGGTTGTTGGTTCGACTCCGACAGTCGGCTCTTTTATTAATAATATGTTATTTATGTATTGTTAATATTAAATAATTGGGTGGATTCCCGAGTGGCCAAAGGGGACAGACTGTAAATCTGCTGGCACTGCCTTCGAAGGTTCGAATCCTTCTCCGCCCACTTTGATGTATAATTTACATCAATGTAACATAATATATAGTGAATGCCGCGGGGTAGAGCAGCTCGGAAGCTCGTCGGGCTCATAACCCGAAGGTCACAGGTTCAAATCCTGTCCCCGCTACTAAGCCTAGATAGCTCAGTCGGTAGAGCAGAGGACTGAAAATCCTCGTGTCACTGGTTCGATTCCGGTTCTAGGCACTTTAAAAGCTGTTTCTAATGAAACAGCTTTTTTTGATTTTAATATATATAGAAATGTTGAGAATTAATTATATATAAGATATTATTAGAGTCTAAGGAGGAAATTACGATGTCTAGAGGAAACATTAATTATAAATATTTAAGAAGAAGAAAGTCATGGTTTAGAAGGAATCTTCCACTGATAATTATTATAGCAGCAGCTACGATTGTAATCTGTTTTGGAGGATTTTTTGCGATAAAATCTATTTTAAATATATCTGAAAAAAAGAATAGCGCTAACAGTAATTCTGGTAATGATGGTACGGAACAGACAACTATGGCAAGAGAAATAAACTGGATTGAGAATACAGAACCGGTTAGCAATGAAATAACATATACACCACCGGAAGGTGTTAGTTTTCCATATTTTATAAAAGTTAACAGAGCAGCTAACTGTGTGACTGTTTATGGAATTGATGATAAGGGTGAATATAGTATTCCAGTAAAAGCATTTGCAGCATCTTGCGGTAAAGCTGGTGATGAGACTATTGTAGGTGAGAACTATACAACATCCGATAAATATGAATGGCGGTTGATGGTTGATGGAACTTATGCGCAATATGCTTTCAGAATAAGTGGAGGATATTTATTTCATTCTATACCTTATTATTCCACAGATAAAAGCAGATTAGAGGATGGACAGTTTAATAAAATAGGAGATTTTGCATCATTAGGCTGTGTAAGGTTATGTGTTAGAGATGTAAAATGGATATATGACAATTGTCCGGCAGGAACTAAGGTTACTATATATGATGATGAGACTAATCCGGGACCATTAGGAAAACCAGAGACAATTAAGATTCCAGATGGAAGTCCTAATGCAGGCTGGGATCCTACAGATCCAGATAATAAGAATCCATGGAAGTCATGTAGTGCGGCTATAACAGGGGCAAAAGACATGGAGACTGAAGTTGGCCAGCAGATAGATGTTTTGAAAAATATTAAGGCTACAGACACATGTGGTAATGATATTACTAGTAAAATCATTGTAATAGGACGTTATACATTTGATCAGGCAGGCGAGTATAACATAAAGTATGAAGTGACAGATGCAATAGGAAGTAAGGCTGAGGTTACAGTTAAGCTTACTGTTAAATAAAGATTACAGAACTGTTTGAGATTAGATATAATATTAGAGAATAAATATATAATTCAGGAGGATGGTCATGGATATTTTGGATAAGCTAGAACAGTATTGTAATTCAGATTATGTTCCAATGCATATGCCAGGCGGGAAAAGAAATCCAGAGTATTCAAGTACATCTATTCTGGATATTACAGAAATTGATGGATTTGATAATATGCATAATCCGGAAGGAATTATAAAGTATTCATTTGAAAGAGCTGCAAGATTATATGGGTCAGATGAGACGTTATTTCTTGTTAATGGAAGCACATCAGGTATACTGGCTGCAATATGCGGTGCTGTAAGGAAGCATGATAAAGTAGCAGTAGCAAGAAATTGCCATGTTTCTGTATATAATGCTCTTTTGATTGCTGAACTTGAACCAGTATACATAGTACCTGATATAGATTACAAAACTGGAATATACAAGGGAATAACATATGAAGATATAAAGAAATGTGTTCAGGAAAATGCAGATATAAAAGCGGTAATAATAACATCGCCAACTTATGAGGGAATTGTTTCAGAAACACGTCATATAGCTGAATATCTCCATAGCAAAGGGATAATATTAATAGTTGATGAAGCTCATGGAGCACATTTTAAGTTCAGCATAGAATTTCCTGAATCAGCAGTTGATGCAGGGGCTGATCTGGTTATTAACAGTATTCACAAGACATTACCGGCACTCACACAGACTGCACTTCTACATATTTCTGGAGAAAATGTAGATGTGGATAGAGTGAAAAGGTATTGGAATATATATCAGACAACCAGTCCATCATATATTCTTATGGCAAGTATTGACAGATGCATAGGAATTATTGAAGATAATGGTAAAGAATTGTTTGAAAAATACATTTGTTCATTAAAATTATTAAGGAAGAAGCTTGGACAACTTAATAATATATCGTTGCTTGATTCAGATGATATTTCTAAGATTATATTGTTATGTGATAATGGTAAAATATTATATGACAGACTGTTGAATGAGTTCAGAATACAGGCTGAGATGGCATCATTTAAGTATGTAATATGCATGACATCTGTTGCTGATAAACAGGATTATTATGACAGATTTCTTCATGCACTTGAATATATAGATTCAACATGGGAATCACAGGATGTCATTACACTTGATAAGAATATATACATTAATAATGCGCCTGATATGAGAATGACACCATCACAGGCTATGGAACAGATGAATGACCATGGATGCGATGAGATAGACGTATGTGATGATTCTATATATGGAAGAATAAGCGCTTCAACAGTGCTTATATATCCACCGGGAATGCCGGTTATAAATATAGGTGAAGCAATCACGCAAAAAGCTGCACACACAATCAGAAACGCAATCAGAACAGGATTAGAGGTTCCAGGATTAAAGGAAGGAAGAATACAATGCCTGAGATAGTATTTATTATGGGAAAGAGTGCATCAGGAAAAGATAAAATATATAAGGCACTTGTAGAAGATGAGAGTCTTAAGTTAAGTACAGTTACATTATATACAACAAGACCAATGAGAGCAGGGGAAACGGATGGTGTGGAGTATCACTTTGTAAGTGACCAGGTAGCCGATTCTATGCACAAGGACGGTCGTATTGTCGAAATAAGAGAATACAATACTGTTTATGGGGTATGGAAGTATTTTACGGCAGATGACGGACAGATACAGATAGGCAGTGGTAACAGATACATAGTTATTGGAACGCTGGAAGCTTATGATAAATTCTGTGAATTCTATGGTAAAGAACACATTATGCCGATATATATTGAAGTCGAGGATGGACTGAGGCTGATGAGGGCAATACACAGGGAACAGAAACAGGATACGCCGCATTACGAAGAAATGTGTAGAAGATTTCTTGCAGATAGTGAAGATTTTTCAGAGAATAATATAAAGAAAGCTGGAATTGAGAAAAGATTTTATAATAATGGAGATTTCGAGGAATGTCTTAATGAAGTAAGGGAAGCTGTTAAATGCTGTGTTTGTCAGAATGGCAGGTAAGGAGGGCGCATGGATATCAAAATCAATGAAGTTACTAATACTTCTCAGACAAGTCAGGTTAAGGCACCAGAAAAGACAGATGATAGCTTTAAATTCACTCTTATAAGTAATATAGAAGAGAAGGATCTTCAGGAAAAGCTGGGGAACATGATGCAGGAGATCACTGATCAGGGTGAGAAGATTGCAAAACATATGGATATAAGAGATATGAAGAAATATCGTGAGCTTGTTAAAGGCTTTCTCAATGAGGTTGTTAATCGCTCACATAAGTTTTCGAGAGAAAATTTTCTTGACAGAAGAGGAAGACACAGGGTATATGGAATTGTAAAGATGGTAGATGAGAATCTTGACAATCTTGCCAAGGAGCTTGTAAAAGATGAAAAAGATCATATTGCTATCGTTGGAACAATAGATGATATAAGAGGTTTATTATTAGATGTTTCAACATAGGAGTATTATGTGCTATAATAACATCATTAGCCAATAGAAAAGAGGGATAAGTATGAGAGGTTTTTCTGATATATATGGATATGAGACTATAAAGGAACATTTGCAGAGTGCAATATCTATGGGAAAGGTGTCTCATGCTTATGTGATAAGTGGAGGACTGGGAGCAGGAAAGAAGCTGATAGCCAGTACATTTGCAAAGACTCTGCAGTGTGAGGCTGGAGGAACAGAGCCATGTGGAGTATGTCATTCGTGTATACAGGCAGACAGTAAGAATCAGCCTGATATCATATGGGTACAGCATGAGAAGCCAGGCAGCATAGGAGTCGATGATATAAGAGATCAGCTTGTTTCTGATATGCAGATTAAACCATACAGCAGTCCTTACAAAATATACATTATTGATGAGGCAGATAAGCTTACAGTTGCAGCGCAGAATGCTATGCTTAAGACAATAGAGGAACCACCGGCTTATGGAATTGTTATATTGCTTGCTAATAATCCGGATGTTTTTTTACAGACGATTTTGTCAAGATGTGTTGTGCTTGATTTAAAGCCTTTAAAAGATGATGTTGTTGTCAGATATCTTAAGGACCATTATGATAATGTTGGTGATTACGAGTGCAGATTTGCAGCCAGATTCGCATCAGGCAGGATAGGACGGGCTATGACAATGGTTGAATCTATTGAATTTGCTGAGTTAAGACGAGATGTGATGGACGTTATTAAGAATGCAAAAGATATGGATTCAGCGGAGATTATGTCTTCTGTCAAGAGAGTTGCCAATTATAAGCTTACTATTGATGATTATCTTGATCTGATGTTAATGTGGTACAGGGATGTACTTATGTTTAAGAGCACTAACGATACTAATCTGCTTATATTTAATGACCAGATGGCGCTTATAAAGAGCCAGGCGCAGACAATGTCATATGAAGGATTACAGGATATTATTGAATCTATTGACAGAGTTAAGGTAAGACTTCAGGCAAATGTTAATTTTGATCTGGTTATTGAACTGCTTATTATGGCTATTAAGGAAAATTCATAGAATGGAGAGTATAGATGACTAAAGTTGTTGGAGTTAGATTCAGACAGGTTGGAAAGATTTATTTCTTTGCTCCTGGAAAGTATTCAGTTGAGGCAGGGCAGCACGTTATTGTAGAGACAGCAAGAGGAGTTGAATACGGACATGTTGTTCTTGGGGAAAGAGAGGTTGAAGACACAGCTGTTGTACAGCCTTTAAAGGCAATTATAAGGATTGCAACAACCGAAGATGACGAAAGAGAATTAAGAAACAGAGAAAAGGAAAAAGAAGCATTTAAAATATGTCTTGAGAAAATCTCAAAGCACAATCTTGATATGAAGCTTATCAAGGCGGAGTACACATTTGATAATAATAAAGTACTTTTCTACTTTACTGCTGATGGAAGAATTGATTTCAGGGAACTTGTTAAGGATCTTGCCGCAGTATTTAAGACGAGAATTGAGTTAAGACAGATTGGTGTAAGAGATGAGACTAAGATCCTTGGTGGTATTGGATCATGTGGAAGACCTTTATGCTGTGCTACATTTTTACCAGAATTCAATCCGGTATCTATTAAGATGGCTAAGGAGCAGAACCTTTCGCTTAATCCTACTAAGATTTCAGGAGTATGTGGAAGACTTATGTGCTGCCTTAAGAATGAGCAGGATACATATGAAGAATTAAACAGCCATCTTCCTAATGTCGGAGATACTGTTACTACTCCGGAGAAACTGGTCGGAGAGGTTTCAAGTGTTAATGTGTTAAGACAAAGAGTCAAGGTACTTGTAACTCTTGAAAATGATGAGAAGGAACTTAAGGAATATCCTGTTGAGGAGCTTCGTTTCAAGAGAAAGAGAAGATTTGATAAGGTTCGTATCGATGATGATAAAGAACTTAAGGCACTTGAGGAATTAGAAAGAAAAGAAGGAAAAGCCCATATTAGTGATGATTAATGAACGAATTGATGATTTGATGAGAGATGGACTAAAGCTAATACAGAATACGGATATTTTCTGTTTTGGGATGGATGCGGTACTGCTGTCTACTTATGCTAAGGCTGGAAAGAATGACAGAGTTCTTGATATGGGTACAGGTAATGGAATTATTCCAGTACTTATGCAGTCCAAGAATCCAGGGAGCATATACAGTGCACTTGAAATTCAGGAAGGAAGCGTGGATCTTGCCAGAAGAAATGTGGAGCTTAATCATCTTGAAGACAGAATCAGTGTTGTTAAGGGTGATATTAAGGAAGCTTCCACTATATTTGGGGAAGCTTCTTTTAATGTTGTGACGAGCAATCCACCATATATGAATGAGAATCATGGAATTGTTAATCCTGAGAGTGCCAAGGCAATTGCAAGGCATGAGCTTTTGTGCAGTCTTGATGATGTTATAAGGGAAGCGAGCCGTTGTCTTAAGTCTAAAGGAAAAATGTATATGGTTCACAGACCTAACAGGCTTGTTGATATATTTGATACAATGAGAAAGTACCATCTTGAGCCAAAGAGAATGAGACTGGTGTATCCATATGCAAATAAGGCTGCCAATATGGTGCTTATCGAGGCGGTTAAGGGAGGTAATTCACAGCTTATTGTTGAAGAGCCACTTATTGTATACAATGAAGATGGGACTTACACTCAGGCACTTCTTAAAATGTATGAATAATTCAGAGGTATATTATGGATAACCAGAATCAAGTAAAATTAAAAAAAGACGGACCGGGTATGCTGTATCTGTGTGCAACTCCTATTGGTAATCTTGAGGATATTACTTACAGGGTTCTGCGAGTGCTTTCAGAAGCAGACCTGATTGCGGCAGAGGATACAAGAAACAGTATCAAGCTTCTTAATCATTTTGAAATAAAGACGCCTATGACAAGTTATCATGAATTTAATAAATATGATAAGGCAAAGGTTCTTGTTGATAAAATCTTAGGCGGAATGGATGTGGCCGTAATTACAGATGCAGGAACTCCGGGAATATCAGACCCGGGAGAGGAACTTGTAAAGCAATGCAGGGCAGCAGGTATCAGGGTTACATCACTTCCTGGTCCGGCAGCATGTATAACTGCACTTACAATGTCAGGCCGCGAAACAAGAAGATTTGCATTTGAAGCGTTTTTGCCAGCAGATAAGAATGAAAGAAAAGAAGTTCTTGCAGAATTAGCCAGTGAAACAAGGACTATGATTATATATGAAGCGCCGCACAGACTGATTAAGACTCTTAAAGAACTTCAGGATACACTCGGTGGTGAAAGACAGATTACTGTATGTAAGGAACTTACCAAGAGATATGAGAATTCGATGGAATTCACACTTGAATCTGCATGTGAATATTATGAGAATAATGAGCCGAGAGGCGAGTATGTGCTTGTGATTGCAGGAAAGAGCCGGGAACAGATAAAGAATGAGGCAAGAAAACAATGGGAAACCATGAGCGTGGCTGAGCATGTGCAGATGTATATGTCACAGGGTATGGACAAGAAAGATGCCATGAAAGCAGCAGCAAAGGACAGAGGTGTATCAAAGAGGGATATATATCAGGAGCTTGAAGGGAAAGCGTAAGCAGTTACCTGATAGTGTGCTCTTTGATGATTGCGCGTACTGTCTTGAAAAGATATGGCTTGATGGTATCTATATCAGCAGGTTCTTTATAAAGAATTGCACTGTAGCATGTAGAACTTACAAGCTCGACAATAAGGAAGAGCATGATTTCAGGCTCTTCAAGAGATATATCTTCATCATTAATCATATCGAAATATACATCTTTAAAATTAATATCATCAGATGCAACCTTAGTTGTGAGAGCTTCCTTGAAGATTCCCCAGCTAAGGTTTTTTGATATAAAAGTGAGGAGCGTCTGGTTAGAGTTAAGCTCATCTATTATATGATTAATTATAAATATTATTTTTTCTTCAAATCCAAGGACTTTCTCAGTTGATTCTGAATATTTATCCAGATCAGCAACTGCTGTTTTAAAAAGTTTACTTGATTCATGTGATATAAGACGGTTTCTTATATCATACTTGTCCTTAAAATACAGATAAAATGTACCCTTAGCAATACCAGCTTTCTGAGAAATTTCCGCAATAGAAGTCTTTGCAACCCCCTGGGTAGTAAAGAGATTAAAAGCAGTATTCAGCAGAGAAGTAAGTTTCTGTTGTTTGTTAGCTTCAAGCTTTCCCATAATTACACCACACACCTTTATGTAATATTGTTTTATTAGTCGCACTGTGTATATGATGTGGTGTTGTAATTAGTTTCAGGTGCTTTGGAGCCACCGGCACTTAACAAGTTGCAGGAACTGCAACGAGTTTAGTGTCCGCTGTGAGCGACAAGCAGCGCAAGCGTGCCTGAAAATAATTACAACACTACATTCTGTATCCCCATTATACACCAAACTAATTATAAAATAAATATTAAAAAATGACTTTCGGTCAATTTTCTATTGACTATGTATTTTGAGGTGCTATAATGTCAACTGAAATTAAAAATGACTCTTGGTCATATTTGTTAAAGACATGAATACATATATGACAGAGAGTTGTTGGCATTCGCATTTTACAGAAAGGCGTGGTTATTTATATGAAAAAGTTTGGAAAAGTTGTTGTTAAGTTAAGAATTCCTATTCTGGTTCTTAGCTTCCTGCTGTTGATTCCATCAGTTCTTGGTTATTTTAATACAAGGGTTAATTACGATATCCTGTATTATCTGCCAAGTGATATCGACACTATGCAGGGACAGGACATTTTGCTTGATGATTTCGGAAAAGGCGCTTATGCAATGGTTGTCGTTGACGGAATGAATAAGTCAAATGTTTCTAAGTTGGTTAAGAAGGTTGAGGGTGTTGACCATGTTGCGTCAGTTATCTCATACAGTGGAGTTGTGGGAGATGATGTTCCTTCAGAAATCCTTCCTGATAAGTTCCGCTCATATTTTGAAAATGAGGATTCAGGAGCTACGTTGTTTGCAATATTCTTTGATGATACAACATCAAGTGACGATACAATGAAGGCTATTCAGGAAGTAAGAGATGTTACGGATAATCAGTGCTATATTGCCGGTATGTCTGCTGTAGTTACAGATACTAAGACAATGGCAGAAAAGGAGACTCCTCTATATGTACTTATAGCGGTTGTTCTTGTATGTATCGTACTTGCCATATTTATGGATTCATTCCTTGTACCAGTATTCTTTATGCTAAGTATAGGTATGGCAATTGTGTATAACCTTGGTTCTAATTATTTCTTAGGTGAGGTTTCATACATAACGAAAGCACTGGCAGCGGTACTTCAGCTTGGTGTTACTCTGGATTATTCAATATTCTTATGGCACAGCTACAAGGAAGCTAAGGAAGAGACTCCGGATGATCATCATGAGGCTATGGCGGTTGCAATCGGGAATACACTTACATCAGTTATTGGTTCTTCTATAACAACAGTTGCTGGATTCATAGCTCTCTGCTTCATGAGCTTCACACTTGGTCTTGACCTTGGTGTGGTTATGGCAAAGGGCGTTGTATTAGGTGTTATTGGTTGTGTTACAATACTTCCTTCCCTTATCCTTACATTTGACAGGGCTCTTGAGAAGACAATGCATAGAGAGATTATGCCGAATTTTGATAAGCCGGCAAGGTGGATTGTTAATCATTCATGGATATTCCTTATAATATTCGTATTACTTCTTGGTCCGGCAATCTACGGATATAACAATACTAAGGTTTACTATGATTTGTCTAATACACTTCCAGATGACCTTAACTGTTCGCAGGCTAACAAGATGCTTGCCGACAACTTTGACGGAACTAATTCTATATATATGATTCTTGCAGACAGTAACCTCTCAGCAGAGGATTCTAATGCAATGATGAATGAGGTAAATGATCTGGACGGAATTTCATTTGCATTAAGCATTGATTCAGCACTCGGTGGAGAAATCCCTACGGAAATGCTTCCTGATTCGCTTGTTTCAGAGCTTAAGGGTGATGAATATCAGATTATGATGGTATCAACTAATTACACAATTGCTTCTGATGAAATCAATGACCAGATTAATAAGGTTGATGCAATTGCAAAGAAGTATGATGCCAAATCTATGGTAATTGGAGAAGCTCCTTGTACTAAGGATCTTATCACTATTACTGATAAGGATTTCAAGACGGTTAGTGCAGTTTCAATTGTTGCGATATTCTTTATTATTTTCTTTGTATTAAAGTCAATATCACTCCCGGTTATTCTGGTTGCTGCTATTGAATTTGCTATATTTGTTAATATGGGTATTCCATATTACACAGGAACAACGATACCATTTATATCTTCGGTAGTAATCGGAACTATTCAGCTTGGTGCGACAGTCGATTATGCAATTCTTATGACTACAAGATATAAGAGAGAAAGAGCCGCTGGTAACTCTAAGAAAGAGGCTATATCAATAGCACTTGGAACATCTATTCCATCTATTATTGTCAGCGCACTTGGTTTCTTCGCAGCAACATTTGGCGTAGGTATGATAGCCAGTGTTGATATGATTGCTTCACTTTGTACACTTATGGCACGAGGCGCAATCATCAGTATGTTTGTTGTTATATTTGTTCTTCCATCACTTTTCGTATTGCTTGATAAGGTGATTATTCATACAAGTTTAGGTTTTAAGCCTAAGAAGAACAATGAGAATTAAATAAGGAGGATTTATTATGGTAAAGAAGAATTTATTCAGATATAGTTCAGTTTTAATGTGTGTTGTTCTTACTGCGGCAAGTCTTGTAGGATGTGGAGCCAGCACAACAGGTACAACAGGAACAGATACAGCTTATGTAACAGAGATGGCAGCAGGAAGCACTGAGGATACAATAACTGCAGCAATCAATAATGAACTTGCAGTTTCAAATAAAAGCACACTTGCAACTAATACAAGACAGGAAACGGTATATGTATTCAGTGATGCATCCGGCAAAAAGAATCACATTACTGTTAATGAGAAGGTAACTGATGCTAATGGAAAGGAAACTCTCAATAAGACAGAGTCTAATGAAAATGCACCTGTTACAATGAAGGTAACTTACAAACTTGATGGAAAAGATATTAAACCTGAAGATTTAGCAGGTAAGAGTGGAAAGGTTACTATCAGATTTGATTATACTAATAATCAGAAAAAGGATGTAACTATTAATGGAAAGAAACAGTCCGTATGTGTTCCATTTACAATGGTCACAGGTATGATGCTTCCAACAGATGTGTTCTCTAATGTTGAGGTTACTAACGGAAAGCTTACTAAGGTAGGAGATAAGATTGTCGCAGTTGGTATGACAATGCCAGGACTTAAGGATACAATGAATCTTAAGTTCAATAATGAAACTCTTGATCTTGATATACCAGAGTATTTTGAACTTACAGCTGATGTAACAGATTTCTCACTTGATATGACAATGTCAGTTGCAACATCTAATTTCCTTTCTGATATGGATGTAGATGATATTACATTAGATGACCTTAAGAAGACAGTTTCATCTTTAAATGATGCAGCAACACAGCTTGCAAATGGAACAGTTACTTTACAGGAAGGCACACAGCAGTTAAATGATGCAGTTCCGGCACTTACTGATGGTGTGGATCAGTTAAATGACGGAGCAGGAAGCCTTAAAGAAGGAATTTATGCGTATACAGATGGAGTAAGCACAGTTAATGATGGCGCTGGACAGCTTTCTGAAGGATTAGATACATTATACGCAACAATTACTGATAAAGATCTTGAGGGGAATGTTAATCTGTTAGCTTCAGGAGCAGCTAAGTTAAATGCAGGAACACAGCAGTTAAAGAGTACTCTTACAACAAATATGAAAACGTATTCAGATAAATATAAAGAAGCTTATGATGGTGGTTTGTATATTCTGAATGCTGTTAATCCATCATTACTTACAGGACTTTCCGGGGATGCTAAAAAGGCACTTGATTCCACAGTTGCTGATATGTCACTTGCAGATGATGATGCTAATAAGGCAGTGGCACAGGGAGCAGATGAGACTCTTATTATGACTACAAAATTGTTAACTACTTATGCTTCTTTGCCAGCAGCAGCTCAACCACAATATACAAAGAGTGTCACAACAGTAATTGCCGGTCTTAATCAGGCAAGTACAGCATATTTTGCTATGGCAGGTTCGTATCAGACACTTAATAGTCAGGGATACTTTGATGGTATGGAGACATTAGCAGGTGGACTTAGCAGTGTTAATGCAGCAGTTCCTTCACTTTGTTCAGGAATTGCACAGTTAAAGAGCGGTGCTAATAAGCTTGCAGAAGGATCGTCAACACTTGTTAATAACAATAACACATTAAAGAATGGTGCATCACAGCTTGCGGCCGGAACAGCTACATTAAAGGATAGTTCAGGAACTCTTGCTGAGGGTGTAACACAGCTTAATGATGGAGCTATAACATTAAAGGATGGTATGGCACAGTTTAATAGTGAAGCTATAGAGCCTATCACAAAGCTTGTAGACTCAGATGCTCAGACAGCTGTTGATACAATAAAGGCAGTAGTTAAAGCAGGACAGGAATACAATTCATTCCTTGGAAGATCAGATGACAAGGAAGGCAGCGTAACATTTGTTTACAAGACAGCAGGAATAACTGTTAAATAAGCTTTTTTCTTTCAAACACTTTCATATAAAGATGGAACAGCCACCCGCGGGAAAACCCAAGGGTGGCTGTTTCGATTTGGAAAGCAAAGAACGACTGCCTTTGCATATCTGTGGCAGTCGTTTAGTTTCATCTGGTTAATTATTATTCTTATGTTTCTTGATTATCTCTTCATATCTGCGCTGTGAAGCTTTCTCTTCCTCAGTAAGTTCTTCTGGCGCATCTTCAATATCGTTAAGCTGTGCAAATACATCAGCTAAATCATCAAAATTAAGCAGATTCTTATTATCTGTCATAGAATATCCTCCCTCAAGATTATTGGCTCATGATGTAATGTTATGGTATCTGGTGGAAGAAATCTTCCAGTCGTATAAATGTTTTCGTGAGGACTTCAGCTTCTTCCTTGGTCAGATCCCTGGTAATATTCTCAATCATGTCCTTATGGAAATTCTCATGATGTCTGTATGCGGCAATGCCTTTATCAGTGAGTGAGGCATATACTATACGACGATCCTTTTCTCCACGTTTTCTAATAACATAACCTTTCTTAACAAGTCCGTTGATTCCAACTGTCAGAGTTCCCATAGTTACTCCAAGAGACTTGGAAATTGTGGACATAGTACGAGGTTCTTCAATTCCGATTGCCTCTATAATATGCATGTCTGTAACAGAAATATCCTTAAATTCTTCTGTGATAAGAGCCCTTTCTTCAATGTTCAAGATATCATTGAACAAGTCTACAAGCACAGAATTCAGAGACTCAAATATATCCATAAACACGTACCCTAACCTTACTTATTAATAAAATAATTATATCCTATGTGAATTTAATATGCAAGTTTGCAATTTGAATAATGTATGTATAAATGACAATAATACAATTGAAGAAGTGTAAAAAAATATAAAATATCTCACGAAAAAGTGCTAAAAATAAAGAAAAAATTATTGAAAAAGTGCTATAAGATGATATTATTTATATAAGGAGTGAGTTTAATTATGATTAAAAGAAAAGCAGAAAAGTATATAAACAACTGGATAAAAAATCCGAATAGAGCTTTATTGGTTACAGGGGCAAGGCAGGTTGGAAAAACATTTACTATTAGAAAGTGTTTACAAGAAAGTAAGTGTAATTATATCGAGATTAATCTGATTCAGAATAGTGAATTTATAGCGGCTCTTAAACAGGCGAATACTGTAGATGAATTAAAATTAAATATTTCTGCACTGACAGATGTTACATTTGCAGATAATAAAACATTTCTTTTTATAGATGAGGTTCAGGAGTGCAAGGATATTGTTACAAAAGTTAAATTCTGGGTTGATGATGGCAGAATAAAATTAGTGCTGAGTGGCTCTTTGCTTGGTGTGGAACTTAAAGATTTAATGTCAGCCCCTGTCGGATATATGGACGAACTTGACATGTATCCACTTGATTTTGAAGAATTTATAACAGCCAGCGGTGTCACATCGGAGACCATAGATTATCTGAAAAAATGTTTTTTTGAAAAGTCGTCTGTTACAGATGTTATAAATAATAAAATGCTTACACATCTTAACAGATATCTTGTTATTGGTGGAATGCCTGCGGCTGTAAATGCATATGTGGAAACAGGAAATGTAGGAGAAGTGTCTATAATTCAAGAAAATATAATCAGGCAGTATAAGGTCGATTTTACCAAGTATGAGACAGAGGATAAAAAGCTTATGCTTACAGCTATATACGATCAGATTCCATCACAGCTTTTGAGACAGAATAAGAGATTTAATTATTCTGATATACAAAAGAAATTGAGGTTTGAGAAGCTGGAAGATAGTTTTTTGTGGCTTAAGTATGCAGGAGTTGCAATAGCAACAATTAATGCTACAGAGCCTAGGATAGCATTAAATCAGAATGCTAAAAGCAGTTTAATTAAACTGTATTCATCAGATGTTGGGTTATTAACATATCAGTATGGAAATGCTTTGCGTGCAAAGATACTTTTTGGCGATGATAAAGTAAATCTTGGTGGTGTTTATGAGAATTTTGTTGCGCAGGAACTGAATGCGCACGGTTATCCGTCATATTTTTATAATAATCATAATCTTGGAGAACTTGATTTTGTTATCGAACATAATGGTTCAGTTTTACCAATAGAAGTAAAAAGCGGAAAGGATTACTATGTTCATAGTGCAATCAGCAAAGCCGCTTATAATGAGGAATATCAGGTAAATGAAGCATTTGTATTTGCTAACTGTAATGTGGAAGTAAGGAATAAGATTATATATTATCCTATATACATGTGCGCATTTATTAGTGACGAATATGAATATCCTGTTCTGACACTTGATATATAGAATAATTATTGTGATGTAAAGTAATATGCAGGTTTGCAATTTGTATAAATGTGGTGTAATATGTGATAGGAATATGCAAAACTGGGTAAATAGTACCCTTTAATCTATTATGACGTTGGAGGAAGACATGAAATTTATAGCAATCGGTGAATTAATGTTAAGATTATCACCACCTAACTATGAAAAGCTTGTAACTACACATGATTTCAGAGTTAATTATGGTGGAGCAGAGGCAAATGTAGCGGTTTCCCTTGCCAACCTTGGTGTTGATTCTACATTTTTTACAGTATTACCTAACTCAGACCTTGGAAAGTCAACTATTAATTATCTTAAGTCTAATGATGTGCATACTAAGCATATTATAAGATCAGAAGGAAGAATGGGACTTTATTATCTGGAAGAAGGTGTTTCTGTCAGACCTTCACAGGTAATATATGATAGAGCTGGTTCTGCATTTGCAGAATACGATTATAAGGATGTTGATTTTGAGGAGATTCTTAAGGATTATGACTGGCTTCATATAAGCGGAATCACACCTGCGCTTTCTTACAATTGCCGTAAGATGATGGATATGGCAGTTAAGGCAGCCAAGAAGATGGGACTTACAGTAAGCTTTGATCCTAACTGGAGAAGTACTCTCTGGTCATTTGAGACAGCAAGAGATGTTCTTAGTAAGTATCTTCCTTATGTTGATGTACTTATAGGAATTGAACCTATCCATGTATACAGAGAAGATGGAACAGATGTTAAGGATGGCCTTACAATGGATCCATCATTTAAGGACATGGACAGAGTGTTTAAGGCAATAGATGAGCAGTATCATATGAAGGCTATTGCAAGAACAGTAAGATATGTACACTCAGGAAGTAACAACTCTTTGAAAGCTTTCTATTATACTAATGGAGAGACTTATGAGAGCAAGACAATTAATTTTGAGATAGTAGACCGTGTTGGTGGCGGAGATGCATTTTCATCAGGACTTATATATGCTCTTATGGACAATATGACACCTGAAGATACAGTTAACTTCGCTGTTGCTTCTTCAGTAATGAAGCATGCTATCAGAGGTGATACTAATATCACCTGTGTTGACCATATTAAGAGACTTATGAAGAATTCGTCTTTTGATGTGCAGAGATAACTAAATATTAATATTACCTGTTCTGTGTATGTGGAACAGGTTTTTTTACGGAGGCTTAAGTTATGAGTATTAATATTTGTCCAATGGCTGCCCTGGCGGCCGAGCTGACGAATGTGCCTTTATGGCTTTGTATACCATTCGCATGTCTGCTTTTGTGTATAGCCATAATTCCACTTGTAAAAGGAGAATGGTGGGAAAAGTACAGACCATTTGCTGTAATATTATGGTCACTGCTATTCATAATTCCGTTCGCGGTTAAGTATGGTGCCGGAACAGCAGCAGAGACTGTACTTGAATGTCTTGTAAATGATTATCTTACATTCATTGTACTGCTTTTCGGTCTGTTCTGTGTAGCAGGTAACATAACAGTTGAGGGAAGCCTAGTTGGTTCACCAAGAGTAAATGTTATTCTTCTTGGAATAGGAACCCTTCTTTCAAGCTGGATTGGAACGACAGGTGCGTCAATGCTTCTTGTAAGACCAGTTATTAAAATGAATTCATGGAGAAGAAATAAGGCTCACATTATGGTGTTCTTCATTTTCCTTATATCTAATATGGGAGGAAGCCTTACACCTATTGGTGACCCACCACTCCTTATGGGATTCTCAAGAGGTGTTCCTTTCTTCTGGAGTATAAGATTCTTTCCGATACTGCTCCTTAACATGATTATTCTTCTTACAGTACTTTATTTCCTTGATAAGAGAGCATACAAGAAGGATATTGCAGCAGGTTATATGCCGGAGATTAAGGAAAATGAGCCACTTATAAGATTTGAGGGATTGCACAATATTATATTCATCGTAATTATTGTTGCAGCAGTTATACTAAGCGGAGTACTTCCAGATGTACCATTTTTCCAGAATGCTGCTGGTGAGGTAATCTCAATTCCTATATTTGGAGAGGTTAAGCTTGCGATTACTTCTCTTATAGAAGTAGTTATGATTCTTTTGGCTGCATTTTTATCATTCAAGACAACTAATGTAGAGATAAGAAAGAAGAACCATTTTACATGGGGTGCTATTCAGGAAGTTGCCGTACTTTTTATAGGTATATTTATTACTATGCAGCCGGCTCTTATGATTTTAAAGAGTGCAGGAGCAGAGCTTGGACTTACACATCCATCGCAGATGTTCTGGGTAACAGGTGCACTTTCAAGTTTCCTTGATAATACGCCAACATACCTTGTGTTCCTTACAACGGCTGGTTCTATGGGATTTGCGTCAGGACTTACAACAGCACTTGGAGTTGTACCGGCAAAAATGCTTACGGCAATATCATGTGGTGCGGTATTTATGGGTGCTATGACTTATATCGGTAATGCACCTAACTTCATGGTTAAGTCGATATCAGATGAAAATGGTGTTAAGATGCCAAGTTTCTTTGGCTATATTGTGTGGTCACTGTGCTGCCTTGTACCGGTATTCCTTATTGACACACTATTATTCTTTATATAATCAGGAGGTGCGCATTATGGCAGATAATGATAAAATAACTGAACTTGCGAACAGAATATACGCACTGGATGAGAAAGTATATAAAGCTACAGGTTCTAATCTGGGACGTGTATATCAGGGAAACAAGGAAAAATGTATTAATGATTTAAGAGATTTGATTAAATCGAGTGCGGATTCTTCAGTACTTAGAAGTGAGCTTGCACTTATAAGTAATATGGCAAGAACTACTAAAAAGAATCCTCAGATTCATAAAGAAATAATGCATGAATATGGTGAGATATTTGATGAAGCAATTGCTATGCAGGAAGCGAGAGAGGGAAATGACATTATTGATCCGGAGCATGCAGAACTAAATATGTCTAATCTTGCCAACAGATTTGGGAAGGACGATAATCTTATTATATGTATAGGTCGTTCATATGGATGTGCAGGAACAGATATTGGTTTCAGGCTTGCTGATAAGTTAAGAATCAGCTACTATGATGTATCTATCATGAACGAGATATTACAGCGTAATGAAGAACATGTAGAAACTGACAGAGCTTTATTCCAGAATAAAACAGCAAGGACACCGGCTCAGTGGTGGAGAGATTTTAAGAAGTACCATGGTCTTTCAAGGTCTGATGTACAGTTCTTTAATACATCTAAGAAGCTGGTCGATTTAGCAAAGCAGGAACCATATGTTATCATGGGAAGATATGCGGATAATATTCTTACTAAGAACCACATTCCTCATATAAGCATATTTATCACAGCTCCTAAGAAGCTGCGTATACAGAGAACTTACCATACAAGCAAGGAGAAGCTTACTTATAAGCAGGCTGCGAAGTATGTTTCAAAAGAGGATAAGGCACATCTTAAAAGATACGCATTTTATACAGGCAAGAAGTGGGGAGAAGCAGATAATTATGACCTCACAATTAACAGTTCAACTTATGGGATTGATGGAAGCGTTGATCTGATAATGAGAATTGTGGCTAAGAACAGGATGACAGAAGCATAATAGAATAATGTAAATGTAAGTTGCAGTAACGGTTAAGG
>CAKRIN010000036.1 GCA_934343805.1 uncultured Lachnospira sp.
GCAGGAACTTAACCGACATAAGTAAAACATAAGCTGCGAAGCAGCGACAGACGCCGGAGGCGGATGGTTTTACGCATGAGGTTAAGGGCTGTGAAAGTAGATACAGCGCAGAGGGAGGTAAATATGTCATATCAGGCTTTATATAGAAAATGGCGTCCAGACAATTTCAATGATGTCAAAGGACAGGATACAATAGTAACTACTCTGCGAAACCAGATTAACGCAGACAGGATAGGTCATGCATACCTGTTTTGCGGAACAAGAGGAACAGGTAAGACATCTGTTGCAAAGATATTTGCGAAGGCAGTTAATTGTGAGCATCCCGTTAATGGAAACCCTTGTGGGGAGTGTCCGACATGCAAGGCGATTGCGGCTGGAACAAGCATGAATGTTATAGAAATAGATGCGGCATCTAATAATGGTGTTGATAACATAAGACAGATAAGGGAAGAAGTACAGTATTCACCGACTGAAGGAAGATTCAAAGTCTATATAATCGATGAGGTTCATATGCTTTCTATAGGAGCGTTCAATGCGCTGTTAAAGACATTGGAAGAACCTCCGGCATATGTAATATTTATACTGGCTACTACAGAAGTGGCGAAGATTCCTATTACAATTCTTTCAAGATGTCAGAGATATGACTTCCACAGGATAACAATAGAGACAATTGCCGACAGACTTTCAGAACTGATGAAGGCAGAGGGACTGAATGTAGAGGATAAGGCAATAAAGTATGTTGCCAAAGCAGCAGATGGTTCTATGCGAGATGCATTGAGCCTGTTAGACCAGTGCCTTGCATTCTATCTGGGAAAAGATCTTAAGTATGAAAATGTGCTTGATGTATTAGGCGCAGTTGATACAACGGTGTTTAGCAAAATGCTTTCCACAATACTGTCAGGTGATGTTGCAGTGTGCATGTCACTTATGGAAGATCTGATTATACAGGGAAGAGATCTGTCACAGTTTGTCACGGATTTTATATGGTATCTGAGGAATCTGCTGCTTATAAAGAGCACTAAGGATGCAGACAGAATTGAAGATGTAATAGAAGTTTCGGCAGACAATCTTCAGGATTTGAAAAAAGATGCACAGAATGTTGATATTGATACACTTATGTATTACATAAGAGTGTTGTCAGAATTATCTAATGATCTTAAGTTCTCTACACAGAAGAGGGTTAAGACGGAGATAACATTTATAAAGCTGATGCGTCCGGCTATGGATAACAGTCATGACATAGGAGATGTAGTAAGCCGTGTGACAATGCTTGAAGGACAGTTACAGAAAGTGCTTGATGATATAAAAAGTGGCAGATTAGTAAGCGTAGCAGGAACTGCAGGGGATCAGGCGTCAATTCAGCAGCCTGTGCCAAAGAAGCCTGCAGAGAAACGTGTATATGATGCGGTGCCAGAAGATGTTAAAGCTATTGCAGCAAGCTGGAGAGATATTGTTTCAACAATAGATGACCCGATTAATCAGACATTTTTACAGTCTGCTCATGTTACGTTAGCAGAAGATGGAATTAGTCTTGAAATTATGGTAGAATCAATTAGTGCCTATAATTCGCTTAGCAGACAGGAAGTAATTGACAGTATTGAAAATGTTATTGAAGAGAGAACAGGTGTAAGAGTTT
The DNA here is from genome assembly GCA_934343805.1 of uncultured Lachnospira sp. Lineage (GTDB taxonomy): Bacteria > Bacillota > Clostridia > Lachnospirales > Lachnospiraceae > Lachnospira. Next base: position 1,637 of record CAKRIN010000036.1, read on the forward strand.
CAATCAAAGTGACTAAGCTTAACGATGATGAGGATTTCCACAGCAGGTTTGTGGATCTTAAGGAACTCGTAGGCATAGATATAGAAGTAGATGATAAGGAGGAGCTTATATAATGGCTAAAAGAGGTGGTTTTCCAGGAGGAATGCCTGGTAATATGAATAATCTGATGAAGCAGGCACAGAGAATGCAGCGTCAGATGGAGGAACAGCAGGCAGAACTTGAGAATAAGGAATTCAGCGCTACAGCAGGTGGTGGAGTAGTTGAGGTAACTGTTACAGGTAAGAGAGAGGTGTCTAAGGTAAAGATTGATCCTGAAGCAGTTGATCCAGATGATGTTGAGATGCTTGAGGATTTAATAGTAGCGGCTACTAATGAAGCTTTAAGAAAATGTGAAGAAGAGTCACAGGCACAGATGGCTAAGATTACTGGTGGACTTGGAGGATTAGGCGGAGGCTTATTCTAATGGACATCTACAGTGGTCATATTAACAGATTAATTGAAGAATTGTCGAGATTACCAGGGGTTGGGGCGAAGAGCGCCCAGCGCCTGGCATTTCACATTATAAACATGCCGGAGTCAGAGGTTAAGAGTCTGGCAGATACTATGATTGATGCAAAGCAGCATATTCACTACTGTAAGGAATGTTTTACGCTTACAGATGAGGAGTTGTGTCCGATATGTCGTGATCAGAAAAGAGATCATAAGACTATTATGGTTGTGGAACAGACAAGAGACATGGCAGCATACGAAAAGACAGGAAAATATGAGGGCGTATATCATGTACTTCATGGAGCAATAAGCCCAATGCTTGGAATCGGACCGGCTGATATTAAGTTAAAGGAGCTTATGGTAAGACTTCAGGGAGATATTGATGAAGTAATTATTGCTACCAATTCTAATCTTGAAGGTGAAACAACTGCAATGTATATAAGTAAGATGATTAAGCCTACAGGAATAAAGGTTACCAGGATAGCGAGTGGTGTGCCGGTAGGTGGGGATCTTGAGTATATTGATGAAGTTACTTTGTTAAGAGCGTTAGACGGAAGAACAGAGCTTTAATTAAATAATAAGCTCTGTTGAGGAATATTATGGCAGAAAACATGACAGGTGATATTATATCAGATCACCGAGAACGAATGCTTAATCTGAAGAAATATTATCCATTTTTCAGATTAATAGACACATCATTCTCTAATTTCAGAGATGGCAGGTATGACATTCTCGATATGGGTTATATTGTTATGGCAGTATTACGTTTTTTTATCGAGGAGAACAATTTTAAAGAAAAAGATGTTACATATCCGGAATACCTGGATTTCTTAAGGCTGATACTTAAGAGGGATTTCGGGCTTGAATTGGATGAATGTGACAGCAAAGATATTGCTGATTATATATTTGATAAGATTAAGAATGAAGGAAAACCTTTTGAATTCTCTTACTATGATCCTATAGACAGGAAGAAGAGAGTTTCCAGAATGAAGATAATAGAGAGTTCAATAAGGGATAATACTGTATGGTATTCGATAAGTCCGGATGCTATTGAATTCTATCTTGATACCAAGGAAATAAAAGACGAAAGCAGAATAAGTGTTTCACAGCTTCTTCTGGAGAAGATGATTAATTCACAGAATTTCCGTGGAGGAGTAGAAGTCGTTGAGAGAATTAATGAAGAAGTCAACAGACTTAAGTTAAAGAAGAATGAAGTTATGACAATTCTGTCGGGCGATGTTTTTGCGGGAATTGAGGCTTATGAAGAATTTGTCAAGACTGGAATGAAGTGGTTTGAGGATGAAGAGAAGCTGTTTAAAAAGAACAGGGACCTTATTACCAAATCCATTGAAAAGCTGAACGCATCAGGAAGTACAGGCGAAGGCTACTATAAGACGATGAATGAAATATACAATCTTGAGACTCAGCTTAAGCAGGCGATGAACAGACACAGCGAGCTTCTTAAGGATTGTACAGAAATGCAGAAAATGACGGATGATGCTGTAAGAAGGGCCAAGCTTGGAAGACTTAGAAGTCATATGGATTTCACCTCGGCTCTTTCAGATATGATAAAAAAAGATAATGCAGATATTCTGGTTACTATGCTTAGTTCTCTTTTAAAACCTAATATCAGGAAAACATTTGACATAATAAGTATTGATGATGCATTAATGGTAAAACCGCCAAGGTATGAGGAAAAGGAACTTATCAGCAGTGACAGACCAGAGGATATTGTATTTGAGGATGAAGTTGAGGAGCAGAGGATTAAAGATAATTATATATTCATCATGAGAAATCTTGTGATGTGTTTGAAAAAATCGGACATTATTACGTTGGGGGATTTTGCTGACGCAATGAAGAAAGCATATGGATCGGAAGTTTTGAAAAATGCAGATTTCTTTTCTTTTTTTGTTAATCTGTGCCAGAAAGATGAATATTGCCTGGGCGGGCATGCAAAAGAAGATACATTTCTTGATTCATATCTGGAAGAAGGCTTTAAGGATGCGGATTCATTTGAGTTTACAATAAAAAAGGGTATTGATAAGAAGGTTGTATTATCGGACAGCTGCGTAATGGCAGATGTGCAGTTTATACGAAAGGAATCACATGGAGAATAGAAATCTAGATAAGGCACTGGATATTGTATCTAAGCTTATAACAGGAGAAAATGTATCAGAGAAGGGCGCTAATGCGTCACTCTATCAGGAATACAGTAATAATGCTGAGGTATATGATATTGTTCATATGTCTGTAAAGAAGCTTAATCTTAATATATATGAATATAACAATAGTCTGTTTGTAAGTGCAGGAGACAATAACAGGGTGTTTGGTTATTCTAATGAAGAATTAAGAAATGCGATGGGGTTGAGAGTTAATAAGGAATTATATCTTGCTTATTTTATAATTTATAATATTATAACTGAATTCTATTCGGATACACTTAGTTCAACATATGCAGAGTTCATAAGGGTTGAGGATATTATCAAAGATGTTGATAAGACAACAAGTGGTATAGTTGATAAAAGTACAGGACTGGTACTTGATGAGGTTGAAGAAAACAGTTTTAAGCAGATTGCACTTACATGGGATGAACTTCCGGTTACAACTGTGGAAGATCAGGCAGGGGCAAGGGCTGCGAGAAATTCAAAGTCAGGAATGGTGAAGCTTGTCCTTAATTTTTGTGTTTCACAGGAACTGCTTGTTGAAAGTCAGGAGAGATTCTATCCAACTGACAGATTTAGAAGCCTTATTGAGAACTATTTTGATGATTACAGAGGACGTTTTGCAGAGTTAATGAATGGAGGAAGCAATGCCACAGATTAACAGAATCAGGGTTAATAATGTTAAATATAACTTCGGAACGCAGGTTTATGATGATTTTGTAATGCGTTTTAACTGTCAGAATACTATATATGATCTTGCCAATGGTGGAGGCAAGAGTCTTCTTATGCTCCTTCTTATGCAGAATATGCTTCCTAATTGTACACTTGATGATAAGCAGCCGATTGAGAAGCTTTTCAGACAGGGAAGTGGTAATACATGTATTCATTCATTAGTTGAGTGGAAGCTGGATTCATGCTATCAGAAGGATGGGTTCAGATTCATGACAACAGGTTTCTGTGCAAGAAAAGGCAGGGGAACGGATGAAGATGCTGCACAGGAGGATGCGGGAACGGCATCGTCTAACGCAAGTGTTGAGTATTTTAATTATTGTATATTTTACCGCGAGTTTGGAGACAATGATATAAGAAATCTTCCTCTTGTTAAAGATGGCGAGCGTATTACATATAACGGGTTAAAAGCATATCTTCGCGATCTTGAGAAGGGAGAATACAAATATATTGTTAAGATATTCGACAGAAAAGGCGATTATCAGAGCTTTATAAGCAGATATGGAATATATGAGAGTGCATGGGAAATTGTAAGAGGAATTAATAAGACAGAAGGCCATGTAAGAACATATTTTGAGACTAATTACAAGACAAGCCGTAAAGTGGTTGAAGATCTTCTGATAGAAGAGATTATACAGAAATCTTTCAACAATAAGCTTTCTGTAGATAATGATGAAGGCATGATGGCGCAGACTCTCATGGATATTAAGGATAAGCTGGTTGAACTTTCAAAGAAACATTCGCAGCTTGGAGCATATGACAGCCAGATTGCAGCTATCGACAGTTTTAAGGAATATTTGTCGACATATGAAGAATTTTATAACAGAAAAGAAGAGACAGAAAAACAATTGTATAATCTGTTATTAGTGGCTATAAGGGAAAGTGGCAATAAGGAAAAAGAGCTTAATAACCAGGATGAACTCATCAATAAAATGCATGATGAATTGTCAAAGGAGAAAGAGGCAATAGCCGTAGCAGAGGTTATGTCTGAAAAGAATTCCTTGGTGGGAGTGGAAGCACTTGTCAGAGATACAAGGAATGCGCTAGAGCTTAAGAATTCTGAAATTGCGAGGGAAAGAGGAGAACTTACCCTTATGGAGTCAGCAGGTGATTATAAGGATTATTCAGAGTATGAAAAATCATATAAGGGACTGCAGGTAGCAATTGATAACAGGCTAAGAGAAGATGAAGATATAACATCTGAATTAAAGATGCTTGCTGCACAGTATAAGCGGTTCTATGAGACCGAATCGGCAAGACTCAAGGAAAAACTGGATATAGCGGTTAACCGTGTAAGACATCTTGAAACAGAACTTCTTGAGGCAAAGAGTAATCTGAGAAATGCAGATAAAGAGGCTGCAAGTCTTGGCAGCCTGTCAGATAATCTTGAAAATGAGATCGGTCAGTTGCAGACACAGCTTAATGAATTGTTAACAGAGGCAGGAACGCTGGTTTCAGAAAATGCTGCTGCCAGGTATGATGAGGATTTCAGGGCGAAAGAGATACTAAAGAGTGAGGAGACACATTTGTCTGAAAAGCTCGAAGAACTACAGAATCAGCTGAGATCGCTTAATGAAACAGTGTCAGGTAATAAGACACTTGCCGGTATTCTTAATGAGCAGGCATTAAAGCTTGAAGAAGCAAGTCAGACAGAAAGCAGTGCGGATGAGCGGATGGAGAAAATCCGAAGCATATATACGGCAGACAATGATACACTGATGCTTTCAGTTATTCTGGATACATACAGAAAGATGCAGGGTGAATATGCGCATGAGAGCAAGGAAATTGCAGAACTTGAGCATTTTATTGATAATGCCAGAAAAGGAACTTATGTATGCAGAAGTGAAGAAAGAGACAGGCTTAAGACATATCTGGAGAGTCAGTACGGAGAAGATGTTGTGGAAGGACATGAGTGGTTCAGACAGCTTAATCCGGGACAGAAGAGAGATGTTTTAAAGAGAACTCCTTTTGTTGAATATGGCTTTATTATAAAAAATGATTTTGAGAGGGTTAAAGCTGATGAGACTCTTCTGAATTTTGGGAGAGGAGCAGTTGTATATCCTGTAATCAGTGAGCAGGTTCTTATTGATACAAAACTGGAGATTAATAAAGAGCTTATAGTATTTGCATTAAAGGATATGTCATTTCTTCGTGATGATGCAAAGCTGGAAACTGATATTAAGCTTGCGCAGGAAGAACTTGATAATTATAAGTCGCAGGAGAAGAAATTGTCTGACAGAATGGAGCTTGTGTGGGACGATTATACATTTGCATTAACATATAAGACTTCTGCTGGAAAGGCAGGTGTGTCAGGAAGCATTGAGGACATCAGGGCAAGAATTGCAGAGTGCAGCGAACAGTCCAATGCCGCAGTTAAAGAGGCAGAGTCTGTAACTGCTGTTAAGAACCAGGTGGAAGCAAAGCTTCTGGAGGTAAGAGCTGAATTGTCAGAAAAAGAGACAGCTTGTGATAATCTGACAAAGATTATTGAAATGAAGTCGCTGATAGATACTAAGTATGACAAGCTTGGCAGAATGCGTGAAGATGCCGAAAATGCCAGAGAATATGTTTACGAATGTGAAGAAAAAAGTGCGTCATTAAACAAGGAATACGAGACAGCCTGCGACTATGAAGATAATACAAGAAAAGCATATGAAGAACTTGTTAAAGGCTGGGAGGAGCAGTATGCGCCTTATTACGATTCTGATATTTCCGTTACTATAAATGATGCGTCATATAACTCTGATAAAGAGGATATTGAAAGCAGATTTGCCGGATTAAGGACTGCACTCGGACAGAAGAATGCTGATTTTGAAGATAAGCAGGCACTTATGAATCATTTGTCAGCATCTATGAACAAATGCCGTGAGGCAATTGAGTATCGTGGGTATGAATTTAATGATATAAAGGCTAAATATGAGGCTGGAGAGATTATGGCAGCTGGTACGGCACAGCTGCGTAATGGAAAGGCTGCTGTTAATAATCTTGTGAAAGAAAGTGAAAAAGTAAGAGAAGAACTTGAAGCACAGGAAGCCCTTCTTAACAGACTTGAGGGAAGTATAGCCCATGGAATTAATCAGATAGAGAACAGCTATGGAAGTTTTAATGAATTTGCATGTGATGATTCGGACGAATTCATTAAACAGCATAAGGCACTTATTAAGAAGCTTGAGGATAATACTAAAATTCAGGAGAAGGCAAGAAAACAGATGGCTGATTCACTGAAGGATGTGCTTGTGTGCAGGAAGGATCTTGAAAGAATAGTTTCAGATGCAGGCATGCAGATTCCGGAAACAGTCAGAGCTGAAGATGTTGAGAATATTAATGTTAACCTCAAGGAATATGAAGAGGTACACAAAGAGTATTCTTCAATAGGAAAGCTGGAATATAAGAAGGTTGATGAATTCAACAAAAATAAGACAAAGCTTATTGATCTTCTCAATGGATATAACGCAGTTGAACTTGCTGATGAAGTGAGAGTTTCGGTAAATGTTCCTGAGAATGTGTCAAAGACCAGAAGCATGATTGAATCTTTAAATGATACTAATACATTTATACAGTTGGAAAAAGATCGTGTCGCAAAGGGAATTGAAGACATGCAGATGATAAAAGATAACTTCGAGAACCGCTGTATTCAGACCTGCAGCAATATTAAGACAGAACTGGACAGACTGCCACAGTTATCTAATATTAACCTTGATGGAGAACAGATAGCTATAATTAGTCTTCAGATTCCATATATAAAAGAAGACCTCTATAAGGAAAAAATGTCTGAATATATTGACGAAACTGTATTTATGGCAGAAAGCTTCAAAGATGCAGCGGAAAGGCTTAAGTATATAAGAAGCAGATTATCATGGAAACGCCTGTTTTCTGTTATTGTTACGGATATGAATTCTATAAGGATTAATCTGTACAAGAGAGAGAGAATTAAAGATCAGAGCCGTTACTTAAGATATGAGGAGGCTGTTGGCTCTACAGGACAGTCACAGGGAATATATATCCAGTTCCTTATTGCCATAATTAATTATATTTCTAATATGAACTCTTCAGGAAATGAGGGCGTTGAAGGAAAAACTATCTTTATAGATAATCCGTTTGGAGCGGCAAAGGATATATATATATGGGAGCCAATATTTAAACTGCTTGCAACCAACCATGTCCAGCTTATTGTTCCTGCACGAGGTGCAACCCCGGCTATCACTGGAAGATTCGATGTAAATTATATACTTGGGCAGAAGCTGGTTGATTCAAGACAGCAGACAGTTGTTGTTGATTATTTCAGCAATACAAAAGAATCAGAGCTTGAATATGTCAGAATGGATTATGAACAGGCATCTTTCGATTTTTTGTAAATTAGTGGGTAAAATGCATTTATGGAAGTTTGTAACATTTTTGTAACAAATTTGTGAACTCGGTTTACAATAAACATGTGCTGTGCTAAACTTTAGTGAGTTGTAAAATATAGATATAGGGCGCAATTTAATATTTTTTGGCACTTATATTGAAAGAGCGGATTTTCCTTTATGGTATGCGCAGGAATGAGGAATAACATGAATAAATACGAAATGGGAATTAAGATAGAGCAGATAAAGAAACTGGCAATTAAGAAGGAGTACCAGGAAGCAGCTGATATAGCAAAAGAGCTTAACTGGTCAAAGGTTAAGGACTGGCAGTCGCTTGCTACTGCCATCAATGTACAGGAAGCAGTGGGCGACTATGAAGAAGCAAGAGATATGGCTATACTTGCTTATAATCGTAATCTTGGTGGAAGAAAGCTGGTTTATAAGCTGACCGAACTTTTTATTAAAGTAGGAGATTACGAGAATGCTAATGCTTTGTATGAAGAATATAATAAGACATCGCAGCACGATGTAAGCAGATATATTCTTTATTATGATCTAAGAATGGCACAGAATGCATCAGATAATGAGCTTGTAGGAATCCTTGAGGAATACAGGGATCATGAAATTGATGAAAAGTATATGTATGAGCTTGCAAAGCTGTATGCCAAGACTGGAAGAAAAGAGGAATGTATCAAAGCGTGTGATAATATTGTTCTGTGGTTTCAGGATGGCAAGTATGTTGAGAAGGCTGTACAGTTAAAGGAAGAACTTAATGCAGGACTTACAAAGACACAGTTAAGAATTCTTGAAGATGTTAAGAAAAGAAAGAATGATTCAGATGCAGACAAGGAAGAAAGATTTACACAACAGAAGGAATTAGCTAATCTTAAAATGGATGAAGTTGAGGAAGTATTAGCTGAGGACGAGAAGAAGAATGCACCTGTACAGTCAGAGAATACAGAAGAATCAGAGCAATCAGCAGCAGAAGAAAACATCAGCCGGGATGAAGCGGATGTTAAAGCTGGTATAACAAAGCCTGTTGTTGAGGCAACAAAACAGATTAAGAAGGGTAAGAGTCTTAATGTTCCTGAGTATGACAGAGAGCAGGAAGAAGGTCCTTTATCTATGGATCTTGTTCAGAATGACCAGAATAATGAAATTAAAGATTTCATTATGAAAGCCTTGAATAAGGACATACAGACTACAGATAATAAAGAGACATCGATTGCCATGTCTAAAGCAGACGTGCCTCAGGTTGAAAAACCTCAGGTTGATGCAACCCTTTCTGAAGCAGGAGAATCAAGCTTTTCCAATGAAATTAACAGAGCTAATCTTTCTTTAAAGGAGCTTATTGCTAATGCAAAGCAGAAGCTTGACAATAATTATGAGAAGATAAATAAAGAGGATGAAGCTGAACAGCGAAAAGAAACTGAACAGAGAATTAATGAAAAGGCTAAGGATATGAACATTAATGTTCCGGTTCCTGATTACAGCATGTATGATACACAAAACATACAGGCTGAGCTTGCAGCTAATATGAGTGATCTGTTTAATATTGACGAAGAAGATGATGATGTTAAAACATTTGTACCAGCATCAAAAGAAGATGGCGCAAATAGTGGCAAGCAGACAGATATTCCGGTCCAGGCAGAGTCTGATCAGGATGATATAGATGATGAGCAGATTGAAGGCCAGATGAGCTTATCAGACTGGATGCAGTCAGTCAGAGAAGAGAAATATGGACATCAGGATACCAAGGAATTCTCAAAGACGGAACTTGAAAGATATCTGGATGAAAAAGACGAAAAGAGTGCTGCTTATGAGAAGATGGTAGAAAAGAAAAAGGCAGAAGCTCTGGCTGATGGCAGACATATGAATGGCGATGAGGCTAAGGCAGAAGCACTTGCACAGATGGCAGTTAACTCTGCAAGGATGGATCTTGCAATCAGAACCGGTAAAGCAGCGGCAAGGCTTGAGCAGGCTGTTATGCAGGCAAAGGAAGAAGCTGTACCAGAGGTTGTTTCTCTTGTGACAGCACAGATACCTACGGTATCTGATTCAATGATATCTGATATTAATGACATTATGAAAGAAGAAATGTCAAAGGAAAAAGAGGCGAAAGAAGAAGTGGCAGCAACAGTTGAACAGGAAGTGCCTTTTACAAGACCAGAAAGACCAGAAATGATTGCTGAGCCAAAGAAGGCTGTAAATAAGACAAAGAAACCTGAGAAAAAGGTAATTAATGAGGAGCAGGAAGAACCTGCAACAGAGAAGAAGCTTACAGGAGAGCTGGCTAAGATATTCAGAAAATACAGGGATATGCCAGGTCTTGAGGAGCAGCTTGCAGATTTATTTTATTCTATTGATGAAGAGATGCAATTAAGCAATTCTTCTGTAGGTAATATTCTTATTTCGGGAAATTCAAGCTCTGACAAGACAGATCTTGCAAGAGCAATAATAAGAGGAATTAATGCAATGTATCCTGACAAGCAGAAGAAAATTGCTAAAACATCAGGAGAAAGCATTAATCAGAGAGGTATTACAAAGGCAATGGCAAGGCTTAAGGGAACAGCCCTTATTGTCGAGGGAGCTGGTACTATTCAGCCAAAGAGGATTAATGAGCTGCTTAACTGCCTTGAGCAGGATACCGACAGAATGATAGTAATATTTGAAGATTCTGATACTGACATGAATGTGTTGATTAATTTCAATCCAGAACTTACAGATACATTCAATCACAGAATTGTTCTTAAACAGTACACAGTTAATGAGCTTGTTGAGATGGCAAAGAGATTTGCAAGAAAGAGACAGTATGAGGTCGATGATAATGCTCTTCTTGAATTATATCTTAAGATTGACAAACTTCATAATGTGAATGATAATATTAAACTTGATGATATCAAGGAAATAATCAATCAGGCTATTCTTAATTCTGAAAAGAGAGCATCAAGAAGATTCTTTGGTGGTCTTAAGAAGAAGAGAGGAGAGAATGGTGATGTTATATTCTTGACGGAAGCAGATTTTAAGGACAGATAATTAACTATTACGCACAATTGTGCCTACACAGGGAGGAAATTATGACTAACATCGATGAAATGTCAATTAATGCAATAAGAGTATTGTCAGCAGATGCAATACAGAAGGCGAATTCAGGACATCCAGGACTTCCACTTGGAACTGCACCAACTGCATATGAATTATGGACTAACCATATGAATTATAATCCTGCTGATCCAAAGTGGGAGAACAGAGACAGATTTGTTCTTTCTGGCGGTCATGGCTCAATGCTTCTTTATTCATTGTTCCATTTACTTGGAATTGGCAATCTCTCTTTAGATGATGTGAAGAATTTCAGACAGATGGGATCTAAGACTCCAGGACATCCTGAGTATGGTCATACTGTTGGCGTTGAGGCTACAACAGGTCCACTTGGACAGGGTATGGCCATGGCAGTTGGTATGGCTATGGCAGAGGCACATCTTGCATCAGTATTTAATAAAGATGGATATGATGTAGTTGACCATTACACATATGTACTTGGTGGCGATGGCTGTATGATGGAAGGTATTTCATCAGAGTGTTTCTCACTTGCAGGTACACTGGGACTTTCTAAGCTTATTGTATTTTATGATTCTAATAATATATCAATTGAAGGAAGCACAGATATAGCATTTACAGAAAATGTAATGAAAAGATTTGAAGCATTTGGATTCCAGACAATAGAAGTTGCTGATGGCAATGATATTGAGGCTATTGGCAGGGCTATTGAGGAAGCTAAGGCTGACAGGAACAGACCATCACTTATTAAGGTTAATACTCTTATAGGATATGGCTGTCCTGCAAAACAGGGCAAGGCAAGTGCACATGGAGAACCTCTTGGAATTGATAACGTTGCAGCACTTAAGGAAAATCTTAACTGGCCATGCAAGGGTGACTTTGAAGTGCCACAGGAAGTGTATGACCACTATAATGAGATAGCAGCAAGAATGGCTAAGCCAGAAGAAGAATGGAATAAGCTTTTCGCAGAATATTGTGAGAAATTCCCTGAGATGAAGCAGCTCTGGGATAAGTATTATAATGGATGCGATATGTCCGATTTGTTCAATTCAGAAGAATATCTTGCAAAGCCTGAGAAGGCAGAAGCAACAAGAAGTTCAAGTGGAACAATTCTTAATATGATCAAGAATGTAATGCCTAACCTTATCGGTGGTTCAGCAGATTTAGCACCATCTAATAAGACTAACATGAAGGACGCCGGTGATTTTTCTAAGGAGAATTATGCAGGAACTAATCTTCATTTTGGTGTAAGAGAGCAGGCTATGGCAGCAATTGGCAATGGTCTTGCGCTTCATGGCGGATTAAGACCATTTGTTGCAACATTCTTCGTATTCAGTGATTACACAAAGCCAATGGCAAGACTTACATCACTTATGAAGCTGCCACTTATATATGTATTCACACATGACAGTATCGGAGTTGGTGAGGACGGACCTACACACGAGCCAATCGAGCAGCTTGCAGCATTCCGTTCAATGCCTGACTTCACAGTATTCAGACCATGTGACAGAACAGAGACAGCACTTGCATGGGAGTATGCGATTGAGTCTAAGAATGAGCCGACAGCGTTAGTTCTTACAAGACAGAATCTTCCACAGATGGAAGGTTCATCTAAGGAAGCGCTTAAGGGTGCATATATTCTCGAGGATTCTGATAAGGAAACTCCAGATGGAATTATTATTGCAAGTGGTTCAGAAGTCAGCCTTGCAGTATCTGCAAAGGCAGAGCTTAAGAACGCAGGAATTGATGTCAGAGTAGTAAGCATGCCATCTATGGATGTATTTGAGAAGCAGTCAGATGAATATAAGGAATCAGTACTTCCTAAGAGTGTAAGAAAGAGAGTTGCAGTTGAGGCACTTTCTGATTTTGGATGGTACAGATATGTAGGTCTTGACGGAAAGGTTATCTGCATGAGGAGCTTTGGCGCTTCAGGTCCAGCTAATCAGTTATTTGAGCATTTCGGATTCACTGTGGAGAATGTAGTAAACACTGTTAAGAGTCTTTTTTAACAGACATATGTATAACGATAAGATAAAAGAAGGGGCTGTCGCACTAAGAAATTAGTGCAACAGCCCCGTTTTTAGTACATAAAAAATGCTCATGAATTTCATTGAATCATTAGTCGGATGAAAACAATAGTATCTATTCATGAGCAACATCATTTTACACGAAATTTCAAATTATTGCAATTATTTATTAAAAAATTAGATGTAAAAACGAAAAAATAAAATAGATTCAAAAATATGGAATATTTACGGAAAATTCAAATAAAATATACTTGAAATATTATACAGGCAAGTCTATAATAGGAGTATAAGGTTTGTTTATAATTTAACAATCAAATATTTATGTACGGAGGTTTTATTATGGTTCGATTTACTTTACCAAGAGATTTGTATCATGGAAAGGGTTCGCTTGAAGCCCTTAAGACACTTGAAGGAAAGAAGGCTATCATCTGTGTTGGTGGTGGCTCAATGAAACGTAATGGTTTCCTTCAGAAAGCAGAAGATTACCTTAAAGAAGTTGGAATGGAAGTTAAGCTTTTCGAGGGTATCGAGTCTGATCCATCAGTTGAGACTGTTATGAAGGGCGCTGCTGTTATGACAGAGTTCGAGCCTGACTGGATTGTTGCTATTGGTGGTGGATCTCCAATTGATGCTGCTAAGGCAATGTGGATTAAGTATGAATATCCTGACACAACATTTGAAGATATGTGCAAGGTATTTGGTCTTCCTAAGCTTCGTAAGAAAGCTCATTTCTGTGCAGTTTCATCTACATCAGGAACAGCTACAGAGGTAACAGCGTTCTCAATTATTACAGATTATCAGAAGGGTATTAAGTATCCTATAGCTGATTTCGAGATTACTCCTGATGTTGCCATTGTTGATCCTGAACTTGCAGAGACTATGCCAGTTAAGCTTGTAGCACATACAGGTATGGATGCTATGACACATGCAATTGAGGCTTATGTATCAACAGCTAACTGTGATTACACAGATCCATTAGCGCTTCATGCTATGGAGATGATTCAGGCTGACCTTGTTAAGTCATATAACGGGGATATGACAGCAAGAGATTCAATGCATAACGCACAGTGTCTTGCAGGTATGGCATTCTCTAATGCATTACTTGGTATTGTTCATTCAATGGCACACAAGACTGGTGCTGCATTTGAAGGCGGACATATTATTCATGGTGCAGCTAATGCAATGTACCTTCCTAAGGTTATCAAGTTCAATGCCAAGGACGAGACAGCAGCTAAGAGATATGCATATATCGCAGATTTCTTACATCTTGGCGGCAATACACAGGATGAGAAGATTGACAATCTTATTGCTATGTTAAGAAAGATGAATGATGATCTTAATATTCCTCACTGTATTAAGAATTATGGTGAAGGTGGTCTCCCAGCAGAGACAGGATTTGTATCAGAGGAAGAATTCAAGGCTAAGTTACACGACATCGCAGCCAATGCTATCCTTGATGCATGTACAGGTTCTAATCCACGTCAGCCAAGTCAGGAAGAGATGGAGAAGCTTCTTACATGCTGCTACTATGATACAGAAGTTGACTTCTAATAATTACATAT
>CAKRIN010000037.1 GCA_934343805.1 uncultured Lachnospira sp.
AAGACTGACAAGAGATTCGTAGCCAACTATAAAGATGGCGCATGGGATAACGGAACACTTACAGAGGATGATAAGGTTGTCATTAACGAGTGTGCAGGTGTCCTTCAGTATGCACAGACATGTTTCGAAGGTCTTAAAGCTTATACAACAGAGGATGGTCACATTGTTATGTTCCGCCCAGATCTGAATGCTGCAAGAATGAAAGATTCATGTGAGAGACTTGAGATGCCGGTTTACCCAGAAGATAAGTGGGTAGAGGCAGTAGCTAAGACAGTAGAAGCTAATGCAGCATGGGTACCACCTTTTGGTTCAGGTGCTACACTTTATGTCCGTCCATATATGTTCGGAAGCAACCCTGTTATCGGAGTTAAGCCTGCTGATGAATATCAGTTCAGAGTACTTACAACTCCAGTAGGTCCTTACTTTAAGGGCGGTGCTAAGCCTATTACTATCAAGGTTTCAGATTTTGATAGAGCAGCACCACACGGAACAGGACATATCAAGGCTGGACTTAACTATGCAATGAGCTTACATGCTATTATGACAGCACATGAAGAAGGATTTGCAGAGAATATGTACCTTGATCCGGCAACTAGAACTAAGGTTGAGGAGACTGGTGGAGCTAACTTCATATTCATCACTAAAGATGGTAAGTTCGTAACACCTAAGTCTAATTCAATTCTTCCATCAATCACACGCCGTTCATTAATGGTTGTTGCTAAGGAATATCTTGGATTAGAGGTTGAAGAAAGAGAAGTTCTCTTTGATGAAGTTAAAGATTTTGCAGAGTGTGGTCTTTGCGGTACAGCTGCAGTTATCTCACCAGTTGGTAAGATTAACGACCATGGCAAGGAAATCTGCTTCCCAAGCGGAATGGAAAAGATGGGACCAACAATCCAGAAGCTCTATGATACATTAACAGGTATCCAGATGGGTAAGATTGAAGCCCCTAAGGGTTGGATTTACACAATCGCCTAATTTAATTATAAAGACACAGCTCGGTCTGGTGATTAAGCCAGACCGATTTTTTAATTTTGTAAAGTGGATTTTTGGGTGAAAATGTGTTAATATACTGGCAAAACAGACGTTAGTAAAGAGGTGCAGCAATATGTCAGAAATCGGAACTAATGAACGTTTATTGCGTTCTGATGTAACACTGGAAGAAAGCAGAAAGATAGAGAGAATACTTAGAAGAAATAATATATCATATTTTGAAAAATGGAATTTTCATACAGGATTTTTTAAGTTTCTTAACAATAGTAAGAATTCAAAGTGTGATATTTATATACATATGGATTCATTTGATAAGGCAAAAGAAGTTCTTACAGATATTAATAATTAATGATAAAGAATATTATATGTCTATTAAAAAAGGTTGAAGTGATTTACTTTAACCTTTTTTTGTGTTAAAATCTCATTTACTCTGGTACGAAAGGAATTAATAAAAGTGCAGGAAGATGATTTAGAATTAGATTTGGAATTTCTGGATGATGATATTGATGAGCCAGCATCTGGGGATAACAAGAATAAAGGACCTATAAGCACCAAGCGGCGTATAGGAAGAATATTTGCAAGAATAGGAATATGTCTTGGCACAACAATTGTACTGCTTCTTATAGGTTTACTTGGTGTTGTTCATATAGTAGAATTCGGACCATCCAAGACGGTAAGGAATCTGTTTGTTAATTCAGCTATGGAATCAAGTGCTGGTGGAATTCTTGTTACCCTGTTCTTTTCAGATGAGGAGATAGCACAGATCAGGGCGCTTAATTCTGTACAGAAGACAGATGAGGTAACTGATTCATCACTGATATCAGATACATCGGAACTCACAGATGAGGAGAAAGATTTTATAGAAATTGTAGATATAGAGAAGGGCACATACAGAGGGAAGATGATGATAGTCAGAGATCCATCAAGAGTGCACGTAGGAATAAGTGGTGAATATGGCAGGGACTGCAAGGGACGTAAGGTTTCAGAGATAGCTGACAGTTATGGAGCAATTGCAGCGACTAATGCAGGCGGTTTTTATGATGCAGGAGGAGTTGGAACAGGAGGAGAACCTGATGGACTGGTAATATCAGAAGGTCAACTGAAATGGGGCAATCCGGGTACAACTTATGAAGTTATAGGAATCGATAATGCCAACGTACTTGTTGTTGGAAATATGACTGCACAGGCGGCGCTTGACAGAGGTGTAAGAGATGCAGTCAGTTTTGGACCAGTGCTTATTGTTAATGGAGAGCCTGTTGAAGTTAATGGACGAGGAAGCGGACTTAATCCAAGAACTGCGATTGGACAGAGGGAGGACGGAGCAATATTGCTTGCTGTAATAGATGGACGACAGGTAAACAGTCCAGGAGCTTCCTATTCGGATATAATAGATCTTATGCTTGAGTATGGAGCTGTCAATGCAGCTAACCTGGATGGTGGTTCATCATCGCTTATGTATTACAATGGTGAGTATATCAATAACTGCTCATCAATGTATGGACCAAGAGATTTGCCAACAACGATAATTGTTAAATAAAGCGTTAAGATATAGTCCATGGTGGACATGGAGGAGTAATGAAAGATAAGATTAAAAAGCTTCCTTTATTCTGGAAGATATACTGGATAGTTATAGCAGTTGTAATGACGGGTTTTATTGTATTATGGATATGGTTGTGGAATTCGCTTACAATATATGAGAATACAAGACCAGAGCATGCAATTAAGGATTTCATCAAGCAGATAGAGTCACAGAAGACAGATTCTTTGCTGGAGTACACTAGAACATCAGATACACCATATGAGTCAGAAAATGAGAAAAATGAGGCTGTTAAGGAGTACCTGAAAGAATATTTCAGCGATGCTGAATGGACATATACTAAGAAGTCTGGTGATTACACAGATGCAAGACCTGCTTATCAGTTAAAGAAAGATGGCGAGAAGACAGGAATAGTTGTTTTCTTTGAAAAAGATCCAAAAAAGAAAAATAAGCAATGGAAGATAGAGTCAATAGATGGTCTTGAATGTATGGGGACTGATTATGAGATAACAGTGCCTAAGGATTCGGTAGTAACAATAGACGGAGCAACTCTTGGCAGTGAATATATTACAAAGACCGAGGAGGCACAGGGGCTTACCAATGTGTCAAAATATATAACTGCACCGCAGGCTACAACTTATACAATTAAATCTGTTTATAAAGAGCATGATATTAAAGCAAAAGGTCCTTTGTATGGCAGTGAACTTACTTTGATCAGCAATGAAGATGGAAAGATGGACTTTGGCTTTGAGGTTAATAACGGAATAGTAACAGATAATGAAAGCCGCATAAAGGATATTACTAAAGCATATGGTAATTATATAGTTAATTACGGCAAATTTTCAGATTTGTCTTCATATGTTCTCTCTGGAACATATGCGTATTCATATCTCTCAAAAATATCAAATACTAACATATGGTTTAGTATTAATCAGGAACCGGAATACTTCGATATGAAAGTGTTTAATTATCAGTCGTATACTAAAGACTGCTTCTCGTGTGAAGTCTCATTTAATGAGAAGGTAACTTATGATAATGACAACACAATCGAGTATCCGACACATATTCAGTACATATTTGTAAAGAGAAGTAATAAATGGTATGTTGCCGATCTTACAATTATGAAATAGAGAAGGTTAATATACAGAAAAAGGGACACCGCACTAAGAAATTAGTGTGGTGTCCCTTTTTGTCAGTCATTATCTTTAGGAAGAGACTGCATATACTGATGCATTGATTCTGCCACAATCTTGCTATGTGCAACAGCTTCTACTACGGTTCTTGCACCATTGACAACATCACCTGATGCAAATATGCCCGGACGGCTTGTGTGGCCGGTTTCATCTGCGTCAAGAAGCCCCCTTGCGGTTGCTTTAAGACCAGTTGTTGTGTTGACAATTCGATTCTGTGGTCCCTGACTGATAGAGATGATAACACTGTCTGAGTGATGAAGCGTATCAGTTCCTTCTACATCAGTGAAAGTACCATCCTCATTTTCAATGATATCTCTGAATATAACACCATCGTCTTTAATCTCAACAGGGCGTTTGTTATACTCAAATGTGATTCCTTCAAGCTGTGCATAGCTGAATTCGTATTTGCTTGCAGCCACTTCTCTGGTGATAGAGAAACAGATGACATTGCGAGAGCCTTTTCTCTTGGCTGTTCTGGCAACGTCCATAGCTGCATTACCGGCACCGATAACGATAACAGTTTCGCCGAGATGATAGCTGTCAGGGTTATTGAGGTAATTGATTCCAAAGTGGACATTACCGAAAGTCTCTCCTTTAATGTGAAGAGAGTTAGGCTTCCATACACCGGTACCGATGAATATAGATTTGTAGCCGTCACGGAACAGATCATCAATGCCGATTGCACCACCGATAGTAGTGTTTGGACGAATCTTAATGCCCTTTAATGCAAGATGTCTGTATTCAATGTCATCAAGAACAGTCTTAGGAAGTCTGAATTCTGGAATACCATATCTTAATACGCCGCCAATTTTGTCCTTGCCTTCAAATATAGTAACCTGATATCCGTATCTTGCAAGTATAATAGCAATTGTGATACCTGCAGGACCAGAACCAATAATAGCAACTCTCATGCCATTAGATGGTTTAGGACCTTCCGTCATTTGGTTGGCATATGTACTTGAAATATAGTTCTCAATAGTAGAAAAATGTACAGGAGCCCCTTTTCTTCCGAGTACACAATGTCCTTCACACTGGTTCTCATGATTGCAGATAAGACTGCACACTGTAGTAAGCGGGTTGTTCTCGAAAAGCATTTTACCAGCTTCGTTAAGCTTATTCTCTTTAAGTAAACGGATTGCCATAGGAATGTTAGTGCCAATAGGACATCCCTTCTGACACTGAGGCACTTTGCACTGTAAGCAGCGGTTGGCCTCGTCCATAACATGTAATGCCATAATATATCCCCCTTTAAAAATGTTTGTAGTAAGCTGCGCGAGTGTATCCGGCTGTCCGGTGTCTGTCTGTTGTGCTGGAATTCAAGTGTGTCTCGCTTAGCAAGAGTAAAAAGCCGCTGTCTGCAGAGTTTGTCACAATTCATTCCAGCGCCACAGACAGACACCGGACAGCCGGATACACAGGTGCAACTCAACTAACTAAATCATAGCATTTTTTAGGTGGGAATTAAAGGGGAAGTTTGACGAAAGCGTGGCTGAAAGGCGGGCTGTTTTATGGATTTTTTTGGCAAAATATAGTATGATATAATTTAATGAAATTGCATGCTGTCGGGGGCAGCAGGGAAGGAATTAAGATGCCAGTTACAGAATACTTAGAGCGCAATGCAAGAGAATATCCAGACGAGGTTGCATTGGTAGAACTCAATCCGGATGAGAAGGATACGAGAAGAACGACATGGAAGGAGTTTGGGCTTATTGAGCCTACAACTTACTCACCATACCGGAGAGAGATTACATGGAGCGTATTTAACGAGAAAGCGAACAGATTTGCCAACATGCTTATTGGCAGAGGAATTAAGAAGGGCGATAAGGTAGCTATTATTATGTATAACTGCCTTGAATGGCTTCCTATATATTTCGGAGTGTTAAAGACAGGTGCGATAGCAGTGCCTTTTAACTTCAGATATGATTCAGACGAAATCTATTACTGTGCAGAGCTTGCGGAGGTAGATGTCATTGTATTTGGTCCACAGTTTATAGGACGAATTGAGGTAAATGCTGAGAGATTATCAAAGGGCAGACTTCTTATCTATGTTGGAGATAACTGCCCAAGCTTTGCAGAAAGCTATCGTGAACTGGTTGCTGACTGCTCAAGCAAAGCACCTGATGTAACAATAACAGAAGATGATTATGGTGCAATATATTTCTCATCAGGAACAACAGGATTTCCTAAGGCTATTCTTCATAAGCACAGAAGTCTTACACAGGCGGCAGAGATGGAGCAGAAGCACCATGGAACAGGAAGATATGACACATTTTTATGTATTCCGCCTCTTTACCATACAGGAGCCAAGTTCCACTGGATGGGAAGTCTTGTGGCAGGAAGCAAAGCAGTACTTCTTAAGGGAACTAAGCCGGAGACAATTCTTAAGGCTGTGTCAGATGAGGAATGTACAATCGTGTGGCTGTTAGTGCCTTGGGCACAGGATATATTAGATGCACTCGACAGAGGAGACATCAAATTATCAGATTACAGACTTGACCAGTGGAGGCTTATGCATATAGGTGCGCAGCCGGTGCCACCTTCACTTATCAAGAGATGGAAGGAATACTTTCCTAAGCACCAGTACGATACTAACTACGGACTTTCAGAATCAACAGGTCCGGGCTGTGTACATCTTGGTGTTGAGAATATCAATAAAGTTGGTGCTATCGGAATTCCGGGTTACAGATGGGAATGTAAGATAGTGGATGAAGATGGTAATACAGTAAAACAGGGAGATGTCGGAGAACTCTGTGTTAAAGGACCGGGTGTCATGACATGTTATTACCGCAATGAGGAAGCTACTAAGGAGGTTCTTAAGGATGGCTGGTTATATACGGGTGATATGGCTATGCAGGATGAGGACGGCTTCTACTTCCTTGTAGACAGAAAGAAAGATGTTATCGTAAGCGGTGGAGAAAACATTTATCCAGTTCAGATAGAGGACTTCATCAGAAGATTTAATAAAGTTAAAGATGTAGCTGTTATCGGGCTTCCAGACCACAGACTGGGTGAAAAGACAGCGGCTATCATAGAAGTTAAGGATGATGTTACATGTACAAAGGAAGAGATTGATGATTTCTGTATGGAACTTCCAAGATACAAGCGTCCAAAAGAGATTATATTTGCAGATATTCCGCGTAATGCTACAGGAAAGATTGAGAAGCCGAAGCTTCGTAAGATGTACGGCGCAGACAGACTTGTAGAACAGGAAAATAAAGGCTGATAAGAATACATAGAATGGAGATTGTTATGAGAGAATTAATGCTGGGCAATAAGGCAGTTGCAAGAGGAATGTATGAAGCAGGCTGTAAGGTAATATCAAGTTATCCGGGAACACCAAGTACAGAGATAACAGAAGAAGCAGCCAAATATGATGAGATATACTGCGAGTGGGCGCCTAATGAAAAGGTTGCATTAGAGGCAGCACACGGAGCAACACTTGGCGGAGTAAGAGCAGCATGTGCAATGAAGCATGTTGGTTTAAATGTGGCAGCAGACCCGTTATTTACAATATCATATCAGGGACTTAACGCAGGACTTGTAATCTGCGTGGCAGATGATCCGGGAATGCACTCATCACAGAATGAACAGGATTCAAGACACTATGCATTTGCGGCCAAAGTACCTATGCTTGAGCCTGCAGATTCAGAAGAATCAAGACTTTTTGTTAAGGAAGCATATGAGATATCAGAGAAATACAATACACCAGTATTTATCAAAATGTGTACAAGAGTTGCGCATTCACAGAGTGTTGTATGTCCTGAGGAAAGAGTAGAGCCTGCACAGGTTCCTTATGTAAAAGACCCAACTAAGGTCATGATGACTAAGAATTCAAGAGATGCACATGTAAGAGTTGAGCAGAGAACTCTTGACCTTATACAGTATGCAGAGACAAGTGGAATTAACAGAGTTGAAGAGTGTGCAGAGGGAAGCCTTGTCAATGGAAAGAAGATAGGTGTAATCACATCTTCAACATCATACCAGTATACTAAAGAAGTATTTGGAGATAAGGTAAGCGTACTTAAGCTTGGTATGGTATATCCACTTCCAGAGAAGCTTATCAAGGATTTCGCAGAGGGCAAGGACGAAATCTATGTAATAGAGGAGCTTGATCCAATTATTGAGAACCACTGCAAGCAGTTAGGAATACAGGTTCATGGTAAGGATACATTTCCAATATGCGGAGAATTTTCACAGAATCTTATTAAGAAATGTATGGGAATGGAAGAACCTGAATACACAACAATAGATGCACAGATTCCGGGCAGACCACCAGTTATGTGTGCCGGCTGTCCACACAGAGGAATATTCTACATTCTTCACAAGAAGAAGATTATGGTATACGGAGATATCGGATGTTATACATTGGGCGCAGTTGCACCACTTAATGCAATGGATCTTAATGTCTGCATGGGTGCGTCATGCTCAGGACTTCACGGCTTTAACAAGGCTATGGGAGATGCAGGTGAGAGTAACAGCGTAGGTGTTATCGGAGATTCAACATTTATGCATTCAGGAATGACTGGAATTACAGACATATCTTACAATATGAGTAATTCAACAGTAATCATTCTTGATAACTCAATCACAGGTATGACAGGACATCAGCAGAATCCTACAACAGGTAAGAACTTAAGAGGCGAGCCTGCAGGTAAGGTTGACCTTGAAGCATTATGCAGGGCTTTAGGTTTTAACAGAGTAAGAGTTGTTGACCCATACGACCTCGCCGCTGTTGAGACAGCAGTAACAGAGGAGCTTGCAGCTAAAGAACCGTCTATAATCATAAGCAGAAGACCATGTGTAATGATTAAGGGAACTGTCCATAAGCCTGCAATAGCAATTAATCAGGACAAATGTAAAGGCTGTAAGGCATGTATGCAGATTGGCTGTCCTGCTATATCATTCAAGGATAAGAAAGCACATATTGACCCAACATTATGTATCGGATGTGAAGTGTGCAAGCAGATGTGCAGATTCGATGCAATAGGAATGTAAGTATAGACAGGTAACTGAAGGGAGATTCAATATGACAAAGAATATTATGATAGTTGGTGTTGGCGGACAGGGAACACTTCTTGCCAGCAAGATGTTAGGATATGTATTATTAAAGCAGGGATATGATGTTAAGGTTTCAGAGGTACACGGAATGAGCCAGAGAGGCGGTTCAGTTGTAACTTATGTAAGATACGGAGAGAAGGTATATTCACCGGTAATCGATAAAGGTGAGGCTGATGTTATCATCTCATTTGAGCAGTTAGAGGCTGCAAGATGGGTTGAATTCTTAAAGAAGGACGGAGTCATCATCACCAATACACAGAAGATGGAGCCAATGCCTGTAATTACAGGGGCAGCAGAGTATCCGGAAGGACTTATTGAGAAGCTTACAGCAGCAGGCGCCAAGGTGGATGCGAAGGATTTCCTTGCACTCGCTGAGGAGGCAGGCTCTTCAAAGGCTGTTAATATAGCACTTATGGGAAGATTTTCAACATACTTCCCTGACATAACAGACGAACAGTGGCAGGATGCTATAGAGAAAAATGTTCCTGCTAAATTCCTCGAGCTTAATAGGAAGGCATTTGAACTGGGAAGAAATGCTTAAGTAATACACACAGGGGGAGAGCATTTGACGAGATTTACTATATGTGATGATGAGCCGGAGCATGGCGAATTAATAAGTAAATATATAAAGACTGAATATGCAAATCATGTGCCAGAGACTGATATGGCGGAAGTTGTGGTATATCAGTCTCCTGAGAAAATGCTTGATGAAGCAGTAGAAGATACAGATATATTTATACTTGATATTGAGTGTGGGAATGTAAGTGGATTAGATATTGCAAAGGAGATACGCAGATTAAGGAAAAATGCAGGAATAGTATTCTGTACATCACATAGCAATTATGTGTATCAGGTATTCGGTCTTACTCCTATTGATTTTATAAGAAAGAATAATATTGAAAAAGATATTGAACAGACAATGTATAATATCATGGATTTTCTCAGAGAAAAAAAGAAAATACTTGTAATAGAGAAAGACGATATAATAAGACTTTCAGATATTGTGTCTGTGAATGTAATAAAACATGACCTTATATTTAAAAGTGAGAATGGTGAGAGAAAAATAAGAGCGAACCTAAGCACTTATGAAGAGCAGCTAAAGCAGTTCGGTTTCATTAAGATATCACAGGGCGAGATGGTTAATAAGGATTATATAAAGGAAAGAAAAAGAGATAACCTTATTATGAAGGATGGCACAATCTATCACATAAGCAGGAGCAGAGTCGATGAGATAAGGAGAATGTTTATATGATGGATATAATATTTGAAAATGCTATAAATCTTTTTCAGAGTGTGGTTGTGACAGTATTTCTTATGGCTGGTCTTGGGTGTAAGGATAAGTATAATAAGAAATGCACAGGCATAATCGGAATAGTGATTACATTCATATATCTTACAGTATCTAACCATATCGTGTTTTTTGAAAGTGCGGGAATATACATATATATGGTGTATTCTCTGATATTCAGCTTTCTTGTATTAGGTGGCAATGTTATTGAGAAGATATTCTATAATGTTATGATGATATGCTGTCTTGCTGGAAGTTCGTTGCTAGGTGGCGGATTAATATCACTGGTTATAAAAAAAGATTATCTTAATGTGGTAGGATATGGAACAGGTTCAAGATATGTAAGTGTTATACTTATACAGATATTACTTATGCTGTTTCTGGGATTCATTATAAAATTAAAGGCGCTTTTAAAAGAAAAAGATAATAAATATATGTTTATAATGTCAATGATACCGGCAATATCAGTCATAGTATGCTGTTTTATGATATATCGTTCAGATAATAGTTATGAAATGAATGTAATATATACATTTATAGCCATGGCGGGCATTATAATAATTAATGTTATAAGTATATTCCTTCTTATTATGGAACAGAAGTTATATGAACAGAAAATACGGCAGCAGATTATGCTTAGTGCGTATCAGCAGAAGGAAAAGGATATAGAATCAATACTTGATATGCAGAAGCAGAACAGTAAGCAGAGACATGATATTAAGAATGTCTTAATACTTATCAGAGAGCTTATCAATGATGGACAGTATGCCAAAGCAACAGAAATGCTTGATAAATACAGTACAGGACAGAAGAATGTTAATCTTACAGAGATTATAAGTAATAATATTGTACTTAATTATCTGTTAAACAGAAAGATTAATCAGTGTCATGATTCTGGAATTGACATGGGGTGTTATG
Organism: uncultured Lachnospira sp.; assembly: GCA_934343805.1. Taxonomy (GTDB): domain Bacteria; phylum Bacillota; class Clostridia; order Lachnospirales; family Lachnospiraceae; genus Lachnospira. Next base: position 10,988 of record CAKRIN010000037.1, read on the forward strand.
TGCTGGGGGATATTACGGGTATTGATGATATGGACCTATATATACTTCTTGAGAATCTGTGCGATAATGCTATTGAGGCGGCAGCACAGAGCAATAATCCTACAATAAAGCTGCAGATATCAGAAGATAATGGGAATCTGTGTATATATATAGGCAATACAACATCAGGCAATGTATTAAAGAACAATCCAGACATGAATACAACCAAGAAAGATAAGAGTATGCATGGATTTGGAATTATGAATATCAGGGATATTATTGATAAATATAATGGAACTATCAACTATGAACAGCATGGAGATAATTATCTCATGTGCAGATGCAGATTAAAAAAGATTTGTCAATAGTTTTTTGGAAAATAAAAATGTGCAGAATGTGCCATATATTACCGAATATGCCAAACTACTTTTTTCAAAAATTAAATCAGCTATAATCAATGTATAAAAATGAAAGGAATTATGTAAATGATTCATTCAGTTGCATTGGCTATAGCTGATTTTTTTATTTCTAAAGATGTGATTACAGAAGAAGAAAAAGAAGTGTGTGCATATGGTATGGAATTAATAATATCAGGAATTATAAGTGTAGCACTAGTACTTATTATAGGATTGATAACAGGAAATATATGGTATGCCGTTGTATACAACATAATGATGGTTGTCATCAGATTGTATACGGGCGGATATCATGCAGATACACATGTGGGGTGTAATGTATGTTATTGCATGGCTTTTATTATATCAATGGTTTTGCTAAAGGCGCAGACATACATAAAAAGTGATGTGGCAATATGGCTTGTTGCATTAGCTGGCTATCTGATAATTGTACTTAATGCACCGCTGGAACATCATAATAAGAAGCTTACTATGAAACAAAAGCGTGAGTATATGATTATAAGTTCCATGTTAGGAATAGCGTCATTGTTAATATCATTTGGATTAAATATTATGGGCGTAGTGATAAGAGATGGTAGGTACCATATCCTATGCAGTATAAGCTCATATATTAATATAATGCTCCTGATAATAGGACTGCTCCTGTTATTAGGAATGAGAAAGGAGGGAAGGTTTCATGAAAAAGATACTTAAGGGAATGGCAGAGGCAGCTAAGAAAACAGCTAAGGCTTCTGTTAATTCAGCTTCATTCTTTGCTGCGTATCAGCCTAAAGAGCCTGATGTGTTAAAGAAAAAGGAAACAAAGTAGTTGTGCATAACAGAGGCACAGAGTAACTGAAGTCATTGATATTAGATGTATCAATATGTTAAGATTAATGGAGGATATATATATTTATATGGTCAAACAGCAAGACAATTAAAGAAAGCACATGCAGGCTCAGTACCAAAAGATACAGATACTGAATCTTCATTAACAATGCTGACAACGACATATGATGATGGAAGTGAGGATGTGAGTAGAGATGGTCCATCAATTGGTGAGACTGAAATAGAACATGATTGGGAGTATGCTGATGGTTATTCAAGTATCCATAGGCTGATAAGAAATGGGCTTGAGTATGAAAGAGGTTCATTGAGCTATTAGAAGTGATTAGGCGGGCATAATGTTGATAATATAATTAATGTTATGCCCAAACCTGAGAAAGGGGTATCTATGAGGAGGGTATTATTAACAACAGTATTATTGGGAGTTATGTTTACAGTGAGTGCATGTTCAGGAAACAAAGATGTTGTATCAGATGAAAGTTCTGAATTGCTTGCGAAACCAGAGGTTACACAGGCAGCAACCAAAGAAGGCGAAAGTTTTAATGATAATTCAGAAACAGATGAGATGGGGAAATATGAGAAAATCCAGTATGGAATATATGAATTATATTTTCCAATAATAAAAGAAAGTGACAAAATACGAGGCGTGGAGTATCTGTATGATGCGTATTATGCGGAAAATGTAAATGTATATAAATCTATAAATCGTCCAGAAGGAACTTCTTCAGTAGAAGGTAACACGCAATTAAGCTGTTGTGCAGCAGCGCTTCCAGAATTTGCGGTTGATTCGGAAGAAAAGCAAATTACAAGAGATGAAATGGCTGGATCAAAGAATGAATTGATTAGGACAAGAGTGGCAATGGCATATGAAGAAGTAAATGAAGAAACAAATGTAAGTTATGAAAGAGATGAAGAACCTGATAGAAATAAAAAAATGAAGCAGGAGTTCAAACATGTAGATGTACAGGCAGTATCATTTGCTTTATATGAGAGCTTTTATGAAACAATACCTAAGCTTACAGTAAATGTGTACGGAATTAGTTATTCAACATGGAATAAATACATGCCAGAAGACGATGTATATTCTATTAATGATACTAAAGCCATGATGACAGCACTGGCTGAAAATAATTATTCGGACTGTGATAAACTCGCCAGCAGGGAAATTGATAAGAGCGGTGTATATTATATGGATTACAGTGAGTATAACAAGGATAACAGATATAAACAGTTATTCATAGTGGCAGAATTTGATGAAATGCCGGTTGATTATGCAGTGGCTATCAATGATGACATGAATTATAACATAAGTAATCCACAGGATTATGCTAAGTGGAAAGAGAATAATAAGGATAAATTTATAGAATAAAAGTAGAGAAGGGGATTGAGAGAAGGGGTGATACTATAGATGAGGCTGATTAATAAATTTATTATTATATACAGGGAGTATATAAAGAGAGCATTTGTAACGATAATGCTTATGTTCATATGTGTTATATCATTCTATATGACAGACAGGACATGGAATACATATATGAAGAACAGATGTGAGACTGGAATAAAACGAAAGGCTTACAGTATAAGTCCCTATAATATTAATAAGATTAAATTTTCTACCAGAAGTGTTCATGCTGAACAGAGTGACATGATGGAAGGACTTACTTCAATAGAAGAAATATCAGCATATGGTTTAATAATATCAACTAATGGTCAGGTCGGTGATGAAATGATTGACCTTGTTATAAGTGACAGTTCTATAGCTGACATGTGCAATACAGGAGTAAGCAGGGCAGATATTGAACAGAAGCAGACAGAGTGGGAAGGATATGACATTGTGTGGCTGGGAAGTTCATATAAGGGAGTCTATGAGATAGGACAGAGATGCCAGACAATGTCATCAGAATGTGTAGTTGTGGGATTTCTTAAGGATGAC
>CAKRIN010000038.1 GCA_934343805.1 uncultured Lachnospira sp.
CCAAGTCAGGAAGAGATGGAGAAGCTTCTTACATGCTGCTACTATGATACAGAAGTTGACTTCTAATAATTACATATCTGAATAAATATTCAGCCTTCTGGTAATAATACAATTGTATTAATTATCAGGAGGCTTTTATTATGGCATTAAAGGAGAAAGAAAAAACAACTATTAAGGATTTACAGATGCAGGAGCAGACCTGTATCCAGAAGTATAAGAAATATGGGCAGGATGCAAAGGATCCGGTGTTAAAGGATTTGTTCTCTACACTGGAGAAAAATGAACAGAAGCATTTTGATACTTTAGGACAAATTCTTGAAGGGAAAGTTCCGGAATGTGACTGTAACGATAAAGAAGGCAAAGAGTATGAACCTAAGGCTACTTATGATGTAATGAGTAAGTCACAGGACAAAGAGAGTGATGCATTTCTGGCAACGGACAGCATTGGATCAGAGAAGATGGTTTCAGGAGAATATAATTCAAATGTATTTGTTTTTGCTGATACTGCGATAAGAAAGATTCTTGCAGATATTCAGATTGAAGAGCAGAACCATGCCGAGATGTTATATAAGTATAAGACAGTTAATGGAATGGCATAATTATTTTGATGGAATCAGGTAAATAATATCTGGTTCCTTTTTTTATCCTTATAATTCAGTAAAATATTTTGAAATATGTTACAATTATTTAAACTATTTATTAATGATATTCGTATAAATATATGAACGGACTCTAAAGAGGGAAAGGGTTTGTTATACATAGGTAACCGGGGGTGAGTAGATGAATTTGCTGTCGAGGAGCAAAGATGCTGAACTTGTCAGGCGTATCGTGATGGAGAACGATAAGGAAGCTGCAGAAGAGTTGATAGGTCAGTATTACAAAAGCATATATAAGCATATTTATATTAAGCTTGGGGATGAAGAGACAAGTATGGATATCACTCAGGAAGCGTTTGTTGCGGCATTAAAAGGACTGGGGACATTTGATGCTGCGAAAGCGTCTTTCAAGACGTGGCTAGTAAGAATAGCAGACAACAAGATTACTGATTTCTTTAGAAGCAGACAGTATCACGAAAGCATCGTCACGCAGATCATGGATGACTCATTTCAGGAGATTGTTGATGACAGGCTAAGTACAGAGTCGAGTGTACTTAGCAAGTTATCTTACGAAGAGATGGAGAAAATGTATGGACATCATAAGAATAATGAATGGGAGACATTCAGGCTGAAGGTATATGAGGGCTATACATTTGGAGAAATCAGCATAAAACAGGGCGTGGAACTGAGTACGGTTAAGAGCAGGTATTATGCAATGTTAAAGAGAGTAAGAAAGGAGTGGGATTATCTTGAGTAAAATAAAATATCCAGACAAGGACACAATCAAAAAACAGATTGACCAGATACTCGATAAGTCAGAACTGTTTGATAAAACAGAAACAAAAAGTGTACAAACTGATGATAAGATAGTAGAATTAAAACCAGTAAGAGATAATATTTCTGTTAAGAAGTTAATTCCGATAGTACTTTCTATAGCTGCAATAGTTGTATTTGTGATGGCTGTCAAGAATTATAGTGTGGTTACTAATGACAATAATAAATCTAAAGTCCAGATTCCACTGGCCACTACGACAGATGAGACCAAGGACGTATATCTTGAAGCTCAGAGTAAGGCAGAGATGTCAACTTATTATAATGTGACGGAAGATGATTATGAAATGATGAACAGTGTCAGAGGAATGTATGACGGACTTTCATGGGAAAAGCAAACATGTAAGTATTATCCAGGTGAAGTGGATGAATCGACAGGATATTCATATGATACCAGAATTGATACTGTAGTTTTGAAAGATGGTACAACACTTAATGTAAGTGTTCCGGTTAATTTTAAGTATGACGGAGAATCGGTTATTCATGTTCAGGAGAGAATATGGAACAGTATTAATGATATAATTAAGGAATCACTTAATAATAATCCTGATCAATATGAGATTCTTGTAGGTGCTGAAATTAATGGGGATCATGTGGAGTTCAGATTAGATGGTAAACTTAATGGCATGAGGATTTCAATTGACTATTTGATAAAGGAAGCAACTGAGCAGGAATAATAAAACTTTTTGGGGGACTACATGAGCGAGAATAATTATTACTTAAAGAAATCTAAAGCAGTTTTAAGAGAGGTTAAAAAGTCTGTTATAGGAAAAGATGATGTTATATGTAAGGTGTATATGGCAATAATTGCAGGGGGTCATGTGCTTCTGGACGATATTCCGGGAGTTGGAAAGACAACAATGGCAAGATCATTTGCTGATGCATTAGGACTCGAGTATAACAGAGTCCAGTTTACACCTGATGTGATGCCATCTGATATAACAGGCTTTTCTATGTATAACAGGCAAAGTGGAAAGTTTGAATTTAAGCAGGGAGCGGCGATGTGCAATATGCTTCTGGCAGATGAGATTAACAGAACATCACCTAAGACACAGTCAGCGCTTTTACAGATAATGGAAGAGTCTAAGGTTACTGTTGACGGCAATACATATGACCTTCCGGATCCATTTATTGTAATTGCAACGCAGAATCCTATAGGTTCTATAGGAACGCAGAAGCTTCCAGAGTCACAGATGGACAGATTCATGATAAGACTGTCAATGGGATATCCACAGGTAGAAGATGAAGTTGCTATTATGAAGAACAGATTAGATCCTGATAAGGCTGGAAATACTTCACAGTGTGTTCTTGATAAAGGGGAGCTGCAGGCTATTAAGAATGAGGTTGCAGATATACATGTAGATGATTCTGTGTATGAGTATGCAGCAAGGATTGCAGAGAAGACAAGAAGCAGGGACAACATTGTACAGGGTGTATCTCCCAGAGGAAGTATAGCACTTATAGCAATGGCAAAGGCTGAAGCTTTCCTAAGAGGCAATGAATATGTACTTCCGTCTGATATTAAGAATATAATTATAGAGACATTTGCACATAGAATGGTTATGAATGTTTCAGGCGCAGCAGGAATTGAGGCTGCCAAAAAGGAGCTGCTTGATATATTAAGGCAGGTTCCTGTGCCACAGATGAATGAATAATGATAAAGGACTGACAATATGAAGCATAGAAGGGTATTGTATTTAATATGTCTGCTGGTTGTTCTGGGAGTGAACATTTTTTATGTTGAATATCAGATTTTCATGCTTCTTGTACTTATGATTGTATTGCCATTGACATCATGGATAATGTTTATGATATCATACATTAATCTGGGTATGAGTCTGCAGGTTGACAATAATATTGTCACTGAGGGAAGTAGTGTAAGGATTAGGCTTGTTAAAAAGAACATGTTAAATCTAAGCTTTGTAAATGCTGACATGAGTATTAAATATACTTATATATCTACAGGTGACGAATTAAGAAAGAATGTGACGAGAATAAATGGACTAGGGAAATATGCTGGTAAAGTGGAACTACCGGCTTCATTTTGCGGAAATATTTTCATAGGGGTAGATGTTATAGATATATATGATTATCTTGGATTCTTTCATGTCAGAAAGAAATTTAAAGGCACGACCAAGGTATGTATTATGCCAAAGAGCGAAGCATCTGATATTCAGGATATAGAAGGTGCGTATTCTGAGATTGATAATGAAGAATTAAGATTCAGGGGTGCAGGAGATGAGGTAACGGAATTAAGGGAATACAGGGATGGTGACAGTCCTAGAAATATTCACTGGAAGAGGAGCAGCACCCTGCCAGAGGATGATTTTATTGTGAAGGAATATGATCTGGATGTGTATCGGACAGTATTTCTTGTTATTGATATTGATGCCTCTAAATCAAAGCAGCCGCTTGAGCATATGAGCAGGATATACAGGACTGCATTTTCTAAAGGACTTGGACTCGTACATAATAATGCCATAGGAGAATATGTCGTGTGGGATGGTGTAAGAGAAGATATAGAACGGCTTAAGTTCTATGATGATGTGACATGTATACAGGCAATGAAGGCAGTAATGGAATACAAATGTTTTGAAGATGCAGCGGCTAAAGCATGTCAGGCGATATATGCTGATTCAACCATAGAACTGACATCACAGCCGGTCGTTATTACGGATAATGAAGAATAAAATGTAATTAAGAGGACATACATGGGAAAAAGACGGACTATATACGGGAACAATCTTATATTACGAATAATAGTAGCCGTGTTTGGAACTATAGGAATAACAGGCGTTTTGTATGCTGCTGCGGACTATTATGTCAATCAGGGTACTATTATTATTATGTCTGTTTTCTGGACAATAGTTTTTTCACTTTTGTTTTATTATGATGGCAGATATAAATTATACGGAATAGTGGCATCTATAGTAGTTCCTGTAATATATTGTGTCTTTAATTTCGCAAGGATTATTATTGCATTCAGATGTTATATTGACGCATTTTGCAGCAGAGCCGGGATGAATCCTGTTCTTGGAGGAGAGGATCTGAAGTATGAATGGGAAGAAGTGCAGTCGTATCTTAACAGTGCATTTGTAATTATGACACTTGTGGTGGCTTTACTTACAGCGATGGTCGTGTTCAGGTTTACATCAATGGCGGCGTCACTTGTTATTACGCTGCCTGTTCTTGGATTTGTCATTGGCTGTGGAATAGTACCTGATCTTTTCACGATAATGATATGCATGCTGTTTGTGTTTAACTGTATGGTGTTAGGAAGACAGAAGAAGAGTCAGGACAAAGATTACACGATGATATATGTTTCATTGGTTATTGCAATATTTACAGTGATAATATATCCAGAATGTAATTATAAAAGAAATGCATTTTTTGATGATGCAAGGACAATGATATCAGATGTTATGTATGAGCGTTTTGGCATTAATCTTGATGGCAGGAAAGAGGTTGTCGAGGAAGAAGAGGACAACAGGATAAATGCAGCTGTTGGTATGGGAAATGGTCAGGTTGGTCAGGTTGATGAGTTATATTATGATGATAATGTTGTAGGTACATACACTACGGTTGGAACAGGAACCCTGCAATATATTAAGATATATCAGGGGAAAGAATTTAATGACAATAACTGGGCAAGGTATATAGATACCAGGGAATCAGTATATGGCTATGAATACGAAACATCTGAAATACTTTTTGGACTGACACAGACAGGAAGATATAAGATTTCAGAGGAATATAGTGATCTGGTAAACAGATTGTATTATATTCATCCTAGTTTCAGAAACACTAGTGATATAGCGTCTTCATATAATAAGTCGGTTGCAATTATAAAAGATGGAAGTTATAAAGATTATGAAAATCTTGGATTACTTATGACTAAGGTCGCAGACAGATCAGAGGCTGATTCATACAAGACTTTCGTGTATGGTTCATATCTGTCTGTCAGTGCAGTGGACAGGAGTGCCATTGAGACGATATTTGGGCAGAGAAAGTATTACAAGGTAGAAGACAAAATAAGATATATCAGCAGGGTGGAAGAGCATCTTAACAAATATTACAAATATACTATGAAGCCAGGAAAGGTGCCTGAAGGAAAGAGTGTTGTCCAGTATTTTCTTCTGGAGAGCAGACAGGGGTATTGTACATATTTTGCGACAACGGCGGCTGTAGCATTAAGGTGTGCAGGAATACCAACGAGGTATTGTGCAGGCTATGTTATCAATACAACAGATTCTAATGGAGAAGTTGTAACATATGAAGTGAAAGACAGCTCAGCACATGCATGGCTGGAAGTATTTCTTGATGATTACGGATGGGTAGTTGTAGATCCAACACCAGGTTATTCTGATTCAGAAATGCAGGAGGTTTCAAGCCAGGCGGATACTGATGAACAGTCAAGTGAGATTCAGAGTGAGGCTCAGACAGAGGAAGAATCTTTAGAACAGAATATTACAACTCTGGCAGATGAAACTGACTCATTAGAAGAATCTACAGATGTACCTGATAATAACAGACGAGGACTGTTCAGGGATAAATTAAATGCATTTAATTTTAATATGAGAATGGTTATGGCAATAATTGCAGTAGTTATGGTTGTTGTGTTAATCATATTAATTATTATAAGAATTGTCAGAAGAATTTTGTTATTAAAATCAGAGAATACTGACGAAAAACATATCATGGAGTTATACATTTATCTTGAGAAGCTGCTTGCACTGGCAGGATATGAAAGAACTCCGGATTGTGATTATGAAGATTATATTCATAATCTGCAATCATCAGACGCAGCATTTGCAGATATGGGACTTGAACATACAATGAGTGTCATCCTTAAGGTTAGATTTGGTAATGCAAAATATATTGACAAAGCCGATTTAGCTGGGATAATAAATACTATAAGAAAAGTGCGAAGATATGCACTCAGTAAGGCAAGAGGACTAAGGAAGCTTATAGTATGTTTGATTTAGAAGAAGAGCTTAAGAAACTCCCGGCCAAACCGGGAGTTTATATTATGCATGATAAATGGGATAACATAATATATATAGGTAAGGCGAAGATTTTAAAGAATCGTGTAAGACAGTATTTTCAAAGCAGCAGGAACAAATCAGCCAAGATTATACAGATGGTGTCGCATATTCAGTATTTTGAATATATTATCACGGATTCCGAACTTGAGGCGCTGGTACTGGAATGTAACCTGATAAAGGAGCACAGACCGAAATATAACACTATGCTTAAGGATGACAAGAGTTATCCTTTTATTAAGATAACCATTGGAGAAGAGTTTCCAAGGGTTTTATTTGCACGTAAAATGAAGCATGGAGCAGGAAAGTATTTTGGACCTTACACATCTGCCACAGCAGTGAAGGATACGATAGAACTATTATGTAAGCTGTATAAAGTGAGAACCTGTAACAGGAATCTGCCTAAGGATGAGGGGAAGGACAGACCATGTCTCAATTATCATATTGGGCAGTGTGATGCACCTTGTCAGGGTTATGTAAGTGGAGAAGAATACAGAAGAAGGATTGATGAGGTTGTAAGTTTCCTTAATGGTGATTACAAGAAGATTATGGACAGGCTTACAGACCAGATGCAGGAAGCATCAGAAAAGATGGAATATGAGGAAGCTGCCAGATACAGAGATCTGCTGATAAGTGTCAGACAGGTTGCACAGAAACAGAAGATTACAGCAGATGATGTTAATGACAGGGATGTTATTGCGTGTGCAAGTGATGGTCAGGATGCAGTTGTGCAGGTGTTCTTTATCAGACAGGGTAAGCTCTTAGGAAGAGATCATTTTCATATGCAGGTTGCACAAGGGGATACCAGGAGTGATATAATTTCAGAGTTTATGAAACAGTATTACGGAGGAACTCCATTTATACCTAATATTATTATGGTACAGGAAGAGATAGAGGATTCGGATACTATAGCGCAATGGCTTAGCAAACGTAAAGACCGCAAGGTCAGTATTGTAACACCTAAGAAGGGCGATAAGGAGAAAATGGTTGAGCTTGCATACAAGAATGCACAGCTTGTTCTGACACAGGATGCTGAGAAAATCAAGCGTGAAGAAAGCCGGACAACAGGAGCAATGAAAGAAATTGCAGACTGGCTTGGATTGGGGATTCTACATAGGGCAGAAGCATACGATATATCTAATACTAATGGTGTTGAGAGTGTTGGGTCGATGGTTGTTTTTGAGGACGGAAGACCTAAAAAGAACGATTATCGTAAGTTCAGGATCAAGACAGTAAAAGGTCCTGATGATTATAAGAGCATGCGAGAGGTTCTTACAAGGCGATTCACAAGAGGAATGCGGGAACGTGAGGGACTTGAGGAAAGTCATGGATTTTCAAGGTATCCGGATCTTATCATGATGGATGGTGGACGAGGACAGGTAAATATAGCACTTGAGGTACTTAAAGAACTTGGACTTGATATTCCTGTATGCGGTATGGTTAAAGATGATACTCACAGTACAAGAGGTCTGTATTACAATAATGTCGAAATACCAATAGACAAGCATAGCGAAGGCTTTAAGCTTATTACAAGAGTTCAGGATGAGGCACACAGATTTGCAATAACATATCATAGAAGCTTAAGAGATAAAGCACAGGTGACTTCTGTTCTTGATTCAATTGAAGGAATCGGACCAGTAAGAAGAAAGGCTCTTATGAAACATTTTCTTGATATAGAAAGGATCAGATCAGCCTCAGTAGAGGAACTTATGAAAGCAGATGGTATTACAGAAAATGTAGCAGAAAATATATACAAATTCTTCCACTGACAGCACTATTTATAATAGCTTTTAAAGGTTGTCTGTGATAAACTTAGAATATATTAATTCGTAAACATGAGTTTGGAGGCAGAGAATATATGAGTAATGGTAAAGAGAGGGTAAAGTTATCTAAAGTTATCCAGAAAATGAATCTTATTAATCTTACACCAGAAATCGATGCATCAGGAATATGGCTTAATCTGCCTGATGTTAACAGACCGGCATTACAGCTGACAGGATTTTATGATCAGTTTGATAATGACCGATTGCAGATTATCGGTAATGTTGAGCATGCTTACCTTGAAAGTCTTTCGGAGCAGGAAAGATATGAAAGGTATATGCAGCTTTTATCAAGTAATATTCCATGTATTATATTCTGCAGGAATTTAAAACCAGAGCCGAAGATTATTGAACTTGCAGTTAAATATCAGATACCACTGCTTATGACAGATCAGGCAACATCTTCATTTACAGCAGAAGTAATAAGGTGGTTAAAGGTTCAGCTCGCACCATGTATAGTAATCCATGGAGTATTAGTTGATGTTTATGGTGTCGGAGTGCTTATAACCGGAGAATCTGGAATTGGTAAAAGTGAGGCCGCACTGGAACTTATTAAGCGTGGACATCGACTTGTAACAGATGATGCCGTTGAGATTAGAAAGGTAAGTGATGAGACTTTAGTTGGAAGTGCACCAGGAGTTACCAAGTATTTTATTGAGCTTAGGGGAATTGGAATTATTGATGTCAAGACACTTTTTGGTGTTGAGAGTGTTAAGGAAACACAGGAAATAGATATGGTTATCAAGCTTGAGGACTGGAATAAGGACAGAGAGTACGACAGACTTGGACTAGAAGAGGAGTATATAGAATATCTTGGCAATAAGGTTGTGTGTCACACTCTTCCGATAAGACCGGGACGTAATCTCGCGGTTATTGTTGAATCAGCAGCAGTTAACCACAGACAGAAGAAGATGGGATATAATGCAGCCAAGGAATTGTATAGAAGAGTACAGGAGAACCTCATGAGGGGTGGAGAGGATGACGATGAGTAAGATTATATTTGGAATTGATGTTGGTGGAACAACATGCAAATGTGGAACATTTTCAGAAGATGGAAAGCTCTTAAAAAAAGAAGAGATACCAACAAGGAAGGATGAGGGTGGAAGCCTGATTCTGCCTGATATAAGTGAGTATATTAAGAAAGTCATATCAGACATGGGACTTACCAGTAAAGATGTTGTGGGAATCGGAATGGGGCTTCCCGGAGCATGCCTTGAAGATGGAACTGTTAACAAATGTATTAACCTGGGCTGGGGAGTATTCAATGCAGCAGACGTATTAGCTGAGCTTACAGGTATTCCTGTTAAGATAGGAAATGATGCTAATATGGCGGCACTCGGAGAATTCTGGGTAGGTGGCGGAAGTGAATATAACAGTATGGTAATGGTCACAATCGGAACAGGCGTAGGTGGAGGCGTTATAATTGATGGAAAGCCACTCTATGGATTTAATGGTGCAGCAGGAGAGATAGGACATATTCCACTTGTTGAAGGGGAAACAGAAAGCTGTAATTGTGGAAAGAAAGGATGTCTTGAGCAGGTGGCATCAGCAACCGGCATTGTGCGGACAGCTAATCGCATGCTTTCTGAAAGCGATAAGCCATCTTCTTTGAGAAGTGTGCCATATATATCAGCTAAAGTCATATTTGATGAAGCAAAGAGTGGAGATGCGCTGGCTATAGAGGTAACAGAATATGTGTGCAGATATCTTGGAAAAGGGTTAGCATGTGCAGCAGGAATGGTAGACCCGGAGGTATTTGTAATAGGTGGGGGAGTATCTGCAGCAGGAGAGTATTTTATTAATCTTATTGAAAAATACTACAGGGAATGTGTATTTCATGCCAGCAGACAGACTAAGATAGTCAAAGCTGTACTTGGAAATGATGCAGGAATGTATGGTGCAGCCAAGCTGATTCTTGGAAATTAGTATTAAGGATAGTGAGAATATATGGATAATAAAATATTATCAGATGCGTTGGTAGCAATGCTGGGAACTTCTAATGTAAAGACTGACGAACCTATGCGGTTACATACAACTTTCCGAATAGGTGGTCCGGCAGATTATTATGTTTCACCACAGACAGAAAAACAGATAACAGATGTTGTTGCGTTTTTGAAAAAATCGGACATTTCATATATTGTTATAGGCAACGGAAGTAATATTCTTGTAAGTGACAATGGCTTCAGGGGAGTAGTTGTTGAATTAGGAGATGCTTTCAGCAGTTTTGAGAGACTACAAGAAAATCCTGATGATCCAGACAGTGTGTTTGTCAGGGCAAGTGCAGGGATGAGGCTTACCAGACTTGGTAACCAGCTTGCAGCTGATGGAATCACAGGTTTTGAATTTGCTACGGGAATTCCGGGTTGTATTGGTGGAGCTGTAAGAATGAATGCAGGCGCTTATGGAGGAGAATTTAAGGACATTCTTGTTAATGCCAGAGTTATTGATGAATCCGGATGTATCAGGGAACTTTCTGTGGATGAACTTGAATTAGGATACAGAACAAGCATTATTGCAAGAAGCAATATGATTGTGCTTGAAGCAGTATTGAAATTAAGAAAAGGTGAACCGGATACAATAAGAAAGAACATATCAGAACTAGCTATTAAGAGAAGACAGAAACAGCCGCTCGAATATCCAAGCGCAGGGAGTACATTTAAGAGACCGGAAGGATATTTTGCAGCGAAGCTTATAGAAGATGCAGGTCTTAAGGGGTGCATGAGAGGTGGAGCGCAGGTTTCAGACAAGCATGCAGGATTCGTTGTTAATAAAGCAGATGCAACAGCCGCAGATGTATGTGAACTTACGGATTACGTTAAGGATACTGTCATGGATAAGTTCAAGGTTAAGCTTGAACTGGAAGTTGTAAAAGTCGGGTTTTAAGCTGGCATATGGTGAAAGACTGATAAGAAAGAGAAGATGATAAGATGAAGATGATTATTGTTACTGGAATGTCAGGAGCAGGAAAGTCTACAGCGCTTAATGTGTTGGAGGACGAAGGGTATTATTGTGTTGATAATATGCCGATATCACTCATTCCGAAATTCGCAGAACTTGCGAATGCAGGAGAAGATGGATATAGTAATATTGCAATTGGTGTTGATATAAGAAGTGGACATGCACTTGCAGAACTTGATACTGTTCTTGATAATATGCTTGCAAGACATTACAATTATACAATTCTGTTTCTTGAATCAAGTGATGAGGTTCTTGTTAAGAGATATAAGGAAACAAGAAGAACTCATCCACTTGCAAAGGATGATCATGAGAGGATTGATAATGTTATAAAGCTTGAGAGAAACGAATTAAAGTTCTTGAAAAAAAGAGCAGATGTAATAATAGATACAAGTCAGATGCTTACAAGAGAATTTAAGGCTGAACTTGAAAGCATATTCTTTGACGATAAGAATTTCAAGAATTTATTTGTTACAGTTCTTTCTTTTGGGTTCAAATATGGAATACCTGCAGATGCTGATCTTGTATTTGATGTCAGGTTCCTGCCTAATCCTTATTATATTGAAGAACTGAAGTATCTGACGGGCAATGATAAGCCGGTTCAGGATTATGTGAAAAAAGCTCCGGAGACGACAGAGTTTCTGGAAAAAATAGATGATTTGTTAAAGTTTCTTCTTCCTAATTATGTGAAGGAAGGGAAGAACAGCCTGGTTATAGCTATAGGATGTACAGGTGGAAAACATCGTTCAGTTACACTTGCTAATGAAATATATAAGATAATAAGCAAAACTGAGTATGGCTGCAAGGTTGAGCACAGGGATATAGAAAAAGATTCTAAAAGAAAAGGTTAAGTATGTCGTTTTCATCAGAAGTAAAAGAAGAATTGGTTAAGAAAGTGGATTCCGCGAGGCATTGCCAGATTGCGGAATTTGCTGCGTTTATGGGCATGTCTGGAAGTGTTAGTGAGTCAGGCAATGGAGAGGTATGTCTGGAATTCGTAACTGAGAATGAGTTATCAGTCGAAAAGTTCAAGGAACTTTTATTGAAGATTTTTAGTATTAAGCCAGATGCTGATACGAATGAACTTGTTGTGAATGGCAAGGAAACAATAATAAGGATAACGGAGCAGAATGATGTTGCAAGGATATTGCAGACTTTAAAATGGTGTGATGAGCAGTTTACACAGATTGAACCTGTATTCGTGGATTCAAGGATTGTAGCAATGGACTGCTGTAAGAAAGCATTTATAAGAGGTGCGTTCATGGAACGTGGGTCTATAAGTGATCCTAATAAGTTCTATCACTATGAGATTGTATGCCAGTATGAAGAGGATGCAGATACTTTGATGGAGATGCTGCGTTTCTTTGGACTGGATGCCAAAGTTATCGTAAGAAAAAACAGTTTTGTTGTATACATGAAAGAAGGTAACAATATTACGGATGCACTGAATCTTATGGGAGCAGTTGTTTCACAGATGAATCTGTATAATGTTATGATTCTCAAAGGGATTAGTAATGATGTCAACAGAAAAGTAAACTGTGAGACTGCTAATCTTAATAAAACAATTGAGGCAGCAGTGAAACAGATTAAGGATATTGAATTTATAAGGGATACCGTGGGCCTTGACAGTTTAAGCGACAGTCTTATGGAGATTGCACTTTTAAGGCTGGAAAACCCAGACATGAGCCTGCAGGGGCTTGGAGAATTGCTAGATCCTCCAGTTGGCAAATCAGGTGTGAACCACCGGTTAAGAAAGATTGGAGAGAAAGCAGATGAATTAAGGCAGAGCATGGGACTCATGTGTGATTAAAATTTTTTTAATAAAATTTTACATTTTCTTTTCAAATAGGGATTGACAAGAAGTGTATAATTGAAAATATGAGAGAAAAGA
>CAKRIN010000039.1 GCA_934343805.1 uncultured Lachnospira sp.
GGGTGGGCGAATGAGGAGCAGCCTCAAACTTCCAAGGAGAGCCGGGATGGCTTCTTCACCCCGGCTGAACTGTTACGTTTTGACGGAAAGTTCCGATCCGAAACAGTACATAAAGAAAATGCGTGCTCGTGATTCAGAACTGTCTGCCAACTGGGGTACAATTTGTACCCCAGTTCAAATGCCAGCCGCGGATGGTAAAATGCGAAAAATTCAAGCGGCCAATACCGAAGGACTGTTGAGAATTATTCAGTCAATTCCTTCTCCAAAGGCAGAACCTTTTAAGCGTTGGCTGGCCCAGGTCGGGCGCGAACGCATAGAAGAGACGATTGATCCTGAAAAGGCGATCGACCGCGCGTTAGAGACCTATCAAAAAAAGGGATATGATACAGACTGGATTCATCAGCGGCTTCTTTCTATCCGCGTCCGTAATGAGCTTACCGCTGAATGGCAGGAACGAGGCGTCCAGCAAGGCAGAGAATATGCCATTCTCACCGATGAGATTACGAAAGCTTGGTCTGGTATGACTACTCGGCAATATAAAAAGCTGAAGGGTCTTAAAAAAGAAAATCTTCGTGATAACATGAGTACGATGGAGATAGTTCTGAATATGCTGGCAGAGGCGACAACAACAGAATTGTCAAAAGTACATCAGCCGGAGGGCTTTTCTGAAAGTCAGAAGATTGCTCGTCGAGGCGGCAGGTATGCCGGGCAGGTTCGACAGGATATCGAAAAGGATACCGGGCGTCCGGTCATATCCGCACAAGACGCCACACAGCTTAATGCCGTAGTTGTTGACATGATAGAAAATGTAACGAAAACGGAAAAAGCTGACGATAATAAAAACCTCTAAAAGAAATACGTGTTTTTGTCAAGGCGCATGGGGACGAGCGAAAGTGGCCAAGTCCCGGGAATATATGAGAAGGGAGCATATTAATATGTGGAAAGATAGTGAGACCGAGATCGATTATCTCGATTATGAATATATGGTTAATATCCTTGCGGATATTATATGCGATGATAGTCTTTTACCTGCAAGTATTGGCGTTTATGGGGATTGGGGAAGTGGAAAATCCAGTTTGATGCACATGTGTATTAAGAAGCTGGAAAAAGAAAAAAAGACAAAATGTTTAATTTTTAATGGTTGGCTGTTTGAGAGTTACAGTGATGCAAAATCAGCCCTGTTGAACAGTATCCTTGATGCTATTGACGAGGAAATGAAACTTACAGACAAAGGAAAGAAAATTATTTCCGGGCTCTATAAAAGTGTTGATAAACTTCAACTTGCGCAAAAGGCTGTTAAATTTGGGACCAACTGGCTTCTAACAGGCGGAGTGGGAGCACTTATGGGTTTGACTACAGACGCTGTCATTTCTATGGTTCAAACAAAAGTTCCGGAGTTGGCTGGAAAAATTGATCCGTCATCAGATAAGAGTAGCATCTTACAAGTAGTAAAAGATGAGCTGAATGATAAATCTCTAAGAGATGATATACGTGAATTTCAGAAAAAATTTGCAGAGCTTTTAACCGAATGCAAAATAGATAGATTAGCTATTTTCATTGATGAACTTGATCGTTGTCGTGAAGATACTATTTTGGATACTTTAGAGGCAATGAAGTTATTCATGTTTACGGGTAATGTGGCTTTTGTTATTGGCGCTGATGAAAGGCACATCTCTTATGCTGTGAAGAGTAAATTCAAGGATATTGAGGGTATTCAGATAGACATCGGTAAGGAGTATCTTGAAAAACTGGTTCAGTATCCAATACATATTCCTCGGATGGATATAGATGAAACTGAGGTTTACATCGCTTCTTTGTTGCTGTCTGCTGATGTTAGCACGCAATCCTTTGAACAGTTTCAGCGAGAAATAAAAGTAGCAAGAATGGATAATTTTGGTTCTTCTCCACTTGAAAAAGTAAATGGAATGATCCTGGATAGCCCCGATGATCAGGTTAATTGGGGATTAGGTTTATCAATAGCCCGTCAGCTTGCAGAGGTATTATCTAATGGCTTGCATGGTAATCCGAGACAAATAAAGCGTTTCTTAAATACATTAGATATGCGTATGAAAATGGCTGAGTACAAACATGCAAGCCTGAATCGCAAGATTCTCGCGAAACTGATGATGCTGGAATATATACGTCCGGCAGCTTTTAATGTCTTTGCTGAATTAGCAGTCAATAACGAATTGTCTAAGGAGCTCAGTATATTAGAATCAAATCCAGATGCAAAATCCTGTGAAACACTAAGGCTTAAGAATTGGGTAAAAGATGAGTGGTTGATGAAATGGCTTGGAATTGAACCGCTGTTAGCAGAACAAGGAAATACCTTGAATCCATACTTGTACTTTGCTCGAACCTCGCTTGATGAGAAGATCAGTAGGATTTCTGTTAATTTGTCACCTGAAGCGCAACGTGTTCTGGATGCATTGATGTCTAAATCAGATGTAAAAATTACTGAGGCGTTGAAGACAACTGTTTCAGAAGCTGAAGCAGGTATTATTTTGGAAGCTATGGCCGTGAAAATAAACAAGGACACCAAGGTTGATACAATGCATATAAAAGCCTTTGTATCTTTCGCTCTCTCCGATGAATCGCGTTATGTGTCTGCGCTAGAGTATATAAAAACATTTTCGGCGTCAGCATTATCCACTTCTTGCATGGTTTATTTGGCAAATTTTGCTGAAAAATCTGGATTGCAATCGGAAATGCAGGAGATTTCAAAGATATGGGGAATAACTGATGCCAACTTGGAAACGGCCTTTAATAACTGCATTAATATAGAGGATACGAATGGGAACATCAAGTATATTTCGCGGAAATAACGATAGAAATCCATTACTTCCTTCGGATTACGAAGAGCAAGGACAGGATCAAGTACAATCAGTAACCTGGAAAACGGTGAAGACCGATATGTCAAAGTATATTACCAGTGGTGGAACGCATGGAAGCGCTGGGCATATTATTCGCCAGGCAATCCGAGCCAATGGTGGGGCGAAACGCATGATCTCCAATTCACCCTCCAGTATTCGTGCTGCCAAAAGCATCGGCGGATTTTTTATAGGAATTCGAGCTGATGGCATTTATGTAACACTCCAACAATTAGGAATTCAGTACGAGGGACGAAGTGTTGGTGAAATTTTTTCTCATCTGATAAATGTAATAGCTCCAGCAGCCAAAGCAAAGGAAGATATAGTTGCACGTCAAGCTTCACAGGCTGCTATTTGCAACATATACGAGTATGTTAAAGAAAATAATAGGGATTTCTCTTGTGTGGATAAAATGCCATTAGATGTCATGGATCATGCTATGAAGTCATTTTTGACAGAATATATTTGGGCATCTGTTATGAAAGATTTGGAATGTCGTATTGAGCAATATATGGAGGATGTCACTTCAGCATGTGAGCGGGAAAAAGAGTTGAAGGGTATAATAGAAGCAGTAGTGGATGTCGAATACGATAATCACGGAACCTTGATAAATGCTGATATAAATGATGCAGTATCAGCATTGTTAGAACGGTGCTTGATGGTATTGGAGGGAATAGTATGATTATAACGTTTAAGAACGATTCGGAAGATTCCTTTGTCGGCGATGGTTGTGATAAAGTGATCGATTTTTCTCAAAGTGATACCTTTACATATACTTTCTGGTCATTGAAGGATCGATATCCTTTATGGTATGACACTAGGGCATTAGATCTCTTATATCTTTCCTTTGCAGTGTTTGCAGCTGATAGATTATATAAACGAGAGGATTCGAAAGATGCTTGGAGTAGAGAATACATTCTTAACGTACCGGTCCTCAACAAAGAAGTATTCGATGAAAATACTCAATTACTGGAGGAAATGATTTCTTTTCTAACCGGAGATCATTGGAGATTTCACTTTAGGAAAAGAGAACTTACCGATTATGAAATAGCTCATAGAAATAGAAAAAAGAATGAAACTGAAAAATCTTATGACCAGGTATGCATGTTTTCTGGCGGATTAGATTCGTTTATTGGCGCAATCGATTTGCTTACAGAATCCCCTTTGAAAAAGACTTTATTCGTTAGCCATTATGGTGGTGGCAAAGGGACCAAAGAGTATCAGGATTATTTAAAAGATGCATTTGTTAGTCGTTATGCTTTAGAAAGCAGAGATTTTTGCCAATTTTACGCTAAAGCTGTAGGCGGTATTGAAGATACTACCAGATCAAGATCGTTCATGTTTTTTGCACATGCAGTTGTGTTAGCTTCAGCTCAAGGCAAGCCGATTGATCTTATTATTCCGGAAAATGGACTGATTTCTCTTAATATTCCGAGTACATATTCTCGCATCGGAACCAGTAGTACAAGAACGACGCATCCATTTTACATGAATGAATTTCAAAAGCTTTTGGATAATCTAGGGCTGAGAATAAGCTTTAAAAATCCTTATCAGTTCAAGACCAAAGGTGAAATGCTTCTAGAGTGCAAAGACCATGAATTTATGGTTGAGAATCTTGCTCATACTATGTCGTGTTCCCATCCAGATATAGGCAGAATGTATTCTGAAACAGAAGCGAGACACTGCGGACATTGCCTTCCGTGTGTTATCAGACAAGCGGCAATTTTGCGCGCAGGCATTCAAGATCCGAGCTCCTATCGAGATAGGCAGTTTACTTCCGGGCCTAATGCGACTATGATAAGAAACTCCTATAATCTTGGATTATCAAAATTCAAACCCGAGCAGGCGTTTCTTACGATACAGATGAATGGTCCTATAGAGAGAAATATTAATGAATTTGCATCTCTATATGTTCGAGGAATGCAGGAATTGCAGAATTACATGGATTCAATAAAATGACAAAGTTTAAAATGGACACGCACATGCATTTTGATCTGTATAAAGATCGAAACGAGGTGCTTAACTACATTGAGGAATCGGGATCATATACAATTGCTGTTACAAATTTGCCAGATTTATATGAGAGGTATCTTCATTTGAATGATGGAAGGAAATTTGTTAAATGCGCTTTGGGGTTTCACCCTGAGTTAGCACAGCAATATGCCTATCAAATAGAAAAATTTGATCGTTACATCTCAACCACACGATTCGTGGGAGAAATTGGACTTGATTATTCAACAAAGGATAGTATTAATCGAGCAATACAAGATCAAATTTTTTTACACATTGTTCAATCGTGTAGCCGTGAAAAGAATAAAGTATTGACGGTGCACTCGAGGCAGGCAGAAAAGAGAACTCTTGAGCTGTTGAAAAACTTATCTGATTGTAATGTTATAATGCATTGGTATAGTGGCTCGATATCAGTAATGGATGAAGCACTGTCTCGGGGATATTATTTCTCAATCAATCATCAGATGCTAAACAGTGCCAATGGTCGAAAAATCATTGGTAATATACCGCTCGATCGAGTCCTTTTTGAAAGCGATGCTCCTTTTACAACAGGAATGCGAACAACATATTCACTGGAATTTCAAGATCGAATCTATCGTTATTTATGTGAGTGTGCCGGAGTAACGGAAGCAGAAATGAGTTTGAGATTGAGAAATAACTTCAAAACACTATTGACCACTTATTTAACTGCTGCGTGCCGGTGACGCATAAGGTGACGATCGGAGAGATCGTGGCGCTGCTGAAGGAGTTCAAGCAGCCGGTGAGCCTGATGATGCCGAAGTGCCCGGAGGGATCTTTCGCGAAGAAGCTGTTCAGTCTGTATCTGTCGTATCTGCCGGCGGAGAAGTTCAAGTATGCGATGAAGATGAACGTGGACCAGCGGGGGTCGTTTACGGAGCTGATGCACACGGAGGACTGTGGGCAGGTCAGCATCAACATCAGCAAGCCAGGCATCACGAAGGGCCAGCATTGGCATAACTCGAAGTGGGAGCAGTTCATCGTGGTGCATGGGCATGGACTGATTCAGGAGCGGAACATCGTGACCGGCTAGACCGTCGAGTTCGAGGTGTCCGGCGATCGGATCGAGGCCGTGTATATGATCCCGGGATGGACACATAATATCATTAACCTGTCGGATACGGAGGATCTCGTCACCGTGATGACATGCAACGAAATATTCACCCCGGAGAAACCGGATACGTTCTTTGAGAAGGTGTGAAGGGTTCCGATGCACGCGTACGTGATGTTGGGGAAGCGGTATGACGTCGGGGATGTGGAGAGCTACCGAAGTGTATGTCGGGTGTTTGAAGGGATGTAGGTCGGCCGGTGGTGCGGCAGGCAGCATATGAAGTTTTCGGTAACGATGATCGGATACGAATCATTGAACCGCTGGATGTGCTGGACGTCCATAACTACATGCACCCTAGCTACCTGATCCTTACAGATTCCGGCGGAATCCAGGAGGAGGCACCGTCACTCGGCAAGCCGGTACTGGTGATGCGTGATACCACCGAGCGTCCGGAGGGCATCAAGGCGGGAACGCTGAAGCTGGTCGGTACCTCGGAGGAGGTGATCTATAACGAGTTTACGAAGCTCCTCGATAACCAGGAAGAGTATGAGAAGATGTCGCACGCTGCGAACCCGTATGGAGACGGACACGCATGCGAAAGAATCGCGGATATACTGGAATACGGAGAGATGAAGGCGATTTAAGAATAAGGATGGGGAGCCGGATATAATCACACCTCGATTACGCGGTGAGCAGCAGGCAACGACCTTAGAGGGTGGTTGAGATGTGAAGAATAATACGTAAACTAATATATAAGATTGTGGTACAGCGAGGATATCATTATGTCTAAACAAGGAGAAGAATACGAACGATTTGTTCAAGATGTGTACAAGGTGCTGAATGCAAACGATGGCTTGAGCAATGTTATAGTGCAACACGATGTCAAATTGAAGGGGATTAGTCGAGAACATCAGATTGATGTTTATTGGCAATTTTCATATGGCACAGTAACATACAGAGTGGCGGTTGAATGCAAGGACTATAAAAATCCGGTTACTGCAGAGAAGATTGAAGCTTTTCGTTCCACTCTTTTGGATATAGGAAACGACATTCAAGGTATCTTTGCATCAAGAAATGGGTTTCAGACTGGCGCGATAAATGTGGCTAAGATGTATGGAATTCAATTAATGCAAATCCGTGAACCATTGGAGAGCGATTGGGAAGGTTGCATTAAAGATATATACATAAAATACATCATACATAGCGTAACCAATGTTCGCCCTACACTATACGTGGATTTGGAGTGGGCAAATACTAATGGAGTTACAGCTGAGAACATCTCAGTCATTCATGGAAGATCAGATTGTACTTTTGTAGTTGCAAATAAGGGACAGGCGGACGAGCACAAATGCTCATTAGAGACATTTATAAATGAGTTGCCAAGTAGAGACGAAGGAAAAAACCTAACTCATGTGGAGAAATTTGACAATGCTTTTGTGGAATATGATAGTATTAGCATAAAAGTGAAGGCTATAAAATTTGTATATGACGTCCATTGTAGTTATGATCAGCAGCACATAAATGCAATGAACTTAGCAAAGGCAGTTGTTAATAATGTGATTACCGGCAGGTCCTTATTGATTAACATTAGAAATGATGTGAGCGAACGAAAAAAAGCAGCAGTGTTAAACTAAAATAACAGAAGATATAAGAGGATTCAAATTTTCTATTGGTTATATTTTACATCAATGTGAATTTCCTCGATAATGCAGTGGCGAAGTAATCAACTGATGCAACGGGCTGGAAAGCATCCTGGAGATAGCCAGTTGATGAAAAAGCGAATTAAGAGTATGATTTAATCAACTTAGTAGTATTAGACTCCGTTAGATATAAGGAGGTGATGCCAATGGTAGAAACACAAGAAGAGAGAAAGAGACGACATCATCAGGAGGATTTACAACGACTGCGGGGATTCCGGCCTATTGATGATACATTCATGAGATGCCTTTTCAGAAATGATCTTCCTTTAGTCGAACTGGTATTACGTATTATCACGGGTAAGAATGATTTAAAGCTTATTTCTTGTGATACTCAGGCTGACTTGAAACGTGTTACAGGCGCAAAGTCAGTTTTGCTTGATGCATATGGAACAGATGCAGATGGGAAAAAGTATGATATAGAGGTACAAAGAACGGATATAGGTGCGGATCCTCATCGTGCTCGTTACCACTCAAGTATGATGGATGTAGAAAATCTTGATGCGGGTGACGACTTTAGTAAACTTCCTGATACATATGTGATTTTTATCACTGAAAATGATTATTACGGAGAGAATCAGTCGATATATTCTATTCAGAACATAATCACCACTATAGGACAGCCGTTTAATGATGGAACTCACATCCTGTATGTGAATGGTAATTATCGTGGAGATTCAGACATTGGCAGACTGATGCATGATTTTAATTGTACAGAAGCTGATCATATGTCATTTCCACTTTTGGCAGAGAAAACAAGGTATCTTAAAGAAAATCCGAAAGGAGTGAGCGAAGTGTGTAAGCAGATGGAAGACTTAAGAAACGAAAGCCTTTTTGAGGGGAAAATTCTTACACTGATTGACTTGGTTGAGGATGGTTCTCTGACTATTGAAAAAGCAGCAGCGAAGATGAATATGACAGTAAATGAGTTCAGAGAATTCATGAACAAGGCACCTTTACCATTGATATAGAAGGTCATGAGGCTAGGGGATCAGGCCTCGGCAAATTAGAGGGCGCATAAGACTTTTACTATTCTTCTGCCGCGCGAGACTGTTTTTCTTACATTTCCGAGAGCAGCTCTCTGCGGCGGATATATAGTGATGAACATATAGATTAAGACGCAAATAATATATTTGGAGAAGTAGAATCAGCTCATATTAAAGAATCTCCATTGAATCCGTCCGATGGATGGTTCATGCTCTGATATTCATAAATTGAGTTTTCTGTTTATCTTCCCCGCCCCTGTAATGAACTCTGATTGAAGGAGGTCATCGATGCCATAGCTAGACAATGTAGAGAGTGGTTTCCCGGTGCAACGTATCATCTAATGGCACGTGTAATCCGTCGAATGGAAATTTTTGAAGACGAATTCGATTTTCAGGTGTTTCTGAAGGACATTGGGGCCAGGCCTCATAAAGACAAAGGTATCACGATAGTAAATTAGTAAATTAGTAATTTAGTGCGCTCAGGTAACACTGAGCGCTTACGATCTGTGATATACTGAGGTCACAGGAGATTGTGGATCTTGTTGATCTGATAATCACATATCTCTCCGTGGTGAGCAGCAGGCAACGATCTTAGGATCAGCTGAGAGCTGAAATTGTAATAATAAAGTGAAGTGAAGGAATGAGCAAATATAATGTGAAAGTTGACGGCAAAATATATCATGTGGAAGTAAATGATGCGGAGATAGACACAACAAATAATGAAGAATCGAGTGCTTCTATATGTTTTGATGCAATAAAAGCGGAATATGATTATTGTGTAACACGTGCAGAGAAGCTAGAAAATAAGGTTTACATTTTATTGGCGGCTTGCGCATTTATATTTGTCCTATTGACAACACAAATTGAAAAAACAGGAAATGTGAATTTACCTCAAACGATAAGGGAATTGTGGGGCATAATAATTTATGTCATTTTACTTGTTATAGCTATTGTAAGTAATGTTATGATGCTTCTTATTTTGGTCAATCTATTAAGAAGCATGAGATTCGGGCGGTTAGATGCTAAGATTTTATTAACTGGAGGTCTACCAGATGAAAAGAATACGACAGCGGTAAGATTTATCGGAAGAATTTACATTCAAAATACAAATTATAATAATGCAATTTTGGAAAAGAAGTATACATCATTTAACAATTGCATTGGATTATTTTCCGTGAGCATGGTGGTGTTAATTTCTCTTGCAGTGGTTAGCATTTTTATAGGCGTATAAAAGAAAGAAGGAAGAAACAATGTCAGATAAAGAAGATATTAGAAAAACACTTGAGGCGTGCAGAAAAAGTGGACCGATGGATGAAAGTATGGTTCTTGGGACAGCGGAGCTAAGTACAAAAAGAGACGATGAATATTATGCAGACGCTATACAAGGCACGAAACATCTTCAATTCTCTCAGGATGAAGAGGACTGTAAAGATAAGAAATAAGTGGGACCAAGCTTCATAATATGAATATAGAGATGATGTTTTTTCGGATTATAATCTGAACATCATGAAGGATAAGCAGACGCTGTTTGATGTTACGACGAATATTCTGAATAAGATTAAAGGCGTGCTCGAGGAGGTTCAGCCAGATGTAGTGCTGGTTCACGGTGATACATCAACTACATTTGTGACAGCATTGGCCTGCTTCTATATGCAGATTCCGGTAGGACATGTGGAGGCTGGTTTAAGAACCTACGATTTCTTCTCGCCGTATCCGGAGGAGTTTAACCGTCAGGCGGTTTCCATCATCAGTCAGTATAACTTCGCGCCGACGGAGCTCAGCAAGGCGAATCTGCTGAAGGAGGGGAAGGATCCGGAGAAGATCTGGGTGACTGAAAATACGGCGATCGATGCGCTGAAGACGACGGTGCGAGAGTCGTATACGGATGAGAATATCGAGTGGGCGCAGGGGAAGCGTCTGATTACGATTACCGCACATAGAAGAGAGAACATCGGTGAGCCGATGCATAACATGTTCAGAGCCATCAAGAGAGTGCTCGATGAGCATGATGATGTGCGCGCGATTTATCCGATTCATATGAATCCAGTGGTACGGCAGGCAGCACATGAAGTCTTCGGTGATGATGATCGGATCCGAATCATTGAACCACTGGATGTGCTGGACTTCCATAACTACATGCATCATAGCTACCTGATCCTCACGGATTCCGGCGGAATCCAGGAGGAGGCACCGTCACTCGGCAAGCCGGTACTGGTGATGCGTGATACCACCGAGCGTCCGGAGGGCATCAAGGCGGGAACGCTGAAGCTGGTCGGAATCTCGGAGGAGGTAATCTATAACGAGTTTGCGAAGCTCCTCGATAACCAGGAAGAGTACGAGAAGATGTCGCACGCAGCGAACCCGTATGGTGACGGACACGCATGCGAAAGAATCGCGGATATACTCGAATACGGAGAGGTGAAGGCGAGTAAAGAATAAAGAGGATGGAGGCCGGTGCCCGCAGGAGAGAGCGGGCACCGAGGGTGCCGAAGGGACATCTCTCTGTGCCGCCGTTTTATTTCTATCGCCGGGAGGACGTGAAGCGGATTCCGGAAGCATTGGCCGCGGGATGCGGCGCGGACGCTCCGGGAAGCTTCGCGGCGTGGCTGAGCCGGCAGGTGCCGATGCATGCGTTTGTGATGCCGGGGAAACGGTATGACGTCGGGGAATAATTCGGTGCAAATAGAGATCGAAGCATGTTAAAATATGAAAAATTATGATATTAAATCCAGTCCCTGTTAAAAGGAGTGATGGGGAAGTGCTTGTTTAAAGGAGATGAAGGATGAAGGATATCACGCATGACCCATTTGAAGAGTATTTACGAAGCCGGGAACCGGGAGAAAGAGAGAAGGGATATGCCTGGCAAACAGCAATAGGTCTGCAAAAAGCTGATGGACTCGAAACATCGGAGTATCTGAGGGAAACAGCATATCAACATATTGAAGGAAAAATATCGATAGATGAAGCTAAACATCTTATAGAGAGCTATTATAAGCAGCCTAGAAAAAAACTGATAGAAAACAGGACATTGAATCTGAAAAACAGGACATCGGGGGCGAAAAACAGGACATTTGGGGCGAAAAACAGGACATTCAAGAGGATGCATATTGTACAAAAGAGCGATTTCCGTATGAGCTGATACTTGAAGAAAATAATATCAAAGGAAAGACCGGGAAGAATATGTTGAACCTGTATAGGGCGTTTCAGTTAGAGCATATATTTAGCCGCCAGGATGTTATGGACGTTTTGAAGATAACCAGTTCTCCGGCATCTGTACTGATCAAGAAAATGAAAGTGTGTGGAATTATTGAACCTGTGAAGGGGATAGGAAAAGGAAGGTATCGCTTTAAGCCGTAGTTCCTGCGGTTTGCGCCCGCGGACGGTCACGAACTGCAGGACGCGGATCCGATTACGTCGTATGGGGAGAGGTCGAAGGTGCAGAAGGGGCATCTCGCTATGCCTCCGTTATATTTTTATCGCTGGGAGGACGTGAAGCGGATTTCGGAAGCATTGGCCGCGGGAAGCTGCGCGGACGCTCTAGGGAAGCTATGCGGCGTGGCTGAGCCGGCAGTCGCCGATGCACGCGTTCATGATGCTGGGGAAACGGTATGATGTCGGGGACGTGGAGAGCTACCGAGTGTATGTCGGGTGTTTGAGTAAGGCGGACTTATTTCGGAGAGTGAGAGGAGTATATAAGGAACTGTCACTCTATTTTGTAACCAAATCAGAAACAAAACAATGAAATAACAATAAATAGTTTCCAAATAGTTGATGCTTTGGACGGAGAGAGCGTATAATACAAGTACAAGAAGGAGGTGATTATATGCTGGATGTAAATATGATAATTGCAAATAACATTCAGGCTGAACTGAAAAAAGAAAACAAAAAGCAAGTTGATCTGGCGGAAGGAATCGGAGTCTCCAGGCAGACAATGAGCAAAATCATGAATGGTGCTAGAGCAATCAACGCGATTGAACTTCATAAGATTTCTGAATATCTTCATGTGTCGATGGATTCTCTGATGAAGATGCCGGAAAAGCCGATGGACACAAGCGTAATTCATGCGTTTATGGGGCGCGTTAAAACAGAGGAAGCAAGAAAGGGAATCCAGCTTGCAGATGAACTGTCCGACATGATTCTGTTTCATACCAGGGTGTTCGAGAATGGCCAAAAGATGGAGCAGCCTTGGGAGGATAAGTGATGAGTACGGTTCTGGAAGATAGTCTCTTTGTAAGCCAAAACAGGAAATTTGATGAAATTCAATCTGTTGTCAGGCAGTTTTCGGCAGAGTATGTCGGTAATTCTATTATCAAGGACAATATTTTTGCTGTCATACAGAACTATGCCAGAAAGAAAGAAATCGCGCTGGAACTGCTTCGTTACCCGATCCATGATGATGAATTATGGGCATT
>CAKRIN010000040.1 GCA_934343805.1 uncultured Lachnospira sp.
GACATAAGCATCACCCTTGGCAAACTGATTCTCGTAAGCAAATTGTGGAGTGATTTCAAGTTTACTTCCTTTTTTAGAAAGTGCTGTGGCAAAAAGTCCGCTGATGCAATTAGTAAATTCTCCAACAGCATCATAAACCTCTATTCCTAACATAGAGACATTACTTTTTGCAAAACCATTGGCAATATCAATAATAGCCTGTGATTCACCATCAGATGCAAATCCTATTATTACATCAAGATCTCCTTCTAGTCTCTGGCCAGCCAGACATCTGTATTCAAGCTGTGATATGTGTCTAATCTTGTCAATATAAAAATCAGATGTTACGAATCGTTCAATATTAGCTAATGCAAGGCGGCAGATATCTGTTACATAAGACTTTGAAGAAAACGCAAAAATTGGTACAATCTGCTCTAAATCATCATTCTTCAGACTATCCATATCTGCATCTGTAAAACCAAGTTCTTTCTGGAAATTCCTGAGTAATTCATCAACTTTGGCTGCTGTTATGCCAGCTGTTTCAGACATAACTGATAAAAATACTGCATAAGCACTTCCCTGCTTATTAAGAAGAATATTTAGCTGTTCCTTGGTCATATAACCTTCGTCAACAGCTATTTCACCAAACCTGGCATCTGTAGTTGTCTGCAGATGGTTAATTTCATCAGCCTGGCTTTCTGTGATTATACCATCAGCTACAGCAAGGACTCCAAGTCTGGCTCTTGAGTCAGAAAGCTTTTCCATTATAGAGTTATAAGAAGCACTGTCCAGAACATCTTTTTCGATTAAGTATTTACCAAATAATTGACAAAACATTATTTTCCTCCTACACATTCACGATTAACATATTATGCATATATTTTATCAGCATTATCTGATTATGTAAAGAAAATAACTGCCCGTATAAAACGGACAGTTATCCCCTGATGTAAATATATTATACCGAAAAGGATTCTTATGGCATATTACTGTAATGCTTTGAATGCTTCATCAAGATCTTCAATGATATCATCAATATTTTCTGTACCAATTGAAAGTCTGATTGTATTAGGCTTGATTCCCTGATCAAGAAGCTCAGCTTCGTTGCATTCTGAATGAGTTGTGCTTGCCGGGTGTATTGCTAATGACTTAACATCCGCAACATTAGCAAGAAGTGAGAATAACTCAAGGTTATCAATGAACTTCTGTGCTTCAGCAGCGCCACCCTTGATTTCAAATGTGAAGATTGAACCACCGCCGTTAGGGAAATACTTCTTGTAAAGTTCTTGCTGTTCTGGATTTGTTGAAATTGAAGGATGATTTACCTTTTCAACTAATGGCTGATCTTTTAAGTACTGAACAACCTTTAATGCATTCTCAACATGTCTCTCAACTCTGAGTGATAATGTTTCAAGTCCCTGAAGGAAGATGAATGAATGAATTGGAGAAATTGTAGCTCCTGTATCACGAAGAAGGATAGCTCTGATATATGTAACGAATGCAGCAGGTGCTGTATCCTTTGCAAAGCTTACACCGTGGTATGATACATTTGGCTCAACAAGCCATGGGAACTTATCAGCTGCTCCTACCCAGTCAAACTTACCACTATCAATGATTACACCACCAAGAGTTGTTCCATGTCCGCCGATGAACTTGGTAGCGGAATGAACAACGATATCTGCACCATATTCGATCGGTCTTACAAGGTAAGGTGTTGCAAATGTGTTATCAACAACAAGTGGGATGTTGTGTGCATGTGCAATCTTAGCGATTCTTTCAATATCAACAACTTCTGAATTAGGATTTCCAAGTGTCTCGATCTGGACAGCTTTAGTATTTGGCTTGATTGCTGCTTCGATAGCATCATAATCAAATGGATCTACGAATGTAGCTTCAATTCCGTAATCTGGAAGTGTATGTGCAAGAAGGTTGTATGTTCCACCATAGATGTTCTTAGCTGCTACTATGTGATCTCCTGCATGAGCAAGTGCCTGGAAAGCATAAGCTAAAGCTGCTGCACCGGAACCAACTGCAAGTGCTGCTACACCACCCTCAAGTGCTGCGATTCTCTTCTCAAATACATCCTCTGTTGGATTAGTAAGACGTCCGTAGATGTTACCTGCATCCTTAAGACCAAATCTGTCAGCAGCATGCTGGCTGTTATGGAATACATATGATGATGTAAGGTAAATAGGTACTGCTCTAGCATCAGTTACTGGATCAGGCTGTTCCTGTCCTACATGAAGCTGTAATGTTTCAAACTTTAAATTTCTTTCTGAATAAGATTTCTTTGCCATAATTAATTACCATCCTTTTTAATTTATTTTAAAAATGTATTGCTTTCTTGATGTTGATGATAATATAAACCCTTATCCCTACTATGTCAATAGGTTTGTATGAATTTTTGAAAAAATTTTTATTATTAAGCTGTTATTATTGGAAAATTGGGTATTTATTGGGGATTCTTACTGAGTGTTTATTTCTGTTGCAAGAAAAACCGACTAAAACCTGAATGAATAACAAAATAGTATGTATTTTCATATGAACTAATCATGAATTAAGCCATAATTGTAAACGGATACATACTAAACGAGAGATTTGTATACGTCTAGTAGGTAGTTTTGAAAGGAAATACCATGCGGATTGAGCATGAATGTTGAAAATGACATACTAAAATAAATTGAATCCTCAATTTAGTAGGCATTATTAAACATAACTAAGACATTAGTTATCATAATGACATACTAAATTAGGAATCAGTAGTATTTTAGTACGAAATACGTGCAGATAATATATTTTACATAGCCAAATATTGTTCCAATTAACCACGAAGTCTTACAACTGCAGCTTTCAGGGCATCTATAACGTAATCAGCATCTGCTTTGGTTAAATCCTTATCTATGCTTAATCTTAATGCACCTTTAGCTTCATCGCTATTTTTACCTATGGCAAGAAGTACATGCGAAGGGTCTATTGACCCTGCGGCACATGCCGAACCGCTGGAAGCACATATTCCCTGCATATCAAGCATTATAAGTAAAGAATCTCCAGAAACATCTTTAAAGCAGAAATGCATATTAGACGGAAGACGCTTCAGGCTGCCAATCTCCGGTCCATCAAAAGTAACGTCAGGAATCTCACCAAGAATCCTGTCAACAATATAATTACGCATATTAATAATTGTATGTGTATCTTTATCAAGTGTACCTAAGGCAAGCTTTACAGCCTGTCCCATGCCGACAATGCCTGGTACATTGCTAGTGCCTGCTCGTCTTGCACGCTCCTGTGCCCCGCCATGGATGAAAGGATCTAACTTAGCGGTATTCTTCATGTACATGAAACCGACGCCTTTAGGACCGTGGAATTTGTGTGCGCTTGCACTTAACAGGTCAATATTCATCTCTGTGACATTAATTGGAACATGACACATAGCCTGAACTGCATCAGTGTGAAAAAGAATGCCATGTCTGTGAGCAATCTCACCTATTTCTCGGATTGGTTCAATTGTTCCGATTTCATTGTTGGCAAACATAACACTTATAAGAATTGTTTTGTCGGTGATGGCATTCTCGACATCTTCTAATGAAACAAAGCCTTCACTGTTGACATCAAGGTAAGTTACATCATATCCATTCTTTTCAAGATATGCACATGTATTAAGAATTGCATGATGCTCTATCTTAGTTGTTATTATGTGGTTGCCTTTATCTCTAAGTCCAAATGCAGCTGACTTTAAAGCCCAGTTATCGGACTCACTTCCACCGCCTGTAAAATATATTTCATTACTTTTAGCAGCACCAATACTGTCTGCTATAATTTCCCTTGCGTCTTCAATAGCCATCTTGCTTTTCTGGGCAAAATTATATACAGAAGAAGGATTGCCGTAATATTCTGTAAAAAAAGGAAACATTGCAGATACAACTTCTGGCGCAGTTGATGTAGTTGCTGCATTATCCATATATATAAGTCTTTCCATAAAATTGTCCTTATTAATTAAATAAAATGATTAAATAATAGTTCCGCCGCCAAGTACATTGTCCCCGTCATATAATACAAGCGCCTGACCTGGGGTTACGGCACGAACAGGCTCGTCAAATGTACATTCAAGAGTATTCTCATCAAACATTCTTATTGTACACATTGCACCCTCATGGCTGTAACGGATTTTACCTTTGGCACGCATTTCACCTTCAAGGAAAGGTATCGCCATGAAATTAAGGTTGTTGGCATAAAGCTTAGGTGAGAACACATCTGAATTATCACCGATTACAACCTCGTTGGTTTCAGGGCGTATAGCAACAACAAATGCCGGCTTTCCAAGGGCAAGTCCAAGACCTTTTCTTTGACCTACTGTGTAGTGTATTATACCCTGATGTCTTCCAATTACATTGCCATTGACATCAATGAAATTACCGGGAACAGAAGAATAGCCTGTTTCACGTGTTATAAATCCTGCATAGTCATTATCAGGAATAAAGCATATTTCCATACTGTCAGGCTTCTTGGCAACAGTAATACCGATCTTAGAAGCAATTTCACGGACCTGTTCCTTAGTATAATCACCAATAGGAAGGATTGTGTGTGATAACTGATCCTGTGTAAGATTATAAAGCGCGTAGGTCTGGTCTTTCCTGGCAGTTACCGAATTGCATATAGTGTATCTGCCATTAGGAAGCTGGTGGATTCTTGCATAGTGTCCTGTTGCAATGTAATCTGCTCCTATTTCAAGACTTCTCTTAAGAAGAGATTCCCACTTTACATAACGGTTGCAGGCAATACATGGATTAGGTGTACGGCCTTTTTTATATTCGTCAACAAAATAATCGATTACATTACATTTGAACTCATTCTTAAAATTCATTACATAATATGGGATGTCAAGCTGACCTGCAACACGCCTTGCATCATCAACAGCACTGATACCGCAGCAGCCGTTCTCAGCGGTTTCTGTTGCATCGTCCTGCCATATCTGCATAGTCACACCTATTACATCATAGCCCTGTTCCTTTAATAGATAAGCGGCAACAGAGGAATCAACTCCCCCTGACATGCCGACAACAACTTTTTTCTTCATTACTAATCCTCAATCATTTCTTATATCTCTTATTTCATCTGCAAGTGCGCAGATTTCGTTCCAATGCTTCTTAGAATCCTCATCATATACAGCACATATCTTAAATCCACCCTGTCTGGCTGATTCAATGCCATGAAGAACATCTTCATATACCCATGTATCTTCCGGTTTAAAATGCATTTTTTCAGCGATAAGCTTGTAGCTTTCCGGATCCTTTTTGTTATATGGAATGTCATATACTGTAAAAATGTTATTAAAACAGTCAGCTATTCCAAGGCGGTTCAGCGCGGCGTCAACACAGTCTCTGTCAGAACTTGTAAATATGCACATGCAAGAGCCAGCTTCATGTTCACGTCTTATTAATTCAAGCATGCCGTCTTTAGCAGGAATATCAGTGCTGTAATGTTTTGTCATAATATCCACAGCAGTCTGCCTCATAGTTGCTGCATCAGTGTTTATGCCTAATTCATCACAGAAATAAGCAGAACATTCATCAAGGTCCATTACATAAGTACGCTCGTCAAAGTCGTCAGGCAGCTTGTCTACATACTGCATGGCGTATTCCTTGGAAACATTTCTCCAGTAAGGCATAGAATCAAGAATAGTTCCGTCCATGTCAAATATGAAATCCCTGTGATAATTTAATACACGGCCAGTCTTTAAGTAAAGCTCTTTCGTAGCAAGTCCTGGATTATCAGCAGCAAATATAGCTGAAACAACAGCAATTCCGTCAATCCCTGTGCCTGCAAGCTCACTGCAGTTGTCGTAATCAATACCGCCTATCGCAACTACAGGAATGCTAACTGAACCTGCAACCTCAATCAGTCGTTCACGGGGCATGTATACAGCGTCCTTCTTGGTGCTTGAGCCAAATACAGCACCGGTTCCGATATAATCAGCACCAAGTCGCTCAGCTTCTTTAGCCTGTTCTACTGTTTTGGCGGTCATGCCGATAATTTTATTATCTCCAAGAATACTTCTTGCAGTCATATAGTCAGTGTCGCTCTGTCCGATATGTACTCCATCAGCGTCAGCTTCAAGTGCCGCCTGCACATCATCATCAATAACGAATGGAACTCCATATTTTCGTGCAATTGGCTTAATTGCTTTTGCTTTTGCAACAATTTCTTCATGTGACGCATTTTTTTCTCTTAATTGTAAAAATGTAGCTCCATTTTTTAATACATTTTCAACAACATCAGTGAGACTGGCTCCGTTAAGCCAGCTTGTATCTGTGATTGCGTATAGACGCAGCTGTTCTTTTCTAATCATAATTAATTCTCCTGAATCAAATTCAATATGTATAATAACACATCTGCCTGTACCTTTGGCATACATTTTTTGACACATTTTAAAAAATTCTATAAAATATCTTGAAAAATGTTGTAACGAAAATCCATTTCGTGCGTCTAACCTATGTAAGACGGAAGGAGGTGACCAGTTCTGAATTATGAGAAATTGTACAATTCCTATTATATGCAGGTGTATTCTTATGTGTTTACGATAGTAAAGAATCAGTCTCTTGCTGAAGAAATAACACAGAATACTTTCTACAAAGCCATGACCGCCAGGAGACAATATGAAGGCAAGGCGGGTGAGCTCACATGGCTGTGCAGTATTGCAAAGAATCTGGCGATAGATGAGTGCAGGAAGAATAAGAAATTTTCTGAACTTGATGAAACTTTGCCGCAGCAGACACCAGATTTACCGGATAAAGCTGCAGATACAGATTCTGCTTTGCGGATTCATATGGTTCTTCATGAACTGCCGGAGCCGTATAAGGAAGTATTCCAGTTGAGAGTTTTCGGAGAACTCACATTTGCACAGATTGGAATGGTATTTGGAAAAACTGAGAACTGGGCCAGAGTAACTTATCATAGGGCCAGACTGAAAATAAAAGAAAGGATTGATTAGATATGAGTAATAAAGAATGTGAAATCGTGCAGGACTTACTGCCCCTTTATTATGACAAAGCCTGCAGTGAAGCAAGCTGCAGCTTTGTTGAAAAGCATATGGCAGGCTGTAGTGACTGCCAGAAGATATATAATGAATTACAGGAAAACAACGTTGATGAAGTGCTTGCAAAGGAATCAAAAGGAGTACTTGAAAGACATGCAAAAAAAGAGCGTAATGCAGCATACAAGGCGGGAGTTGTGATTGCAGCAATTCTCATGCTGCCGATTGTCATTACATTTATAGTACAGCTTGCAACTGGTATGGGTTTAGGCGTATTTTCGGTTGTTACTGCTTCTATGATGCTTGTTGCAGCACTTACGGTAGTTCCGCTTATGTCTACGAATAACCGTCTGTTAAAATGTATTCTTGCAGGCGTTGCATCACTTATGCTTATATTGTTTTTCGTTGACCGGATGAATGGCGGAGGAAACTTCCTTTTATGGGCTATACCTACAGTATTTGGTATATCAATAGTGCTGTTTCCGATAGTGATATGTCTTGTGTCACTTCCACCGGTACTTAGTGACAAGAAAGCTCTTATAACAATGACCTGGGACACACTCTGGCTGTTCCTTACCATGTTTATAGTGTATTATCATTCTGGTTTTACAGGTATGAAAGATGGTTATACAGTAGCTTTGGTACTTATGCTTGGTGTATGGCTTGTATTTCTGGTAATCAGATATCTTCCTGTCCATGGACTTATAAGAGCAGGAATAAGTATAATAATATCTGTTATATGGTTCGTTTTTGCTGATGATTTTCTTGAGTTTATTCTTTATAAAAAGAAGGTGCTTTCAATAAGCAATATGAACCTGTCTGACTGGAGCACTGCTCTTAGCATTAATGGAAATGTATTATTCATTACTTTAGTGTCTGGATGTGTAATCGGTGTCTTGCTTATAGGTATTGGTGCGTTGCTTATGAGAAAGAACAATAAAACAATAACAAGATAAAAAAATCCACACAGAGCAGATTATGCTTTGTGTGGATTTTTTATTACTTGGTTTCAGCAGGTTTAATATGTTCAATATAAAAATCCCTGTCAATATAACAACCGGCAAGATTATGATCTGTTGCATTAATGGCACAATCAAATGAATCAATCATTCCGGATATTGGTTGAATAAGACCATTCCATCCATCATCTTCTTTATATACCATCCTGAATCTTTTCCAGTCTGTAAACATGCTGACTGCATTGCGTTCTTCTTTACCAGGACGTATAGCAATTGCTATCTGGGAATCCTTTTTAAAAACCCCTTTTCCGGTATCATCAGAATCAATATCATCCTGATTGACCTTCATAGGAATAATGAATTTCGCATGTGCCAGTTCAGTAAATATATGGTTCAGATATATTGAATGAAGCTGTTTTTCATCTTCTGTTTCCGGGTTATCTAATTGTGAAATAAGAAGCAGCCATCTTTCAAGATCAGGATTAGTTACAGGAACCTGAACAGGCGGAATGTTACTGTAATCAGGCTTTTCAACTAATATGCCGGCATCAATAGAATAATCATTAAAAAGAACAGTTACGCCGCATGCTCCATTAAGGTAAAATGTACTACCAAGAAAATTATATATTCCTTTACCATCCTGTCCGTTATCAATTCTTATTATGTCAAAATTCTCTTCAGGAAACTGTTTTTTCCATAGATTTAAATAAGCCTTAGTAATAAGTATAATATCAGGCGGAGTTGTTATAAAGCTGTTATTATCTTGTTTATATGTGTGTGAAACCATATGGGGTTCACCAGTTTTCTTGTTAATTACAGTATATATTTCTTTTGATGATAATATTTTATTGCACATCTGATGTCCGATAGTATCAAATACAAGTTTGTTATACTCATTAAGTTCTTTGGTTTGCTGCTCCTTTTTACTGTCTATAAGCCATTTGTATAAGCGTCTGACTTCAGCAAGATCAGTAAGACTCATTTTCTCGTAATCAGACTGCTCAAGTTTCATATGTTTAAAATTTATATACCCATCACCAAGTGCGCTGATATATGCTTCATGGACATCTTTGATCATAATATCTCTTGTAAAAAGTACAGAGCCTGTTTTGATATTAAGTTTACTTCCCATCTCAATCCTGACAGCAACTTGCTGATCAGTGGCAGTATCCACATGTAACTGGTCAATAGCGAGTCCAACAGCACTGGTAAGAGATGTAGGGGTATCATCATCTCCCAAATTGCTGATATAGAACGTACTTCCGGTTCTGATCGTTCCATGAACTTTACCTATTACAACAATATCATTACTGTCTGTTAATGCAAATGTATCTTCTACTCCCAAAAAGAAACTGTTATTAAGATTCATAGTTATCCCCTTTTATATATATTGTATTTATGTGCGTGAAGCAGTGTATGCTCTGTAATTCTTAACAAGCAAAGGCACTTCCGCAATAAGCATGCCAATCCAGCCTGCAAGATAAGAGAAAGGAAGTGCTTCTATTCCCATGCCTAACGCAAATACAAGTGGAATTGCGGCAAACACGCGGACTCCCATATTGATAAAGCTTGAAAGCAGGGTAATCTTTAAGTCACCGATTCCTCTGAAATATCCCTGAATACCATTAGTGATGGCAGGAAGTATGTACATTACAGAGATAAGCTTAAGGTAGATTACACCGTGTCTTATAACCTCAGTATCCGAAGTGAACAGCTTCATAAGTGGTCTTGCAAATACGAAACATACAAAGAATATGAAGATTCCATATAT
This sequence comes from uncultured Lachnospira sp., assembly GCA_934343805.1. Taxonomy (GTDB): domain Bacteria; phylum Bacillota; class Clostridia; order Lachnospirales; family Lachnospiraceae; genus Lachnospira. The sequence continues at coordinate 9,740 of CAKRIN010000040.1, forward strand.
TATCTCAAGAATAATACCGGCTTTAAAGCCTTTGATTACTCTGTCATCTCTTCCAGCGCCTTTGTTCTGTGCCATCATTGCTGTCATCCCGTGTGCAATGTTCTGCTCTGGCGTATATGCGTAATCATCAATTCTGTTTACTACTGCAAATGCGGCTGAAACCGAAACACCCATTGTGTTAATAATAGCCTGTATTCCTATTTTACCAAGCTGTACAGTAGCCTGCTGCATAGCAGATGCCCAGCCGTAGCTTATAGTTTTCTTAAGCAGTGAGCGGTCAAATACAAGCCACTTCTTGCCAAGACAAAGAATCGGAACCTTGAATTTAATATATATCATGCAGAATACACAGCAGAGAGCCTCGCTTACTACAGTTGCAACTGCACATCCGTTGCTGCCGGCTTTCAGGACAACAACAAAGAAAAGATCACCAAATACATTTAAAACTGCACTTATGATAAGGAAATACAGTGGTGTTGCACTATCTCCCAATGCCCTTAAAGTGCTTGAGAAGAAGTTATAAAGGAATGTAAATACAAGTCCTAACATGATTATTCTTAAGTATTGGGTTGTTAATGTCATAATTGATCTGTCAACCTGAACAAGCATAAGAATAGGTTTTGTAAATATTATCGCAATCAGTGTAAGTGCAAATGAAAATATCATACCTGATATCATAGTTGTACTTATCTGGCGGGAAAGTGTGTCCATCTTCTTTCCACCGAAATAATTACCCATAAGAATACTTGCACCCATACATAATCCATTAAGGAAAAGAATAATGAGTGTAGTTATTGGATTGCATATTCCAACAGCAGCAAGTGCTTCTTTTCCAACAAATCTTCCGACAATAATAGAGTCAACCGCATTATAAGTAAGCTGAAATATATTTCCTAGTATAAGCGGAATTGTGAATTTAATTAACATAGGCATAATTCTGCCCTGAGTTAAATCTTTTGCCATAATTGATGAAACCTCTTGAATAAATTTCGTAAATGGTACTATCCTAAGTGCATGATTTTAATGCTTATTTTAAAATATGTCAAGAAATATGTTAATTACATTTAAGAGAAATAATTAATAACCTGTAATAACAGTACTTAGTCTGCATTTACGTTCATAATCAAGAGATGTCTCTTGTCTGTGGCCAGGGTATATTTTATAATCGCCAATTAAAGTGTCCATCATTTTTTCTATTGATGAAATAAGTAATTTCTCATTTCCACCAGGTAAAGAAGTTTTACCATGTTTTTCAAACATAATGGTGTCACCAGAGAAAATATTATCATTAACAATGATTGCCATTGATCCGTCTGTATGACCATGTGTTATAAAAATGTATTTAAGACATAATCCATTTTCTTCAATTGTTTTAATAATTTCAGCAGCATTATCTGCTGGGTCAATCAGAATTGCATTTTTCTTATTTGAAGAAACAATATATACATTTGTGCTGCATGCACCTAACACTAGTTTTATAATATTCATTATTCTTTACACCCCATTTTTATAAAAATATGTGTATTCATATTTTGATTATATCAATTTTGTGTACATATAAATACTAAAAAAATATATGATAATATTTAAATAACATATTTTTATTTATGAATTTTCGAGATGAAAACTTTGAATGTCAAAATAATCTTGACAATTATTTAATTAAATGATAACATCCAATAAGAAACTTTGAATATCAAAATATATCAAAATCTTTAAAGGAGAATGATTATGTTAAGAATTATTGCTGACAGCACATGTGATATATCTAAAGAAGATGCAAGAAAGATGGGGATTCAGATTGTTCCTATATCTGTAAGGTTTGGAGAAGAAGAATTCTTAGATGGACTTGAGATAACACACAAGGAATTCTATTCAAGACTTGCTGAATGTGATGAATTACCTAAGACTTCACAGCCAAGCCCTGATACATTCATGAAAGTATTTAATGAAGCTGTTGCTGCCGGGGATGATGTAATAGGAATATTCATATCTTCTGATTTGTCGGGAACATATCAGAGTGCATGTCTTGCTGCATCTGACGTTGAAGAAGAAACAGGAAAGAAACTATACATGGTTGATTCAAGAAGTGCTTCGATTGGAACAGCACTTTTAATCAGAGAGGCAGTAAAGTTAAGAGATGCAGGTAAGAATGCAGCTGATATCGCTGCTGCATGTACGGAGATGTCAAAATATATCAAGCTTACAGCAGTTGTCGGCTCACTTAAATATCTTAAAATGGGTGGCAGACTTTCAGGAGCTGCTGCATTTGCAGGAACAATGCTACATATAACACCGGTTGTAAGTATTGAAGATGGAAAAGTTGTTGTGATTGGAAAAACAAGAGGAAAAAAAGCAGCTGAAAAACTTATGCATGATAAGCTCAAGGAAGACGGATTAAGTCTTACAAGAGATTTCATGTTTGGTCATATCAACTGCTCTGAATCTTTAGAAACATTTATTAATAAGAGTCTTACTTACATATCTGATATTAATGGAAATGTTGGTGTAAG
>CAKRIN010000041.1 GCA_934343805.1 uncultured Lachnospira sp.
AAATAGTTGAGAATATGAAGAAGAAAGGATATTACGAATACGACCCTGTTATCTATCCAAGAATGTTATGTGTCGCTATTGGCATGAACCAAGAAGACGCTAATAAGTGTTTTGAAGGTAGAAATGGCGAGGTTTTGAAAGTTGATTTCTCTAATTCTGACGCAATGACCTACGATAGTGTTAGAGAAAAGGCGAATAAGAAGCTTTGTTCATTTATTAATTTTGAAAGCAAGGCTTCTATGAGGATGGGGGGGGTTGCTGCCACGAGGCTTCTCACGCCTGCGATGCCATAGAGGATGCTATCGGCATGGAACACGGCGGCGAGCCTTCTGCCTACCTGATTGGTTGGATTGCCTCTTGCATCAACAAGGCTCTTCTTGGTATTGGAGATTTCGTTGAAATTAAAGATAAGGAGGAATAGATTATGAAACCGATTATAGTAATAGAACTTCCTTTGGGAATGTGCATTGATAGAGAAATCACAGAACCTTATGGCTACGATTTTTTTCTATGGAGACGAGAACATCGAAGCTCAGTGGAAGAAACTGGAAGAACTTCGAGAAACTGGCGGTGTCATTATAGTTCATCCAAGCTCTACTAGCGCAATTCGAGAGATTCTTAACCCTTATATTAGCGGTAATGGATTTATCAAAGAATGTGGTTTGCAAAATGTTCATACAAAAGAACATGGTGATTTTTGTATTATCCTTTTTCATAACCCATCAGACGTTATGGCTCATAGAGCTTTTTGTTTGAATAGTAAAAATAAATAGTTTATGATTAAGAAAGAAGATATTAAGGTTGGGCTGCGATTTTATATCACACGTAATGATTGCTTAAAATGCAACTTTGACCCGATGTGTGTTCATGATAATAGCCCTATTCTATTCAGTATAGATAGAAAGGACGGTGTTACGTGGTTATGCACATCTGTTAGTTTTGACAATAAACTTTTTAATTATTTTGATACAGATAGCATAATGAAGTATGGTCAAAAATTCGATATAGTAACGAAAAATGAAGGAGAAACCGCAAATGGAAAGTCAGAGCAAGTGTCTCACCCATCCCATTATTCGTGGTTGAAGGATTTGTGCGGTGTTGAACCACTAGATATTTGCAGACACCTTGACTTCAATACAGGGAATGCTATCAAGTATCTTTTGCGCAAGGATAAGGTGGATGGCAACAAAACAAAGACCGAGAAGCGCATCGAGGACTTGCGTAAGGCAGTGTTTTATATTCAAGACGAAATAAAATTATTGGAACATGGAACAGACTGATTACACTTGCAAGGATTGTTTCTTCTTCAAAGATGGGGTTTGCAATGACCCTAATGAGGTTAGATTTACTTCTGAGGAGAATCCATCTTGCATTAGTTTCGAGTACAAAACGATTGTAGAACAAAAATAAATATATAGTTATGGCTAGAATTGCAAAAAAGAAGACTGTTGACAACAATGCAGGTCTGCTTAAAGTTGTTGTAGGAATCAACAAAAAAGATGTTGAAAGCGTTACCGACTTCGGTCATTTTTTCATCGTAATTTTGAAGGATTGTGCTATTTTCCACACACATATTGGATTTGAAGCACGTTTTAAGCGTTGGGGCGGTGTTGATATGGAAGGACACGCGCTTACCACTACAACATTCGCGTGGCTTGAAAATCTTGTCGCGATGAAGAACGAAGTAAAGGGGAAAGAAAATGATATTTTCCCTGAGACAGATGTTACTTATCAGGATATGCTTGATAGTATGGTTATCATCACAGAAGCCAACATTACTCATCCGATTACAGCGTTCACTGATGCAGATGATGCTGCAAAGTTCGCAAAGAACAAGATGGATTACCTCGGTCGTATGCAGAAAGAGTTGGAAACTGTAATGAATACTCCAGTTTCCGAAGAGACAGAGGAAGACTTGAAGAAGAATTTTGAGCACGGTCAGCAAGCAATATTGGCAGAGCAGGCAGCCGAGGCTCTTAATCAAGGAAAGGAATAGCTTATGTATAATGAATGGTATATAGAACTGAAATACGGACTATTCCGAGATTACAGGATTGTAAGGATGTGTGATGCTAACGGAGTGAAGCGAGACGGTATCTTTATACCATTCATTCAGAACGGAATCAAATGGGATGGTGTAAAGGTTAAGAATCCTGTTCAATATCTAAAACCGATTTGGGCTGCCGCCGATGGTTCTAGACTTCACAAGTTAGTTCCTATGGTTTCTATGGATTTCAGAAAAAAGATGGAAGATGCAGGTGTATTGTCACCAGATGATAAATATCCTTGCGATACGGTAGGTTACGTTTATAAAGATAAAAATAAGATATAACGGCTATGATGTACTTAGGTAATGATACGATGAATAAGGTGGAGCGGATGGTTTGTGAACAAGTGAACACAGCTATGAGCATCGAGGAAAAGGAAGGAGTGAATGCAGACGATTTATATGTCGGCAATACTAACATTCCTTTTGCGAGAGCGGTAGCAAGGAACTTTGTTCTTGACGTTCTACACAATCGCTATGGGTTTTCCTATGCCGTTATTGCACAGCGCGCGGACATCAACGAGAAATCTGCTATGCGCTGTGTCCGCAAGTGCCACGAGCTTGTCGGGTACGATAAAACCTATGCGTATGTGAACACTTTAATTAACGATAGATTGAGAGAATGGTATGGGGAATAGCAATGAATTATTGACGTTGAAGCGCAATGCCCTAAGATTGGGATTATGCGGAGAATATAAAGGGAAATGGGATTCTGCCGCGAGTAAGCGAGAATTGGTAAATATGGCTCTTGATTCAAACGGAATTGAGTTTATGGCTGATTCCATTGCTTTCGGCTGGGGATTGTCAAAAGACTATCTTTTGAAAGAGTTTGGTGAGTTTGCCAATGGGTTCTATCAATGTAACGAGCATGGATATACTAGTGAAATGTATATAGGTGCTCATGGAGTTATCAAAGCTCGCTCTACGATTATCCTTGTCGCGTACTGCAAGGATTTGGAAATTGAAGTTCCTGAGAATATGGTTACTCGCATTTACGTGTGCGGAAAGAGTGATGTCCGCATCGAATGCAAAGGAAAATGCGACCTTATAGAGTACGGAGAAGACAACGATACAAAAATAATCGGCTATGATGGCGAAAAAATGACGCTAAGAACGATTTCTGTATCTGAGTGGAATAGTTATAAGGACGAACAGAAATAACGTCTTACGGCTCATTTAAATAGCAAAGTTTGGTAAAAGAATATTTATATTATTTTCTAATTTACAGAGTGTACAGCGGTACACAGACATAAAGTGTAATTTTACTTTTTATATTAGTTAAGGTTTAGTTAGATTTATGTTGATTAAAAAGGGCAAGTTCAGTTGTGAAACCGAGCTTGCCCTAATTTAATATATAGAACACTGAAAACTAATTCATGAATACCTTGATACCGTTTCTTCCTTGCTTGTGACCGCCCTTTACACAGCTAGCCAAGGTGTCGCGAATATCAGTAAGTATTGTTGTCTGCAATCTTAACTCAATGAGTACAGGACTGCTTGAAGTGTCTTGTGTTATCGCGTTGATACTATTGCCGAGCTTTTCTAACAGAGTGTCGCGGATGATACGGACATCTGCTTGCTGAGTGGCTACATAATATCGTAGGCTGTTGAGTATCGACTCCAACGCCTGTGCGGTTGATTCAGTTACAGACTGAATACCTTGTTGCAAAGCAGATATATTTGAACTGCCTTTTGGCTTATATCCTAATCCATCAACGAATGATTTTAACATATCTGAAACACCTTTCAGCTTATCCTTTCCAGTTGTCATAATATTATCCAATTCAGCTTTAACCAAATTCAATCCGTTATTACCGCCCTCGCTTCCTTGCTCTACCGCATTGTCAATCTTTTTGAGTAACGGCTCTACCATCTTGCCAACAATACGTTGCGTAGCTTGCTTAACTATGAGGTTTTGTATATACTCATCGAATTTGTCGTTGAGTGCTTCGAGTGCATCGCTTCCCTCATTATAAGCATCAACCCAAGCCTTTGCGAACTCCTCTGCCGCCGACTTATAGTTAGCTTTTGTTCCGAATCCGCCAAGTTGCTCTGTAAGACTTTGTTCTGCCTCCTCGATAGCTTTATTGTTGGCTTCGATTTGCTTGCGGTACTCTTCAATCTTATCATTATCGGTCTTCTTCTTGTCTTGCTCTGCCTTTATCATTGATTCAAGGTTGGCATTCTGTGTTTTGAGATTCTTAACCATCTCATCATTGTATTTTGCCAAATGTTCAATATCAAAAGCATTATCAATAGCATCTTTGAGGTCGCTGTATCTCTCTTGCAGTTTTTCAATCTCCTTTTGATGATTCTCAATCTGCTTTTGCAGCTTCTTGTCTTTTGTTCCCCATCCGAATATGCCGCCAATAGTTTTTCCGATACCGCCGATAGTACCGATTGTTCCCTTTATGATTGAGAAAGGTCTGGTAATATCAATGCTTTCAAGAGAAGAACCAATCTTGCTAAGTCCATCTACAACTTCCGACATTTCGTCCGACATTTCGATGTTAGCACCCCAATCATTCAACGCATCGAACAATTCAGTAACAGAACTAGCCGCATCAGAGAAGTTTTGCCCGATAGTCTGAACTTGCTGCTGCAAAGTCTTTTGTAACTTCTGTCCGTTTCGTATCTGTTCTGCCTGCTTTTCTGTTATCTTGCCTTGCGCTACAAGCTGGTCTGTTATGGTACGAAGTCTCTCCTTGTCAATATCCCAAAGGATTCTTGCTTGGATGGCTTCTTTTGAAGCAACACCATACTTTTTTACAGCATTATTGTAAGCAATTTCCGCATTTTGAACATCCTTATTCGCATTGCTTTGGTCGTTTTTCAATATTTGCTCCTTTTGGGTGGCATCAATATATTCTTCCTCTAGCTTTTTGCGCTGCTTGGCAAATTTCAGGTATTCCTTGAAATTCTTACCAATGTTACTATAAGGATTTCTCTCAACAAGTAAAGCATCTATCTTGTTAATCTGTTCAACTATCTGTTTTAATTGCTCTGGAGTGAGATTTTTCAGAGAAGAACGCAATCCTTCAAGTCTCGCCTTCATTGCAGTAAGCACGCGGTTTGATGTGTGGTCTAGATTCTCAAAGATAGAAATATACATATCGCTATTCTGAAAATCTTTCCAAGAATTGGAATCAGTCTTTGAAGCATATTGCTTATCAAGGTTATCTTGAAGCTGCTTCTGCAAGTCTTTGTTTTTGGCAATATTCGCATTGTTTTGGATTTTCTGCTTTTCCTCAATGTACCACTTATCCAACTGCAACTGGTCTGAAAGCTGCGTCTTGTACGCCTTAATTAGCTCTTGCGCTTGATTAACTTGGTCTTGATAGACTTCCTTATCAAGCTTCTGCATCTGTGACGTGTATTCCTTTGCGACATCATCACCCCACTTTGTCTGGTCTTTACCCCATTTTGCTTCGAAATCGTCTGTAATAGACTTGCGCACATCATCGAATGATGAAGTTAAGTCTCCAAACATACTTTTGATAATGCTATCGGAAAGTCCTTCACCTTTGAGTTTCTTGAACAAATCGAGTTGGGAGAATGCTTCTTGTGCATTGTTCTTTGCATCGTCAAGTTGCTGCTTGAAATACTCTTCATCAATATCAAGACGGATTTCGGTAGCGTTGCGTAATGCGCTGCCACGTTTTCCGAGTTCCTTATATTGGCTTGCGAGATATTCAATCTTCTTCGCAATAGTCTGTCGGTCTGGAACAAAATCGTTTATGCTCATTCCGACATTCTTTGCCGTCAACGCAAAGTGCTTACGAACATCGGCTGTAGCTTGCTCTTCGCCTTCGTATTTAATGAGTTTCTGATATTCAGAACTCATATCCTTCAACAGAGAAATGCGCTCGTTGAGAATATCGCGTTGCGCCTTTTCTGCATCCTTTTGCTTTTTCTTATCATCTTTTTCAAATGGATTTTTGCCTCCTAACTGTGTATTCCAATACATGGCAGCCTCTTTTTGTTTTTGAGCATACTGCAATGCAAGTTGTTTTGTAAATACAGTCTGACTGTCAACCCATTGTCCGTTCCACTTTTCCTTGTTGCCAATATCAAGATAAGCACCTGTGAAGAATTTCTTAGTTGAACGCTGAATATTCTCTATTGTCTCTTGCCAATCTTTTGCAGATTTTTGGTAGCCATCAATAACTCCGTTGAGATTTTTTGGGTCTTTAACATCAACGCTGATTGTAATCTTGTTTTTGTTTGCAATATCCTGCAAGTCTTCAAGAATAGTCTTAATGGCACGTTCTGCCCCTTCTTTGCTTACATCGGATGGAAATTTTATGCCGTATTGTTTTTGCGCCACCCAATACAATAATCGCTTTTCGGTATCTGACAGACTTTCTTCTGCTGCGTATTGGTCTATTTCTGCTTTGAGTTTTAGAGGGTCTTTCTGATATTTCTTCTTAAATTCCTCTATTCCTCCCTTACCAACGAACACATCCTTGAAATTTTCCTTGGTTTGTGCTATTGCTGAATCTAAGTCTTTAAAACTGCCAGACAAGTCCTTCATATAGCTTTGTCCTTCGACGAGCCACTTTGGAAGAACCATACTGTTTTTTGAATAGTAAGCCTCTAAATTTTTCCAAGCATTATTCATTCGTACAAGATAGTCAATATCTTCCTCACCTTCGTTACGTCCATTTCGCAAGGTGTCAAAGTATTGTCTGGTGTACTTATTGGCATCTCTATAGTTAGATGTTACTAGTGCCATTGCTTGCTCAACCTTATTGGTTTGTGATATTATATCAATGGATGCAGTCTTATATTCCTGCAATCCTTCGGTAATACCAGATATTCCCCACCACCAACCTTTTTTGTCGCTTTGAGCAGCACGTTCCATTATCGCATCAAGTTCAAATGCGAAATCGCGATATTTCTTTTCAATAATTTTGAATTGCTCATCAAGCTGCGTCTCGTTAAGTGTATCTATATTAAGCTTAATATTCAAACCTTCTTGATTTGCGTACTCGATAAGCTTTTGTAATGCTTTTCGCTTTTCGTCAATAGTCTTGGCATTACTGCTATTTGACGCATTTTGTGCGTTTGCTGCGCCAGCAACGTTTTCAGACAACTCCTTATATTTTATAGAAAGTTCTGATATTTTTCCTAGAGTTTTAACTGTAGTCTCGTGAGACTTGTTAATGGCTTTTTCGCATTCATTTAATGCGTCTCTATAATTTAGAACGGTTTGAATAACAGCATACAATGCAATACCTCCGAGTGCTGCCTTTATAGCACCACTTGCCGCAACAATAGCATTCTTTGCTTTAGTAAAGCCTTGTGATATTGTAGTTGGCATTGTTCTAAAAATATTCAAAAATGCTTGCCATTTTCCAACCATAGCTTGGTCTATTACGATAGATTTAGCCAAGCTTGTTCGCATAAGTATAGAGTGAACCTTGATTGCAATTATAACAGAAAGTAATGCCTTTCCTGCGTTTGATATTGCCTCCCAATGTTTCAACATATCGGTAGCAAATTGTATCGAACCTTTAAATGTATCTTCATTTGCTTTTCCAATATCATTTAACATCACGTCAAAGGCATCATGCATCTTTTGTATCATACCATAAAGAGTGTTAGCCTGTACTTCCTGCATATTGTAGAACATACCACCCTTATCGGTCATTCTTTGAAATACAGCTTCAACGTCCTCAAACTTAACCATTCGTTTGGAAATCATATCCACTATTTGTGCCGTAGTATATGCTTCACCCTTTACGTCCTTGAAGTATTCTTGCAGTTCTCCATACATATTTACACCAGCCTCAGTAAACTGACGAACCTCAGAGCCGCGAAGGTATGCAGCAGCCTTGACTTGTCCGTATGCAAGGATAAGTCTTCCCATATCAACGCCAAGACCTGCTGAAACATCGGCAAGTCGCTTGGTTGTATCATAAAGTTTATCAGACTCAATTCGGTAAGCGGAAAGTTGCCGTGTGTAATCCACCAAGTCCTTGATACGGAAAGGTGATTTAACGGCAAGTTCTACTGTTTTGTTGAAAATCTCGTCTGCCTTTGGCTTGTTCTGCAAGATAGCTTCGAGTGAACGCTCTGAAAGTTCAAACTGACCTCTGACTTCTGCTATTTGTGTAACAAAAGATTTTGCTGCGCCAAATGAGAATACAACTGCTGTTCGCTGTGCAAGACGTGAAAAATATCCTGCAATGTATGACGTTTGCTCGCCTAAACTCTTTGCATTCACACCAGCCTCTTTGAGAACTTTAGAGTGTTGTTTGATAGCCTCGTTTACAGAAGCAAGATTTTGCTTGTAGTTCTTATCTGTAGTATTGAGGCTAAGACGAGCTTGTTGCAATTCCTTGATGGCAGCAATATGGTCTCGCAAAGTTTTTGCACCATTTGTGTCTGCAATAACCGCGTTAGTATTTGAGTAGAATGCTTTGCGTTGCTGTTTTAACCAGTCGGACATATATGCTTTTTCTTGGGCAGCACGGATTCTAGACGCATCTTTCTCTGCCTTTGCTGCGGCTTTGTCGGATGCTTCCTGCTCGCGTCTTGATGCTTTTTCTGCTGCTTGCGCTTCTCTTTCCTTGTTCTTTAGCCAAGCATTAGCATCTTTTTGTCTTTGCCTTTCTTGTTGAGCTGATAATTTTTCTTGTTCCTTGTAATACTCTCGCATTGAAGCTAGAGTGTCCTTGGAACGCAAATTATCTAAAGAACCACTCTCTATATGATAGTTTTTTAAAGAATTTAGCAACTGAATCTGTTGGTTCAAAGCTTGATTGTTGGCAATAATTGCTTGTTGTTTTTCACGCAAGGATGCAATAAGTTGCTGATTACTTTCAAATTCCTTTTGATTTGCAGCGTAAGCTATCTTATCATCTTTATAAACGATACCACCCTTTCCGTCTCGTATATTCTTTTGCACCATTTCGTATTGGCGCATAGACTGAGTAAGCTCTTGTTGTCTCTTGTTAGTTGCATCAATCTGTGCTTGAATATTCTGCCAATCAGATACAGATTTAGAGAAATCAGCCGAATTGGTAGCTTTTCTTTGTGAAGCCACCATTCTATCTATATTTTCAGATGCTTGAATAATAACACCATTCATTTGGGAAACGTCTTTACTAGCCTTGTTCGCACCAATATTGGATAGACTACCAGACATTTTTGATGAAGCATTATTAATCGTACCAAGCTTTTGTATGATTTGGTCGAGCGCGCCGATAAAACCAGTAGTTGAACCTTGCATTGTACCAAAGGAGCTTTTTACAGATGATGCGGTCTGTTCTGCTGTTCTCTGTAATTGCTTCAATTTATCATCAGCCTCTTTGATTTTCTTCAATGCAGACTCTGGTATAATAAGAGCACTGCCTAATGCTGAATCTGCCATAATTCAAAAGTTTAAGAGTTTATAAAATAGGTATTCCGATGTCATTGAGATTTCGTAAATCCTCTGCACCATTGATAACCTTTGCATTCTTTAATTTGTCGTTCTCCTGATTTTTGTCTTTGTCTGACGAAATCTTCTCTAAATGAGTAAAATCCATAGACGCAAGGCGAATCTGCGGAACGGTCATTCTCCACTTATATTCTTCTTGCGAGCACCATGTGTTGGCACGTAAGAAATCTATCATTTGTCCGTATTCTGTTCGTGACGGGATAATTCGGCTGCTTGTTTCTTCCTCATCAGAGCTTGATTGCGGACGGTCTGAATCACATTGGTACTCGCGAAGAAAAAATCCACATCTAGCAAATTGAGAATTTCAACGAGTAATGTTGCCCAATCCTTGATGTCATAGTCTCCCCAAAGCAACTGGTCGTAAACTTGTTGGTATTCCTCAGAATCAATGCGTTTCTTGTCATTGAGCAAGGATAGTGTGATTACTCTTGCCACAGATGGAATGTTGATAGCAAACTCTTTGATAACGTCACCCATTGATAAGTTTTCGCCCTTGACTATCTTGCAAGCCTCCTCTGCAATCATCCATTGAGTGCCTGGCTTCAATGCTCTTATCTCCCACTCTGTACCTTGTAGTTTTACAATTGTAGGAGAATCATTCATAATTTGCGCCAGACGTTCCATTGCCGCATCAGACAAAGGAGAACTAGGTAACACCTTATTCTCGTCTTCTACAGCTTGTTTCTTAGTCTTATTCGGGTCTTTTTGTGTTTTATATACTTTTCCCATATATATGAATTACTTTCTAATCACACTTACTGTTCCATTATACTTCTTGGATAGGTTTTGTAGCTTTTGAAACGACATGGAAATGACTCTGTAAGATTGTTTCAGATTGCCACCGCCATCTTCCAATATCTTAGCGTATGGCATAGTCGCAACAACTGCCAAATCAATTACTCCACTAGGGGAATAATCGTTTTTGAGATATTCGTTTATCGCCTCACGACCTTTAATTTCTTCTCCATACCAATTCTTGCCTTTGGATGCTTTTGGTGAGGATGATAAGTAGCCTATCTTTTCAAGCTTGCCTTCGACATAAATGCCATATCCGTAAGAATCATAGAGGTTGTATGTTCGATGTGTGTACGTAATCTCTTGAATACATTCTCTTAACACATTCTTTGCATCCTTGTCTAATTCCTTCGTAATAAGCTTTAATGCTTTTTTGTATAATGTTTCAGCCATAAATGATAAAACTTAAAAAGGAGCGGACAGCATTAAAGCCGCCGCCCCTTGTATATAGTCGAGAATTGTTGAAGAATCTGCATTATACACTAGCAGTTGGCAATGTGTATGCGGGGTCAATGTAGAATGGTGTCTTACGAGTTATGCTACCATCTTTAACTTCTACCAACTGACCTGTGCCAGCCAATGCAACCTTTGCCAAGTTAGAGTTCAGAGACTCAATGGTTGTCTTGGAATTGAGCTGCAACTTAGGCAGAATCAATGCTGTGTGTGTAGTACCGTCTGCATTGTCGAAGACAACAGCGACCTCTGCATACATCAGTTTGTAACCAGATGGAGCGTAAATCTTACCATCAGTACCCTTTGTAAAGCCGCACAATGCAGTCAATACAGGAGCTTGAGTATCTGCAACTTCGGCAGCAAACTGATACTTACCAGTTGTCACGATAGACATGATAGGAGTATCAGAAGTCTCGCGCTCAATATCGGTAGTATCGTTATCGTCCTGAGAGATAGATGTGGTGTCGCGAACAACATCGTCCAAATCGTAATAATCGTCACCAGCCGCATCGCCATTGAACGGACGAACAATAATGTGTGAAGGCTTAGAGAGCTTGATTGCACTTGCGCCTGTACTTGTAACTTTCGTTGCCATATTGTTTGAGTTTAAATTGTTATCCTAAATAAATGAAATAATTAACGTACAATAACCGAAACAGAAATCATCTGAAAATGAAACTGGCGGTTTGAGTCATATCCGCTATTACGGTATAATGTACTGATTGTATAGTTTGCGTCTCTTGATTCATCAATGATTTTGTCAAGAACACCTTCCATCTTATCAAGTAACTTTACATTCTTTCTAAGTGGAGTTCCCTTTGGTCTTGCATAAAGATAAATGTTAGCATAGCCAGAAGAATAACCGCCATAATCTCTTTGCTGACCTACGTCCACATTGACAAAATCATCCCAGTTCTTACTAGTTGTAGGTGGTAATTCCCCGACAAATATGTTGTCTGAGATTTTCCCCTTAGTAAGAAGCATCGAAAAGAAATTCTCAATTCGAGATAATCTGCGATTAATCCTCTGTGCCATACCTTGTTATCCTAAATACATTTTACCTTATGATGAAAAAACTAAATATCAGTACCCTTGATGTAAGCTACGCATCCGTGCATTTGTGTCGGATAAACGCCAATAACCATTCCGTCAACGTCCATTCCGTACATCTTTCCACGGAAACGAATGCCTGCATTCAAACCTTCAGGAATATATTCTTCATCTTTTCCGTCTTCTCCTTCTTTCGTTGGCATCGGAAAATAGATTGTATATCCTAGCGTAACAACACCCGAATTAAAGAGTTTGTTGGTTTCCTGAATATCGCAATCAGTTTCAAAAATGATAGTTTCTACATTTTCTGTTTCGTCTGAGCTAGTATCAGTATCACCTAACATATCCCCATCGCTTCCGATAAGGTCTCCATCTTCTTTCGGTTTTTGTTCCGAGCGGTAGAACA
>CAKRIN010000042.1 GCA_934343805.1 uncultured Lachnospira sp.
CCAGAGGGGAGCCTTATTAATGGATAAAACATGGCAAAGCCGGTTTTTGGGACAGGGGTGCACGAGGTTCGGGAACCTTGGCTTTGCGCCGACAGGAGCGGAGCGAAGAATTCGACTCCCCTCTGGTTAAAATGTTATTAATATTGAGAGAATAAGAATACCAATACATACTAAATGGCCGGAAATAAGATGTTTAGTACGCATTTTTGTACATTTTCTTCTTGATTTGCATTGAAATATTATAAAAATGCATACGAAGATGCCAGTTGATAGAGGTTTAGTATGTAAATTTGTCTCAAGATTTATCTGGATTATCAAAAAAGACGTATTAAATTATTGAAATTAGCCGGGTTCGTATGCATTTACACCTGGATAATTAATATGACAGAATAATTATGCATAATGAAGTGATATCACAGAATATTTATGCCATGTGGATATATGAGTAAGGAGGCTTGCTACTTAACATGCAATAGCGTAAAATAAATACAATATACAAGTCAGGAGGCGTGCTATGAGCAGAGCAGTTGTTTATTATTCGTTATCAGGTAATACAAAGGAAGCCGCAGAGGTTATTGCAAGGAAGCTGGGAGTAAAAATATTTGAGATAGATTTAGTTAAACCATTGCCTAAAAATACAGTGAGGCAGATGCTTGTGGGCGGAATGCAGTCAACATTTGGAAGAAGACCTAAGATAAAAGGTGTTCCGGATAACATTGATTATTATGATGAAATTATATTAGGTATGCCAGTATGGGCGGGTATGCCGGCGTCGCCAGTGAATACATTTATTAAGAATTATGGTGTTGCGGATAAAATCGATGCTGTATTTACATTCAGCGGTGGAGGGGACAACGACAGATGCCTTCTGCAGCTGTCAAAGAGTCTTAAGAATCTAAAAAATCAGGTTGCGTTAGCAGATCGCAATAGTAATGCTGCAAAGGATAATCAGGAGAAGCTTGAAAAGTTTGTAATGAGTATCAAGTAGAATATATGCTATAATGGACGCATCAAAAAGTCGATTACGATATAACTGGAGGATACAAGCATGGACGAAAATGTAAAGAAAAGAAATGAAGTACTGGCACAGACTGTGATTAAAGGTTTACAGTCACGAAATATGTCAGGATATTATGCAGAGAATAAAGAAGCAGCTTTAAAGCAGGCTTTGGAGTTAATTGACGAGGAAAGCACAATTGCTATGGGTGGCTGCCACAGCGCGCAGGAGATTGGACTTGTGGAGGCTTTGAAGGAGGGGAATTATAATTATATAGACCGTTCTAAGATGACTCCAAGAGAGGGGCTTCTGGCTTCATATGACGCTGATGTGTTCTTATCAAGTGCAAATGCAATGACAAGTGATGGAATACTTGTAAATATTGATGGCAATTCCAATCGTGTTTCATGCATAGCGCAGGGACCAAAGAAGGTAATCTTTATAGTTGGAATGAATAAAGTCTGTTCGGATCTTGATTCGGCAATGAAACGTGCAAGAAATATAGCAGCGCCAACTAATGCACAGAATTTTGATGTCAAGACACCTTGTAAAACAACCGGAAAATGTTTTGACTGCAAATCACCAGACACATTATGCTGTCAGTTCCTGATTACAAGATATTCACGCCATGTCGGAAGAATAAATGTAATACTTGTAAATGACACACTTGGCTATTAAAAGGAGACACTATGATTAACAGACTTCATATGGCAATGATTGAATTATATAAAGGAGACGCTAAGAGAATACAGCATTTTTGCAAGGTTCACAGCTATGCAAAGCTGATTGCACAGATGGAAAATGTTGATGACAAATGTCTTTTTATAATCGAAACAGCGGCACTCACACATGATATTGGGATTCACACATGTGAAGAAAAATATGGTGAGTGTGGCGGCAAGCTACAGGAAAAGGAAGGCCCGGCTATTGCAGCAGGACTTCTTGACAGGCTTGGCTTTGACAGCAAAGTATCAGAAAGAGTGCAGTATCTGATAGGACATCACCATACTTACAACAATATTGACGGCATTGACTACCAGATACTTGTTGAGGCAGATTTCTTGGTTAACATATGCGATGATAATCTTACAAAGGATGCAGCATTGAAAGCATATAACAACATTTTTAAGACGGAAAGCGGCAAAAAGATATGCCGGGAGATGTTTGGTTTGTAGATAATGAGAATTAATGTTACAATTAACAAAAATGTGCGTGGGAAGTGGAGTTTATGAGCGATAATAAAAATGTTAATAATAAGGAAAAAGGCTTTGTTGTTGGCGGGTATACTTTTAAGACGAAGCAGGAAGCGCAGGAAGCAAAAGATGAGATGAATGCTATTAAGTATCTGTCTGGAAAGACTGACAGTAAAGATCCGAAACAGGTGTATGTGTTGTATAATAAGATAATTGACAGACAGTTGTTTTATACATCCATTGGGCTTAATTATCTCAAGAATTTACAGCAGTTTCTGTATAATTCACCAGATATTCCAGATGATAAGATTAAGCCGATTCCGGTAAAGAGTGAGACACAGGCTGCAATTGACAGAAGGCGTGAAAGAAATGAGCATAGAAGTGAGCTGCATACTTTATCAATACAGGTTGCAAAGTATAAGAATAATTTTGTAAAGATAATGATTCTTAATATATTTCTGGTTATTGCTGTTGCTGCGATGTTTCTTATACTTAAAACAAGCTCGAATTCAAATGTAGTCAATTATGAGGTTAATTTACAGAATAAATATTCATCATGGCAGACAGAGCTTGAATCTAAGGAAGCCAAGTTAAAGGAAAAAGAGAAAGAACTTAATTCAAGGGAAGCGGAGCTTGAATCAAGGCAGTCTTTAAAATCATCATTACAGCAGTCAACAAAGTAGTCATAATAAAAATATTTATGAACAGAGTACACATTTTAAACATATTTATCAGATAGTATATAGATAATTAATTCACCGTGAAAGTGAGGATTACATATGGATAAGATGAAGATTTTAGTAGTAGATGATGAAAGCAGAATGAGAAAGCTTGTAAGTGATTTCCTGACAAGAAAAGGATATGCTGTTATTGAAGCGGCTGATGGTGTAGAAGCTGTAGATACATTTATGGAGAATAAAGATATTGCACTTATAATTCTTGATGTTATGATGCCAAGAATGGATGGCTGGGAAGTGTGCAGGGAAATCAGGAAGGATTCCAAAGTTCCTATTATCATGCTTACAGCTAAAGGTGAAGAAATGGATGAATTACAGGGGTTTGAATGTGGAGCTGATGAATACATTTCCAAACCATTTTCACCTAAGATACTTACAGTGAGAGTTGATGCGATTATAAGGCGTGCATATGGTGTTGACAGTAACGAGATAATCGAGATAGGTGGAATTACTATTGATAAAGCAGCGCATATTGTCAAGATTGATGGAGAGGAAATAGAATTAAGCTATAAAGAATTTGAGCTGCTTACTTATTTTGTGGAGAATAAAGGGCTTGCATTATCAAGAGAAAAGATTCTTAACAATGTATGGAATTATGATTATTATGGAGATGCAAGAACAATTGATACCCATGTTAAGAAATTAAGAAAGAAAATGGGTGAGAAAGGTGACTACATCAAGACTATCTGGGGCATGGGATATAAGTTTATTGTTGACTGATTATATACAGATATGAAAGGAAGAAGAATATGAAAATTCATTCTATTAAATTTAAGATAACGCTTCTTATGGTAGCAACAGTTGCGTGTCTTGTTGTTCTTCTGATTGTATTTAACGGGATATTTTCTGGCAAAGTGTATATGAACAGAAAACAAAACAGCATGATTAATTCATATGAGACTGTGAATGATATTATGCAAAAGTACACGGATTTGGAAATCGATAAGGACACTATGTGCGCTGATATGGAGAATATATCAACAGCCAAGGGAATATCTGTGCTTGTTGTTGATAGCAGCTGGTGTACTATATATGTAAGTACACAAGGGGATGATTCTATGATGGAAAGACTCCGGATGAGTATTTTTAACGGAGATATATTTAAGAACAGTGATAGTCCCGATAAAGCGCCAGAACCTAAGGATACCGATACACAGGATGATAGCCTGGATGAAAGAGAAACTGGCTCATCTGATAACATACCGGACAATCCGGCTGATAATAAGAAAGAGCATAAGAAGAGACTGGAAGACATTATAGATATGTCTGGCAATTCTCTTGTTGAGAATAGAACAATAATAAGTTCAAATGATAATTACACATTACAGAAAGTATATGATGACAGACTTGGTGATTATTATCTTGAAATATGGGGTACATTGGATAATGGGTATTCTATTATATTAAGAACTCCAATACAGGGAATAAAAGATAATGTCAATATCTCGACAACACTTATTAAATATGTTGGAGGGGCTATTCTTGTTATTGGAATAATCGCAGCATTTATTGTTTCATCATACATAACAAGACCAATCAAGCAGCTTTCTAATATTGCGGAAAGAATGTCTGAAATGGATTTTGATGTAAAGTATGAGGGTAGTGATAAAGGAGAAATCGGACTGCTTGGCAAAAGCATGAACAACATGTCTGAAAAGCTTGAACAGAATATTGCGGAACTTAAGAAGGCTAACATAGAACTTAAGAGAGATATTGATAAAAAAGAAAAGCTTGAGATAATGCGAACGGATTTTCTTTCAAATGTATCACATGAATTAAAGACTCCAATAGCTTTGATTCAGGGATATGCAGAAGGACTGAAAGAAGGCATTACAGACGATCCTGAAAGCATGGAGTTTTATTGTGATGTTATTATGGACGAAGCTAACAAAATGAATACTATGGTAAAGAGACTCCTTACTCTTAATCAGATAGAATTCGGGAATGATGAGCCGGAAATGGACAGATTTAACATTAATGAACTGATTGCCTCAGTTGTTGATGCTAATGCCATAAGAGCTGGTCAGAAGAATATGAGCATAATATTTGATAACAGAAATGAGAGTAATTATGTATGGGCAGATGAATATAAGACAGAAGAGGTTCTTACTAATTACATCTCTAATGCTATTAATCATTGTGATGGAAGAAAAGCAATAGAAGTCAGAACCCAGAAGAGCGATGATGGCGGAACAATAAAAGTAACTGTTTATAATAGTGGTAAAAATATTGCCCAGGAAGATATGGAAAGAATATGGGAAAAGTTCTATAAAACAGATAAAGCAAGAACCAGAGAATATGGAGGTAATGGCATAGGATTGTCAATTGTTAAAGCAATAATGGATTCAATGGGACAAAGCTATGGCGTCAGAAATGTATCTGATGGAGTGGAATTCTGGTTTAATCTTGATTGTAAATCATGATATGTTATAATTGGTTTATATTATATTAGGCAGGAGTTAATTATGAAAAAGATATTTACAGTTGCATGTGTCTTATTGTGCTGTATTTCTCTGGCTGGATGTGGTAAGAATGATATTTCACTTACAACAGAGCAGAATGATCTTGTGGCAGAATATATAGCTGGAACACTTCTTAAATATTCTTATGAGAATGAGTGGAAGTATCAGAAACTGAATTCGGCAGGTAACACATATACAGGAACTGGTAATAAGAATACAACACAGGTGACACAGCAGACTACTCAGGCATCGCAATCCCAGAGCACAACACAGGGGGCAACACAGAGTGCGTCTTCACAGGGGACGACATCTTCACCAGCATCGGAAGATCTCCTTACAGGTTTACCCGAAGCATTAGGACTTAATGGTGTTACTCTCACATATAAGGATTATGTTACAGGAAGTTCATATCCAGCGGACAGTTATTCTGTTTCGGTACCGGCACAGTCTGGATGTGAGGTAGTTGCTGTTGAATTAAAGATAACTAACACAAGTGGTTCAGATATTACACTTAACTCATCAGGAAGTATTGCTATAAAGCTTACAACCGGAGGAAAAAGTGTTAATAATTCAGCATCACTGTTGAAGAATGATATTACTGCATTGAAGAATTACAAGCTTTCTTCGGGAGAAAGCAAAGATGTTGTTATTATTTTTCAGGTTAAAGAAAGCGACGCCAATTCAATAGCAGGTTCAGTAATGTCTGCTACATCATCAGGAACGTCGCTTGGTTCGTTGACTATTAATTAAGATTTCATAACATTTTCTAATGTGTACATAGCAGCTTGTGATTCATCTAACTGATGAACATAGGCTGCTCTTTTTTCTGGAACATATCCGGGACCATGTCCATTGTATTCTGCATAATATACTGTATCGTGTGATTCAGGTTTATTCCAGTCGGTAAAACCTTCATCAATAATCTGGTCTGAATATTCACAGCTGATTAATACAGTTTTGGCATATATACGCCAAGGCCGGCTTAATGCAACACTTTTTGGAGGACAGTTACCGGTGAATGTACAGTGATCAAATACATATCCAAATGTCTGTCCTTCATAAGTTGAAGGTGCAGTGTAGTATGCGTTAATGTCCTGATTGCGGTTAAGTGCAAAAAGAGTACAATTTTTAAAGTATGCTGTCGCACTGCCAAATATAAAATCAATTTCTCCGCTTATATAGCAGTCTTCATATAACTGGTGGACAAGGCGGCGTGCTCCATCAATAGTTGGTCCGGTAAATCCGCCAGGCTGTTTTTCTTTTAATGGAAGAGGACCGGTAAAAAGCGTGTCCTGATGTCCAAGAATTTTACAGTTTTTGAAGTGGATAGAGTCCCCCTCTGCGTATACTGCAATTGCCTGACCGACAAGATCACCAAATCCTGCACTGTTTTCAAATGTTATGTTGCTTGCAGTGAAGTTGTTGGCATATACAAGAAATGTGTAAGAACGGAATGTTCCGCGCTTAGAACCATCAGGCATGATCATGCGGGCATAATGTCCTTCTGTAATAATTGTCTCATCACGTGATTCACCAATAATGGTTATGTTGTCAGTCCTGATCTCTACACGTTCTTTATAGATACCTTTTTTTATAAATATAGTTTCTGGAGAACCAGGATTTATAGAATTGACTGCTTCCTGAATAGAATTGTAGTCTCCAGAATTATCTTTTGATACTGTTATCATTGATTATCACACCTCCGTTTTTGGGAATATTATATCACACTGGACATTAAATGATAAAGCGAGTATAATACCAATCGTTTGAAAAATAAAATAGGATAATATAATTATGATAAGAATAGTAGAAGATGTGAGAGATGTTGATATATATCTTTCGTTAAGAAAACAGGTTGGATGGATTGAATTAGAAAGACAGCAGGCAGGCAGAGCACTTGGTAACAGTGTTAAGGTGTTTACTGTGTATGATGATGAAAAACCAATTGGAATGGGAAGAATTGTAGGTGATGAATCTGTTATAAGTTATATTCAGGATCTTATAATTATACCGGAATATCAGGGAAAACATATTGGAAGCGTGCTTATAGAGCATTTGATAGAATATGTAAAGAGTATTACTATGCCAGGTACCAGAATGATGTTATGTCTGATGTGTGCCAAGGGAAGAGAAGAGTTTTATGAAAAGCATGGATTCATTGCAAGGCCAACACCGGATCTTGGGCCAGGAATGATACAATATATATTACAATAATTAACTGACTGGCTGGAAAAAGATACGTTTCCAGTCAGTTTTTTGTATTATAAAGTATGCATCAGGATTAATGTTAACTTATGATTGAAATGAGTTGACAATTAACTGACGTATGTGTAAAATAACACATGTTGTATTACTTTATTTGAAAAGAGGACGTTAATTATGAAGAGTAAAAAGGTTACAATTTATCAACTGACATTCATGGCTATGATGGCAGCAGTTACATGTATTCTTGGACCGCTTTCGATTCCTATTGGTGAAGTGCCGATTTCACTTACTAATCTTGTGATTTACTTCACTGTATATGTATTAGGATTGTGGGCAGGAACAGGAAGTTATTGCATATATCTGTTACTTGGAGCTGTCGGACTCCCTGTGTTTTCAGGATTTGCAGGTGGATTAGGAAAGCTTCTCGGACCAACTGGAGGATATCTTATTGGATTTATATTCATGGCATTAATAGGTGGAATTATAATTGAACTATCACACAGAAACATTATCCTTACAATACTTGGCTGGGTGGTAGCAACTGCAGTTGCATATGCATTTGGTACGATATGGTTTGTATATCTTATGAAATGCACAGTCACATATGCACTTACAGTATGCGTATTTCCATTTATTGTATTTGATATAATTAAGATTGTTATTGCGACACTGCTTGGAAAGACAGTAAGATATGCGATAACTAAGGCTGGTCTTATACAGAAAGCAGCATAATAAATGGCTGATTAAGAAAAAGGTATCTCCGGATTATGAAAAACGGAGATACCTTTTTTATTTAATGATTATTGAAATAAATTATCTGAGAGTCTTAACATACTCAGCAATCTTTTCATCCTTGCAGTTAGCAAAGAAAAGTTCTTCAAACTTCTCACCGGCAACAGCACCCTTAACGAGATCCTGATCAAGTTCCTTAAGGACTTCTACGAGATCCTGTTTAAGTGTAACGGCTCTTACACCATCAAGAATCTTCTTGTTTCTCTGTTCAGGAACAACTCTTTCCTTAGGGTAGCCACCACCAGGTTCACCCTCGAAAAGCTTCTCAAAGATATATGTAAGGTTAAGTTCAGCACCCCAGCCAAAGCCTTTGGCAAATGGAAGAGCAATAGCGTTACCATCATTGATCTGCATAAACATATATGCGTCTGAAGGATCAACAACATGTCCGCAAAGAACTCCAGGGAAAGAATTAAGTGCTAACATAGCTCCTTCTCCAGTGCCACATCCTGTTACAACAAAATCAGCAGCGCCGCTGTTTAAAAGAATGGCAGCAAGGATACCATTCTGTACATATGTAAGCTGAGCTTTATCATCAGCAGAATACATACCATAATTGTCAACAGTATGTCCTTTGCTTTCGGCAACCTTTTTGAGTGATGAATAGATTAATTCATTCTTAGCAGCCTGGCTGTTTTCATTAATTAATGCGATTCTCATTATGAAATCTCCTCTTTTCTTGAATTTATATATAAACTATAAGCTGTAGGCTTATTTTTGTCAAATATGGTTTGGATAATAATACATTTACCAAATGAGTTATTGTGTGGTATATTATTGAATGTTTAATAAGTGAAAAGAGGTTTTTATATGGCACAGAATAAAGATTCACAGGCAGCATTTATGGAAGCTGTTGCAAGTATAAAAGAATATGCTAAGGTTAATGCAAATGTTGTTACAAGAGAAGATATTAATAATTTCTTTAAGAATATGGCACTGGATGATTCCAAATTCCAGATGATATCAGGTTATCTTATGGCCAATGGAATAAAAATCCAGGGAGAAGAAAATATTGATAATGAATTCCTTAAGATGATGGAAAATGCATCAGAAGAAAATGATGCTGATGATGGCGAAAAACTTTCAGAAGAAGAGAAAGAAGATAAAAAGGTAGCTGATGATATAGCAGATCATATAGATTACGAAGAGGATGAAAAGTATCTTAAAATGTATCTTGAAGATATATCAGGGATACAGAAGATGACAGATGTTACAAGATCATATCTTCTTATGAATATTGTGGAAGACAATGATAAGGAATCACTAAAACTTTTAACAGAAAGCTATCTCGAAAAGATTGTAGAATGGATAGAACCATTCAGAGGCAAGGGAGTGCTTGCCTGCGATCTTGTTCAGGAAGCCAATCTTGCTATGACTGCATATATTGGACAGCAGGAGTGGCTTAATAATTATGAATGGAAAGATAAGATTAAAGAAGGCGGACAGGAAGACCTTCTCAATGTACTTAGTGGAATAGATGATTCAGTAAAAGAACTTATAGAAGGAAGTCTTAATATGCTTATTGATGAACAGACAGATGTTAATATGGTTTCGGGAAAAATTCTCAACAAGGTCAATATGGTAAATGACTGGGGTACAAGACTAAAGGAGGAACTTGGAAGAAAACCTACAGTAAAAGAAGTTGCACAGAATATGGGAGTTGCAGAGAATGTGGTAACTGAGGCAATAAGGCTGTCGAGTGAAACAATAGAAGATATTGAATATGAAAAAACTATAAAGGATAATTAAATGATAAGTACTATCAATGCTAAATGATTTCGAGAAAAATTTAACAATTTTTTATTGATTTTAATATTAGCATGGTATAGAATTAAAGAGAATTTTGTAATATTTACAAGAAATTATAAGAAAAGAGGTTTATGTAAGATGGCAAAAATCGATTTAAGCAAGTATGGCATCACAGGTGCTACAGAGATCGTCTACAATCCTTCTTATGAATTATTATTCGAGGAAGAGACTAAGTCTACTAACGAAGGTTATGAAGTTGGTAAGGAAAGCGAACTTGGAGCTGTTGATGTTATGACAGGTATCTACACAGGTCGTTCACCTAAAGATAAGTATATCGTAGTTGATGAGAACTCTAAGGACACTGTATGGTGGACATCAGATGAGTATAAGAACGATAACCACCCAATGTCAGAAGATGTATGGGCTAAGGTTAAGGACATCGCTAAGGCAGAGCTTTCTAATAAGAGACTTTTCGTAGTAGATGCATTCTGTGGAGCTAATAAGGATACAAGAATGGCAGTCCGTTTCATCGTTGAAGTTGCTTGGCAGGCACATTTTGTAACTAATATGTTTATTAAGCCAACAGCAGAAGAACTTGAGAACTTCGAGCCAGATTTCGTTGTATATAATGCTTCTAAGGCTAAGGTTGAGAACTATGCTGAATTAGGCCTTAACTCAGAGACATGTGTTGCATTCAACATTACAAGCCATGAGCAGGTAATCATTAATACATGGTATGGTGGAGAGATGAAGAAGGGTATGTTCTCTATGATGAACTACTACCTTCCATTAAAGGGTATTGCTTCAATGCACTGCTCAGCTAACACAGATAAGAACGGAGAGAACACAGCAATCTTCTTCGGACTTTCAGGAACAGGTAAGACAACACTTTCAACAGATCCTAAGAGACTCCTTATCGGTGATGATGAGCATGGTTGGGATGACAATGGTGTATTCAACTTTGAAGGTGGATGCTATGCTAAGGTTATCAACCTTGATAAGGATTCAGAGCCAGATATCTACAATGCAATTAAGAGAAACGCTCTTCTTGAGAATGTTACACTTGATGAGAATGGAAAGATTGATTTCGCAGATAAGAGCGTAACAGAGAATACTCGTGTATCTTATCCAATTGATCATATTGAGAATATAGTAAGACCAATTTCTTCAGCTCCAGCAGCTAAGAATGTAATCTTCCTTTCAGCAGATGCTTTCGGAGTACTTCCTCCAGTATCTATTCTTACACCAGAGCAGACACAGTACTACTTCCTTTCAGGATTTACTGCTAAGCTTGCTGGTACAGAGAGAGGAATCACAGAGCCTACACCTACATTCTCAGCTTGCTTCGGACAGGCATTCCTTGAGCTTCATCCTACAAAGTATGCAGCAGAGCTTGTTAAGAAGATGGAAAAGAGTGGAGCTAAGGCTTACTTAGTTAACACAGGATGGAATGGAACAGGTAAGAGAATCTCTATTAAGGATACTCGTGGTATCATTGATGCTATCCTTTCAGGTGCTATTAATACAGCTCCAACAAAGAAGATTCCTATGTTCAACTTTGAAGTTCCTACAGAGCTTCCAGGAGTAGATCCAGCAATCCTTGATCCAAGAGATACATATGCTGATGCTTCTGAGTGGGAGACAAAGGCTAAGGATCTTGCTGCAAGATTCAACAAGAACTTTGTTAAGTACACAGGTAACGAAGCTGGTAAGGCTTTAGTTGCTGCTGGTCCACAGCTTTAATTT
>CAKRIN010000043.1 GCA_934343805.1 uncultured Lachnospira sp.
CTCATTACTCACCATCCTTTCCTTCTTCTACCAAAGACGCAAGCTTATCGAATAAGTCCTTGGCAACCTCGCCTTTGATTTCGATGCACTTTACGTTACCATCACCATTACCGTCACCTTCGCCATTGTGGAGTGTTTCGTTTTCGCTCTCCAGGCGTTTGCGAAGAGCCAAATTCTCATTGTCGTGCAACAACTGGTCGAGAATCAGTACACAGTTTGTCTTCTCAATTTCTTTGTCATTGCGAACAACCTCATCAGTACTATTGATGATTTTCACCAATTCATCGTACTCTTCCTTTGTCTCACAGTTACGTGCGACACAACCGATAACCTTAAAACGGTCAATCTCGAAAGCCAACTTAATTTTGTCTTTTGCCATAATAGCTACATATTTAATTAATTAAACAATAATAATATTTCTCTTTCTACTCTTTTCTTTTTGCATCGCTTTACGCTAGCCTTGCAAAGTTCAGTATTATCTCTGTAATAATCTCTTTGCTTTTGCAGTCTTTCTTCACGATTTCTCATATATCTTTCGTGGTCGAGCTGGCTGCGTCTTGATTCACTTCTCATTTTGCTAATCTTCTTTATCCAGACCTAGCATCATCGCTATTGCGCCAGCAACTGCGAACATAAGAAAGGTTGCAGCAAGCGCAAATAAAATTATACTCATAAATCAAAACATTTGATAACTTTCTTGCCGCATACAGTCTTGCTTGCGAAGTTGATTATCTCAGCAGCAACAACAAGAACAAGCATAACAACAAGATAGCATATATAATACATACCTTTCATTAACTGAATACTTCTTTAATTGTTTCTAAATTAAATTTGTTGTAGCAGGCGAAGTAACCTGATACGTACATTGAAAACATACTTTTGACTTTGCTGTTAAAATGTTCATCATCGCAGAAATCTAATATTCTGCAAATGAACCCCCATACTTCATCAGCATTTACGCCCATGCTTTTCAAGTGCTCAAAATCAAGTAAAAGCAAAGGGTCTTCCTGTAATTCTTCAAGCGTTAGTCTCGCCATTACACACCTCCAATACTTTGCAAAAATGAGCCTCGGCAGTTGGCAAAATTTAAGTGATGAATCCTACAAGGATTGTATTGACTATTTCCCGATGGTCGGTCGGAACTGCCTTGGCTCGTTAAACATTGACCTATTCTAAAGAAGTGGAGATTTGAGGAATCGAACCTCATCGGTTGGCAACATCCCATTGGATTTCGGTCAGCAGTCATAATAAGAGTTTTTGTTTTTGTGGGTTCTGCCTCCTAATTTCTTGTATGTTCCGTACTTTGCCATACGCTACGGTCACAATCTCCAGTTACCGATGATAGCCCCTAATTTCAAGAGTACCACTATTTATAGCAGTACATAATTATCGTTCTTGCCCAAGGAACACTATCATCGGTGCAGTGCTCAGACTATTACATAGTGAACCTCACGCAAGTTCCACCACACCGATTTGCGTGAATTGCATATATAAGGGCAAATGAAAAGCTACATATCGAACAATGTAGGTGCATTTGTATCAGCCTCAGCAGATTTGCAATTCTTTACAGCTTCGTTAAAGTAACTGTCCTTTAATTCAAATCCGACACCAAAGCGACCCATCTTGATTGACTGATACACCTCAGAACCAATTCCAAGGAACGGAGTAAGAACTTTATCGCCCTTATTACTCCAAAGAGTGATAGCTCGCTCGATTGTGTCCAGTTGGAGAGGACAGATATGCTTCTCGTCATTCTCGTCACGACCCTTAATACCATTAAGTGTTTTAGAATAATCAATATCCATCCACACTGGCGAAGCGTACTTTTGCCAAGTATCAACAGATATATCACAATGAACTGGGTGTTCATGTTCTCCTTCCTTGCGGAATACCATAAGATAGTCAGGGATGCCGACACGACTCATAGCCGCATCTTTCTTTACTTGCTTATGGAGAAGACCGAGTGCCTTTGTTCTCTGCATTTCAGTTACAGGATTCTTCCAAATTGTTACTCTTGAATGATAAATGAAACCTACTTCTTGGAATGCTTCAAGAATCATACCTGAGAAGTCACGAAGACCAATATACCCTTCCTTACCCTTCTGAATAGGCAAGTCCATGCAATGAACGGCAACGTTACGACCGCTCCAAAGAACTCTGTACAATTCCTTGACGAGATACTTGAAAGCAGTAAAGAACTCCTTATAGTCCTTTGAATTTCCCATATCCTCCAACTTATCGGAATATGTGTAAAGTTCCGCAAATGGTGGAGAGAAAATAGAGAAACCTATACTCTCATCGGGAACATTCTGAATGAGCTGTACACAATCACCTAGGCGGATGTCACAGTTTTTTGATTGATACTTATTATCAACTTCCATCTTCTTTAACTTTATCTGATTATTTATGTTACGACACATAGCTTCGGTCATAGACTTCTGCATTTCAAGGAACTGCTTTTGCTTTTCCTCGAATGATGATTTCACGTTCTGCATCGTATCAAGAGTAATGATGTGGATATTTACCTCATCTTTCTGACCGAAACGATATGAACGTCTGATACCTTGGTATGTAGCTTCAAATGAGAAGTCGAGTGAAGCAAACATCTGATTGCGGCAGTTCTGATAGTTGAGACCGAATGATGCAATCTTTAATTTAGTGATAAGCACTCTGAACTCGTTATTGGCGAATCCGAGCAATTTATCTTTCTTGTATTGCTTGCTATCACTACCCTTAACCTCAACTGCATCGGGAATCAGTTCACGAAGAACCTTACCTTCCTCATCTTGCCCAATCCAGATAATCCAATTCTCGGAAGAAGCATTAACAATCTCAGCAACTCTTTCGAGACGTTGATTGATAGTTCTTCTAAGCTCTTTGTGGAAATCCGTTGCAGACACAGCCATATCATTAAAGAGAGCACCGTTATCTTTCTTCTCGGTAACGATGTAATCTTCAATAATATTCATCGGTGGAAGAATATATCCATCATCGCTAAAACCAATATCAGATGGCTTACTGAGCATGACTGCCCAAGTAGAAACGAAATCCCAAAAATCTTGTTTTGCATGACCTTTCAGTCTCCAATCAGATGTAGAGCCGCCATCATGTACAAAATACATCGCAAGCATTTCGTTTCTTGTCATAATATTCAAGAACTCTGCATGATTACAAAGCTCGGTAGTATCGTTTGGAGAAGGAGTTGCGGTACAACACAACTTATAAGGTGTATTCTTGAAGTCATCAATAAGAGCGGTTCTTGTCTTACCTGCAAAGTTCTTCAATATTGAACTCTCATCAAGAACGACCCCCCCAAACAGATAAGCGTCTATATTATCCATATTGTCATAGTTGGTAATATAGATACCAGCCGAAAGGTCTTGGTCGAATGTCGTAAGAGCAATCTCAGTTACTTTGTACCCGAAATGAACACCTTCTTTGATTGTCTGACCTATAACACCCAATGGTGCAAGAATAAGAACAGGCTTATTAATGTGATTTACCACTTGTTGTGCCCATTCTAATTGCTGATACGTCTTACCCAGTCCACAGTCCTCAAACATAGCAAAGCGACCAACTTTCAATGCTCGCTTTACGCAATACTTCTGAAATGGGAATAGTTGAGGACTCAAATCACTATCCTCAACGTCAAAACCGCTTTCTTGAACGGCAGTCTGTTTCTCAGAAAGAAATTTCAGATAACCGTCTAATTCTTTTGTATTCATATATTAAACTGTTTTTAAAAGGATGCTTCGTTTCCGAGGTTTCAAAAGGCACACCGCATGCCAAACTTACGAGAGGTTTTATTTCCCCTTACGGTGCAGCTCAAATTCATGCTCTTGCCCAATGAGCAACTCCACATCCTATTCTACGACAACCGAAGTCAGCGTAGGGGCGGTTTTACACAACTAACTAAAACAATAACTATTTCCGTCAGGTGGGTAGTCGATAATCTTCCATTCATTCTTCTTGATATGGATAGCCTCACGAAAAACCACAAACGGCTCACCATTATGTCGTTTCTTGTTGTGTGTGACAATCTTATTGATACACCCTTTGGCAGTTATTCTGAACTCCCTAAGAGAATGGGTGTACTTTGATTTCACATCACAGACAATCAACTTTCCATCTTCCCAAAATATAAAGTCTGGTTTATAGCTATGACCGCTAACCATCAGCTTTTTATCATACCGAACCTTTGTTTTGAGTTGTTTCGGTACAATCATATAAAGGGATTTGAATATACTGAGTTTCACTTGTCTATGAATGCATGAAACTCGTTTATCAGCAAGGAGAATTTGGTGATACAGATATTCTTCCCTGCTGTCGTATTCAGTTCCGTCACGAGCCAAATACTTGTGTTGCATTACCCTAACCATAACTAATACTCCTTAGATACGTTAGAAGGATTTTTTACAAGGTTAGCGTAAGCCTCGCAACCATACCTCTGAACCTCTCCGGTGGAAAACTGAACGATGTAATCGCCTGTGCGTGCTATCAAGCTGCCTCTTGTACAATTATCCTTGATTTGAACCGTTATAGATTTACCATCCTCGCCTACATCAACCCTTGCCAAGTATCTTAGCTTTTGGAGCTGTTGCAGGTTATCTCTGTGAACCTTTATACTATATATAATCTTCATATCCTTATCACTAAAAACCTTGACGGCAGACTAACTTAATAATCTGACCGCCAAGGGAAAACAGCTTAATTTTAAAATTTAATCATTTTCGTATGACAAAGTTAAAATGCGCCCTTAGATGGTATCGAGCCATCTTCTCTACATACTGGTCGGAGCATTAAATCTGCGTATGTAGCGCATTACCTAATTGCTTTAAGGGCATAACTCAACGACTTATCACAAGCAGTTGAGAAAAAAGATAAATTATTTAAGTAAAAGAAACACTTAAAAAAGTGTATAATAAATAAAGCACTACTACTTTCACAAGCAGAAGTACATAGATGAAAAAAATTGCAGTAGTTCTAGACTGACTCGAACAATCTCTAAGAGAACCAAAATCTCTTGTGCTACCGTTACACCATAGAACCATTTTAAAAGGCATGCTATTCTCACGAACAATATGCCTTTCGATAATAACTAAAAACTAATAAACCTTATTTTGTATCACCTAAAAAATATAATGGTGCAGAGTGCCAGACTCGAACTGGCGACCTCTAGGATATGAACCTAGCGAGCTACCAACTGCTCCAACCTGCGATGTGCAGCCTATCTTCACAGACGAGCTGCATTTAATTATGATTTAAAATATAACATTCAGTTTCGCTGAGTTCTTGCAATCTCACCAAAACAATTCAGAAAATTTTGGAGATACTATCGGATTCGAACCAATATTTCCATACGATAAGAACGGTATCTTCAAGTTGTATGGCGTGCTTCCGATTGCACTAAGTATCTCTTTGATTTATGTATTTAAAGTACGAGAGTGTTCTCGACCTCAAAGTAGTGTTAAAGTCTCATTCTTTGACTCAACCCCTATATGGAGTTGGCTAGACTGCTATATTCGTAATAAACGTTGTACTATCTAATAATAATTGAAAATTTGTGCAGGGAGGCGGAGTCGAACCGCCACTATCTCACACGATAAGAAGAT
Organism: uncultured Lachnospira sp.; assembly: GCA_934343805.1. Lineage (GTDB taxonomy): Bacteria > Bacillota > Clostridia > Lachnospirales > Lachnospiraceae > Lachnospira. Next base: position 5,613 of record CAKRIN010000043.1, read on the forward strand.
GTATCATCTATTGTGCGAGGTGTGCAAGAATACCACTTACACCATACCCTGCTGTTTTATGTATCTAAAACCATGGAACTTTCTGTCGTTTGTGAATGCCACGATATTAATCGTTTCCGTATTCCCGATACAGCTAGCATTGACGTTCCGTTGACACTCCATACATATTATAAATATCTTACACGTAAGATGGCAATAATACATACTTCGACTAGAATACTACATAGCAAACGATACAGACCTATATTATTCCCTTTGCTTGTGCTGATGTTTCAGCATAGTTCATCGGTATAGTCTATGTAATATCTGTTACTGACTAGTTTTTCGTATGTCGTGCGTCCTTTTCGCCAGGTCACGGCATCCATCGATGCTCTCCGGCTACTTCTTTTCCACGCATACTATTTTGTGCGTCAATATATCAAAGAACTCTTCTCTAGCTTTCAGTTTCATCACTTGTAGTGATAATCTGATTCTAAAAGAATTGCGGTAACGGCAGGACTCGAACCTGCGACCTATCGGTTAACAGCCGACCGCTCTGACCAACTGAGCTACGAAACCATATTGGGCGAGATTAAGTCAAAAACGAAATGTAATACTCGCCCATCCACCTCGCTTGGTGGTATATGAAACAAAACTTCATTAATACACACGATGGCTTTCAAGCAGATTATCTATATCGCTTGCGAGGAAGAATGCAGAGTGACCTATCATGCAGTGTGGTAGCTTTCCGCTCTTTCTCAACTCAACGATGAATGACTTTCCCATACCTATGTATGATGCAGCTTCATCAGTCGATAGCCATTTCTTAGCAATCTTTTCGACCACTACTTTCTTCTTCGGTGTTGCCATTTTATTATTCTCCTATTACTTTTCAAGCATCCTTTGCAGAAATGCTTTTTCGTTTTCTAGGCATTGTACTCGTTCTTCAAGTCTTGCCTTTTCGATTCGTAATTGTGTTGCGTCATCTACCTGACCTATCATTACAGGCGCATCACCTTTTCCGTAGGCGAGCCATTGTAAATCAACCTTCAGGTTAGAGCAAATAGCCATCATAGCTGCCTTGGTAAAATTCTGCTTACCTCTTAGCATCTTTGATAGGTTAGAGCAATCAAGACCAACATCAATCGAAAACGACCTTGCGGACTTATATTTACCCAACTCTATAACCTTTGCAACCCTCTGACGAACCTCTTCCTGATTATATTCTATCTTCATTATTTTTCTTCAAATAACTATATTTAACCAAAAAAGTTTGGTGGAACGAAGTTAAATGACTATCTTTGCAGTAGATAAATAGCTTAGACGGTGTTTTGAACTCCGTCCCACCTTTTTCGTCTGTCAGTGTTGTAACTGATTAACGATTGCAAAGGTACACATTTTACCTCAAACAACCAAACTTTTCATCAAAAAAGTTGTGGCTGAATGTGGTATTTTAACCTTTCTTTACAATAAGTGAGGTTTACTTATATGTTTTATTACAAAAATTAAGAATTATGAGCGACATCACTACAAATTTAAAGACCCTGTACGATATTAGTCGATGTAAGTCTATGAGGCAGTTTGCCAAACTAGTCGATATAGACCAGTCAAACCTCCAAAAGAAAATGGCAAGCAACAATTACACAAAGACTGACGTACAAAAGATATGCTATCATCTTGGCGTAAGAAAAGAATGGCTTGAGAATACAGATGGAGAAATGTTCGATGAGAATTCATTGGTGCGTCCTAGTGATTGGGTATTCGGCAAGCGTGAGTCTAATATAAATATGGTGAACGAAGAAAGCGCACACCACAACAAACAGATAGTTGGAGACTCCTCAGAGAGCGAAATCAATCTGTTGCGTGAGCAAGTGGCGGACCTGCGTAAGCAAGTAGAGAACAAGGATGCTCAAATCAAGCAGCTAATGGATTTGCTTGCAAAGAAGTAGGAATGCAAGCAATATGCAAGCAAGTTAATTATTAAACAACCACAACATTATAAATATCAAAAAGTTATGGCTGATATAGACAAGAAGATCATCCTCTTAATTACATAAAATATATTCTGATTGATTATCAGTAAGTTATAAATATACGTTTGTTGTATTAGCAGTGCAAAACAGCCCTAAAAACCCCGTAAAACGGATAAAAACTAGGTGTTTTTGCAAGCAATATGCAAGCATAAAGAAGAAATGAGTTATGAAAGTATACATTGATAGCAGAGATTTTAAGGTGTACTTATCTGTCACGCATAAGTACAAGAGGTTTTATCTGTCAACTGGATTACAGACAACAGAGAAGTTTGAAGGAATGATTTTTCCTCGTTCCGACAAGTCGGCAAAGTCTAAAACAAATAGACTTGCACAGATATATAAGATGTGTGATGATTACATCAATGAACATAGCAATGAAGGTGTTGACGAACTCAAAGAACATCTTAAAGAATTGATTGTTGGCAAGAAAAGGAACAGAAACACCATTATTAGCACAATAGAGAAGTTTATCGACACAAAGGATAAGGCAGGCACTATTGCAGCCTACAAACATCTTATAACGGATATTTCCGTATATGATGAGAATGCAACACTTGATGGAATAGATTTCTCATGGGTAGAAGGCTTCTATAAGCATGAGGAAGAAAAAGGCAGATGCAACAATGGTATCATTGGAGATATTGATAAACTGAAGTCAGTCTTTAATTGGGCAAGAAGAAAGAAGCTCACTACTAATTATCCATTTGAGAGGGCAGCTTTCAAGAAAGATAGAACACGCAAAAGAAATCTATCTGTAGAGCAGTTACGAGCCATACGAGATATTAAACTCGATGCCCACGATAGTATATACAGAGATTTCTTCATGCTTGGTTTCTATCTGATAGGTATGAACCTGTCGGATATTCTCGACCTTACCAAGGAAGACTATAAGGACGGACGCATATCATTCTTCCGTAATAAGACAAATAGATTGTACGATATTAGAGTTGAACCAGAGGCTAAAGAGATTATAGACAGATACAAGAATAATAGCAGCAGCAACGAATTATTCTCATTTATGAGGATTACTCATTCGGCAGGGTACGCTCAGTTTACGACCAAATGCAACTATTGCCTTCGTTCTCTAGGGAAAAAGGTATATGACGGAAGACGATACGACCGCACAAATGATGCGATTGAGCCAGACTTGACGAGCTATTGGAATCGCCATACGTGGGCAACGTTTGCCGCAAAGATAGGAATACCGATGGAGATTATCGGAAGGGCATTAGGACACTCTATTTGGGATAATTCGATAACTGGTGTTTACGTAGAATACGATACGTCAAAGATTGATGAAGCAAACAGAAAGGTTATTGATTACCTGAATGCCGATTTAGGGTGTAATATAGACAACAAATAAAACTCAAATACAGTTTTGAGTTTTCCAAAATGGCAAATAAAAAAGGGAGGCTATTAACCTCCCTTTCTTGCTATTTACTCGATAGAATATCACCTATTTTCTTACGATAGTCAACAGAACCATCAATGAAAGCGTGCATGAACAGACAGTTATCGTCTATAGGTACGCTGATAGGCTCATTGATGAAGTCCTTTGTGACTTCCGAGTTATTCACCAATGCAGCAACAAGACGTTTCTTCTCGCTATTGAATCCTTGCGTGAATCCTGCTGCAAATGGTGTAAGCGAGTGAAAGAACGGTGTCGGTTCTTCACTCAGTTTTTGTAGTCTCTGTTTCAGAGTCATCTCCTTTGTCTTTTCCATCATTATTCTTCTTTTCAATTTCTTTTTCCATTTTATGCAAGCGTTCAACCTCTTGCTCATAGATGTTATCAATCGCATCAGAACACTTTAGATATTGAGTAAGACTCTTCTTGCGCTGCATGAAATCAGACTTATTCTTGTACTTCATACCTTGTATTGCGGTCAGTCTGTGACGTTGCATTTCAAGATGCAGCTCATCGTAAACCCATATTGTTGTCTGTATAGCTTCCCTCTCGTTGTCGTTGCATTCTTCCGCCAGTTTGAGCGCTTCTCCACACGTTCTAAACAAAACGCCAATAAACCAAACTGAAACCGCCAAAAACATGCATAAGATAGCTGTATCAAAACGTTTGATAAACAGAAAGCATACACCTATCATCGCTAACATCAATGCATTAACGTTCTCGATAGTAACCAACCCTAATAATTTCTTAATCATTTTCTTCATGTTTTTTGTTCATTAAATTATTGAGACGAATATAGAAGTCTTCGTCCGATTCTCCATCTTGTTTGAAACTAAGATTATTCTCTTCGATAAAGTCAAGTATAATATAAATACTCTTTTTACCAAGATTTCTAATCTTAGCTATGTCAGACTTGCCATGAAACTTTCGAAGCAAATCGCCTACGGTGTAAACGTTGTAGATTTTGAACATATTCAGAATACGCACAGGAAAATCGCAATCGTTTACGTCCTTACCTAGTATTAAAGGAGGAAGGACTGCACCACTAATAGGAACATCGCCTTTAGCACGTCTGTATTCATCATAGCTAGTCTGCACAGCCTTCAATTTCTTCTTTAGACCATCAATCACGATTCTTAAATCTTGATTTGTAGCAATATCGGCAATGGCAGCATTCTCGTTGTACGTCAGCTTATTGCACGTCTTATCTACAATCTGTTTTATTCTTCCTGCGGTCAAATCGTACTTAAATGACAACTCATCGTAGGTCATTCCGTTAATGATGTCCTTTAGCATCTTAGACTCACGATAGCTGAGTTTTGGAGTGACACCAAGGTGCGACATCGTATTGATAACGCCAAAAAGCATACCAACAGCGTTTGCAGCTAGTTTGCCGTTTGCGGTTGCTCTGTTTCTCAACTCGGTAAGTTCAACGTTTATTGCACGCTTGTGTGCTTCAACTTCTTTGAGCTTATCATCTATCATCTTTTCGTTGGCAGCAATCATCTTGTACTTCTGAGCGTATTTCTCAACGTCCTCGCTGTTTACATATAAGATACCATGCTCGCCTACACA
>CAKRIN010000044.1 GCA_934343805.1 uncultured Lachnospira sp.
TTCTCATGAATGTTGGTATTATACAGCCTGTACAAATCTGTATCCTTACTAATCTGATTATCAAACGGAATCACCACCGAGCCACACTTGATAAGTCCCATTCCCGATGCGGTATTGGTTACAAATCTAAGCTGTGCCTCTGATACTCCGATAACCTCTGCCATCTTGGAACTGTCTGTATTCGCCTGCTTTAAAAGTGCCACAAACTCTGAGTTTGCAAGCATTGTGGTTCTTATATGTAAGAAGTACCTATGAATTAGAACTCTTATCTTAATATATATCTTTGAAATATATACAAAGATGTATGTATGCGTGATTCCTATGAATCCCCATTACGCCCGCATACTCGGAACTACCATCTAGTCGCATATGCGTTCACGATACACTAATTATTAATCAGCATAATCTCCTCTTTTGCCTTCTGAGGATAAGGACTTTGACACCCTTTGTGGTTTATTATCCATCCGCCATATATCTTTCCCTGCTCGCTATGCACCTTCATCTCTCGATCCATCAATTCTCGTCACATAAGCTATGACTGATATTTGTCAGGAACTACACCGGATTTTTACCAGAAGAAATTACTTTCTTTTACAGTAGTTGAATATTCAGTAGTATGCGATATTCTTACGAACATCGTAAACATATCTTAATACACTAGATACATATTGTCGGTAACATCATATGCACTAAATTAATAAATTTAGTAACCTATTATGATTTTTATGCATGCATATAACTTCTCTTTTGTGAACTTGTATTTTAATTATAACTTCTGAAAAATTATCGTCAAGAAAAAGTTCCTTTTTGTGTTCTTTTTGTGCTATCATATAATATATTTTTAATGTTTTTATTTATGGAGGTTATTCAATGGAAGATATAGAAAGATCAAATCTAGCTAGAACAATAAAAAAATATAGAAAGGCTCGAAAACTTACTATGGAGCAATTAAGTGAAAAAAGTGGAATAAATTTATCAACATTAAAGAAATATGAAACTGATAATAGAAATCCTAAACTAGAACAGCTTTCTAAAATTGCAGAAGCGCTAGAAGTAAGTGTATTTGAATTTTTAGACATAGAGGTAAACTCTGTAAACGATATTATATCTCTTGTTAATAAAATGAATATTGCTACTGATATTGATTGGGATATTGATAATGATAAAGTATGTATTTCTTTTAAGAATAAAGAAATCAATAATTGTTTAAAAGAATACGCTGTAGATTACAAAAAAGACAATATATTAATCGAAAAAACAGAAACTAATTATGAATCTACACTTACAAGACTTATGTTTATAAATGACAAGCTCAGATAAAAATAAATCATTGCAACAGTGACCAAATTCTCGTCCAAGCGCGGATATTAACTCGTTGCTCACATAAATACAAAAATAAAATTCTGGTTTCACTTCGTATAACTTGCCATCAACCTTAAGACTAACCTCACATAACGCTATGCATCCATGCTTAATACGTATGCCTTTTCTCCTTTCAGCTGCCTGGACTGCCATATTTCCACCATATTTTCCATCACCAGCAACCGGCTTGTTTAATATAATCTTATCTTTATCCTCGTATACTATATCCATCTTAACTAATAATTCCAATACTCTTAATCCACTTTGTAAAAAGTACTTTCCACTCACCAGTCTGTGCAAAATCATCACCACAGCCATAACCATGGCCACCTGTTCTGAATATATGAAGTTCAGCACTTACCCCGGCTTTTCTTGCTGCCATATAAAAGCCCACACTGTTCTCAGACAATGTTGTTCTGTCATCATCCGTTTCACATATAAATACTGGCGGCATATCCGGTCTTACAAGCTTATCCGGATTATACTTATGCAGTATCTTTGCCTTACTGTCACTGATTCTCTCAAGCACCTGTTCCTCAGACATATATCTTTTGCCTGCTTCAATACAATCGTCAATACTTATAACCGGATATGAACAAACAGCAAAATCTGGTCTTGCTGATAGTTTATCATATTCATCCTTATACTTATAATCCGCATACACATCACTTTCATACGCTGTTGATAATAACGCTGCCATAAAGCCTCCTGCTGAAAAGCCCATAACGCCTATCTTAGCTTCATCTATACCGAATTCCTGCGCCCTTCCTCTTATAACTCTCATTGCGCGCATAGCATCTATAAGTGGGACATCCTCTGCATTATCATGTTCATCTGATGGAAGTCTGCATTCAAGAACAAATGCAGCTATTCCCATACTATTAAGCCACTTTGCAACATCTTCACCTTCAAAGTTGTATACAAGGCGTCTGAACGCACCTCCTGGAATAATCAATACTGCCGGAATCCTTTGTCTGTCTGTACTGTTACCAATACCATCAGGTATATAAGGAACAATATCCGGATCTGTAATGTTCTGCACTATATGCTTTACTCTTCCATCAGGCATATCTTCAGTGTAATATTTTCTTGTAAGCTTAAGGTTCTGCGAACCCGGAGCCCCATGCTCAAACAGCCTTATCTTGTTTACTGGTGTCTTAAACACCTCATTCTGCGTATCTGTCATATCTACTCCTCCCTGCTCTCAAGAAACAAAAGCTTATTAGCCTGTATGCTCAGCTCATCATAATGCATAAGCATATCACTCTCATCATATTCTTCCGAAATCACTTTATAGCCTTCAAACCTTATAAGATTCTTGAAATATTCTTCCACATCTGCTGTCTGCTTAACAACAACCTCACTGAATGCCACTCCCTCTTCTGACTCCTGAAAATCTGGTCTGTAAAGAAGCTCACCGGTAATTATATTTTCTTTATCGGCTACAAATACAGCTTTGGCATAATATTTGTTACTGTCCGTTGTCGCAAGACGTATTCTTCTTGGTGGTGCCATCGTCTTATCATTCATGGCATTCGCTTTCCTGACTTCTTCTGAATCAAAATATTCCTTTTCAATTATCATATTTAACCTTCTTTCTGTCATATAAATCACTCATAGTTTTACAATATCCAAAACAGGACGATATATTTAAGGTTCTTATGGATATATGTTCTAAACAGGCTTTTATATCAGGGGAAACTATTTTTTCACTTTCTTTTCCCCAGTTTTGCATTAAATAAATTCATTTTCTTCTTTTCACCTTGCTTCTTTTTGAAAAAATATATTTCCTTTTTTATGAAGAATTTCGAAAAATTAGATTTGCGTGATACAAAGAAGTAATTGTCTACCACAATGCTAACTCACATAGTGCTAAACATCAATTATTTCTTACCATTATATTTCATCTGGTCTGACTTCTGTTGAATTAACTTCACGCACCATCTGCATCATATAATTTTTATTCATATCACCATTATCAGGAACTAATATAAGTTCGTGTATGCTGCTTGGTAAAACATATAGTCCTTTACAATTATTAAAGCCAGCTAATTATGAGATATCAAAAACAAGGAAATACAAGAATGATATTGGAAAGATAGAAAACATGGAATACGATAAAATATCCGATTTTTATACATGTAAGAATAACAGGAAACTTACAGTATCACATATAAGACACAATAAAACTAAAACAGGACATGCAGTTCAGAAGATACCTAAGCAAAGGGACTGCGAATGTACTCGCTTAAAGTACTCTTTTAGCAATTGCAAGAAACATAAATAAACTTCATAATAAGATTCAGAACGGGAAGACAGGAACACATTTATTCCCTTTAAAAAGTGCCTGAATTTAGAAATATCAAAATAAAAATTTTTAAAACCTATATAGGTTTATTAAAGTACGCCAATTTTTGGAACATCCCATTCATTTTAATAAATAGTAACTTATCACCAGTAAACAAGCAACTTAAAGCCACTTTTATCTGGTTCAGTTTTTTAAGCAGTTTGGTTCAGTTTTGGTTCAGATAAAAAACCAAACTGTACTAGTTTACACCAATTTACATTAAGTATTAGTATATACATTTTTTGCCAAACCGCTTAAATACTGCATTCTAATTTCAAGCAATTATACTATTCGTATGATTACATTCTGTCGTGGAATGTTCTAGTAATAACTGTTGCAAGTGGTAATAATCTGCTCTTTAATATGCTGATAGCATCTTCACTTATAAGTCTTGCACCACTTGTCTCCACCATAACTGGATCAACAACTATATTTCCTGCTTTATACTCTGTAAGCTTATCTGCTATTACCTGAATCAGTTCACCTGAAGCAACCATTCCTGTCTTGACAGCATCCGGATATATATCTGTAAATATACCATCCAGCTGCTCTGCTAAAAACTTAGGAGATACCTCCATTATATCTGTTACACCAGTAGTGTTCTGTGCAGTCAGGGCTGTGATTGCACTCATCGCATATACACGATTAGCTGTCATTGTCTTTATATCTGCCTGTATTCCGACACCTTTTTAGTCTTTATATAATCTATGAGCCCCGCCTGTTCAAGCTTTTTCCTTAATCTTGTAACATTAACAGTCAGCGTGTTATCATCTGCTATTTTAACATCATATCCCCACTTTAATAACTGTTCACATACATTATCAGCTATAATCCTGTCATCCTCAACTATTAATATTTTATACATAGACTCACCCTGCTTCAATGTGCTTCATTATTGTATTATTATTTACAAGCTATTACGTTAAGTATATATTCATACATTCTCTTAGTTGAAGATATGCTTAAGTGTTCCTCAGTTGTATGAATATCAAAAATATCAGGTCCCATTGATATGCAGTCAAGTCCTTCTATTTTGCCTGCAAGTATACCACATTCAACACCTGCATGAATAGCCTCGATAGTTGGCTTTTTACCATACATCTGTTCAAATATCCTTACCATGTCATCACGCAGCTTAGAATCCTTCTTATATTCCCATGCTGGATATTCACCTGTAAATTCAGCATTTGCCCTGAATGCTTCACTAATGAATTTGATCTGGCTCTTAAGATTCTTTAAAGCAGCCCCTACAGAACTTCTAAGTGAGAATCTAAGACATATACCTGATTCATCTAGTGAAATCACACCAAGATTAAGCGAAGTTTCCACAAGATTATCTATATCCTGGCTCATTCTCATTATTCCGTTAGGTAATGCCTGTATAAGTGAAACTGCCCTTGTGCTATCTTCATATGTTACTGCCTCTGTGCTGCAACCCTCTGATATATCTACAACACACTTTAAGTCTGCATCAGATGTAGCAAACTCTTCTTTTATCTCTTTTGCTGCATTCTCAATAGCTGCTTTAACCTCTGCTGTCTTGTCTGCTGCTACAATAATCTCAGCCATACATTCTCTTGGAATAGCGTTATCCTTTCTTCCACCGTTAAACGCTGCAAGATATACATTATTGTCTGTGATAACATCCCTTAATATTCTTGACATAAGAATATTCGCATTACCTCTGCCTTTATCTATTTCAACACCTGAATGGCCTCCTGTCAGTCCTGATAAAGTAATACTAAGTTTTGTTCCAGTAACCTTATTTTTATCAAGCTTTAGTGTAACTCTGCTACTGCAGCCACCTGCACAGCTTGCAAGCATGATTCCTTCTTCTTCACTATCCATATTAAGAAGCTTTTTGCCCTTTAACATAGATACATCTATGGAAGAAGCACCTTCCATGCCTACTTCCTCAGATACTGTACACACGAACTCAAGACGTGGATGTGCGATACTGTCGTCATCAAGTATTGCAAGTGCATAGGCAACAGCTATTCCATCATCACCACCAAGCGTTGTTCCCTTAGCAGATATGAAATCACCATTTACCTCAAGATCCAGTCCATCCTCATCCATATTCTTATCACAATCAGGTGTCTTCTCGCATACCATATCCATATGTCCCTGAAGTATTATAGGTGCTGCATCCTCATAACCCTTTGAGGCTTCCTTTATTATGATTACATTGTTAAGTGAATCCTGATAATATTCAAGCTTTCTTTCCTTAGCGAAATCAACAAGATAATTGCTGATTTTTTCTTCCTTATATGATGGATGTGGGATATTACATATATCCTCAAAAAAAGAAAATACATTTTTAGGTTCTAATTCAGATAATACTCTCATAACACTGTCTCCTTTAAAATATTTATAATGTACAAATCTATTTTATTCATTTGTTTATCTGCTTATTTATTGCTTATTTAACTACTTATTTATCTTGTTCATATATACAATAAACTGATTCTTATGAAGCAGCTTTATAAAATAACACAATCTCTCATACAGCGGCTCCGCTTTATCTCCAAAATGCTCTTTCACAAGCTGTCCTATATCATAAATACTTCTTACACCATCTATGCTATGCCATACAAATGTACCGAAATCATCTAGTTCGATGTAACTATATCTGGGCTTTCGTGCAATAAGCTGCGCTATTCTGTTAAAAATCCCCTTATTGTGTACTTTGACTTCTACATGACCTTTTTTGTTTTCCCTGCATTCGAACAACGAATTATGCTTTGGAACATAGTCTAAGTAATTATCCTTCTGCTTAGCCATAAATCAAGCCTTCTCCTTTAATCCTAGAAAATAAAAATCTGCCGGCAAAATAACCGGCAGACTCATTGTAACATATTATTTATTATTTTGTCTTCTTTTCTTTTTTGTTAATAAATGCTACTAATGTTGCAACAAGACATGCAAAGAATACAAGTCCTCCGATATTACCAAGATTAATAATCTTTGATATATTAATAGCATCGCCAAGAGTATATGCACCAACAGGAATAATAGCGAATACCGCTAAAAGGATACCAACCAGTCCTTCACCGGCAATAAGACCTGATGAATAAAGTATTCCCTGATTAACCTTAGCCTTACGCTCTTCTTCTGTAATACCTTTCTTCTTATCAAAGTAAAGTCTTACAAGTCCACCAACCATAATAGGTGTACTTAAATAGATTGGAAGATAAAGTCCTACTGCAAATGGAAGCACAGGTATCTGAAGAATCTCAACTACTATTGCAATTGCAACTCCTGCAAATACAAGTGACCATGGAAGGCTGTTACCCATAACACCTTCAACAACCATCTTCATAAGAGTTGCCTGTGGTGCTGGTAATTCTGTTGAACCATAGCCCCATGCTGCATTAAGTAAATAAAGTACTCCACCAACTGTAATAGCTGATACAGCTACACCAATAAGTTCACCAGCCTGCTGCTTGTAAGGTGTTGCACCTACTATATAACCTGTCTTTAAATCCTGTGATGTATCTCCTGCTATAGCAGCAATTATACATATTACAGAACCAATACTTATAGCCGCAACCATACCCTTCATTCCAACAGTACCTGTTGCCTTAAGAATCGCTGATGAAATAAGAAGTGTCGCAATAGCCATACCTGATACAGGGTTATTGGAACTACCTACTAATCCAACCATACGAGATGATACTGTTGCAAAAAAGAAACCAAATATGATAATGATAATTGCACTAAGAAGATTTACAGGAATAGCTGGGATTAACCACATAATAATAGCAAGTACTCCGATTCCTAATACAACAAACATCATAGGAATATCCTTAGTTAATCTTGATTCTACTCCATCTGCCTTCTTACCATATCCCTTAAGTGCCTGCTTAAATGTCCTTACAATAAGTGGTAATGACTTAATCAAGCTTATAATACCACCAGCTGCAACTGCACCGGCCCCAATATAACGTACATAATTAGACCATATCTGTGATGGATTCATCTGTGAAACTGGAATAAGTGCTGGTCCAATGATATTATCTCCACCGAATAATGCGATTAATGGCATAATCATAAACCATGCAACAGAACCACCTGCAAGAAGGTATGATGATACCTTAGGTCCACATATATAACCAACTCCTAAAAGTGCAGGTAATACATCTGCACCTACTGCTGAACCCTTATATGGTTTAATTGTAAAATCAACCTCACTTGGGAACACCTTAAGTCCATCTGCTATAAACTTATAAACAGCAGCAATACCAAGACCTGCAAATACTGTGCCAGCCTTAGCACCACCTTCTTCACCTGCAACTAATACCTCAGCACATGCCTGTCCTTCTGGATAAGGTAACACACCATGCTCCTGGACTATCAATGCACTACGAAGTGGAATCATGAATAATACTCCAAGGAAACCACCGATTAATGCAATAAGCGCTATCTCAACTAAAGAAGGCATAGCTGTACCTTCCTCCTGCGCCCACATAAATAATGCTGGAAGTGTAAATATAGCACCTGCTGCAACCGATTCACCAGCAGAGCCAATAGTCTGGACCATGTTATTCTCTAATATGGAATCTCTTCTTAATATAAAGCGGATAATTCCCATTGAGATAACCGCTGCTGGTATGGATGCAGAAACTGTCATACCAACTCTAAGTCCTAAATATGCGTTAGCACCGCCAAATAATATAGCTAATAAAGCACCTATAATAACAGATGTAACTGTTAACTCAGGCATAACCTTATCAGCTGGAATATAAGGCTTGAACTCTTTCTTTTCGTTCATACTCTTTCTCTCTTTCTTAATATTCTTATGCAAAAATCGCACATAATATAATGTTATTAAAAAAATATAAAAATGTCAAATATCTTTCAGATGTAAACCGTAAATAGTAAACATAGCTTTATTCCTATGCAATTCCTGCAATCAGAACTTTGCAAATATATTAGTACTATTCTTAAGATTCTGGGCAATACTCTTGTTTTCTATCATTTTATTGCTGATATTGACTATATCCTCAACAAGATCCTGTGTGCTTATTCTTCAAATTTCACATCCTGAAGATTATCTCTTTGAGCTATAATTCCATCTGCACACCACTCATAGGTATTTGTAAATATCTCTGGTGTATGAACCGTTTCAAAAAGATAAGTTCGATCTGCATTTCCATAATTGCCAAGAACTTCAAGTAGTTTCTGAATTCCTGCTCCAATACTCTCTCTATTTTCGGCTTTGTCAATTTCTTTTAAAATCCGCAGAATATCTCCTTCTCCTGCAAGGATATTGTAGTTCTGCCTGTCAGTCTCCTTTTTTATCATCTTTAATCTCCGTTATCTTTTTTACTTAATCTTCCTATTTCTTTTCTCTGTTACTCTATTCAGATAAGCTAAACCATAATAAAAAGCAAAGAAACTACTAATTAACCATAGTATCCCTTTGCTATTTCATATGCAACTGGCTGCCATTTTACAGGTCCTATAGCTTTGCGTCACAGACTTTCATCTGTTTTGCTAAAATATATATTTTCTTTTGGAAGCACAATCCGTTTTGTTATACCTCCCCCACAAAAGCGTGTCAATTTGATAATAACGCATTCCTATAAATTTTTCAGAATATCATGGTTAAAACTATGTATTGTTATCCTATAATTTTTCTTTGAAAAATCTAACAAAAAGCTTACCTTCAGAAAATTACTATTTAATCTCTTTTCCATCTATATATAGTTGAAATTTATCAGGATTATTGACAACATCATAGTCCTTTCCGTATTCTACAGGTCTGTATTCGGCTATCATTACCGATTCCCCATCTTCAATATCCTCTTTCCATAAATAGATGTTCATATCAAGGCTCATCGCATATCCCCTGTCTGTGGAGAATTTTGTCGAATGAAAAGAATCATCCTTGTACATCTGCAAAAATTCTCTTGTGGTTTATTATCCATCCGCTATAATAACTTACCTTGCCGCTAAGCACCTTCATCTCTCGATCCATCAATTCTCATCGCGAAGCACTGACTGATATCTGTCGGGTAATATACCGGATTTTTACCAGAAGATTAGCAATCTTCTTACAGTAGCTGAGTATTCAGTTGTATGCGGTGTTATTATTAGAATGAATCTATAAGGAGGATAAATTATATGAATGATAATGAGCGTTCTAATCTAGCCAGAACTATAAAGAAATATAGGGAAGCCCGCAAAATGACTATGAAGCAATTAAGTATAAAAAGCGGCATTAATCTCTCTACTATAAAAAAATATGAAACTGATAACAGAAATCCTAAACTTGAACAGCTTGAAAAAATAGCTGTGGCTCTTGATGTGAGTGTTTTTGAATTTTTAGATATAGAAGTCAAATCTATAAGTGACATAATTTCACTGGTAAATAAAATGAATAATGCTACTGAAATTGAATGGGATATAGATAATGAA
>CAKRIN010000045.1 GCA_934343805.1 uncultured Lachnospira sp.
GTAATGGGCTGGACATGTGTTATGGCTCTTCCTCAGATATATTCAGCACTTGCCGGAGCCGCTTTCTTCTGGCTTCTTACTGGTGGAATCTTCTACACTGTCGGCGGCGTAATATATGCAATTAAGATGCCAGAATTTAATGCAAAACATCCTAACTTCGGAACACATGAAATCTTCCATGTATTCGTTATGGCAGGAAGTCTTTGCCACTTTATACTGATGTATAACTTCGTTGCAGTTATGTAATACACATTCAGCCTGATTATCTTTTAATCCGCCTGCTTTGCAGAAATAATATGACTGAATACCTACTAAATTGCTTTCTCTAAGTATTTTAGTATGTATTATGAACCCCGATACCAATATATGATCAATATATGATTAAGCCTTTGACCTACTAAACCAGCAATATGCATATGTTTAGTAGGTCTTTTTCCAAAACATTTACATCAATCTTCCCAAAAAGGCATACTAAACTTACCATTTATATTGTCTTAGTACGCTTCTGCATACATACATGCCAGCATGTAACCATCCAACATGCAGTCAATTAACCCCAGCTACTCTACTAATCTGACTGAGTAATAATTCATTCCATAAAATATGTAAGCGGCGGAATTCCGCCGCCTTTATCTATATTAAGCACCCATTTTGCCTTATCAGGCATTATCCCACTTAAATAATGGAGACTACCGGCTCTTTCTCCTCATGCATTTCTTGTAAAATCATAAACAGGTGCTGATTTTACCTGTACAGTCAAACAATTATTCTCCAAGGTATTCTAATGGGTTTTCAGGAGTTCCATCTCTTGTTATTGCAAAATATACTCCTGGCCCCTCTTTCTTATAATATGCAGTTGGCTCGGCTACTGTACCTAACAGTTGTCCTTCTACAACAGTATCTCCAATCTTGACATTAACATTATCAAGCATACCTGTAGTCATTTCATATCCGTTTCCTGCTGCTATTCTTATGGTCTTTCCTGTCTCATCACTATCCATTACATCAATTACAACACCAGAAACAGCTGCACAGACATTTGTTCCAACATCAGAAGAAATTATCATTCCTGCACTGCACTTGTATACTCCCAGAGTCTTATAATAAACTGTTGAATCCATATTATATCCAAGTGTTATCGTTCCGCTTACCGGCCAGTACATAGGACTTCCCTTGTCAAATGTATAACGGCTTATCGCATTAGCCATTACCTCAGCTTCTGACATAACAGATGGTGCCTGTTCTGTACTTTCTGTAGTCTTCTCTGTCACCTTATTATCATTCCCATCTCCTGCTTTAGTTGCTGTGGCGTTAACATCCACAAGTTCCTCCTCATCCGGTGTCGCCTCTTCTACACTAATATCCGGATTATCATCTGTCTTTATAGCAACATTTCCCTCTGTTTCATTAAGGTTCACAATGTTATTATTCTTAGATTTCTTCACATTCTGGACAACTGAAAATATTCCAAACACCAATGCCACTATAACTCCCAGCGAAATTACTGCTGATACAATTCTGAGCTTATCTTTCCCCCGTGTTTTTACACTTGCCATTCTAACAACCTCCTATCATCTTACAAAGTTTTGATGTTAATATGGTTGCCAGATTTGTTGAGTTTATACTGTTTTTAACTGCAAAAATCCCCGCACACAATGTGCGGGGAAATATTCAATAATATTCTGACAATTTAGAGACTACATCTCAACAGGAGTCTTAGTAAGCTTCCATATTTCTGTAGCATACTCTTCAATAGTTCTGTCTGATGAGAACTTACCAGCCTTAGCTGTATTAGTCATAACTGTCTTAGCCCAGCCATTAGTATCTCTGTATCTCTCATCAATCTTTCTCTGAGCCTCTGCATATGAACGGAAGTCCTTAAGAATAAAGTAAGTATCTGCTCTTCTTCCTCCATCATTATTAAGAAGAGAATTGTAGATATCTCTGAACATCTCAGTATCTTCTGGAGAATACTTTCCATTGATAAGTTCCATAAGAACATCTCTTATTTCCTGATCGTTGTTAAAGATCTCCATTGGATCATATCCGCCCTCATTCTCGAAACCTATAACTTCGTCAGAGCTAAGACCGAATATCTGTGCATTCTCAGCACCAACTTCATTAACAATCTCAACATTAGCTCCGTCCATAGTACCAAGAGTAATTGCACCATTAAGCATGAACTTCATGTTACCTGTACCGGAAGCCTCCTTAGAAGCTGTAGATATCTGTTCACTTACATCTGCTGCCGCAAATATAATCTCACCATTAGATACTCTGTAGTTCTCAATGAATACAACCTTAATCTTGCCCTTGATAGACGCGTCATTATTAATAACATTGGCTACATTATTGATAAGCTTGATTGTCTGCTTAGCAATCTTGTATCCTGCTGCTGCCTTAGCACCAAAAATAAATGTTCTTGGAACCATGTCATAATCAGGATTTCTCTTAATCTGATTGTACAGATACATAACATGTAAAATATTAAGTAACTGTCTCTTATATTCATGAAGTCTCTTAACCTGTACATCAAAAATAGAATTAGGATCAACATCAATTCCATTATTCTCCTTGATATACTTGGCAAGACGAACCTTATTCTTATACTTGATCTGCATGAAATCCTGCTGTGCCTTAGGATCATCAATATAGAGCATAAGCTTGTCAAGCTGGCTTAAATCTGTAATCCATCCATCACCTATCTTATCTGTAATCCAGTCAGAAAGAAGTGGGTTGGCATGCTTTAAGAATCTTCTCTGAGTAATACCATTAGTCTTATTATTAAACTTCTCTGGCATCATTTCATAGAAATCCCTTAACTCCTGCTTCTTTAAAATTTCTGTGTGAAGCTTTGCAACACCGTTAACAGAATATCCGGCAACAATTGCAAGATTAGCCATCTTAACCTGTCCGTCATAGATAATAGCCATCTTACGAACCTTCTCCTGGTCTCCAGGATATTTAGCCTTAACCTCTTCTACGAAACGACGGTTAATCTCTTCAACAATCTGATAAATTCTTGGAAGAAGTCTTGAGAACAGCTCGATAGGCCACTTCTCAAGCGCCTCAGCCATAATTGTATGGTTAGTATAAGCAACTGTCTTAGTTGTGATATCCCATGCCTCATCCCATTCAAGTCCGTTCTCATCCATAAGGATACGCATAAGTTCTGCAACTGCAACAGTTGGATGTGTATCATTAAGCTGGAAAGTAACCTTCTTATAAATGTTCTTAATATCCCCATTATTCATTGACTTATACCTGCCAACAGCTCTCTGTACACTTGCTGATACAAAGAAATACTGCTGCTTAAGTCTTAATTCCTTACCTGCATAATGATTGTCATTAGGATAAAGTACCTCAACGATATTCTTTGCAAGGTTCTCCTCCTCGATAGCCTTCTGGTAATCACCCTTATCAAAAGAGTTAAGATTAAATGTATTAACAGGCTCTGCGTCCCAGATTCTAAGAGAGTTAACAGTATTATTACCATATCCAAGAACCGGAATATCATATGGAACAGCTATTACTGAACGATAATCTTCCTGAACAAATATATCTCTTCCAGTCTTTTCATCTCTGTAAGAACGTACATATCCACCAAACTTAACTTCATATCTGTATTCAGATCTCTTAATTTCAAATGGGTTGCCATCCTTTAACCAGTTATCAGGAACCTCTACCTGATATCCGTCTTTAATCTCCTGCTTGAACATACCATACTTATAACGGATACCACATCCATATGCAGGATACTCAAGCGTTGCCAAAGAATCCATGAAACATGCTGCAAGACGTCCAAGACCGCCATTACCTAATGCTGCATCAGGCTCCTGATCCTCAATAACATTAATATCAAGACCAAGCTCATCCAGAGCTTCCTTAATCTCATCATATGCACAAAGATTAATCATATTATTGCCAAGCGCACGTCCCATAAGGAACTCCATTGACATATAATATACTATCTTAGGATCATCCTTCTCATACTGCTTATGAGTTGCAATCCACTTATCAATAATAATATCCTTAACAGCATAAGAGACTGCCTGAAAAACCTCCTGATCATTAGCCTCTTCAATATTCTTTCTGTAAAGAGACTTACAATTGCTGATTACATTCTTTTTGAATTCTTCTTTACTGAAATTCTGTATTAAACTTGTCGCCATGTATTTAAAACTCCCTTCTGAATATGGACGGCTCCCCAATACGCCGATATACCCTGTAAAAACTATAATCCGCCCCACAATAGATGTTCTAATTATACATAATAATGTTTACAAATGCAAACTTTATTATTCAAAATAATATACAGAAAAAAGAGACTGCCATACCTTTTAAGTATAACAGTCTCCATATATTTATCCTGCATTAAGCAAGCTTTTCAACAGCAAGTGTAACCTTCTCACCATTGATATCCCACTCTTTCTCAAATCCTGCAGACTTTCCAGGGATAATATCCTGTGCAAGAACTACAGTCTTAACCTGAGCAGCATTCTTATTAACAATATCAGCTATCTTGTCGTTGCCTGATACATAGAGATTAATCTTATCCATAACCTCGAAACCAGCATCCTTACGCATAGTCTGAACCTTAGAAATCACCTCTCTTACGAAGCCTTCCTCGATAAGCTCTGGAGTAAGGTTAGTATCAAGAACAACTGTGATACCCTTGTCACTGCTTGCAACAAATCCTTCCTTCTGAGTCATCTCAATAAGAACATCGTCCTTAGAAAGTTCGATATCCTGACCTTCAACATTTAACTCGAAGCTTCCTGTCTCATTAAGCTTATCCATAGTTGCGTTGCCGTCAACCTCTGTAAGAGCTGTTCTGATTGCATTAAGAAGCTTTCCGTATTTTGGTCCAAGAGTCTTCATCTGTGGCTTGAATGAGTAAGATGTAAATGCTCTGACATCATCTGTGTATTCAACTTCCTTAACATTCAGCTCATCAGCAATAATAGCTGTGTAGAACTCATCAAGCTTCCAGTCTGCCTTGATGAACATCTTACCGATTGGCTGACGATTCTTGATATTAGTTGAATTACGGCATGCTCTTCCGATAACAACTGCGTCTAATACATCATCCATAGTTTCCTCAAGTTTCTTGTCAATGAACTGCTCATTAACCTTAGGGAAGTCGCATAAATGTATTGAAATAGGCGCATTTTTATCAATGCTGCATACAAGATTTCTATAAATACTTTCTGTCATGAATGGAACCATTGGTGCAGAAATCTTAGCAAGAGTTACAAGTGTTGTGTAAAGAGTCATGTAAGCATTAATCTTATCCTGCTCCATTCCCTTAGCCCAGAATCTCTCACGGCTTCTTCTTACATACCAGTTAGAAAGCTCATCTGTGAAGTCCTCAAGAGCTCTTGCTGTCTCTGTAATCTTGTAGTTCTCAAGATTAGTATCAACAACCTTAACTAAAGAATTAAGCTTTGATAATAACCATTTGTCCATAACTGAAAGCTTGTCATATTCAAGCTGATACTTTGTAGCATCAAAATCATCAATATTAGCATACAGTACGAAGAATGCATATGTGTTCCAGAATGTTCCCATGAACTTTCTCTGACCTTCTGATACCCACTCGTCCTTAAATCTGTTAGGAACCCAAGGAGCTGAATTCTCGTAGAAGTACCAACGGATTGCGTCAGCACCATGCTTCTGCAATGCGTCAAATGGGTCAACAGCGTTACCCTTTGACTTACTCATCTTCTGTCCGTCTGCATCCTGAACATGTCCGAGAACGATAACATTCTCATATGGAGCTTTGTTAAAGAGCAGTGTTGAGATAGCAAGTAATGAGTAGAACCATCCTCTTGTCTGGTCAACAGCCTCAGATATGAACTTAGCTGGGAACTGCTGCTCGAATACTTCCTTATTCTCAAATGGATAGTGGTGCTGTGCAAATGGCATTGAACCTGAATCGAACCAGCAGTCGATAACTTCTGGAACTCTCTTCATTGTTCCCTGACACTTAGGGCACTTGCATGTAACTGCGTCAATATATGGTCTGTGAAGCTCAATGTTATCAGGACAATTGTCTGATTTTTCCTTGAGTTCTTCAATGCTTCCGATAGACATCATCTCGCCACAGTCTTCACACTGCCAGATATTAAGAGGTGTACCCCAGTATCTGTTTCGTGAAATTCCCCAGTCCTGAACATTTTCAAGCCATGCTCCGAAACGTCCTGTACCGATTGTCTCTGGAATCCAGTTGATTGTCTTATTGTTAGCAATTAAGTTAGCCTTAACTTCTGGGTCTGTCATCTTGATAAACCATGATTCTCTAGCATAGTAGATAAGCGGTGTATCACATCTCCAGCAGTGTGGATATTCATGCTCTACCTTAGGTGCTGAGAAGAGGATTCCTCTGCCCTCAAGTTCCTTAAGAACCTCAACATCACAGTTGATAGCGCCTGCTTCCATCTCCTTCTTAGTTGGTTTAGCACGCATTCCTGCAAATGGAGTCTCAGGCTTCATAACACCAGCCTCGTCTACCATCTGAACAAATGGAGCGTCATATTTTCTACCAACTCTTGCATCATCTTCACCAAATGCCGGAGCAATATGAACGATACCAGTACCATCTTCCATAGTTACATAATTATCGCAGTATACGAAAAATGCTTTCTTGTGCTGCTTGTCAGCGCAATCCTTAGCACACTGGTAAAGCGGCTCATATTCCTTATATTCAAGGTCTTTACCCTTGTATTCTTCAATAATCTCATAAGCAGGTGTGCCTTCTTCTCTCTCGATTCCACCAAGAACCTTGTCAAGAAGTGCCTTTGCCATAATGTATGTGAATCCGTCTGCAGCTTTAACTTTTGCATAAGTCTCATCCGGATTAACACAAAGAGCAATATTAGAGCAGAGTGTCCAAGGAGTTGTTGTCCATGCAAGGAAATATGCGTCCTCACCAACAATCTTGAATCTTACAACTGCTGTACGCTCTTTAAGCGTCTTATACCCTTGAGCAACCTCGTGTGAAGAAAGAGGTGTACCACAACGTGGACAGTAAGGAACAATCTTAAAGCCCTTATAAAGAAGACCTTTATCCCAGATCTGCTTTAAAGCCCACCATTCAGACTCAATAAAGTTATTGTCATATGTTACATATGGGTTATCCATATCAGCCCAGAAACCAACAGTAGATGAGAAATCCTCCCACATTCCTTTGTATTTCCATACTGATTCCTTACAATGCTTAATAAATGGCTCAAGACCATATTCTTCAATCTGCTCCTTGCCATCAAGACCTAACATCTTCTCAACTTCGAGCTCAACAGGAAGTCCGTGTGTATCCCATCCGGCCTTACGAGGAACCATGTAACCCTTCATTGTTCTGTATCTTGGAATCATATCCTTAATTACTCTTGTAAGCACATGTCCGATATGTGGCTTACCATTAGCAGTTGGAGGTCCATCATAGAATGTGTATGTTGGTCCTTCCTTTCTGTTATCAATACTCTTCTGGAAGATATCATTGTCTTTCCAGAACTTTTCAACTTCTTTTTCTCTGTCTACGAACTTCATATCCGCAGAAACTTTCTTATAAATCATTGCAGCTTCCTTTCTTGCCTTGTGGCTATAATCATTTTTTCGTAAGCCAAGCCTCTCCGTGACTTCGTCACTCCCGAGTCTTGGTAATTCACAACTCCCGGACTTCGTCCTTCGTTGTTCATTACGGGCATTCGTCATATAAGCAGCCACACAAGCAAGCTTGATGGCTGCTTGCATGACTCATTGCTTACGAAAAACCCCTCTGCCGTAATACAACAGAGGGGTAACATACTTATCCTAAAATCTGAATGATTACGACATACTATCATATGCGTCCCTGGCTTTAACCTGACGATGGGATTACCGTCCCCGCTTAGTCTCGTAATGATTTCAGCGAAGATGCTCAGAAGTGATGTTCAGATGGATAGTACTCGCACCGGCTCTCACCGTCCCGGCTCGCTCATGCTTTTCACTCCAACCTACTGTCTTCGTCAATGCATTTTATTAGATTTTATATAATAAATGTTTAGTTGTCAAGCTGTCATAACCAACATGTGCAAGTTTTTTATGCTAATTATACATATCTTCGATGGGAATTAATCTGACATTTAAAGCCTTGGCATTATCCTTTACCCAATCGGTAAATCCACTTAATGAATACAGATGATATTCAGCAACCTTGTATCTCTTGTCGATTAAACCATCTCTGTCCATAAGTTCTTCAACCTGTTTCTTATCCATTGGTGTATTCCTGAATTTACATTCACCAAGAATTGCCTTATTCTCTGTCGTATCCAGTCCAACAACATCAATATCCGTCTGCTCTTTCTTAGCCGGATTAGTACCAAACCACTTACCTGCCTGAAGAACTGTACAACTGAATTTATTAGAAAATGCGTTCATTAACAGATATTGTCTGCACATTTTCTCAAATATTTCGCCCATATACTCATGAAGCTTTGGTTTTACCTGACTTAAATAATACTGTTTTCCATTATCAATCTCAATTGCTGCAACTGCCCTCGGAATAAACTTATGCCAAAACATAAACATTCCATCTGACAATGAATACATGACTTTCTTCTTATTATTCTCTTCCGTGATTGCATATGTCTTTTCAATAATACGAGTTTCCAGCAAATGTTCAAGAATATTGTGGACAGACGCACTTTCTAGATTAGTTTTATTCTTTATCTCAACAGCTTTATTAGCTCCATTGGCAATTGCCGAAACAACATCATCATACACAGGTGCATTCCTGAACTCCTGGACTAACAGATTTCTTGGTTCTTCATACATGAATCCCGATGGATTAAAATACAAATCCGCAATATTATCATCAAGACTTTTGTCAGAATCAAACATAGAGATATATTTGGCAACTCCACCAGTGATTCCATAACAAATTGCTTTTTCCTCACACGAATAATCAGGTACAAACAATGCTGTTTCAAGATAATTAAACGGTTTTAAATCTATCTGCATAGTCCGCCTTCCGTATATCGGACTCTTACTGCTAAGCACTTCCTGTTCCATAAAGCTGATAGATGAACCAGACAGAATAAGAAAAATGTTTTTATTAAGCCAGTTCTTATCAATCTCGACCTGCAAAAGCGATAAAAATTCTTTATCTGCCTCCGCAAGATAAGGAAGTTCATCAATAACAAGTACAAGCTTTTTATCTCCAATATTGTTAGTAATAAAATTAAGTATGTCTTTTATATCTGTGAACCTTACCCCGTTAATTCCCGGCATAAAATAGTCAACAACAACTTCCCCGAATAACTCAATATTTCTTTCTGCACTACCCTTTATTGCCGTAAAAGCTATATGCTCTTTTCCCCTTATAAATTCATTGATAAGAGTTGTCTTTCCTATCCTTCGGCGGCCATATACAATGCACATCTGGAAAGAGTTCTTGCTATATGCGGTTTCTAAGCTTTTCAATTCATTTTTTCTTCCAATAAATTTATCACACATATTACAGCCTCCTGTTTTAATAAAATTAATTTTAGTAAAGTTATCTTTACTAAACCTATCTTTACTAAAATCAGTATATCCCATAACATTTTAAAAATCAATTTATTTACCAAAAAAGTTGCAGCAACCTTAACCGTTACTGCAACTTACATTTACATTATTCTATTATGCTTCTGTCATCCTGTTCTTAGCCACAATTCTCAT
>CAKRIN010000046.1 GCA_934343805.1 uncultured Lachnospira sp.
TTCTGATGTGAGATGACTGTAACCGAAATATCTGATCAGGGCGATGTTCTTGTTCCAACCCAGCTGGGCGAGATAGTTCTTCTCCATCGGTGTTGTGGCGATGACGAGATCAGCTTTTTGATACATCGTCTTCTGATACACGAGCGACTGGAGGCTGCGCTTGAGGTGAGGATTCTTCCGGTTTCTTTCAGAGATGTCTCCGAGTGGACACACCATGTATGGAATGCCCATCTTGCGTGATTTTCCGGCAAGCTGTGCTCCCTGCATGGTCCATGCTCCCAATATCATAACGATGTCGGCATCTGCCAGATTGTGGGTGATGTCGAGCTTTTTGCCAAGCGCTTCAATGTATGGGAGGTACATTTTCAGCGTCTTCTTCTGTTTAGCTATATACAAATATACTTTCATGGTTGTGTCTTTTTAAAATCCTTTAATCCAGATTTTTCCTCTTGTAATCTATTTCCCGAAATCTATTTCTCCGGTATCTTACAGCTTATGGCTGGTGAAGTCATTCTTGTCTGCACGCCAATATCTTATCTTGTTGGCGAGGTTTCTCCAGATGATTCCATATTCATAGAACGGCAACTTGATGATGTTCATCTCATCATCGAAGTGCCTGATGGCCTTGATGGCAATGATCATGCGGAGCAGGAAGAGCAACAGGAGAGCGAAGCCGGCTATTCCCGTTAAGAGCCAATCCTGCGTGATGATGGCGAAAGCTAATACTGCAATAGAAGCAATGAGGCTGAGATGAGGGAAGAGATGATCGAAGAACATCAGAGTTCGCATCGATTTCGCCCTATCTAAACTCTTTTGTGATGACAGGTGATAGAGGTGGGCGTTGTGCCATGACTTGTTGGTTGGTTCGTCACGGACCAGCCAGGCATCGCTATCCAATACTACAGCTGTTTCTCCCAGTTGTCCATACTTGTTGACAAGGAAATCATATTCTCCACGTACATACTCCAGGTTGCCCTGGTAGCCTTGTTCCTGCATGAACTGGCTCTTGCGGAAAGCTACGTTTGGCATGTGGCTGCGATAGCCATAAGAGTGCTGGGCACGTCTTAACAGATAGAATGCCTTGCGTATGCTGTCGAAGCGGCGGACTCCTTTGGTTTCTTCATCCAGTTCTACATAGCCTAGGACCAGATTGCATGATTGACAGAAGTGTTGAGACATGGCTGTCAGCCAATTGTCGTTCTTTGGCTTGCAGTTTGGCTCGGTGAGGATGATCCATTCATACTTGGCTGCTTTTACACCGAGCGTAATCTGCAATTTCTTGCGGCTCATATAGCGGGAACTCTCAGGAATGTATGTATAATACAGATGAGGATTCTCTGCTGACAAGCGCTTGAGATAGTCCTGGGTTTCTGCATCTGTGCTTTGGCAGACTACGATGACCTGATAATCGGCAGCGTATTGCTGCTTGAGGAACAGCGGGAGGTTGCGTTCCAGTTCGGGCAGATTATCATGAGCGGTAATAATTACTGTTATCGGTTCTTTGGATACCGGAGTATCTTCCTCATTTTCCTCTGTTTTAGGAAAACGCAGCGAGCGCAGGAATGGGTTTATCAGCGATCCGAGAACCGCCAATAAAACCACTGCTGCGCCTACTATAATAGTTGTTAAACTAATTGTCATCATTTCTTTTTCTCGTATTTCTTATGCTTTTGCCCTTCTGGGGGCATACGGCATTTGACTTTAAAAGTCTTCAGTGATGTAACCCTTTGGCAACTGACGGCAATTGTACTGACTCGCCATAATCTCACCGTAAGCGCCGGCAGAGCGGAGAGCGATGAGGTCGCCGCGATGGGTCTTGTTCAAGTCGGTTGCCTTAGCGAATACATCGCTTGATTCACAGATAGGGCCTACCACATCGTATGTCTCCATAGGTTCATCGCTGGAGATATTCTCGATTTTGTGATATGCCTGATAGAGGGCAGGGCGAATCAAATCGGTCATTCCGGCATCAACGATGGCGAACTGCTTGGCTGTACCCTGTTTGATGTAGAGGGTCTTGGTGATGAGGCTTCCCATCTGACCTACTACGGCACGACCTAACTCGAAGTGGAGTTTCTGACCATCACGCAACTTCAACTTCTTGGCGTATGTATCAAAGTAATCCTTGAAGTCAGGGATTGGTACACGGTTAGGATGATTATAATCGATACCTAAACCGCCACCAACATTAATGTTCTTGACCACGATGTGATGAGCTTCCAGCTGGTTCTGCAACTCGTTGATTCGGTTGCAGAGAGCCTCGAAGTCACCCATGTCAAGTATTTGACTACCAATGTGGAAGTGAAGTCCCAGGAACTTGATATTCTTCATTTTTGCAGCTTCCTCGATGACGCTCTCCATATCGCGCATGGCGATACCGAACTTGTTTTCTGCCAAGCCGGTTGTGATGTTGGCATGAGTATGAGCGCCCACATCAGGGTTGATGCGGAAGCAAACCTGAGCTATCTTATTCTGTTTTTCTGCAAGTTCATTGATAATCTCAAGTTCTGGGATGCTCTCTACATTGAAGCAGAAGATGCCTTTCTCCAGACCGAGATTGATTTCCCAATCACTCTTGCCTACACCTGCATATACAATCTTGTTGGCAGGGAAACCTGCCTTGATGGCTGCCTGAATCTCTCCTCCGCTCACGCAGTCGGCTCCCAATCCTGCTTGACAGATGATGTTGAGCACCTTAGGATTGGCGTTTGCCTTCACGGCATAATGTACCTCAAATCCCTCATGTTTGCCTGCCTCTTCATTAATCGTCTTCAAAGTTTGGCGCAACAGATTGGTGTCATAATAGTAGAATGGAGTCTGTATCTCCTGAAATTTGTCAATCGGAAATGTTCCTTTCATTTCGCTTAGTCTTAAATTAATATCTTATTATAGTCAAATTAGAAATCAAACGAAGAGTGGACAGGAATCATTACATACGAATTCTCCACTCTTCACTCTTCGTTCTTCACTGGTATATTACTTCTCGAACAAAACCTTGCTCAAGTTCTGTAATGCCTGCTTCTTGTCTCTCTCCTTGATGAGGAATGAGATGTTGTAGTTGCTGCCACCGTATGAAACCATGCGGATAGGGATGTTCTTCAATGCATCGGTTGCGATGGTCTCGAAGCCTACATTGCTCCAATCCAGGTCACCAACCACGCAGATGATACACATGTCTGCATCTACGGTTACAGTACCATACTTCTTCAATTCATTGACGATGTCGTTGAGGTGAGTGTCGTTATCGATACTCATGCTCACACCTACCTCTGATGTAGCAATCATATCGATTGGAGTCTGGTAGCTCTCAAAGATTTCAAATACCTTGCGCAGGAAACCTGTAGCGAGCAACATGCGGCTACTCTTGATCTTGATAGCAGTGATGTTGTCCTTTGCTGCAACTGCCTTGATCTTGCCACGAACGATGACGTTGTCGATGATGGTACCGTCAGCCTTTGGATCCATGGTGTTCTTCAAGCGTACAGGAATGCCGGCATACTTAGCTGGCTGTACGCAGGTAGGGTGGAGAATCTTTGCACCGAAGTAAGCCAACTCGGCAGCCTCTTCAAAGTTAAGCTGGCGAACAGCTTCTGTGTGCTCAACAATACGAGGGTCGTTGTTGTGCATACCGTCGATATCTGTCCAGATCTGAATCTCCTCAGCTGGGAGAGCTGCACCGATGAGTGATGCTGTGTAGTCGCTACCACCACGCTGGAGGTTGTCTATCTCACCGTAAGCATTGCGGCAGATGAAGCCCTGGGTGATGTAAATCTGATAGCCCTGGTTCTCCTCCATGAGAGCGGCAAGCTTTTCCTTGATGTACTGTGGATCTGGCTCAGCATTTTTGTCTGTGCGCATGAAATCCAATGCGTTGAGCAATACTGCCTTTACGCCCTGTTCCTTCAAGTAGTTTACAACCATGTTGGTGCTCATCATCTCACCTTGAGCTACGATGCTCTTCTCCTCGAAAGAAGTGAAGAGATCCTTGGTAAATGAGCGGAGATAGTTGAACTCTCCCTGCAGGAACTCACGTGTGGTCTGTTTCATCTCATCTGTAGAGTAGAGCTCTTCCACGTGCTGCATGTATTTCTTCTCCAAGTTGTTGATTACCTCGTTTGCACCCTCTGGGTTCTTCTTGTAAAGATAGTCAGAGATCTCAACGAGAGAGTTTGTTGTACCGCTCATCGCAGACAATACGATGAAAGTTGGTTCACCTGATTCTGTAACCAAAGAGGCTACTCCCTTCATGCGCTCTGGTGAGCCTACAGAAGTACCTCCGAATTTCATTACCTTCATAGTCGTAATATTTTAATAATTTATAATTTACATTTCATTTAATTCTCCTCGCCGTCTTCGGTGAGGTCGATGTGATTGTATTCTTTTGTTACGTCGCGCAAAATTCCGTCTTTGCAGCGATATACGATACCTGGGAATTTGTCTAGCATCGGGATGTTGTGGGTTGTCATCACTACGGCGGTGCCTTGTTTGGTGATGTCTTTCAGCAGACTCACAATGTTGGTGGCAGTCTCCGGGTCGAGATTGCCCGTAGGCTCATCTGCGATGATAATCTTAGGATTGTTGAGCAGAGCTCTTGCTATAGCCACACGCTGCTGCTCACCGCCAGAGAGTTCATGAGGCATCTTGTCGATTTTATCTATCATGCCAACCTCGTTGAGAACTTCCTCAATGCGCTGGGTGATTTCTTTCTTTCCCTTCCATTTAGTTGCCTTGAGCACGAACTCAAAGTTCTTGCGGACTGTGCGGTCGTGGAGCAACTGGAAGTCCTGGAAGATAATGCCCAGTTCTTTGCGTAATGCTGGTATTTCCTTGCGCTTGATGGTCTTGAGGTCTCTACCGAGGATTTCTGCTTTCTCGGTTTCGCCTTCTACTAGATCAAGCTCGCAATAAAGAGTCTTTAAAAGAGAACTCTTACCAGATCCCACTTTACCGATAAGGTAAGCAAACTCGCCTTCATCAATATGGAAATTGATGTCCTTGAGGATGCATTTGTCGGCTTGGTATATGCTTACATTTTGATAATCTATTAACATCTCCTAATTTTTTCTCTTTGTTATTGGTTTATTTCATCTCGCCCTTGCTTTTGGCTATGCGGCGTTTCTTATCCCATTCCGGGTCGTGGCGCATCTGTAATTCCTTCACTACATCTTCTATTCTCAAGCCCTTGCTGGTGAGCAATACGATGAGATGGTAGAGGAGGTCTGAACTTTCGTAGATGAGCTTTTCGTCATTGCCGTTTGTGGCTTCGATGATTGTCTCAACTGCTTCTTCTCCAACCTTTTGCGCCATTTTGTTAACGCCTTTCTTGAAAAGACTTGTTGTATAGCTGCCTTCTGGCATCTCTTCATGGCGCTTATCAATGAAGTCTTGAAGTTCTGACAGGAAGAGAATCGGATTCAGAGTGTTCTCTTCTGCCCAGCAAGTATCTGTACCCTTGTGGCAGGTAGGTCCGTCTGGATGTACCTTTACCAATAAGGTGTCGTTATCGCAATCGTTCTGGATGCTGACGAGGTTGAGGAAATTTCCTGATGTCTCGCCTTTTGTCCAAAGGCAGTTTCTGGAGCGGCTCCAGAAGGTTACCTTCTTTGTTTCTATGGTTTTATCGTATGCTTCCTTGTTCATGAAGCCAAGCATCAAGACGTTTTTGGTTACTGCGTCTTGGATGATTGCTGGAACAAGTCCACCCATTTTGTCAAAATCTATTTCCATTGTATATTGTTAAATCTGTTTATTTCCTTTTTTTTATATTCTCACATTGATTCCCTCTTCTCGCAAGTAGCTCTTGAGGTCAGGGATGGCTATTTCGCCAAAATGAAAGACGCTGGCTGCCAAGGCTGCATCAGCTTTTCCTAATGTGAATGCATCACGGAAATGCTCCATCTTGCCTGCGCCACCTGATGCGATGATTGGGATACTTACCTCTTCGGCCAGTCGGGCAAGAGCTTCGTTGGCAAAACCTTGCTTTACGCCGTCATGATCCATACTGGTGAAGAGAATCTCGCCAGCACCGCGGTCGGCTACTTCCTTTGCCCAGTCGAACAAGCCAAGTTCTACCCGTTCTCGGCCTCCCTTCACGTAGCAATGCCATCCATCTGCATCCAGGCGGGCATCAATGGCGCATACGCAAACCTGAGAACCGTAATGATTGGCTATCTCATTGATGAGTTCTGGATGTCGGATGGCTGCACTGTTGATGCTCACCTTGTCGGCTCCTGCATTCAATAGACGATCAACGTCTTTAAGCTCGTTGATGCCACCGCCCACAGTAAATGGAATGTTGATTTCGGCAGCCACACGAGTCACCATATCGGTAAAGGTCTTGCGCTCTTCGAAGCTGGCAGTAATGTCGAGAAAGACGAGTTCGTCGGCTCCGGCATCGCTATAGGCTTTACCCAGTTCTACTGGATCGCCTGCACTACGGAGGTTGACGAAGTTGGTACCCTTTACTGTCTCTCCGTTCTTGACATCGAGGCAAGGGACGATTCGTTTTGCCAAGCCTTTTTTATTTTGAACTTTGAACATTGGACTTTGAACTTTATGATTACTTAATTCCTAGCTAATCACTAATCACTAACAACTAATCACTAACAACCAGCTTTTCAATATTGATTTTACCCTCGTAGAATGCTTTTCCAAAGACTACGGCAGGAATGCCAGCGGCTTCCAAAGCCAGTATGTCTTCATTGCAGCTTACACCGCCAGAAGCGATGAGATGCAACTGAGGGTAGGTTTCCATAACCTTTTTATATAGGTCGATGGCTGGACCCTGTAAGGTTCCGTCCTTGCTGATTTCCGTGCAGAGTACGTAGCGCACTCCTTTATCAATGTACTTCTTGAGGAATGGAAGAAGGTCTTCTGAAGAATCTTCTTTCCAGCCATTGATGGAAATCTTGCCGTTTCTAACATCGGCTCCCAGAATGAGTTTGTCTGCTCCATACTTGTCCAGCCATTCCATAAAAAGGTCGGGATTGGTCACGGCGATACTACCCACTGTTACCATCGTTGCCCCAGCGGCAAAAGCCTTCTCTATATCTTCCTCGGTCTTGATACCACCGCCAAAATCAACCACAAGATTTGTCTCTGCAGTGATGGCTTTCAGTACGGCATCATTCACGATGTGCTTTGATTTGGCACCGTCCAGGTCTACTACATGAAGTCTCTTAAATCCCAGACTTTCAAATTGTTTAGCCACTTCGGCAGGATTATCATTGTAGACTTTTTTCTGGTCGTAGTCGCCCTTGGTAAGTCTGACACACTGACCATTAATCAAGTCGATGGCTGGAATTAATTCTATCATATTTCTTTTATCTCTAAGAAGTTCTTTATAATCTGTTCTCCCACCTTGCCGCTTTTTTCCGGATGAAATTGGCAAGTGAAGAAATTGTCTTTGTGGAGCGATGCGCTGTAGGGAAGAATATAATCTGCCTTGGCGATTGTCTCCTCGCAGAGAGGTACATAATAACTATGTACGAAATAAGAGTAGGGATGTGATAAGGCATCTGAAATGACTTCGTCTGTTTCGTCAATTCTGTTGCCGAATCCCCTATAAAGGTCTGTTTTCAAATCGTAAATCTCATTCCATCCCATAGCTGGCACTTTGTCTTCATGCTTCTGCGGTTGAAAACGCTTTACATCTACATCAAAGATGCCGATGCAGTCTACATTGCCTTCCTCCGAGTGACGGCACAACAGTTGCTGCCCTACGCAGATGCCCAGGACGGGTTGTTTCAAGTTTTTTATCACTTGATCCAGTTTGTGTGCCTTTAGATAATCCATGGCTTCTCGAGCTTGACCTTGTCCCGGGAAGAGTACACGGTCTGCTTTCTGAAGTATTTCGGCTTCATCGGTGAGCATAGGCTCAATCCCTAAACGCTTCATGGCGTTGACTACCGAATAGATGTTTCCGGCATTGTATTTTACGATTGCTACATCCATAACCTAACGTGTTTCTAATTTTCAGTTGCAAAGGTACATATTTTCTTTCAATTTAAAGAAAATATTAGCAAAAAGATTACGGAAACAAGGAAATTTCTTGCAGATAGTTAGTAAAAGGGATAGAAAAACCGTCTTTATTATCCCGAATGGTGATAATAAAGACGGTTTTTCTTTCATTTTATCTTGTCTCTATTTTTTCTTTTATTTTTCTTCGCTATCAGCCGTTCTGAGAATGATACTCGTTGCTCCGATGGTGAAGAGGGTACCGTCTTCGATGACACGTCGTTCACGGTCGCCCAATATCTCATTGTCTACGAAGGTTCCTGTATAGCTTGGACCATCGCGGAGAACGTACTTTAAACGTCCTTTTTTGTCGCGGCTGACATTGATGACGCAGTGGTTCATGTCTACGCTAGGGTCTACAGTCTCAATAGGACAGTTGATGCCACTGTTTTTCATGTATCTGCCAATTACATTATCACCCATTTGAAGTGGAATGACCTGCTTGTATGCGAATACGTTCTCGATAACTACGATAGAACCCACGCCGTTTTCATTGGCATTTTCGTCTATAGTCTCTTCCTTGCGGGTTTCGCGAAGTTTGGATACACCCATGCGGATTCCAAACTGTTTGTTGCAGTTTGGGCAAACGAAGACGAGGCTTTGACCTGCTTCATACTTGGTTTCATCGAATGTGATGAAATTATCGCATTTCGGGCAGCGTACTCTTTTCATATGTTTTTTCTTTATTTCTTTTGTTTCTTGATTATTCCTTTACTTTTGTAATCCAGCCATC
>CAKRIN010000047.1 GCA_934343805.1 uncultured Lachnospira sp.
GATATAATATATGGAGATAATGCCCAGGGAAAGACTAACATATTAGAATCATTATATTTGTGTTCTACCTCCAAGTCACATCGTGGAAGCAAGGATAAAGAAATAATAAGATTTGGTCATGATGAATCACATATTAAGCTTAATGTTTTAAAGCATGATATAAGATACAGAATTGATATGCACCTTAAGAAAAATAAAACTAAAGGAATAGCAGTTAATGGTATCCCCATAAAGAAAGCAGTAGAGCTTTTTGGAATAATTAATATTATTTTCTTTTCACCTGAGGATCTTAATATTATAAAAAATGGTCCTTCAGAAAGAAGAAGATTTATAGATATGGAACTCAGTCAGTTAGATAAGATATACCTTAGTAATCTTGTTAACTATAATAAAGTTCTGAATCAGAGAAATAAACTTCTAAAGGATATAGCATTTTCTCCATCAGAACAATTAATGCAGACACTTGATATATGGGATATGCAGCTTGTAAAGTATGGCAGCCTTATAATTAAGGGAAGGCAGAGTTTCATAGAAAGAATTAATTCAATAATAAGAAATATTCATTCTAAACTAACAGGAGAAACAGAAAATTTAGAAGTAAAATATGTTCCTAATACCTGTATAGAAGATCTTGAAAGAGAAATAATTAATTCAAGAGACAAGGATATAAGGTACAAATCTACAAGTATAGGACCACATAAAGATGATCTTGTTTTTTTTATTAATGGAAATGATGTGAGAAAATATGGATCTCAGGGTCAACAGAGGACAGCGGCTTTATCATTGAAGTTATCTGAAATAGAACTTGTTAAAACAATTATTAAAGATACGCCTGTTCTTTTGCTTGATGATGTGTTATCTGAACTTGACAGTAACAGACAGAATTTTCTGATAAACAGTATAGGAGATATACAGACTATTGTTACCTGTACCGGATTAGATGAATTCATTAATAACAGAATGAATATAGACAAAATATTTAAAGTAACAGATGGACATGTATTTAATGAAAATTAGTAGGAGGAATTAAAGTGGCAGATCAGAATGCAGAGAAGAATTATGGTGGAGACCAGATTCAGGTACTTGAAGGTCTTGAAGCCGTAAGAAAAAGACCTGGTATGTACATAGGAAGTACATCAGGAAGAGGACTTCATCATCTTGTGTATGAGATAGTTGATAATGCAATTGATGAGGCGTTAGCTGGCTTTTGTACACATATTGAAGTAATGATTAATAAAGATAATTCTATCACTGTAATTGATAATGGTAGAGGTGTACCTGTAGATATTAATCACAAAACAGGAAGACCTGCCATCGAAGTTGTATATACCGTTCTTCATGCCGGAGGTAAGTTCGGCGGTGGAGGATATAAGGTGTCTGGAGGACTTCATGGTGTTGGTGCATCTGTTGTTAACGCATTATCTGAATGGCTTGAAGTTCAGGTAAAGAGAAATGGACATATATATCAGCAGAGATATGAAAGAGGAAAAATATGTTATGACCTTAAGATTGTTGGAGATTGTGATATTGAAGATACAGGAACTAAGGTTACTTTCCTTCCAGATGCTGAGATTTTTCAGGAAACAACAGTATTTGAATATGATATTCTTATGCACAGATTAAGAGAAATGGCATTTCTTACCAAAGGAATCAAAATTACTCTTACTGATTTAAGAGAAGGTCTTGAGCAGGAAAAGGTATTCCATTATGAAGGTGGAATTAAAGAATTTGTTGAATATCTTAATAAAAGCAAGGAACCTTTATACAGCCAGATTATCTATTGTGAAGGAATGAAAGATAATGTCCAGGTTGAAGTGGCATTTCAGCATAATGATGGATACAATGAGGTAGTTGATTCATTTGTTAATAATATTAAAACTCCTGAGGGTGGTACACATCTGACAGGTTTCAGAAATGCATTAACTAAGACATTTAATGATTATGCAAGAAGTAACAAGATTCTTAAAGAAAGTGAACAGGGACTTTCAGGAGATGATATAAGAGAAGGTCTTACTGCTATTGTTTCAGTTAAGATAGAAGATCCACAGTTTGAAGGACAGACTAAGCAGAAGCTTGGTAATACTGTAGCAAGGGGAGCTGTCGACAGCATAGTAAGTGAACAGCTTACATATTTTCTGGAACAGAATCCTGCAGTTGCCAAGTCTATATGTGAGAAATCTTTACTTGCACAGAGAGCAAGAGAAGCAGCAAGAAAGGCAAGAGATCTTACAAGAAGAAAGACTGCGCTTGAGAGTACATCATTACCAGGTAAGTTAGCAGACTGCTCAGATAAAGATCCTAAGAACTGTGAAATATATATCGTAGAGGGAGATTCAGCCGGTGGTTCAGCTAAAACAGCAAGAAGCCGAGCAACACAGGCTATCCTGCCACTTCGAGGTAAAATTCTTAACGTAGAGAAGGCAAGACTTGACAGAATTCTTGGAAATGCAGAGATTAAAGCAATGATTACTGCATTTGGTACAGGTATTCATGAAGACTTTGATATAAGCAAACTTCGTTATCACAAGATTATTATTATGACAGATGCCGATGTAGATGGTGCTCATATTGCAACACTTCTTCTTACATTCCTGTACAGATTCATGCCTGACCTTATAAGAGAAGGACATGTATATCTTGCACAGCCACCACTTTATAAGGTTGAGAAGAATAAAAAAATATGGTACGCCTATAATGATGATGAACTTAATGCTATCATGACAGAAATAGGAAGAGATCAGAACAATAAAGTCCAGCGTTATAAGGGACTTGGTGAGATGGATGCAGAACAGTTATGGGAAACAACAATGGATCCACATAAGAGAGTATTATTAAGAGTTAACATGAATGAAGATGATGATTCAGAGCTTGATGTAACATTCTCAACACTTATGGGTGACAAAGTAGAACCAAGAAGAGATTTCATAGAAGCAAATGCTAAGTTTGTAAAAAATCTGGATATCTAACGAGCCATGCACAAGGAAAAATTATAAATATGACCGTATGCTTGCATACAAGGGCATATTTTATAATTTTTAGTTGTATGTGGCGACTAGCCACATAAGTAAATCCGTAGGATTTACGCATGGCGTAATGTAGATTTACTCATGCGCGTAATTTGGATTTACGCATGGCGTAACTAATACTAACTTCACGGAAAGGAATTATAATAATGGATGAACATATCTTTGATAAAGTTCAAGAGGTCGATATGCAGAAAACCATGGAAAACTATTATATAGATTATGCCATGAGTGTTATCGCTTCAAGAGCACTTCCGGATGTAAGAGATGGTCTTAAGCCGGTACAGAGAAGAATTCTATATTCAATGATAGAACTTAACAACGGTCCTGATAAGCCACATAGAAAATGTGCCCGTATCGTTGGTGATACAATGGGTAAATATCACCCACATGGTGATTCATCAATTTATGAGGCATTAGTTAAGCTTGCTCAGGATTTCAATACAAGATATCCGCTTGTTGACGGACATGGTAACTTCGGTTCAGTTGATGGTGATGGAGCCGCAGCCATGCGATATACAGAGGCAAGACTCAGCAAGATATCTATGGAAATGACTAGAGATCTTAACAAAGATACTGTAGATTTTATACCTAACTTTGATGAAACAGAAAAAGAACCTACAGTACTTCCTTCAAGATACCCTAATCTTCTTGTCAATGGTACATCAGGTATTGCCGTAGGTATGGCTACTAATATACCACCTCATAACTTAAGAGAAGTTATAGGAGCTGTTGTTAAAATGATTGACAACAAGGTAGAAGAAGACAGAGATACAACTATTGAGGAAATACTTGAGATAGTTAAAGGTCCTGATTTTCCTACTGGTGGAACAATCATTGGAAAGCTGGGAATAGAAGAAGCTTATCGTACAGGAAGAGCCAAGTTAAAGGTAAGAGCTGTAACTAATATTGAGCCAATGAACAATGGCAAGAACAGAATTGTAGTTACAGAACTTCCATATATGGTTAATAAAGCAAAGCTTATAGAAAAGATAGCAGAGCTTGTAAGAGATAAGAAGATTGATGGAATCACAGATTTAAGAGATGAGTCTGACAGAGAGGGTATGAGAATTGCCATCGAGTTAAGAAGAGATGTCAATCCTAACATAATACTTAACCAGTTATATAAACATACACAGTTACAGGATACATTTGGTGTAATCATGCTTGCATTAGTAGATAACCAGCCAAAGGTACTAAATCTGTATGACATGTTAAGATACTATCTTCTTCATCAGGAAGAAGTAGTTACAAGAAGAACCAGGTTTGATCTTAATAAGGCAGAAGAAAGAGCCCATATATTAGAGGGATTAATGATTGCCTTAGATAATATCGACAGGGTTATTTCAATAATCAGGGGTTCTGCTAATGTACAGATTGCCAAAGAAAGCTTAATGGCTGAATTTGCTCTTTCAGAAGCGCAGGCACAGGCTATAGTAGATATGCGTCTGAGAGCACTGACAGGTTTGGAAAGAAGCAAGCTTGAAGCAGAATTGAAGGAACTTCATGAGAAGATTAAAGAATACAAGGCAATTCTTGCTGATAAGAAGTTACTTCTTGGTGTTATCAAGACTGAGATTTCAGAGATAGCAGATAAATATGGTGACGACAGAAGAACTTCTATTGGATATGATGAATACGATATCTCAATGGAAGACCTTATTCCTGATGAACCATGTGTTATTGCAAGAACTAACTTAGGTTATGTAAAGAGAATGACACCTGATAACTTTAAGAGCCAGCATCGTGGTGGTAAGGGAATAAAGGGAATGCAGACAATTGATGATGATTACATCAAGGATTTGTTCATGACAACATCACATCATGTACTTACATTCTTTACTAATACCGGACGAGCTTACAAGTTAAAGGCTTATGAGATTCCTGAAGCATCTAGAACTTCAAGAGGAACTGCAATAATTAATCTTTTACAGTTAGCACCAGATGAGACAATAACAGCGGTTGTGCCTGTTAAGATTGATATGTTACAGGATACAGATTACCTGTTCATGGCAACTAAGAAGGGTATTGTTAAGAAGACACCTGTTAAAGAATTTGCCAATATAAGAAAAACAGGAATTCAGGCAATCAATTTAAGAGAAGATGATGAACTTATAGAAGTTAAACTTACAGATGATCAGGCAGAGATTCTTATGGTTACAATGCTTGGACAGTGTATAAGATTTAAGGAAACAGATGTAAGACCAACAGGACGTTCAGCAATGGGTGTTATTGGTATGAGCCTTATGGACGAAGATGAGGTAGTTGGTGTTCAGGTAAGTACCCAGGGAGATACTATGCTTATAGTATCAGAAAATGGTATGGGTAAGAGAACAGACATTGACGAATATACAGTTCAGCATCGTGGTGGTAAAGGTGTCAAGTGTTACAAGATAACAGAAAAGACTGGTAATGTCGTAGGAGCTAAAGCTGTTGACGATTCAAGAGAAGTAATGCTTATTACAACAGAGGGAATCATAATAAGGCTTCAGTGTTCAGATATATCTAATCTTGGAAGAATAACATCAGGCGTTAAGCTTATTAACCTTGATGAAGGCGTTAAAGTAGCAACAATTGCCAAAGTAAGAAAGCAGCCTGCCAATGAAGATGGTAAGGATGCAGAGGGCTTTGAAGAAGACACAGATAATACAGTAGAAGCTGAAGAATAATCTTAAGGGAACTGCCACATTTTAAAGGATGTGTCAGTTCCCTTTTTTATGGGAGAAAAGATGGCTCTAATAAATATAAATTATGAATCCAAAGCACTTGGTATGCCAGTTATGATTAATATAATTATTCCTCAGGGGAGGGGTAATTATAAGACATTATATCTTCTTCATGGAATGGGAGGAGATTATACAACATGGATTACGAAATCCAGAGTGGCAGATTATGTTGATAATACTAATATAGCAGTTGTTATGATTTCAGGAGATAACAAATGTTACGTAGATAATGAACATGGCAGAAAATATTTTACATTTTTAACAGAAGAATTGATTGAAACATGTACTAACTGGTTCGGATTATCATGTGACAGAGAAGACCGTTATATTGCAGGAATGTCAATGGGTGGATATGGAGCAGTACATGCTGCACTTATTAAGCCTGATGTATATGGCAAGATATTTTCATATTCAGGATTACTTGATATAGAAAAAAGATTCGATAATCCACAGGGAATTAATACATATCAGATATTTGGTGACAGAAATCAATTATCAGATAAAGGATTTGATGTAATGAATTGTTTAAAAGAGGATAATATCAAGATAAATGTTGAAAAGTATCCAGAATTTTATATAAGATGTGGATTACAGGATCAGATATTGCCAATGAGCAGACAATGGAATAAATATGCATCAGATGCAGGACTTAATGTCAATTATTATGAGGCAGCAGGAAATCATGATTTCACGTTCTGGGATAAATGTATACATGAGACAATTAATATAATAAAAAAACAGTCATACAGGATGGAGGACATATATGGCAGCAGTAATGAATGTTAATCATTTTTCTATATATCTTAAGCGTAATATGGAATGCACAGTTATTCTGCCACCAGATATAAAGAAGGATGAGAAACTTCCAGTGTTGTGGTTATATCATGGAAGCAGTGGTGATAATAAAGTATGGCTGTACCATTCACCAATAATTGAATATGTTGATGAGGGCAGATTTGCAGCAATACTTCCAAATGTGCAGAATTCATGCTTTGTTAATATGAATATAGGAGATAAGTATGAATC
The DNA here is from genome assembly GCA_934343805.1 of uncultured Lachnospira sp. GTDB lineage: Bacteria > Bacillota > Clostridia > Lachnospirales > Lachnospiraceae > Lachnospira. The sequence goes on from CAKRIN010000047.1 coordinate 6,776, forward strand.
ATATGTTGGAAAAGAATTATTCAGTATAATTATGAACATGTTCCCATGTCTTTCTGATAAAAGAGAAGATAACTATGTATCAGGATTTTCTAATGGCGGATATGGCTGTTTACACATAGCACTTAAATATCCGGAAAAATACGGAACTGTTGGTGCATTTTCAGCAGGAGATAAAGCTGATTCAGAATTTCTTAATGATGGGAGTGAAAAGTCATTGAGAAGAATACAACTTTATGGTGATGGGGATTTGCATAAAACAGAATATGGTATAACATACCAGGCTGATAAATTAATAGATCAGGAAAGCATAAAACCACAAATATATCATGCATGTGGGGAGCTTGATCCATGGATAGACATGAATCATATATTAAGAGATTATTTCATGAGCCATAATGAATACAGTTATGTATATGATGAAATTGAACAAATTGGACATGAATGGAAATTCTGGCGTGAAGAATTAAAAAGATTTTTAATATTTACGGGATTAATTAACAATTAAAATACAAGAAAGGAATTAGCAATGAGAGAGGTTAATGTATCAATAATAACAGATAATATTAAAGAAATGTGCATAGAGGCAAATCATTTTCTTACAGATGATATGAAGAATGTTTTTGAAAATGCGGTTAAAAATGAAGAGTCTGAGCTTGGAAAACAGGTGCTTGGACAGCTTGAAGAAAATTTAAAGATTGCAGGAGAGGATATGATACCTATATGTCAGGATACAGGAATGGCAGTAGTATTCATCAATGTTGGACAGGATGTTCATCTTACAGGTGGAAATATCACAGATGCAATTAATGAAGGTGTACGGAGAGGCTATGTTGACGGATATTTAAGGAAATCAGTTGTAAAAGATCCTATATACAGGGAGAATACTAAAGATAATACTCCCGCAGTGATACATTTCAATATAGTTCCAGGTGACAAAATTGATATAACAGTTGCACCTAAGGGATTTGGAAGTGAGAATATGAGCAGGGTATTCATGTTAAAGCCGGCAGATGGAATTGAAGGTGTCAAAGAAGCAATACTTACTGCTGTTAAGGATGCAGGTCCTAATGCCTGTCCACCAATGGTTGTGGGTGTCGGAATTGGTGGAACATTTGAAAAATGTGCTTACCTGGCAAAGAAGGCATTAACACGAGACCTGAATGAAGAATCTCCAGTTGAATATGTACGTGACTTAGAGAAAGAAATGCTAGAAAAAATTAATAAGTTAGGAATCGGTCCGGGTGGACTTGGTGGAACACAGACAGCACTTGCAATCAATATAGAAACATATCCTACACATATTGCAGGACTTCCTGTTGCTGTAAACATTTGCTGTCATGTAAACAGACACTCACACAGAGTAATATAATAAGAGGAGGTTAATTATGGATAAATATATTAATGCACCAATAAGTGATGAAGAAGCAAAGAGCCTTCATTCAGGAGATTATGTATACATAACAGGAACAATCTATACAGCAAGAGATGCAGCACATAAGAGAATGGCAGAGGCATTATCAGCAGGACAGACGCTTCCAATTGACATGAAAAATAATATTATATATTATATGGGACCATCTCCGGCAAGAGAAGGAAGACCAATAGGTTCAGCAGGTCCGACAACAGCAAGCCGTATGGATAAATATGCACCAGACCTTCTTGA
>CAKRIN010000048.1 GCA_934343805.1 uncultured Lachnospira sp.
CGCGGGTTATACTTGTCCATACGGATGCGAGCTGTATTCTTATCCAAAGAGAGCCTGTTTGATCCGTCCACCACCTATCCAAGGTAGCGGCTCTGGGTTTTATTTTTTATTTCCGACTGCAAAGGTAAGAAATTCCCATGAAACCACCAAATTTTTCTTTCATTTTTTTGTAAATTTCATCTTACTTCTTACGATTTCCACCTCATCTGAGCTATTTTTGCTTATTTTTGTTATTTTTATGCAATATTCTTCGCATTTTTCCACTTCATTTGTTTTTTCCAAATAGAAATTGAGTTGGTCACCTTGATGACTTTCTGCTACATAAGCAACCTCAAATCGTTGCAAAAAGTGAGTTCTGTAATAATCCAAATCAAAGAGATCGAGGACATGTTCTATGTATTTCACAGAATTGATGTGTCCATTCACGTCTACATCATTGTAATAAGTATTGATTGTGCGCACCAATTTAGCATCCTTACTCATTTTTACTCTTGAGCTGGCATCTATTGGGCATGGTGTTTCTTCATCAATATATTCTTTGATGAGTCCATCATTGATGCTGAAAATATCAACAGGCTGTCGGGTATCAGTATCTATCATTGCCCAGACACTCTTACCATAACCATAGATTTTTTCTTCTATATCCGCAGAAGAAGCATCTACCTTTCCACAGATTTTGAAATCACGGGCAGTGAAATACTTCATAGCATTCTCAACCCAAGTCTCTACGAAAAACTTATCATAAGACTTTGGCATCTCTGTCATTTCTATTGCCAGTCGGCTAAGCACCCATGTTTTGTGACGAGGCATCAGGTAATTCATTCCATACCCACGGTCATTACTATGAAAATCGGCAGCATTGAGCAGATGATTGCCCAGGTGCCCCATAAAAAGATGGCTGGAAAAATCACAATGGAATGGTTCTGCCAAAAACTCGTATCGTCCTACTTTACTTAATAATTCTGGTTTCATTTTACTAGATCTTTAAATCAATTGTCCCGTACTAAAAATACCAAGTCTATTTTACATATTATTTATATCAGTTCACCTTTTTATATATACAAGAATAAAACGACTTGCTAAAAACTATACTCATAATAAAAAAAGGCCCTTGTTTCCCTACATTTTTTACTTGCAGGAAAACAAAGGCTCCTATTCTTATCATTTAATCTTCTGCATTCTGCTTCAAATAGTCAGAAATTGGCTCATCAAAACTTCTTGTTACAGCAATACGTCCGCTACGAGTATACTGCAACAGGCAATCATAACTATTAAGCTGATGGAAAAGATCAGTAATATCCTCTGTCAATCCCGCCAAGAGCACGGTACTGTAAGTAGGATTAACCTCCATCATACGCGCATCATGCTTACGAATGGTACGCGAAACCTCTGGGTTCTCCAACAAAATAGGAGTAGAAATCTTGAAAAGAGCCACCTCATGAATGAAAATCTGATCATCGGTATAGTAATCACTCTTCACGACATCGATTTTCTTCTCAATAGCCTTGTTGATCTTCTCTATCTGCTCAGGATCGCTCCATACGGTAATGGTATACTTATGAATGTTCTTAATGCTACTGGCAGAAACATTCAAGCTCTCAATATTAACCTGTCTACGAGTAAATACTGCGGTAATCTGATTAAGGATACCCGCAATATTCTCTGAGTAAACGAGCAGTGTATATAATTTCTTTTCGTTATTATTCTCCATTGTCCTTTTCTTTTAATAGTGAAGCTAAGCTACATCTTAATAGTTAAGTTCAAGCTGCATTTCTTCCACACTCTTACCAGGCAGAGTCATCGGTACGATGTCCTCGTTCTCCTTGATGGCACACTCCAGAAGGTATGGTCCCTTAGTGGCTATCATCTTCTCAACCTTTTCCTTGAGATCCTTGCGGTCGATAACCACATCGTATGGGATGCCGTAAGCCTTGGCTATCTCCTCATAATGAGGATTCAGCATATGGGTGAAAGAATGACGTCCCCCAAACATCAAGTCTTGCCACTGTCGGACATTACCCAAGTAATTGTTGTTCAAGAGAATCATTTTTACTGGAGCCTGCTGCTCCATGATAGTACCCAATTCCTGAATATTCATCTGGAATCCACCATCACCAAAGAAACAGCAGATTGTTCTATCCGGAGCACCGAAAGTAGCACCGATAGCAGCAGGAAGGCCGAAGCCCATGGTTCCGAAACCACCACTGGTTACAATACTCAACTTCTTTGTAAACTTGAAGTAACGGCTGGAAATCATCTGGTTCTGACCGACATCATTTACCAGAACAGCCTCATTATGAGTAGCTTCAGTAACCACATTGGTAACCTCACCCATCAAGAGAGGACCCTCTGTAGGATGAATATCCTTCTCTATTACCTTTTCCTGCTCCTGCTGACGATATTCCTCAAAAGAATCTCTCCACTCACGATGAACATTCTTATTCAAAAGACGAGTGATTGCCGGCAGGGTCTGCTTACAGTCACCAACAACAGCAACATCGGTTTTGATTACCTTGTCGATTTCAGCCTTATCAATATCCAAATGGATGATTTTAGCCTGCTTGGCATACTTGGAAGGAACACCGGTAATACGATCACTAAAACGCATACCGATAGCAATGAGCACATCGCATTCCTGGGTCTTCATGTTGGTTGCATAAGAACCATGCATACCAAGCATACCCATATTGAGGGGGTGATTGCTAGGAAGAGCAGAAAGACCGAGCAAGGTGCGACCTGCCGGAATATCAGCCTTCTCCAAGAACTCAACCAATTCATTATGCGCTCCACCCAATTCTACACCATGTCCCACAAGGGCAAAAGGCTTCTTTGCCTGATTGATGAGTTCAGCAGCCTCAGCTACAGACTTCTCATCAATCTTTGGATATGGATTATAAGATGTAACTTTTTCACATTTTACAGGCTCCCACTCACAAGTTGCAAGCTGAGCATTCTTTGTAAAGTCGAGCACTACTGGACCAGGACGACCACTGCGGGCAATATAAAACGCACGACTTACAGCCCAGGCAACATCCTCAGGACGACGAATCTGATAAGCCCATTTAGAGATTGGCTGGGTAACACCCACCAAGTCAACCTCTTGGAAAGCATCTGTACCCAAAGCCCCTACACCTACCTGTCCGGCAATAACCACGATAGGTGTAGAATCCATCATGGCATCAGCAATACCTGTAAGAGTATTAGTTGCTCCAGGACCACTGGTCACGAGTGTTACGCCCACTTCGCCACTGACTCGGGCATAGCCCTGTGCAGCGTGAGCAGCAGCCTGCTCATGACGTACCAAGATGTGATCAAACATCTTCTTCTCTCCTCTCGTGTAACCATACAGTGCATCAAACACTGGCATGATGCTGCCACCTGGATAACCGAAGATGGTCTTAACCCCTTCGTTATGCAGTGAGCGCATCAAGGCTTCAGCTCCTGTTATTACTTCTTTTGCCATTTATCTAATATATAAAAATGATAAGAGAACTGGGATTTCCGTGAAAGAAACCCCAAAATTCTCTCAGATTAATTCAAACTATCTTTTTTATTTTTCAGCTGGAAAAATTAATCGATGATTCTAACACCACCCTTATCTGCCGAACTTACACTCTGAGCGTATGCACGCAAAGCCTTGCTTACCACACGATTACGCTTCAATGGCTGTTGTGGGCGCGCAGCAAGCTCCTCATCAGAGAGTTTCACATTGATAGAACGGCTAGGAATATCTATGACGATGATGTCACCATCCTTGATTTTACCGATGTTACCACCTGCAGCAGCCTCTGGACTGATGTGACCGATACTCAAACCTGATGTACCGCCAGAGAAACGACCATCAGTAAGAAGGGCACATTCCTTTCCGAGATGACGGCTCTTGATATAAGAGGTAGGGTAAAGCATCTCCTGCATACCTGGTCCACCCTTAGGACCTTCGTGTGTGATGACCACACAATCACCAGAGTTCACCTTACCACCAAGGATACCCTCGCAGGCATCTTCCTGAGAATCGAAGCATACTGCTGGACCCTCGAAATGCCAAAGCACAGGATCCACACCAGCAGTCTTCACGACACAACCATTCTGTGCGATATTACCAAAGAGAACAGCAAGACCACCATCCTTGGTATAAGCATGTTCGAGATCACGGATACAACCATTCTCTCTATCTGTATCAAGACTTTCCCACTGTGCATCCTGACTTCCCATCTGAGTAGAGAATTTTCTGCCAGGAGCAGAATGATAGATGCGGTCTGCCTCAGGATCAATCTCTGCACCAGTGATATCATACTTCTTCATCTGTTCATCGAGTGTCTTACCATCCACGCGCTTTACAGCACCATTAATCAAACCACCCTTGTTAAGTTCGTTCAGGATACCCAAGATACCACCGGCACGGTTGCATTCCTGCACACTATACTTCTGAGTATTAGGCGACAACTTACAGAGGCAAGGCACCTTACGGCTCAATTGGTCTATATCTTCCATCTTGAAGTCAGCACCAGCTTCCTGAGCTACAGCCAGAAGATGGAGCACGGTATTGGTACTACCACCCATAGCAATATCAAGAGTCATGGCATTGAGGAATGCATCACGGGTAGCAATATTACGTGGCAATACACTCTCATCACCATCCTCATAATAAGCATAGGCATTCTTCACAACCTGACGAGCCGCAGCCTTGAAGAGTTCTATGCGGTTCTTGTGGGTAGCGAGAATAGTACCATTGCCAGGAAGACTCAAGCCGATAGCCTCAGTAAGAGAGTTCATGGAATTGGCAGTAAACATACCAGAACAGCTACCGCAACCAGGGCAAGCGCACTGCTCAATCTGCTTCATCTCCTCATCACTCACGCTGGTATCAGCACCCTTAATCATAGCTGTAATCAAGTCGGCATTCTCCCCCTTCCAGCGACCGGCTTCCATCGGACCTCCAGAACAGAATACGGTAGGGATATTCAGGCGCATAGAGGCCATCAACATACCAGGAGTTACCTTATCACAGTTAGAGATGCAAATCATAGCATCGGCCTTGTGAGCATTCACCATATATTCCACAGAATCAGCAATGATATCGCGACTTGGGAGTGAATAGAGCATTCCGTCGTGACCCATAGCGATACCGTCGTCTACAGCGATGGTATTGAATTCGGCAGCATAGCAGCCCATTGCCTCAATTTCCTTCTTGACAATCTGACCAATTTCATGAAGATGAGTATGACCAGGAACAAACTGTGTAAAGCTGTTCACGATAGCAATAATTGGTTTACCAAACTGCTCGTGTTTCATACCTGCAGCTACCCAAAGAGCTCGGGCACCCGCCATTCTTCTGCCTTCAGTACAGACGCTACTTCTTAATGGATGTTTCATATCTTTCTTATCTAAATTTCTATTCAATATCATGAAAAAGAGCCTTCAAAATGCTCCAGATTCTATAATTGAGTGCAAAGATACAGAGAATTTATGTAATAACCAACTAATTTCGCATAAACTTTCAAAATAACGCTATTTTTTGTTAGAAAATACAATAAATTGCTTACGATTTATTATAGAATACGCACATTTATATAGAATTGTGCAATCAAAAATCCACGAAACACATGAAATTCTGCAATATTCATGCATTCCGTGGATACTTCTATGTTATCTGATAAAAAACTACAATTCAAAAACCTGGGCAGAACGTCCCTTTACTTCTACAACCTTGTCACCAAGGCCACTGACCTGAAGCTTGAGTGTACGAGGCAATGCATTCACCACCTTGAGCCAGGTCTTACCGGTTTTAGAATCCTTTACTACACTGGTACCTACATAACGCTTCAAGGCTGCAGACAAATTCAGTTCTGAAGCGATATAGGTATCACCAGCATGCTGCCCGAACATCTTCTGCATCTTATAGCTTTCGGTAAGACGAATCTTTTCTGAGTTATCGAAATAAATCATGTCCGGATTCCAATTGCTGTAACCGTTCTTGCAAAGCAATGGTGCATAAGAGGTCATCTCAACAACATCGGCATTGCGCTCTACATTGCAAAGATGGATGCCCTCAGCCAAAGCCCAGTCTAACTCATTATTACCATTGGCTGCATACTCGCCCAAATAAACCTTCGGTGCCTTACGGTCGTAGTTATCGTAGTAGTCCTGATGATTGATGAACCATCCCGGTTTCTCGTAGTAATGTTCGTCCACCGCATCAATCCATTGCTTATTCTCCTTGGCAATCTTCCAGCCCTCAATATAATCAGAAGAAGGATAATGGAATGGACCCACCGTACCTATAACTTCTATTTCAGGATGCTTCTGCTTCAAAGCTTTACATATCATCAGATAGCGTTTCTCGAAATCTGTTGAAATCAGATCTTCGTTACCGATTCCCACCATCTTGAGATTGAAAGGAGCAGGATGACCAGCATCGGCTCTCATCTTAGCCCACTTTGAAGTGGAAGGATCACCATTCGCCCACTCCACCAGGTCAAGCACATTCTGAACATACTGCGGCATCTCTGCCATTGGGATTCCTCCCTGCTGACCACAGATTCCATCAGCATTAGGCTGCGAATTCTGACAAGGCACGCCTGCCGCTAATACAGGCAGCGGCTCTGCTCCCATATCTTCACACCACTGGAAATACTCAAAAAATCCCAGCTTACGAGTCTGATGATAATTCCAGACGTTGAGTGCTGGCTTACGGTCTTTCTGCGGACCTATGCTCTCTTTCCAATGATAAATATTCTCCAAGCCCTGTCCATGAAGCATACATCCACCAGGAAAACGGACAAAGCGTGGCTTCAATTCTGCGATAGTCTCAGCCAAGTCTTTTCTTAATCCATGTCCTTTATAGGTATCTTGCGGCATCAGACTCACAAGGTCTACAGCCACTTTTTCCTCACCCTTCGGGATAATGGCAAACCGGATATCCTTGCCATCTCCCCAATCACCTTTATACTTGTCGGTAACGATGAGTTGGGCTTTATATTCCCCCCATGCAGCACCTTGTATTTTCATCTTAGCCTGAGCAATAGGAAGACCTTCCTTATCGACAAGCGCCACGGTAAGCTGTTTTTTCTTACCATCGATGCATCGGGCATATAGACTCACATCGTAGGCAGCACCGCGCTTGATAGCGATGCCTTCCCAACCTTTGTTATATATAGGTAGGGAACCCATCATGACAAAATGAGAATTATTCTTGCTCACGCCATTTTCTGTAGAGATTCGGGCAGGAGCATTCTCATCACCGGTAGAAGGCGAAAGTTCAACACCCATCCAGGCAGTAGTGGCATTCCACCCTTTTTTCTCGCCATTATATTCGAAATCACCATTCTGCAGCAGCTCAGCACATAGACCACCATCGGCAGCCCTACTGATGTCTTCAAAGAAGATACCTATCAGTTTATCAGAGATACGATACGACTTCTGAGGCTTGACATGAAGCTGAGCGGTCACTTCACTACCACTTCCCAACTCTGTACCCTTTTCTTTCAGATATGCCTGAAGCTCAGCTTCATTGTGGGGCAACTGCCGGCTGTTCTCCCGATTCTCTTCAGCGAGAGCCTTATGCCAGGAACGGATATAATCAAGATGAATTGAAGGAATATCAAAGTCGTTGCCTTCATATCGTTTTCCATTGATGGTAGCAGTATCCCGCTGCCAGAGAATATCATCAGCAGTAGCTTCGAGCGAATCCTCCTCAAAAGTACGGAAATTCTTATCGGCATGAACATATCTCTTCCCCTTGGCAGTCTTCAGATAGATATCAAAAGAACCATCATCCATCTGATAAGCAGCCACATCCGTGATACCCTTCTCTTTCATGATGGGATAATCCTGTGGACGCCAAGTAACCAGATCTTCCGAATATGCCACAGCAAATTGAGGCGAACGGCTATTGACGCTCCAAAGTGCACGCCAGGTACCATCATTTGCCTTCATCACAAAAGGACGATACATTTTCTTCTCGCT
>CAKRIN010000049.1 GCA_934343805.1 uncultured Lachnospira sp.
GTATTAGAAGCTCCATTATCAACACAGAAATTAATACCTGTAGTACCGTCGCTGGCTTTAAAATCTGCAGGAGCAGCCCACTCGCCCATAAGATCTGTGGTCCACATATATCTTCCTGGATTAGGCGACCATCCTGTACATCCTGAGAATAGTCCATAATAAGTTTCTCCAACCTTGAATATTGAAGCAGCCTCATACTTACGACCTTTCAACTGAGTGTTATACCCTGCAAGAGGAGTAAGATAGTCGTCGGCAAGTTGTTCGCAGTTGGTATTTGAGTTCATATTGGTAGAATAGATGTGATAAGCCTTTCCATCATCATCCTTGAATAATGTCTGGTCACGAGCATCACAATTGTTAGGACGATATACATCAACCAATTTGTATGGACCACTAACCTTATCAGCTACACATACAGCCGACTTGGCTTGTCCATAGTCAGATCCGTTCTCCCAATGTATCCACATGACCCATTTTCCTGTTTTATCATTGTAAACATACTCAGTCTCGCAAATATTTCCTGAAGCATCTATAGAGAAAGTTGCGTATCCGACAACGTCGCCACCTTTATAAAAAATGACTTTATAGTCACCACTCTGTCCAAGTTTACTAATTTTAAACGGCTTCACCATAGTTGATGAATATTCCGGCTCGAAAAACAGTGTTTCATCTGTTGAAGTACCATAAATATAGTAGCATTCAATATTATCCACATCACTTGGCACGTCATAAATTGATACTGAGGTATTACCAAACTGATATTCAAGCTCAGCAGTAACGGAAGAATACTTGATCGACGTGATTGGTGTTAACTGAGGTTCATTATCAATGAAATCAAAATCATATAAGCTACCGTCGTAGTCAATATAGAATTTTGAAAAGCCAACAACATCATCGGATGCATTATAAAAGTTTACAAAATAACATCCGGAGTAAAGATTGCCAATCGTTGCTGATTTACCATTAATACTTGTAGAAGGTTCTACTATCATTTGATTCAATTCAAGATCGTTGCACTGGATGTCAACACGAGTAACACCGCTTGAAATTCCTGAAATAGTAACATCAAAACTTTCTATTGTTTCATCGTCGTTTGCACCTATTCCAATCATTGGTTCATTATAATCCTCAACAGAAACTACATCTGCAGGAACGTAGTCCTCGATCCAATCACAGGTAACATCGTCAAACACATATTCATATGTATACAACTCATTTTTTTCGTCAATTGTAAAAGAGCCATAATTCAAAGTGTTATTCTCCGAATCCATAAAGTAGATTCCATAGTATCCTTCACCACCAATGTTTGTGATAGTAACTGAACCATCGTTTACAGAAACCGCTGTTGTCATGTCACCATAATCATTGTTGCTATATGCAACGCTGATATTTGCTGATACAGCTGAATCATTAACATTCTCAAAAGTAACCGTATTACTTCCGGAAATGTCGAGGATTCGTGCGGAAGGATACGCTTCATATTCAAAAGAATTAGCTTTGGTATACTTTTCTTCTGTTCCGACTTCATAGCCATATGAATAAGATTGTCCACTTTCTCCAACATAGAAAGTTGCAATACCCACCTCAGCTGTATTAGTATAGAACGTTACATAGTAATATCCTGCATCAGTAATATTTTCAACCTTTGCTGTACCATTACTCAAAGTTGCTGTTGCTTTTGTGTTCATCGACACATGACTCGTATCACTACCTGTCACTTCAGCTTTAACAACATTTGCAGGAATATTTGTGATTGTTATTACATTAGTGCTAAGTGCATTGACCAAAGTAGTGGAAGTTAAACCTAATGTCAATGCAGATACTAATGAAATAGCAATAGTTTTATTTTTTATTCTGCTTTTCATTACTCATTTCTCCTTTATTTGCGGCCGATATAAATGAAGCCATAACGTAATTTTAATTCAGTTTTATATGTACCTGGTGATGAAACACTTGAATTAATATTTAACTGATCTTTTGAAACCCATGTACCATCAGTTGAAGTTCCTCTTGCTTTACTTGTTGCAGAATCATATACGAGTACTTTCCCAGTTTTTTCATCATACGCTACAATAGCAATGTAATGATGCGGAACTAAGGTGACAGCTACATCTCCTTTTTTCAAATGAGTAATCAACTTAGACCATTCTGTCTCAAAAGCACTGGCTGTGGGAAAGTCATAATAAGTACGACGTCCAATAGTTGTATCTACTGTTCTTTTTTGTTTGGATTTAAAGTTGCTCCAATTTTCAGTAATTGTCACGCCATAAGAAGAACTGAAATTAGATACTATTCTTGCAGGAATATCATACTTTCCGCCAGAACCGCATAAATGTAAATCTGAACACTTCGATGCTGCTGATATAGGATCAATTTTATTTCCAGTCAAATATCCTACAGCATTTATAGTCGCCATAATTCCACAACCGCTATTACTTATGCTTGTATTACATTTTTTACACCATTTATACCCTGAATAAGTTTGACCATGTTGCTGCATTGGCTTAAACTCACTATGTCCTTTATTGCTGTTTATATTTAAAATTTCTTTTACAATATCAATCCAGTTGCTATTACTACTGCTTCCACTGCTACTTGAAGAAGAAGTCTGCCCATACCACATCATGAATTTCTGAGCATTAGAACCATTTCGAGACCAAAGCTGTATATTTGTTCCGTTAGCACTATTTGCCCCACTTACATCAAGGCAATAATTTCCATTGATTTTAGACTCGAGTTCATACCAATTATGTCCATTCTCTTTGCCTTTGTAAATAAAACGCCACTGCTGATTAGCACCGCCATGATAATCATAAAGAATAACATTAGCACCATCTTTTACAACTCCACCGGCTACGTCAATAACTTTTCCACTATTCAGATCCTTTAACACATAATACCCACTTCCAACGGAAATCGGCTGGAAAGTTTGATTTGCCTGCGTTTTTCCTCTCTCCCAAATCTGAATATTTGTATTATTACCTGTGCCCCATCCGGCTACGTCAATAACTTTGTTACCAGCACATTTTACCTCAAACTGATAGCTTCTACTTGTATCAACAGATGAATAATTGGAAGAACCACCACTGGTAAACTTTATATATCTTAAACTTACATAGCCAGAATGAAGAGAGTCATAGCCCCAATTACCGGATGTTGAAGTGATATTTACTGAAGCACCACTTTTTAAAGTTGTTTTAACCCCGTATGAAGTGCTAGGACCTGTTCTAACATTTAATGCTGAACAATTAACTACACCTGTTCCTGTTTTGCCACTGGATGAAGTTGAGCTTGATGAACCTGAATTTGAAGAGCCAACATAGGTTGAATACTGCAAACATACCCACTGACTTGATGAAGAGCTTATTTTTCCCCAACCTCCACTTATTTCGTAAACTGTAAATGAAGATCCGTTAGATAGCTTACCAATACTACTATAACCAGTTCCAGGTCCACTTCTTACGTTTAAATTACTGCCACTTGTTTTAACTTTGTAGTTTCCGGTGGAATATGCCTCAACATCCAACAGTGTGACAAAATCGTTATTGCGAACTTTACTAAAACCGATATTGCTTACAGAACATAACATAAGCGATGCAGTAACAGCGACCGCAGTAATTCTTTTCCAACGAGAAACGCTTCTCTTTTGCATAATCTCTCCTCCATATTTACTTATTTATTCAACAAAGTTCTTTTAATGAGAACCATGTCAAATATGTCAACAGAACCATCCATATTTATGTCACCATAAATATACTGTTTTCTGTCGATAGAATCTACATTCAGCAGATATCTTTGAAGTTTCACTGCATCAGCAATTGTTACATTACCATCCTCATTGATATCGCCTAAGTAATCAGGTGTAAACTTTGTTTCATAGATTCCATCGTTGTTTTTGTCAACTTTTACACCGATTGTATTTTCATCAATTTCATAGACAAGTACACTATCATATTCAGTAACAATTCCAAGCTTGGCGGTGTTTTTTCTATTTGACGTATCAATAAACAATCCATCAGCAAGACCATCACTTGAAACGATATAACCGTTATTTACTATATTCAACGTGCCATTGTTTGAATTCACACCATTTACATGGATTTTGTACCAATCAGTAGAGCAATTACCTTCATTTGTTACCATATACAAGTCATAGTCACTGTTCTTTCCACGTATTTCTACTGATTCATCAGGCTTATAAATCGCATTCAAGCCACTGGTAGCTTTAGCTCTCAGCATGGAATTGGTATATTTCATCGATGTGTCAAAAGATGTGTAATCCTTTTCAAAGAACTCATAAGGAGTATCTGCTTTAGGTAGAATTGCACTGATTATACGGCTTGTGGAATTTGAATCCAATAAGCCACTATAGAAAACAAGTTCACATTCAGCATCGGAAATACTGCTAGTTTGTTTTTCATCATAATAAGCAACGTTGAATCCATTAGAATCACTATTGATATCTACAGTAGAATCTGCATCTTTTATGTTTACTGTTTGACCTTTTCTTAAATAGCCAAAGGTATCTAAAAGATTTAAATCGTTCGATACAAGCCTGAATCTTGCATAGGGATTATCATTTTTGTTTTGATTATCATTAGCACAGTTGTAATATTTTGACTGATAGTATGGGATTTCCCATTTATAAGTGTTTGTATCTATATAGATGCAACAGTCATCTGCAAATCCATTTACATTTGGGTCAGAAATAAGTATCCTACAATTGTACTTGTTTCTATATGTCCATGTTCCGTATTCAATACCATAAGCAACAACAGCATGTCCAGCACCCAATCTATCACTTGGTTGTTTCGTGAACAAAAAGCAAACTAATGCAGGGTTGCCACCATTTTCTGCTTTTGTAGCCATTTGAATAAGATTGTCAACTTGCTTTTTATTTGTACACTTTGTAAACTGATTAGCGAAATATTTAAATACATCACTATATTGAAGCATATGATAATAATTAATGATGGATTCTACGTTTGCATCTTTTATCGGTGCGTTCCAATCATATATCCAATTGGAATTTTTATCTATGGTATTTGCCTTTAATAACCCATCTTTAGCCAGTATTTGTACTACAGACATTCCGTAGCAACTTCCATCCCACTTTACTCCCCCCGACTTAGCGGAAATGCTGTCCCATTCAATATTGCTTAAATTTTCACCAAGTAGCGAAAGAAAGCTGTCAGACATTTGATATGTAGAGTTAAAGTATTCAGCGGTGTTTAAAAAACTATAATTATCCTTATTAAGTTGAATTATATTATTCTTTGTTGTAGTTGTTGTTTCATCTGTTGTTGTAGCAGGAACAACTTCTCGTTTTTCGATTTCGATTTCAGCTGAAGCAACAGGTTGTTCCGTTGACCACTCGGACCAATCGCTCCACTTGTAATAAGTATATATTGTTGTTTTTGTTCGCTCACGATACCGATACCACGTTTCTGAATTATAATTTATTTTATTAATAAACCAAATGTATGCGGCATATCCATCATTAACAACATATCCTGTTTGATCTGTCATGTTGTAACCATCAGCATTAAAGCTTCCATCATTTACTACAAGACCAGTTGTAAACGTCCAAGGTGCAACCTGTCGTGCACTGTTCAATGTGCCTGGATCCCATGTCCATGGACTTCCTTCGGTATGCTCCCCCCAGCTGGAGTTTAAATCATATCTTGAAAAGTTTCCATTTACACTGTAATTTCTGTACTGGACGTATCTGTCTCCAGACTGCTTGCAATAATTTAAATTTACCCATCCATCTTTTACGCCATTATTGGTGTGGATACTTATAGTATGTCCCCAACTTCCACTAATTTGGTCAACTTTGAACGGGCTTCCACTTTCAGATGAACCGAAAGAATCATATTCTGTACCAGGTCCAGAGCGTACATTGAGGGCTCCAGTATTTACAACATAACAACCGTCATCAACTGTATTAGGATTTCCTCTTGTCCTATAAGAAACCATCTCATAACTTGCAATAGTTTTCCGTTCTTCAGATGCAACTTCTCTTGTATCTGAACTGGGAATAGAACTCCTTTGCCAATCGCTCCAATTATCGTATGATGAATACTCGTCTCTTGAAGAAGAAAAAATCCATGGAGTAGACAACTCTATTTTGCTTTCGGTTGTTGTTTTTGTATGATAACGATACTCATACGTTGACTGTGATTCTGCCGCCGAAACAACCAAGCTATCAGTTGTGTCTTTAATCGAATCAATAAATAGATAAGCTGATTGAATAAACATTGCAAG
>CAKRIN010000050.1 GCA_934343805.1 uncultured Lachnospira sp.
CTTCCTGCAATCGTCCTGCACACTGTATCAGAATCAATCTCAATCAGCGAATCAGCCTTTTCTTCAAATGACTGTGCAATGGAATAATCAACATTCTGTCTTGTAATCTGGTTGCCTCGTTTCGATAACTCATACAGATAATCAAGTACATCTGTTGCTCTCTTTACAGCTTCCTGCGCACCAATTACCTTTACAGATCCATCTCTTACAATAATTGTAACATTAAATGTTTTCTCTATAGCTTTAGCATATTCGTCAAATTGCCCAAATATATTAGAACAATGACTGGCTGGTATATTAATAAGGCTTTCTACTTCACTCATAAGTTTCTATTACCTTCCTGACATCATAATCTGCCGGAACAGTTACATCAATATCTGCATGCGCAATAAACTTATCCCCGCTTCTTTCTATATTAACATGATAATCATTTATTTGCACTTTATTTTCCTTTAAATGTTTTATAATTCTGTCTGTCTTTTCATTAAGTATGGTTTCTGCCTCTTCTTCATCATATTCATGTTCACACTCATTATACTCATTAAGAGTAATCTTCTGCATGGTTATTGGTAGTGCTATCAGATTGCCAATTTTTATATTATCATCATCCACAATCCTGTCATACTCTTTTAGATGTTTTGGAAATCCGAAGGAAATTTCGTATTTGTTTATGTTGAAGACATATGTCGTCTTACTGCGTCCTGTATATATCTTGTCAACATATGAAGTCTCCAGTTCTTTATCAATCGACAAATGTGTTCTAATTAGAATATCCGCCTGTGCCTGCGTCTGAAACTGATGTATATTTTCTTCGTAATCATCCGGAACATACAATATGTTTTCAACAAGGATATCCCCTTCCGAAACCTCATCCCCAACTGTAACTCTCGGTGTTCCGCTTCTCGTTATAATATATTCTACAATCCCTGAATATTCTGAAATAATATTGCCATCAACATTTTCACTTTTTAATTCGTCAGCCTTGGATTCATCAATGCTGACTTTCAGCACATTTCCTTCAATCCTGACATTAACCCATGTAATCTGTGGCAGTTCATTTTTAATGACTTTTTCTATATTTTCTGTATCAATATCTTTTACCTTATCACCGGTGGTAACGCCTTGCTCTTCCAAAAACTTAAGCACAGCTTCCTGCGTATATATATGGTTACCGTCAATTTCAATACTCCACACGAATCTACTGGCAATGAACATCAGTAAAAATGCAGCTACAAAACCTGCAAATATCGAATAATTGCGTCTGTATCTGGCAAAAAGAAACTTTATATCATGTTTCTTTACAACTCTAATATTAACATGACATTTTCTTCTTAATTCTCTCGTCTGGAAATAATCCTTTCTTGTTATTCTCGTCCTGATTATCTCTTTCTCACACTGGCAGTTATACAAAGTAATGCCATGGCGGCAGCACAAATTCACAAAACGTTCCCGTTCCCACCCTGATATTTCAATAACAATATAATTATGTATCCTTTTCATCAGCCTCTCCTTTTAGAGAAACTTTGCCAATACGTCCTCTAAGAAGAATTTCATCCTGATTCATGTGGTATATCACAAGATTGCTCCCGCTCACCCTTATATTCCCTATCTTAGTGGCTATCTTAAGATATTCACTTGAATACTCAAGAATCCCTCTGTAATTCTCTATAAAAACTTCGCAGTCCCCCAGCATTGATATAACAGGAAGTCCTGCAACAACATCTCTGCTAAGATCACACATCTGTCCGAGCCTTATTCCACTGCTGATAAAATCGACCATATAAGCAGACTTCCACTAATCATTTTTATATTCTATGCCAGGAAATTGGATAATATGAAATAAGAGATTATGTAATCTATAATTACACAATCCCTTTCTCTAACATAATTACCAGTTCTCACTTATATTTATCACCAAAAGAAAAAC
This sequence comes from uncultured Lachnospira sp., assembly GCA_934343805.1. Taxonomy (GTDB): domain Bacteria; phylum Bacillota; class Clostridia; order Lachnospirales; family Lachnospiraceae; genus Lachnospira. The sequence goes on from CAKRIN010000050.1 coordinate 1,928, forward strand.
AGAGATAACATTTTCTATTATTTAACAATATATCATCTCGTCACTAATATTAGTAAAGACATAAAAACACTCAGTACTACATTTACAATAACAAATATACTAGTGTATTTCTCTTGATATCGTTTTAAATCACTAATTTTCTCTTTCTCTCGAACAGTCATTCTCCATGTTGCTGGAAATAACGCTGCAATTGAAATAATTATAAATAACATAATTGCAACAAAGGACAATGTAATTACTATCCCCATATCCCCATCACAAAAAAATCCTTTAAATATACTAGATGTCAGAATCAACACAAAACATGCAACCTCTAAGCATTTATGCCAATTGTTAAATTTGCCTACCATTTTTATCACCTCTTTTTTCTAGTGTATCACATAGATAAACCTGATTTTTTATTGAATATATAAGCTTATATTTTATTTTTCGATATCATAATTATCATTCTCTATCTCTATGCCTTCCTCAACAATTTCATTGACATCAATTAATTTTATCGGATTATCAGATAGTACCTTATAAAAAACATTAGATTGCTTCTTAGAGAGATTTCTAACTATAGTTTTAAAATCAATCAGATAAAAATCATCCTTTCGGATATACTGCATTATTCGTTCGCATACATCTAAATCCTTTTCTTTTTTATAATCTGGTTTTCTTGTTAGATTAGTTAATATCTTTTGAACAACAAAAGCAGAAGGATTAGGCACAATCATTTTATGATTCCTATATTTAATTTCAACCGGATAATCAGCAAGGATATTAACAATACGCATACTTTCAGATTTAATATTAAGAGGCTCTATTTTTGTTGGCTTATCGGTATTACTTCCTAATGTTCTTGTCAGGAACTCAAGTTCCAAAATATCTTCTTTATAAAATTTTGCTACCCCGGACATTATATCCTCTTTATATAAAAACCCAATTTATGCCAACTTAGATGCTATAGGAATCTTAATATCAGGCAAATTGATATTTCTATATAAAATATCAATATCTCTTGTCTGCAAACTGTTAGTATAGTCATTTTTAAAAAGACATTTAGAATATAAATATTCAGCCCAACTCCCCATAATCATAACATATGGTAATAAGCCAAGTTCATCAAGTTTATCTATCACTTCATTAAATGCTTCTTCTCTTTTTATATCCATATAGCTTTTCTCCTGCCTTAAGATAAATTTCAATTTCTTTCTTTTCAAATTCCATTTTCACAAGAACATCAGATAAATACTTGCGTCTTTTCAAATCCTTTTCAAGTGCTATTACATGCTCTGAATTAATATTACCAATATATTTATTAATAACTTTTCCGTTATCCCTATACGTAAGATACATATATGAATTATTACCACGTCTTCTTATTACAGGGCTGCCTACAGGATATTTCTTTAATTCATCTTTATAAGCTTCAATCATTCTTAATGTCCTGTCATATTCATCTTTAAGCATTATCCGTATCATTGAGTCTTCCATGATATCACTCCCTTTTATTTTATATGCATATTGTACTACGCTAAGAAGAAACTATGCAATATGTTGTACACAAAATTGATAAAATATGCAAAAATAACCAAATAGACAATCTAAAAACTCAAAAAGAGCGATGCCTAAGCACCGCTCTCTCATGTCAAAAATATTAATTATTAGTTGAACTTACGTTTTCTAGCTGCTTCTGACTTCTTCTTACGTCTTACGCTTGGCTTCTCGTAATGTTCTCTCTTACGAATTTCCTGCTGAATGCCTGCCTTAGCACAGTTTCTCTTGAATCTGCGTAATGCGCTATCTAAAGACTCGTTTTCTTTAACGATGACATTTGACATACTACTTCCTGACCACCCTTCTGTTGCAAATTGTGCGCCAAACTACATAAATAGGGTATTTACTAATCGCACAAAAAACATTATATCATATTTTCTGAAATCGTCAAGCCCCAATTATCTAATCTTGCATATTATCGTTACTGTTCAGAGCTGTCTCGAAAATACTGTGTATTTTCGAGATGTGGCGTATCCGCCATATAAAATCTGATAAACACACATAAAAATGCCAGCATTTTTATGTGTATCTCTCAGATTTTGCATAGCTCTGAACAGTAACAAATTATCCAATCTGTGAAAGAATTGTATCAGGTACTTTGGCAATAAGCTCATCAATGCCAGCTGGATTCTTACCACCAGCCTGAGCCATATTAGGACGGCCGCCACCGCCACCACCAACAATAGGAGCAAGAGCCTTGATAAGGTTACCGGCATGAGCACCCTTGGCAATAACATCATCTGTTGCCATTGCAATAACGCTAACTTTGTCAGCACCCTGTGCACTGACGATAACAACAACACCTGAACCAATCTCACCCTTTAACTTGTCACCAAGGTTTCTTAATTCATTCATATCAACTCCGTCAACCTTAGTTGCAATATACTTAACTCCGTTAACTTCCTTGATATCTCCTGCTGTATCTCCAAGTGCATTATTAGCAAGCTCTGCCTTAAGCTTCTCATTCTCGCTCATAAGTGACTTAATCTCATCATTCATGGCTGTGATCTTCTTAACAAGCTGTACAGGCTCTGCCTTAGCTGCCTTAGATGCATCCTCAATAGTCTTCTCAAGCTCTGCATAATACTTCATAACGCCTTTATCAGTAAGAGCCTCTATTCTTCTTACACCTGCTGCAACACCGGCCTCAGATACAATCTTGAAAAGTCTGATATTAGCAGTATTGGCAACATGAGTACCTCCACAGAACTCCTTAGAGAAATCTCCAATAGATACTACTCTTACCTTTTCACCATACTTCTCACCAAAAAGTGCCATAGCTCCTGTTTTCTTAGCTTCCTCAATTGTCATCACATCAGTAACAACAGGAATAGCCGCAGCAATCTTTTCATTAACAATATCTTCAACCTTAGCAAGCTCTTCCTTAGTCATGCTCTGAAAATGTGTAAAGTCAAATCTCAATCTGTCAGGATCAACATAAGAGCCCTTCTGCTCAACATGGTCTCCAAGAACGATTCTTAATGCTTTCTGAAGAATGTGAGTTGCACTGTGGTTCTTGCATGTATCCGCTCTGTAAGCAGGATCTACTGACATTGTAGCAGTATCTCCAACCTTCATCATTCCCTTAGTCATAGTTCCGACATGACCGATCTTGCCGCCTTTTAACTTGATAGTAGTCTCAACAGCAAATTCGCCTTCAGATGTCTTAATAACACCCTTATCGCCTTCCTGACCACCCATAGTAGCATAGAATACAGTCTCATCTACGATAACAGTTCCCTTATCGCCTTCAGATAAAGCATCAACTACCTCTTCCTCAGTTGTAAGAACTGTAATCTCAGATTCATTAGTGAGCTTGTCATATCCAACAAATGCGCTTGTTATAGCAGGATCAATCTCATCATATACAGTTGCATCTGCACCCATATAATTAGTTACCTTACGTGCATTTCTTGCCTTAACTCTCTGCTCTTCCATAGCTGCATTGAAGCCGGCTTCATCAATTGTAATATTCTTTTCTTCAAGAATTTCCTTAGTAAGGTCAATAGGGAATCCATAAGTATCATAGAGCTTAAATGCATCTGCTCCTGGTAATACATTCTCGCCCTTAGAAGCAAGTTCAGCTTCCATATCATTAAGAATGCTTAATCCCTGATCAATAGTCTTATTAAACTTATCCTCTTCCTCTGAGATAACCTTAGTAATAAATGTTTTCTTTTCCTCTAATTCAGGATATCCATCCTTAGAGCCTTCAATTACAGTTTCACAGAGTTTAGATAAGAACTTTCCTTCAATTCCAAGAAGTCTTCCATGTCTTGCAGCCCTTCTTAAAAGTCTTCTTAAAACATAGCCTCTGCCTTCATTAGATGGCATAATTCCGTCACTTACCATAAATGTTACTGAACGGATATGATCTGTGATAACACGGATAGATACATCCTGTTTCTCATCTTCTTTATAGCTGACTCCTGCCATCTCGCATACCTTGTTACGAAGTGCCTGTAATGTATCAACATCAAAGATAGAATCAACATCCTGAACAACAACAGCAAGTCTTTCAAGTCCCATACCAGTATCAATGTTCTTCTGGATAAGATCTGTGTAATTGCCATGTCCGTCATTGTTAAACTGAGAGAATACATTGTTCCATACTTCCATATATCTGTCACAGTC
>CAKRIN010000051.1 GCA_934343805.1 uncultured Lachnospira sp.
GCTGAGGGCATTATCGACCTTGCCCATCGCGGTGCGGAGCTCATCGTTCTTCAAGAGCTTCACAATTCCCTCTACTTTTGTCAGGTAGAAGATGTTGAGCTCTTCAATCTCGCAGAACCAATCCCTGGTCCGTCAACAGAATTCTATGGCAAACTGGCGAAAGATCTCGGTGTGGTTATCGTAACCTCACTCTTTGAACGCAGAGCACCAGGACTTTATCACAACACGGCTGTCGTTATCGAGAAGGATGGCAGTATCGCCGGCAAATATCGCAAGATGCATATCCCAGACGATCCTGCCTATTACGAGAAGTTCTACTTCACCCCAGGCGATCTCGGTTTCCGTCCTATCCAGACTTCAGTAGGCAAACTGGGTGTTTTGGTTTGCTGGGACCAGTGGTATCCGGAAGCAGCCCGACTCATGGCATTGCAGGGAGCAGAAATGCTCATCTATCCTACAGCCATCGGTTATGCAACCTATGATACACCGGAAGAGCAGCAGCGACAGCGCGAAGCCTGGACCACCGTCATGCGCGGTCATGCGGTAGCCAATGGTCTGCCTGTTGTTGCCGTAAACCGAGTAGGCTTTGAGCCGGATCCTAGCGAACAGACAGGAGGCATCCAGTTCTGGGGCAGCAGCTTTGTGGCAGGTCCTCAGGGCGAACTCCATTACCGTGCAAGCGATCAGGAGGAAGAAAGCCTGGTTGTAGATATCGATCTCAAGCACAGCGAGGATGTACGCCGTTGGTGGCCATTCCTCCGCGACCGCCGTATAGAAAACTACGGAGACATCACCAAGAGATTTATAGATTAAAGAGATTTATAGATAAATTAAGGTATAGATTTTCAGGATAATGCAGAATTTAGAAGTGATGGTGGTATTATTCATCATCGTAATTTTAGGCTATGTCGCCTGCAAGTTAGGCTATATGGGCGACAAATTTGACAAGAAACTATCCAGCATCGTAGTGGACATAACCTGTCCACTGCTGGTGCTGTCATCCGTAATGGGGGATGAGTTGCCCGACCGCACGCTCATCCTCCCCCTTTTAGGTGTCGGTTTCCTCACCTATATATTATTATTGGTATTTGGCTTCTGGGTTCCACGCCTCATCACCAAGAACCATGACGACCAGGGTATGATAGGCTTTGCCTTGATGTTTGCCAACGTTGGCTTTATCGGATACCCTATCGTATCGAGCATCTTCGGTCCTAAGGCCATCTTTTATGCAGCCTTGCTGAATATGCCCAACACCTTCTTCATCTTTACGGCAGGTGTGATGCTCATCAAGGGTGAATACAGCATCAAGCAGTTCAATCCTAAGGTGCTGGTATCTCCGGCTCTTCTTGCCGCTTTCCTTGCCGCCCTTCTGGTAGCATTGGGCGTACATACCCCCGACATCATTGCCCGCCCTGTGACGATGGTAGGAAATGTTACGGTTCCTGCTGCTCTTATGATAATCGGTTCTTCCATGGCAAAACTTCCCGTCAGGGAGATTATCGGAAGTCCGAAGGTATACATTTCTTCTGTTCTTCGCCTTGTCGTGGTTCCTCTGAGCATCTACTTTCTGTTCAAGGCGTGTGGTGTCCACGATTTGGTTAACGACATCAATACAGTAGTCATAGCGATGCCTGTAGCCAGTTTCGGCACCATGTTCTGCTTGAAATACGGTCGCAATCCATCGCTCATCACAGAGATGACTTTCATCACCACCCTGGGCAGCATCATCACCATTCCTCTGATTACACTGCTGTTTTCTTGATTTTTTCATGATAAGAACCATAAAGTTAGGGAAAAATTTCGCTATTTCCTCTTTTTGCACTATCTTTGCAAGTCGAAAAAACTTAAATGGTTATTATATATGATATTAAACAGTCTTCTTAAGAATACCCGCCTGATGTGTCTGGCTGGCTTTCTGGGCAGTACATTGCCACAGATGAACGCGGCCCCGATAGAACATATTGGCGACAGATACATCATGCACGTTTCAGAGATGGAACTTACCGGTGAAGAATCTCTCCTCGATGTTCTGATGATGTGTCCTGAGGTAATCAGCCTCGATGGCAACAACATCATCGGCGGTGATTCCTTTGCCAATCAATATGGAAAGTTCGTCATCCGTATCGACAATCAGGAATACGGACTCGACTATGCAACCCTGCTCCACCATTTCAAGGCTCGTGAGATTGAAAGCATCAAGGTTTGCCAGAATGCAGAAGTGATGAAGGGCTGCAGCAGTCTGAAGAAAGTAATCGACATCACCCTCCGCAAGGGCGAAAACGGTGTGAGCGGAAGAGTAGGACTATTTGGTGATACCTACGGCGGTGGCAAAGGAATCGTCAGCGTTCTGAGCCAGCAGGATGACCTGCGCATCCTCAGCCACGTAGAAGGCAACTTCCAACGCACCTCTAATAGCGACAAGGATGCTTATCAGAACCAGAGCTCCAATACCATCAACCATTACTCGCACGAGGGAGCCAAACTCAATGTGCTCTGGACTCCAACCAGCAAGGACATACTCGAAGTGGATGCGATGCAGACCTATACCCGCAATCATTTCACCCATTCACCAGCCGAATATGTACGTGCCTACCATCTTCAGGCAGACTATACCCGGACACTAGGCGAGAATGGTTCGAGCATCCTTTTCACCTTGGGTGCAGAACATATCAGCGACAATGGCAGAACCCAGGAAGAAAGCCAGACCTTCCCTTACCAGAACCACTCCACCTATCCGTTTGCCGTTATAGAGTACGCCTCTCCAATCCTTACCAAAGACCTTTGGATTACAGCAGGTTTTGAGGGCGGTTTGTCTATCGAGAAGAATTGCATTGCTGATTACATCAACCATTCCAACTACGAGGATTTCTATGTCCAGCTGGATTACAATATCGGCAAGTGGGGATTCATGGCTGGTGAACGATACCGTATCATCAATTTCCGCCCTAAGCAGATTACTTCTATCAGCAACTGGGAGCATACCACCCACAACCACATCTACTCGTTCAGTGCATACTATACCTTCACTCCGGGTCATACCCTGCAAGGCACCTTCTGCCGCCGCATCTTCAATCCGGAATTTGGCGACTTTGTGACTGCGGGAGATATGGAGGGCGCATGGAAGCCAACCTATACCACCGATATCAGGAATAGTCTTGCCAATGTTACAGAGTTGAAGTATACCTACAGCAAGCCGAATCTCGTGGTCAGCACCTCGGTGAAGAACATTCACCAGCATCTGATAGACAACAACCACGACAACACATTAGGCATCGGAACCACCGCCTTCTGGCATACCGGCATCCTTCGCCTTACCGCTGGCTTCAATTACTTCTGGGAACGGGCAGAAACACCAGTGGAAGAGACATCATTAAGAGATACAAGCTATCACAATTTTGCCGTCTTCAAGTTGGCTCCTCAGCTTACTCTGCCAGACGGCTGGCGTCTTACTTCCAATCTCATCTGGTGTACTTACCGCCATACTGCTACTCCTGCCTATACCCCTGCCAATCTCTATGCGGAAGTAGGAGTCTACAAGAATATCGGCAAGCACTTTACCCTGGAAGGCAGATTCCATGATATTGCCAGCCAGCACTTTGGCAACCGTGCTGCTACAATCGGCTGCACCTATTACTTTTAATAGTGAGTAGTGATAAATGTGTAGTGATTAAAAAAGTCCCCTGATGCTTTACGGCACCAGGGGACTTTTCTATTGTTTAATTGATTTATCGTCAGCAAATGATTATTTTCTAATCATCTTCTTTCCATTCTGGATATAGATACCCTTAGATGGAACATTTGGTATTCTGCGACCGTTGAGGTCATACAATGCCGACTTGGTAGTCTCATTATCCAAAGTAGCAGAATTGATACCTGTTACTACCAGGTCTTCTACGATATTGTCAAAGTTGACTATCCATTTTTGGGTATACTGATAAGCCTCATACTTTTCCTTACTTCCAGGATAAAGATGCAACGTACGACTTACCTTGTTGCCCTTGTTATAGAATACGCACCAACTTATCCAAGAAGGAGCCTCCTTATGACGCATATAGACATCAGCTAAAGAATGACATCCCCAGAAAGTATTCAATCCGAATTCCCGGATAGTTTCCGGCAGGTCAATTTCTACCAATCCCGTTTCTCTAAACGCATTTACACCAAGAGTATTCACACCTGCCGGCATCTTGAAGTGCTTCAGATTGGCATTCTTCCAGAAAGCATTCTTAGGAATCATATTGGCAGAATAGGTATCATAAGCCACGACCCTGGCATTACTCAAGTCGATACCAGTAAAAGGATGACTGTTCAATTCGTCAAAGTCTCGCTTGTCTATCTCACCGTTTACCTTGATATTGGTGTATACATAATAATCCAGATTCTTACTATCCAACTCAGCCTTCAGTTGTCCCGGTGCAGCTAAAGTCACCTCAACTGTCTTTTCCTCATAGATGCGATATGTTTTAACTACCAGGTTATAAACTGGTTTTACACCTGGAGATATAGCATAGAATGTAACACCATCAGTGAAAGATGCCGTAGGAACACTCTTACCATCCAATTCAATAAAACTCTTGGCAATACCTGCATCTATCTTCACATCGAAATAATAAGGACAGCCCTGCAATGGCTTACCATTGTATAATCTGCTAACCCTATTATAAGCTGAAGAAGCCTCTACAAACTGTGCCCCTTCGCCCAATTCCATTTTCACTTCGAATGTACGAGGCTGGAATCCTGTAGCAGGCAAATGTACTTCCGCCATATCCGGTCCGAAGATTTCTACATATTCTTCAGTTCCGTCTTCCTTAGATACAATAGCCAGGTAGTCACCTTCCTGAGCATCCACCGGACAAGCTTCACCTAATGATAATGCAGAAAAATAAAATCCAGGACCTAAGTTCTTAATAGCAGTTGCTCCAAATACTTTACGGGTTTCGCCCTTGGCATTCTTCAAAGCTATCGCTACCTCTCCGGTAAACGGATTCTCCCCTTGGCTTTGAAGAGGTAAAAGATAGAGATTCATATTTTTACCTGCCTTCACATCAGTAACATTCATGTTCATCGTTTCCAGATAACCATCAACCTTGATGAATCCCAGATTAGAAATAACTTCCTTGCCGTCAGATGGCTGAAGCGCAAATACGGCTGCTTGAGATGAATTGTACTGATCTCCCAGAGGCTTTCCGTCAGCTTCAGGATTGAGGGCACCGATGCGATAGAATCCATCACAATATCCACCCCAACCCCAGTTTACGCTGAAGCTTTCATCCTTATAGCCATCAATCACAAAGGAGTGACCTCCTACATTGGCATCAGAGGCTGCATACAGAATCGGACGGTTGGCATCAATCTCGGCACGCAATCTGCCGTTCCAGACTTCTGCGCCCAAATCCTTCATTGTCAGAAGTCTGGCATACTTACTATAACCGAAATACTTTTTCAGAGCAGTTACCAGGTCTTCCAAAGCAGATGCACTTCCTCCATTGGCATATTGCATATTCACAGCAATACCCAGGTCAGACATCAGTCTGGCAACACCATCAAATGCCTCGTCATTATCACCAGTAGTATACTTAGTAGGCATATTATCCCAGTCATAATCATGCTCAAAACTTGCGGTAAGGTTCTTCCCATTCCAGTTATAGGAATGGCTTCCAACGCCCTTTGCAGGATAGCCATGATGTTTCATCACAATAGCACCAGCCGTAGCCACACATCCCGTTACATAATTATTAGGAGTATACTTGTTGAATGGAGCCCCCTGGTTCCATTTCGCGGTATTCAGCAGTTTTTCTCCAGTAAATTCGGCTCTTGTAGATGTGGTATTAGCCGTATAACTCTTTCCCAATGCAGCAATCTGCTGCTCATAGCTCTTCAGCAAATCCTTCAGACCCTCAGGCAATCTATTGGCATCAAACGCCCCCGTTGAGGTATAACCCAAAACAGGTGCCACCGCATCATCGCCGGCTATGATGACAAATCCACCGGCATCATTATTAAAAACATAGTAGGAATCATTTCCCAGAGTAGAGAGAGATGCTGTAGAGACC
>CAKRIN010000052.1 GCA_934343805.1 uncultured Lachnospira sp.
TGGGCTAAGGAGACAGCTTATGTATATCCAGGTCCTATCCAGTACTGGGGTCCATCTGAGGTTTGCGACCAGACCACAAAGACTCTCCAGTTGGAGCAGGCTAAGTAAGAAATATGTTTCTGATGATTCAGGAATAAACATTCTTATATAGGTGCTAGATTCTTCTAGCCGACCTTTAGGGAGGGGATGTCTTGCCGTAGGCTGTATAGCCATGCATGCACCTCCTCCCTCTTTTTTATATATAATTATCATGGTAAACAAACAAACTAGCAACAACAACAAACGTGGTGGAGCGAAGAAAACTTCTTCTTCCCCGGTCAGAACCACGGCGAAGCGACCTGCCCGTAGACGTAGGTCCAGACGTTCGTCGGGGCTTTGGAGCCGTTATCCCCGTTGGGCTTGGTGGATTGGCGGAATAGCAGTTGTTGTACTGTATGTTTTTTTGTTTTATCATTTCTTCGTAGGTCCTACCGGTTTTAGATGGCGTGCGCTTTATGGTGATGAGGTATATCCTGAAGGATATGAAATTCATGGCATAGATATATCTCATTATCAGGGAGATATAGATTGGGAGCAGCTTAAGAATGCAATGATTAAGGGATGCCCTGTGCGTTTTGTCATCATTAAGAGCACTGAGGGCTCCAGCAGGTTGGATGAGAATTTCCGTTCTAATTTCAATCAGGCTCGCGATTTTGGTTTTATCCGTGGTGTATATCATTTCTGGAGCAATAAATCTACGGCTCGTGAACAGGCTTATTGTTTCCTGCAGCAAGTGCATCTTACCGATGGAGATTTGCCGCCGGTGCTTGACATCGAGCACAAACCGGATGATAAGAGCGTGGAGGATTTTCAGCGTGATGTACTTACGTGGCTGCATATCGTAGAAGACAGGTATCATGTGAAGCCTATCATCTATACTTATTATAAGTTTAAGGAGCAATACCTGAGTGCGCCGGTTTTTGATGATTATCCTTATTGGATAGCCCACTATTATGTGGACAAGGTGCAATACAAGGGCAAATGGAAGTTCTGGCAGCATACGGATGCTGGTAAGTTGCCCGGCATCAAGGGATATGTAGATTTTGATATCTACAATGGAAGTTATTACGACTTGAAGCAATTGTGCATAGGAAGTAATAACAATGAGAAAATATTTAACGAGTGACGGAATGTGTAAGGTGTAATTCATCATGTACAATGAAAAATGTACTTTATGAATTACACCTTATATTTTTACTGTTGATAGGGTAATCTGAAGCTCTGGCTTTTCTATTCCCCAAGTACCAGGCATGCCCAGTTGTTGTCAACATGACGGTTGGTCTCGTGAAGTCCAAGCTCTGCAGCATTTTCCAGCAAAACAGGAATGTCCTCTTCGTAGAATCCGCTGAGTATCAGAGAGCCACCAATGTTCATGACGCTGCGGAACAGTTTCATGTCTTCAAGCAGGATGTTGCGGTTGATGTTTGCCATCACTACATCAAATACGCCGCTGACATGGTTGAGGACGCTGCTGTTTCCGAAGAATACTTCCATATTGTCAACGCCATTGAGGACAGCATTATGTTTGGCATTCTCAACGCTCCATTCGTCGATGTCATATCCTACAACATCTTTGGCTCCCAGTTTGGAAGAGGTGAGTCCCAAAATGCCGGTTCCGGTACCGCAATCCAGAATGCGTTTGGTCTTGATAGGCATCTGGAGCAATTGCGAGATAATCATACGGGTAGTCTCATGATTTCCTGTGCCAAAGGCAAGTTTTGCTTCAATACCTATCTCGATGATGTCCGGACGGTTACTTGTGTCTGGATAGAGTTCTGGATGCTTGGCATCGTATATAACAACTTGGTCGTCCACAAAAATAGGAGCGAATCCTTGTTCCTCCCATTCCTGATTCCAGTCTTTGTCCTCGGCATCCTGGATGTCATAGGTGATTTGGGTATCCATGATAGGAAAATCAGAGAGATAGGCATCAAGCGCCTCCTTATCGAAAAGGTCTTTCTGTACGTATGCCTCCATGCCTGTTTCCGTTTCCTCGAACGATTCAAATCCAGCCTCGGCAGCTCCGTCGGCAAGGAGATCTCGAGCTGCTTCCATCAGGTCGGGAGCGGTCTCAATATTGAATGATGCTACTAAGTATTTCATGCCTTTTTTATGTGTATAAATGTTGAAAAACGTTTGAATTCATTTAATTTTTCTGCAAAATTATAAAAAATAGGGGAAATCCTACCATTATTTAGGGTTTTTCTGTACTTTTGCAGTAAGATATGCAATATTTTTGCATTATGATTATTATATTTATATAAATAATAACCCAAAATGGAGCAAAAACTCCATATCAAAATAGGAGAATAGTAAAATGAAAAAGATGTATCTTCTAGCAGTCCTCATGGCAGCAACCATGCCTTTTACGGCAATGGCACAGGACGATGACCTCTACTTCAATCCAAAGAAAGAGGCCAAGAAGCAAGCTGAGCATCGTGCGCAATTACAGCGTGCTTATGCCGAGCAGAAAGCACGTAGAGACAGTATATATGCCTTGTACTGGAGTGGAAGCAACCGAAATGTGGATGAATATAACCGCGGTGGTAGATTCTTGAGTCATTATGAGAATGTTGGGAAAGATTCCCTGGGTAATGATATCATCCAGTTTCATGTAGGAAAGGGTGTTGCTCCTGACAGTATCTATGATGATGCTTACTTTGCTCAGAAATATGCTGACCCGGAAGAAGACTTCAGCCGTACTAGGGAAATGAGCCGTTGGGATGGATATTATGATCCTTGGTTCTATGACTATTACGGCTATGGTCCTTATTACTGGCGCAGCCGTATGTGGGGATGGCGCAATCCTTGGCGTTATGGATATTATGCCGGCTGGTATGATCCTTGGTTTGATCCTTGGTACGATCCATGGTATTATGGCTATGCTGGTTGGTATGGTGGCTGGTACAGCCCATGGTATTATGGCTGGGGTGGATATTATAATCCATGGTATTGGGGTGGCCCGATGATAGGTCATGTAAGTTATGGCGGATTTGCCGGTAACAAGCGTTATAACAATCCGGGTCGCATCGATGGTTCTAATCATCAGTTTACTGGCATTGCCGGTAATAATCGCAATACTTATTCGCGCCGTAGTGGTTCTAACCGCAGCTTTGGTCAGCGCCAGAATAACGGTAACTACAACAATAACAACTCTTCCTGGGGTAGCCGCGGCAATTCAGGCTTTGGTAACAGTGGCGGCAGCTTCGGAGGTGGCAGCTTCAGTGGTGGCGGTCGTTCCGGTGGTGGTAGCTTCGGAGGCGGTGGCGGTCACTCTGGTGGCGGCAGCTACGGTGGAAGAAGATAAAATGATAACAATAATTAGTATTTGAGAAGATTATGAATAATTTAAAACATATACTCTTTGCCAGTATGCTCATGGCTAGCATGACGGCTGCTGCGCAAGAAACTTATCAGGACGCTAAGTTGGCTGCACCCCAGCTTACTGGTACTGCCCGCTATGTGGGTATGGGTGGTGCTATGGAAGCTCTGGGTGCCGATATTTCCACTATCAGCAGTAACCCTGCCGGTGTTGGTCTTTTCCGTAGAAGTCAAATGACTCTTACTGCAGGAGTTATCGCCCAAACAGATGCTGAGAATTATACGGAGTACAATTATTCTAGTATTTCCTTTAATGGTAAAAAGAGTCATCCTACCTTCGACCAGGTGGGTATCGTATGGAGTCCGAAAAACAAAGGTACCAATTGGATGAATTTGGCTTTCAATTATCATAAGAGTGCTGATTTTGGACAGATTCTGAATGCTGCCGGGGCTTTGAAGGATGTTTCTCTTAACAAGATAACCGCAGCTAAGAATTTCAAGGAGTATGCGGGGTGGACCAGTCAGGACGCCAATCTTGGTGGATATAAGGATAATTCCGGCAACTATCAGCCAGGTTTGTTTACAGTTCCTACCGATGGTGGTTTGGCTTATGCTGAGGCTAATCAGTATTTGTTTGGTCAGTATCAGCATGGTTATATCGGTACCTATGATTTCAATATCAGTGGATCGCTTAATAATCAGGTTTGGTTGGGTCTGACTATCGGTCTTCATGATGTTCATTATAATAGTAATTCTCTCTATGCCGAAAACTTCGTTGATGGCAATATGATGGATTCATTTGAGCAGCTGAAGATTACCGGTACTGGATTTGATGTGAAGGCAGGTGTTATCTTCCGTCCTGTCAAGGATTCTCCTTTCCGTATTGGTGCTTATTTCAATAGCCCTATCTTCTATGACCTTACAGTTAGTGGTGATAATGATATTCGAATTTGGGGAAACAATGATCCTGCTACCTATGAGGAAAAAGATGGAAGTCAGCAGCCTTGTTATGTCAAGGGTGATAGAGGACAGAGTATAGATTATGATTTCCGTCTCAATACACCATGGAAGGTGGGTGCCAGCTTGGGTCATACGGTAAGTAATTATCTGGCTCTTGGTGCAACTTATGAGTATGCATGGTACGACCACATGGACAACCGTGTGAAGGATGGAGGTTATTATGATGCTTATTGGGGAGACTATTATGAGAGCAGTAGCAGTGATGAGGCTATGAATCACGATACCCGATTGAACCTGCAAGGTGTAAGTACCTTGAAGTTGGGTGCAGAGATCAAGCCTGTTGACATGTTGTCTGTCCGATTGGGTTATAATTACGTATCGCCAATGTATAAGGATAATGCCTTGCGTGATCAGACATTTGATAGCAATGGTGTTTATATAGCTTCTTCTGCCGATTATACCAACTGGAAGGCGATGAACCGTTTTACTTTGGGTGTAGGTTTCAATTACCAGAATCTGGCTATAGATGTAGCTTATCAGTATTCTACTCAGAAGGGTGATTTCTATCCATTCGAAAGTTTCTCAGATATGGGTTGTTCTGTTAAGGCTACTCAGGTAGAGAATAATCGTCATCAATTATTGATGACAGTAGGCTATAAGTTTTAAATAATGTAAAATATAGAGATATTTTAGACAAACCGATAAAAAATAGTATAATTTATTTGGTTGTTTCAGATATTTGTTCTATCTTTGCATTGTGATTAGGATAAGAGGCGGTTCTTATCCAGTGTTTAAATTACAAAAGACTTTTGAGGTCTCTCTATGTAGAGGTTCTCATAAGAAAATGATATTAGTTTTTTTAGTGGTTAATTTAGTTTTAGTAAGTATGTGATAGGATCTGTTGTGAAACAGGTCCTATTTTT
>CAKRIN010000053.1 GCA_934343805.1 uncultured Lachnospira sp.
TTATATTATCTCTTTTTATAAATCACAAGCTCTGGATTTTCCCCATCCTTCTCATATGTACATACCAGAATAAAATCCATATCTGCCAGAATGCCGAAACACCTGTCTCCTCCAAATTCAGACTCCAGTTGATTCCCCAGATAGGTTTTCTGATCATCAAGGAATTTCACTCATTCATCCATATCGAGCTATGCAGTTAGTTTTCACTTACTTGAAGTATAGAACAAAAATAAGCCACCGTCAATGTCTCAATCAAGTAATAATTACTACTTTAATCACTACTTTATTGTACGTATTATTTAATAGACTGTCTGTCTAGACAGCTTAAGCTGTTGTTCTGTTAACTGGAAACTGCACTTCTATTATTGTTCCTCCTGATGGGTTAGGCCTGATTGCAATACTGCCATCGTGTACCCGCACAATTTCATTAACGAAAGCAAGTCCAAGTCCAACACCACCAAGTTCACGGCTTCTTGATTTATCTACGCGAAAGAATGGTTCAAACACACGTTCCTTAAGTTCCTCTGGAATTCCGTTTCCCGTATCCTTTACTGACAGATAAACCTGCTTTTCCCTCTGATATGCCTCTACTGAAACCTGTCCACCTGAATGATTATATTTTATGGCATTCTCAACAAGATTATATACAAGCCTGTATATAAGTATATCACTTCCGACCATATTTACATTCTTACATTTTCCAGTAAGCTTTATATTCTTTTCCTGTGCAAGTGGCTCCAGATCCGCCAATACCTCATCAACAAGTGCATTAACTATAATTGTCTCATCACGTCCCACTGTCTGAAGCTCGCTCATGTCAAGGAGCGTTTTTACCATTTTACTAAGTCTTTCATTCTGTTCAGTAACCATCTTTATCGTCTGTATGGTATCTGCATCATTACCTGGATGCTTGCCAGAATTATATAAATCAAGCTGAACCTGCATTAATGATAATGGAGTCCGAAGCTCGTGTGCCGCATTCTCAGTAAACTGCCTCTGTATCTTAAATGCCTCCGATAGACGTTCAAGCATCTTATTATACGAAACACTAAGTCTGTTCAGTTCTTTAACCTGGTTTTCTTCTATCTGAGAATCGGACAGATTCTGTAACTGCACCTCTTCAATTTTATCAGAAAACTCACCAATTGGTTTAAGTGCCCGTCCACTTATAAAATATGTAACACCGCCTCCAAGAAGCGCCAGTAAAACTGAAATTATTAAACTATTTCTTTTATAATCTGCCTTATTATTGTACACCTGGACAGAAAAATCCTTTGCAAATTCATCCCATTTATCCTCTGGAATACTTATATATATCTGTTCTGAATCATCACCCTTATTATCCCCCTGGGCTTCAACAGCCTCCTGCAATGAATCAATGTAATACACACCATTTCTATATACAAACATTGTCAGACAACCACATATAAGTGCAATATATATTGTAATTATGCATGTAAGTCTCCACTGCAATGACATTTTCTTCATCAATCAGACTCCTCCCGTAATTTATATCCTTCCCCAACCTTGTTAATAATCGGGTCATATCCAAGCTCAGCCTTAAGCTTTCTTCTAAGCGAAGACATATGTACTCTTATGGAACCGCTGAAACTGTCAACTGATGCATCCCATACATGCTCTATCAGTTCCTCCTGGCTTACCGGTCTTCCTATATTAAAAAGCATGTATTCCAGAATACCATTTTCTTTTCTTGTAAGTGATACTTTATTTCCTTTAGCATATACCTCACGCTTTATTGTATCGAACCTTATACCGCCGCATTCAAGGCATATATCCTTCTGCACAAACCTCCTTCTTGTCAGACTTCTGATACGCGCCTCAAGTTCCTGCAAATGAAACGGCTTTTCCATATAGTCATTAGCCCCCGCATCAAGTCCCTCAACCTTATCAACAATCTGTCCTCTTGCAGATAATATAAGAACCTTTGTCTCCTCATTACTCTGTCTTAATTCCCTTAAAATATCCATTCCATCTATTCCCGGCAGATTCAGATCCAGGACAATCAAATCATAATTCTCTGCAAGAATATACTCAAGTGCCTCCATGCCATCATAACAGGTATCTACTTCGTATCCGGCCGCATATAGGCTTTTTGCAACCATATCACATATTTGTTTCTCATCTTCAACTATTAATAATCTCAATTCTATTTCACCTTTTTCTTAACAAAGATTTTACAACAGCTATTGTATAATAATCCCTGTCAGATGGTCAATAAATGCACAAGCAAAGAATCGACATGAAAACGAATAAAGGAGCGACAATATCTTGAAGTACAAAAAATTATATCAGATTATTCTGCTAATCCTTGGTATTACTATGGTAAGCTATGGTGCAATTAGGGGTGAAGCAGCTTTAGTACTTAGCAAAGCAATAAAACTATGTCTGGAGTGTGTTGGAATTGGATAAGAATATGAAAAAAAACAAATTAAAAAGAAAAAAAGACAAAAAATCCATATCAAATAAAATAGCACAACTACGCGGATGGATACAAGCAGCCGCCACGCTGCTTACTAATATACATATTCCCAATATATTTAAAGGAAAAATATATCAGGGAAACGCTAAAACTGTATGTGTACCCGGATTAAACTGTTATTCCTGTCCTGCTGCAACAGGAGCCTGCCCCATTGGAGCATTCCAGGCAGTTGTGGGCTCATCCAGCTTTAAATTCTCATATTACATAACTGGATTTTTTATTCTGCTTGGCGTAACACTTGGAAGATTTATATGTGGGTTTTTGTGTCCGTTTGGATGGTTTCAAGATTTACTCCATAAAATCCCCACTAAAAAATTCTCTACTGCCAGGCTGAAACCTCTAAGATACCTGAAATATATCATCCTTCTTGTTTTTGTTATACTTCTGCCTATGCTTATAACAAACTCAATAGGAATGGGAGATCCGTTCTTCTGCAAATATATTTGTCCACAAGGGGTTCTAGAGGGTGCTATACCTCTATCGCTTGGTAATGCAACTATACGTTCTGCACTTGGAAAGCTGTTTTCGTTTAAATGCCTTATATTAATTACTGTTGTTATGTTAAGCATTGTATTTTACAGACCATTCTGCAAATGGATATGTCCCCTTGGAGCCATTTATTCATTATTTAATAAGGTCAGTTTTCTTAGTATTAAGGTCGATAGCAGCAAATGTATTAGTTGTAGCCAATGTACAAAGGCATGTAAAATGGATGTCAATGTATGTAAAACGCCTAATCATCCGGAATGTATACGATGTGGTGCGTGCATAAAAGCATGTCCTAGGGATGCAGTCCATTATGAGCTTATGGGCAGAGCTTATATTAAAAAAAACAATAGTAAGCAATAATTAACATTAACTAACAAATAACTTTTATTAAAGGAGTAACTAATTATGACAACAAGAAAAACATTAATTTCTATTTTTACACTATGCATAGCATTATTATTTACAGCCTGTGGCACACAGGACTCTGCTGGAACAGCAAATACCAAGGATAGCGTAACTAAAGCCGGTACAGAGGCTTCTGATAATTCCAATGCCAGACTAAATGATTTATATCAGCAGGAAAACCAGCTCTTTGCGAAGCACGAGGCTGTATGGAACAAAGCCTTTGGCATGATGAATAAAAGCTCTGTTGATCCAAGTGGCAATTATGCTGATTATCTGGCTGGTACCGTAGAATCGAACAAAGCTTCATTTACAGAAGTCGAGTTAAAGACACTTACAGAAGATATTGATGCTATACGAAAAATCGAGGAACAGATAGCTGAAATTGAAAATAAGACTGCTTCTGACAACAGTAAGAAAAACAATACTGAAACCACATCTCCTTTCAGTAATTTATCCGGTAAAGATTTTAATGGCAATTCTGTTGATGAAAGTTTATTTTCAAAAAACGCAGTAACTGTAGTCAATTTCTGGTTTAACGGATGTAAGCCCTGCGTAGCAGAGTTATCTAAGCTTAATGAATTAAACGAAGCTATCAGGTCAATGGGCGGTGAGGTTGTAGGCATCAATACCGAAACCTTCAATGGCAATAAAACTGCCATAAAAGAGGCTTCTGCTATTCTTGAAAGCCAGGGTGCAAAATACCGCAACCTTTCGATTGACTCTTCCTCAAATGCAGGTAAATATGCCTCTGATATTATGGCATTTCCCACAACTATACTAGTTGATAGAAATGGTAATATTGTAGGTGACCCAATGCTTGGAGGAATTGACAATAAGGATAACTATGATACACTTATGAAGCAGATTAAATCTGTAATTGCAGCAGATAGCAATAGCAAATAAAACATCAAAGTGCTGTTCATTACGACAAACAGCCCATTTTCGAAATGATCCATCCTATAGACTAAAGAATCAGATGCAGTATATGATTGAGGAAAATTAAGTTACATAAAATATCATATAAGAGTGTAGGTTTTCCTACATTCTTATATGATAAAAAAACCTACAATTTTATATTGACATTTGCAATCGTTATGATTCGTATCATTCCCGCAAATGCTTGTTTTTCAATGTATTCTTCTGATTATCTATATTTGCAGCTTCTATTGATTCGGACACTTCGCCTGCTCCAATAATTGCATAATGGTCCCCAAAATATGACATCAATATAGGTATACGGTGCATAATTTGCGCTGTAAAAGTAAAGCACAAATGAAAATAACTTCCGATTTTGTAAAACACATCCGTTTCATATAGACACTTCATCCCACAATTTGTATCATGAATGTTCTTTCACATACTGCAGAAATTCCGGTGTCTTTGACCAGTATTTTACACCCCAGTTTTCAAAATTCCATTCTTCCATGTAATCGTTGCACTCGAAATCCACATAATATATTTCTTCATTATGTACAACAAAATTCGTTGGAAAATAATCAATATTTGTATTGGCAGCATATAACAG
>CAKRIN010000054.1 GCA_934343805.1 uncultured Lachnospira sp.
TTTAAGGCTCCGTGGTCAAGCGGTTAAGACATCGCCCTTTCACGGCGGTAACACGGGTTCGATTCCCGTCGGAGTCATTAAAAATCTATATTCTGCATAATTCATGTTATGCCGATGTGGCTCAATTGGCAGAGCAGCTGATTTGTAATCAGCAGGTTATCGGTTCGAGTCCGATCATCGGCTTTTTGGACCTTTAGCTCAGTTGGTTAGAGCAACCGGCTCATAACCGGTCGGTCCTGGGTTCGAGTCCCCGAAGGTCCACTTTGTTCTACTCGTTATGGCCTGGTGGCTCAGCTGGTTAGAGCGCCGCCCTGTCACGGCGGAGGTCGTGGGTTCGAACCCCATCCGGGTCGCTGTCATTTTTAATGACACATAATATAATAAGTACACCAAGCCGGTGTGGCGGAACTGGCAGACGCACAGGACTTAAAATCCTGCGGGACTTATACTCCCATACGGGTTCGATTCCCGTTGCCGGCACTAAACACTTATGTGTTTAGGAAGTACGTGTAGCTCAGCTGGATAGAGCGTCTGGCTACGGACCAGAAGGTCGCGAGTTCGAATCTTGTCACGTACATTTAACCTTGCATTTTTGCAAGGTTTTTTTATTTGGATAAAGTTATAAAATAATGAATAAAATCTTACATAATAGCAATACTACATTAATGAAAAAAATATGGAGGTTGATATTATGTCAAAAAACACATCTAAGAATTCAAGTAACTCTATTAACTCAACTAACTCTAAGAATTCATCTAATTCAACTAACTCAACTAATGCTTCAAACAGTAAGAATGAAGCATCAAAGAATTCGAAGAATAAGTCATCTGAATATGATGAATCAGATTGCTATTAAGCTGTCAATGGCTGCTTATGCAGCCATACATAGATTTCGGCAAATAAAATCACGAGTAATAAAACTTATAATAATAAGTATAATATAATAATTATTATTTTCATTGGTGATATATGTCTTGCGAAATGATAAGTTCAAGAAAAGTTGATTATTATGTAAATGACCCATATGTATTAATTGTAGATATAAGAGAAAGAGAAAAGTATTTGAAATCAAGAATTAAAGATGCATACAATTATGAATATGAACACTTGAAATGTGACATTAATAATATATATGCGTATGGCAAGGTTTCATTTGAATTTAGGCAGGTTTTTGGTAATAAGGATAAAATATATATTCTTTATTGTGATAGGGGCGTTACGAGCCTTCTGATGTGTGAAAAAATGTCTGCGTTAGGGTATAAATGTAAAACCATTGTTGGAGGATTTGAAGCATATAAAGGTAATTACATTGATAATTAATTCATTGACACTGAATTATGTAAGCATTAATATATATTTAGATGTACAATTGGAGGAAATATGAATACATTTGAATTAATTGCACCATGTCACTTTGGACTGGAATCGGTATTGAAAAAGGAAGTATTTAATCTCGGTTATGATATATCATCTGTAGAGGATGGAAAGGTGACATTTGTTGGTGATGCAGAAGCCGTCTGCAGGGCTAATATTAATCTTAGAACAACGGAAAGAATATTGATAAAAGTTGGTCAGTTTAAGGCGGAAACATTTACAGAATTATTTGATAACACTAAGATGCTTGAATGGGAAAAGTATATTCCTAAGAATGGAAAGTTCTGGGTTACAAAAGCTAATTCTGTTAATAGTAAACTGTTTAGTAGTTCTGATATACAATCTATAGTTAAGAAGGCAATTGTTGAAAGATTAAAACAACAATATAGAGTAAGCTGGTTTGAAGAAGATGGTGATTCATATCCTATAAGAGTCACAATTATGAAAGATATGGTTACCATTGCACTTGATACATCAGGTGATTCCCTTCATAAAAGAGGATACAGACCTTCGGCTGGAAAAGCACCAATTTCTGAAACACTGGCTGCAGCATTGATTATGTTGACGCCATGGCGTAAGGACAGAATATTGGTCGATCCCTTCTGCGGTAGTGGAACATTTCCAATTGAGGCGGCAATGATAGCAGCTAATATTGCTCCAGGAATGAACAGAAAATTTACAGCACAGAAGTGGACAAACATAATTGACAAGCAGTTGTGGTACGATGCAGTAGAAGAAGCTGAAGATATGATTGATCTTAATATTGAGACAGACATACAGGGATTTGATATAGATGCTGATGTTATAAGAAAAGCAAGAAATAATGCTGAGAATGCAGGAGTTGAGAAGCTTATACATTTTCAGGAGAGAAGTGTATCAGAATTAAGTCATCATAAGAAATATGGATTTATAATAACTAATCCTCCATATGGAGAAAGATTGGAAGATAAAGAGACGCTGCCTGCTATATATTCAGCATTTGGAAAACAATACAGCAAGCTTGATTCGTGGTCAGCATATATGATAACTTCGTATGAGGATGCAATCAGATATTTTGGAAGGAAGCCAGATAAGAACCGGAAAATATATAATGGTATGTTGAAAACATATTTTTATTCATTTCAGGGACCCAAGCCACCGAAGAGAGATAACAGACAGATAGGGGAATAAATATGACAACTATTATATTAGCATCTAATAACAAGGATAAAGTAAAAGAGGTTAAAGAAATATTAAAGGGATACAATGTTATTTCTTTAAAAGATGCAGGAATCAGCCTTGATGTAGAAGAAAATGGTACGACATTTGAAGAAAATGCATTAATTAAGGCCAGAGCAGTTGCAAAGCTTACAGGACAACTTACTATGGCAGATGATTCCGGATTGGAAATAGACTACCTTAATAAAGAACCAGGAGTATATTCTGCCAGATTTATGGGATATGATACATCATATGATATCAAGAATGCCGCATTATTAAAACGTCTTGAGGGAGTTGAAGGACAGGACAGAAGCGGTAGATTTGTATGTGCAATAGCAGTGTGTTTTCCAGATGGAAGAGAGATTGTAAAACGTGGCACAATGGAAGGACTTATCAGCAAGGAAATTGTTGGAGAGAATGGATTTGGATATGATCCTATAGTGTATCTTCCTGAATATGGAAAAACATCAGCACAGCTGGATCCTGAGGAGAAGAATAAGATAAGTCATAGAGGAAAAGCACTCGCACTTATAAAAAAGGAACTGGATGAGATCTTTTAAAAGATCTATCCTGGAGGTTTTATGCAGAGGATAATGATTGTTAGCGATTCGCACAGAAGACATGGTAATCTGGCTGAGGCGATATATAATGAAAACCCGATTGATTTAATGATTCACCTTGGAGATATTGAGGGGGAGGAAGATATTATTCAAGAACTTGCAGGTTGTGAAACAATAATGGTTCCTGGTAATAATGATTTTTTCTCGCCTTTACCAAGAGAACGAGAGATAGAGCTTGCAGGGAAAAAAGTTTTGCTTACACATGGACATTATTATTATGTTTCTTTAGATCTTCAGACGCTTAGAGAAGAGTGCATAGCAAGAGGTATAGACATAGTAATGTTTGGACATACGCATAGACCGCTTATCCAGATAGAAGATGAAATTACATTTATTAATCCGGGAAGTATCTCATACCCACGTCAGGCAGATAAAAGATGTACATATATTATGTTGGAAATTGATGATTATGGAGAGATGACATTTGATTTGAGGTATGTCTAAAGCCAGTAAATAAGCGCTTTTCAACAATATGAAAAGAGAAAATGGATTTTTTTGAAAAAATTTTAAAAAAAGTGTTGACAGATACGGCACCGTATAATATAATCATTCTTGCGTTGCGGAACAGAGCAAACGCAAGAAAATAACCGGGGTGTGGCTCAGCTTGGCTAGAGCGCTTGATTTGGGATCAAGAGGTCGCAGGTTCGAATCCTGTCACCCCGACTTACAATTTAATATTGTATGCGGGTGTAGTTCAATGGTAGAACACTAGCCTTCCAAGCTAGATACGTGGGTTCGATTCCCATCACCCGCTTTGTGTGTTCGTAGCTCAGCTGGATAGAGCAACGGCCTTCTAAGCCGTGGGTCGAGGGTTCGAATCCCCCCGGGCACACTTTTTTTTATGAGTCATGGCCAGTAGCTTATGACTTTTGCAGTATGGTGGGTATAGCACAGCTGGTCAGCGCGTCAGATTGTGGCTCTGAAGGTCCAGGGTTCGAATCCCTGTACCCACCCTTTTTTTATTTCTTGGGCTATCGCCAAGCGGTAAGGCACAGGGTTTTGATCCCTGCATTACGCTGGTTCGAATCCAGCTAGCCCAGCTCGGTGATTTTAATCCGATGCTGGATGTTTGACATAGATTATAGCTTTTAATTAGTATATATTACGGGCTCATAGCTCAGTTGGTAGAGCACTAGACTTTTAATCTAGGTGTCCCGGGTTCGAACCCCGGTGGGCTCATTAAGATGGGAATGGTTGAAAAACCATTCCCTTTTTTCTTTTCGTGCCTACTGACTAGGAGGGGAACGGGCGTCTTGTGAAGAAATTCATTCTTTATTATTTCCATGCATTAATTATTGTAATTTTGAAAACCCGCATAAACACTGGGAATGTTTGTTGGCAAGTTGGGCACTTTTGTGGCACTTGGTGTCAGGGGAAGTGGAATGATTGATAATTGTAGTTTTAACTTGGGTGAGTTTTATGTTAAAATGGGTAAAACAAATCGGAATTTGGCAGATGTAAAAGGATTTTGACACGCATAATAAGTGATGTCAAAGCTATTTTGTAGACAATAGTGAGCGTTTTTCCTACAATAAAAGTGCAAGGAGGTATAGTGGCATGGAGCATGATATTGGATGCAAAATCAAGGCAGCCCGA
>CAKRIN010000055.1 GCA_934343805.1 uncultured Lachnospira sp.
TTGGTACACATGCGGCACTTGTTGAAATCTACATAAGCCACATTGTTCTCAATGGTAATGGCATCAAACTTGCAGACCTTCTGACATTTACCGCATCCGATGCAAGCAACGCTACAAGCCTTCTTAGCCACAGCTCCCTTGTCGTGGTTCACGCACTGAACGTAAACACGGCGACCCTTAGGGCCCTTCTTACGGAGTTCGATGATGTGACGTGGACAAGCCTTGGCGCACGCACCACAACCCGTACACTTCTCCTCATCAACCTCAGGAAGGCCCGTCTCAGGATTGATAGAGATGGCACCAAACTGGCAAGCAGCCACGCAATCACCACAACCCAGACAGCCAAATCCGCAGCCGGTTTCACCAGCGCCACAGGAGTTCATAGCTGCACAAGTATGCAAACCATCATACTCGGCGATGCGAGGACGATGCTCGCAAGAACCATTACATCGAACCACTGCCACCTTAGCCTCTGTGTTAGCCACAGCCAGACCCAGGAGATCAGCTACCTTGCCCATCACGTCGGCACCACCTACAGGACACATCAGCCCATCGATGCTACCGGCATCAGCACCTTTGACCAGCGCTGCAGCCATACCGGAACATCCGGCAAAACCGCAACCACCACAGTTGGCACCCGGAAGGAGTTCTCCTACCTGTCCCAGTCGAGGGTCTTCTTCGACGGCAAACTTCTTAGATACTCCGAAGAGCACCAACGCTGCAATCAGCGCAATGGCACCGAGTACCAAGACCGCAATCAAAATAAAATTCATAATAATTTGTATTTGTTTTAGTTAATAATCAACAACGTTCGAGTTTAAAACTGAATCGGTTTCTTAACCTGTTGCGCATCAGATAGAGCACAACATAATATGGGACGAGAATTCCCAGCGCCGAAACGGCAGCCATACCCTCAGAATGGGTAGTAGCAAGAACAGCTATCAAGGTTGCCACCATAGCCACCAGAGGCAAAAGATAACCGTAGAGGCTGGCTCTGTAACCTACGGAAGCATCAGCCACCACGACAACAGAATCGCCCTTCTGATAAGAAGCAGCGTCAGCCATTCTTATCTCTACCATTTTTTCTTTCATTTCAGAGGCATTGCAGTGGGCAGCCACTTTGCAGGCGCTGCAGGCAGAAGCCTGGAGGATGCGAACTTTCACACATTCTCCCTCTACCCCATCTACGATACCAGTATGTTTTATCTTGTTCATTTGCAAAGTCTAGTTAGCAATTTATTTGGTTGCAAAGGTAGCAAATATTTTAGAAATGACAAACAATTTAAGAAGGTTTTTTAATTAAAAGGGGCGTAAACGTTTTCTTAGTTACTTTTTTTGCCAAACTTCTTTGTTTGTTTCATTTTTTTGTGTACCTTTGCAATAGAAAGATAAAAACCAAGCCTCAGGCTCGCAAAAAGCCAAGGGCTGATAAAAACGTAGATTTATGGAAGTAACAGAACAAATGATTCAACAAGTAGAGCGCTTCATCAGAAAAGTGTCTCAAAAGTTTCCTGTACCAGCGTTTGAAGAAGACACATGTATGCTGACCGATATCCATGTGAGAGTATCACAGGACAGCGGCGAGATGCTTGCCTTTGATGATGATGAGAACGAAATTACCCGCTGTGTTGTTGAGCAATGGATTGACAACAAAGATGAAAACTTCTATGATGAGGTGGCGAAGCTTTTGCGCGACCTCTTGCGCAAGAATGCTGAGACGGTAGACCATCTCGGAATCCTGAAACCTTACAGCTTCGTCTTGGAAGATGACGAGAAAGAGAATCTGGGAGAACTCTACCTTGCCGATGATGATACCATCATCGTGGGTGGCGACCTGATGGAGAATCTGGATCACGACCTGGACGAATTCCTTGACGACTTGCTTAAGGAATAACTTTCCGGATCAAGGGATCATGACATAAGACATAAAAAAGGAGGGAGGTTCGAAAGCCGCTGCTTCCTTCTCCCTCCGAAGCTAATGTTATAAAAACTAATATTGTCTTAATGCACCCAGCAATTCTGCATTCTCACTCTTATTACCGATGGTAATACGAAGGCAGTTGCCACAGAGTTGCACTTTATTTCTATTTCTTACGATGATGCCCTGTGCCACGAGATAATCGTAGATGGCATTGGCATCCGTCATCTTCGCCAGGAAGAAGTTGGCATCCGTAGGATATACTTTCTCGCAGATAGGTAATTCCATGAAGGCTGCCATCACCTTGGAACGTTCCTGCAGGATGTTCTTCACCCATTCATCCACCTTCAGCGGATTCTTCAATACCTCCAAAGCCTGCTCCTGGGTAAGGAGATTCACATTATAAGGATATTTCACCTTATTAAATATATCTACTATTTCCTTGCTGGCAAAAGCCATACCCAGACGAAGGGCTGCACAGCCCCAAGCCTTGCTCATCGTATTCAGGACGATGATGTTTGGGAAATGATCGATCACGCTGCGGAAGGTTCGCTCGGAAGAGAAGTCGCTATATGCCTCGTCTACAATGACGATGCCATCGAACAGGCGCAACACTTCTACGATGGCTTCACGGTTGATGTGGTTGCCCGTAGGATTGTTAGGACTGCAGAACCAGATAACCTTGGTATTGTCATCGCAGGCATCGATAATCTTGTCGGCTGTCACCTGATAGTTCTCATCAAGCAATACCTCACGATACTCCACATCATTGATGTCGGCACATACCTGATACATGCCGTAGGTTGGAGCAATGGCTACAACATTGTCCTGACCAGGGCGACAGAACACACGGTAAACCAGGTCGATGGCTTCATCAGAGCCATTGCCCAGGAAGATTTTCTCTTCTGCCACACCCTTTATCTTACTGATCTGCTTCTTCAGCTCCACCTGAAGCGGGTCTGGATAGCGATTGTAAGGGTCGTTATATGGATTCTCGTTGGCATCGAGGAATACGCGGGCATTTCTGCCGGCGAATTCTGTTCGAGCGCAACTGTATGGTGCCAGGTTCCAGATGTTCTCCCGGCACAAGTCTTTTAAATCTTTCATACTATCAAACTACTTTAGACTTTCTACTCTCAATCTCATGGCATTTGCATGTGCCTCGAGCTGCTCGTTTTCAGCCATGGTCACCACCGCATCTCCTATGTTACGAATACCTTCTTCGGTAAGATGCTGGAAAGTGATCTTGCGGTTATAGCTGTCGAGATTCACGCCGTTGTAAGCCAAGGCATAGCCATGGGTTGGCAGGGTATGATT
Source organism: uncultured Lachnospira sp. (assembly GCA_934343805.1). GTDB lineage: Bacteria > Bacillota > Clostridia > Lachnospirales > Lachnospiraceae > Lachnospira. The sequence goes on from CAKRIN010000055.1 coordinate 3,236, forward strand.
GGTACCGCTGGCATAGTCGCCCGCACTCTCACAGGCATAGTTGCCCAGGAATACGCTACCTGCATTCACTACCCTTTCAGCCAGCTGCTCATAGTTGGCAGTAGCGATAATCAGATGCTCAGGAGCATAGGTATTGCAGAGTTCGATAGCCTCCTCATCATCCTTGACAAGGATAAACTTGGAATTATCCAACGAAGTCTGTGCCATCTCCTTACGTGGCAATCGTTCGAGCTGTGCTTCAACTTCCTTCTTCACCTCTGCCAATACCTTTTCAGAGGTAGTGATGAAGAACACCTGTGAATCAAAACCATGTTCTGCCTGAGAAAGCAAGTCGGCAGCTGCGAAAACAGGGTTGGCTGTTTCGTCAGCAATCAGACAAACCTCCGAAGGACCGGCAGGCATATCGATAGCCACATCATGCAATGAAACCTGCTGCTTGGCAGCCATCACGAACTGGTTACCCGGACCGAAAATCTTATATACCTTAGGCACGCTCTCAGTACCATACGCCATGGCACCGATAGCCTGTACGCCACCCGCCTTGAAAATCTTGCTCACGCCGGCAATCTTAGCCGCCATGAGGATGGCAGGGTTCACCTTGCCCTCCTGGTTAGGAGGAGTACAGAGAACAATTTCCTCGCAACCGGCAATCTTGGCAGGAGTAGCAAGCATCAGTACGGTAGAGAACAGCGGTGCTGTACCGCCCGGAATATAAAGTCCCACCTTCTGGATGGCAACGCTCTTCTGCCAGCAGGTAACGCCAGGGCATGTTTCAACCTTCTCGCCTTCAAACTTCTGGCTCTGATGGAATGCGGCAATGTTATGATGGGCGAGGTGCAAAGCGTCTTTCAGTTCTTGAGAAACCAGTTGCTCAGCCTCTTCGATTTCAGCTTCAGTCACAGCCAAAGAATCGAGATGGGCATGATCAAACATTTCCTCGTAACGCTTCACGGCTTCATCGCCATGCTTCTTCACATCGTCGAGTACACCCTGTACCGTAGCATTGAGCTTGGATACATCCAGGTGTGGGCGTTTTACTATCTCGCTCCATTCCTCCTTTGCAGGATACTTAATTACCTTCATTCCTTCTTATTAATGTTTAAAGTTCAATGTTACAATATCATCTTCTCAATTGGTGTTACCAGGATGCCCTGTGCACCGAGTTCCTTCAGCTTACCGATGATTTCCCAGAAACGCTTCTCGTCGAGCACGGTATGAATTGAACACCACTCGTCGTCAGCCAATGGGATGATGGTAGGACTCTTGATACCCGGCAATACCTGGGTAATCTCCTCTACCTTTGCCTTAGGCGCATTCATCATCACGTACTTCTTGTCCTGGGCAGAACGCACAGCCTCGAAGCGGAACAGCATCTCGTTCAGAATCTG
>CAKRIN010000056.1 GCA_934343805.1 uncultured Lachnospira sp.
AGAAAAGGAACGACAGAAGGAAAAGAAAAAAGAACGTTGATGGCGTTCCTCCGTCCTGAAAAGCGCCCCGAAGGGTGCGTGCAGCCGCATGACTTGTCATGCGAAAACGGGGTTTGGGGAAGATTTTCCCCAACAAGCAAAGCGCCTCTGGATAACCAGAGGCATTGCTTGCCATGATTGCAACAAATACCTCTAAAGTGTCGTGAATTTGATATTATCGGTATTCAATGGTAAATAAGAATGATTGGCTTGCTTGCTGTGTGCATCCCGCATAGCAGGCGAGCTTCTTTTTGTACATAGAATTTTTGGAAAAGAGAGAAACAGAAAAGCGGCTTGAAATTCATGGCTACAAAGCGATTTCTTTTGATTATAAAGATTGGTTGTAGTCAATGATGGCTTGCAAGAGAAAACAAAAGAATAATTCAAAGAACTGAAATAGAAGTATCAAAAATTACAGTTTTTTACGTCTTAGAAGTGAAGGATGAAGTGCGCGGATACAATTTGAAAAAAGTGAGGAGGAACGATGATGAGAAGATTTGTTACAATGATGGGCGCGTTACTGCTGATGCCTACGGTGGCAATGGCAAACGGTAAGATGGTTTCTATTTCCGAGCTTCGCCAGCAGGTTGAAACTATGGGGCGGTGGACGCAGACCTATGAAGCGTATGGGCGGACGATCGAGGTAGATGTGCCGATTATTGTGCCGGAAGTTGATGAAGTGCCGGTCATAACTGTTGAGCCATACTATGCGGTATACGAGCAGCGTTTAACCAGAGATGGAACCTTGCTGGAGAAAATCGGAGAAGATGGATGGTGGTCAGTATACGCGGAGTCCAATTTACTTTCAGAAGAAGGCATAACAGGAGAAGCGAAGGCATTGGATCTCGATGATTTTGAGCAGGTGAATTTCAATGCGAATTATTCTTCGCCAAGAGATGAGCATAATCTGAATACAAAATATATGAGTGACTTTTTCTACCCGTATGAGATCGAACAGGCGGATACCTATGCGGAGGACAATCCGGCGTCGCTGGAAGATGCTGTAACGAATCTGAAAAAGATCATTGATTATTTTTATCTCGAAGAACCTGCGTTTATGGTGGATCGAGTGGAGCTTCGTTCGCGGCTGCATAAGGTGAAAGGGATAGATGATTATAAACTCGGAGACTATGTAGAAACCTATCCGTCAGGAACATACAATCTGAGTATTAGAGAAATGATGGACGGAATTCCAATTTATGTAGATATTGGAGATAGACTTTCTTTAGATTTGGCTTCTGATAAAGGGAAAAAGGGTGTAAACGATTTTTGGCGAAAAAATGTAAAGCTATGGCGTGTGAGGGATAATTATTTTGAGTTTATGAATAAAAGCCGATTTGAACTAGATACATCATGGCTGAAAAGAGTAAATGAAATTGAAGAAGATGTACCATTACAAAATGTTGATGTCATTATAAGAAATTTGGAAAAAGAAATTGAAAAGGGAAAGATAAGGAAGATATATGCTTTGAAATTGGGATACTGCGTCTATTTCAGTGATGAAGGAAAAAACCTGTATGTAATCTATCCAGTATGGATGTGCGAGTGTGATTATACAGAGTCCGCGAAGGAAGAATTGAAAAAATCTGAGCAGATTCCGGATGAACGGAAGCAGTATTATTATAAGCAGCTTGTGATTAATGCGCAGACCGGGCAGATCGAACCTTATTTGATAGAAAAACAGGAGCTGGCTTATTGTCCGCAAATCGTGACTTGGGAGGATGTACAGTGAGAAAAATTCTGTTTACGCTTTGCATTTTGTTGCTTGTTCCGACGATGGCGACGGCAAGTACCGACATGGTTTCCATTTCCGAGCTTCGTCAGCAGGTTGAAACTATGGGGCGGTGGACACAGATCTATGAAGCATATGGGCGGACGATTGAGGTAGATATACCGATTATTGTGCCGGAAGTCGATGCCGTTCCTATTGTTCAGGTGAGCGGATACTATGCAGTAGATCAAGAAGGACGTTTGACAAGAGATGGAACCAAGTTAAATAAAATCGGATATGACGGTTTTGATATTTATGAAGAAGACGGATTGATGAAATATTTAGGCACAACAGATACTAGTGGAAAAATAAATGTTTCTCCGTTTGATAAGGATAAAGGCGTTATCCTCTTAGCCTATTATAATAGCCCAAGCGATTTGAGAACGCATAAGGTAAAGTATGATTCGGAAGTTTATTATCCGTATGAAGTCGATACTGACAAGATATATGCCGAGGATAATCCGCGGTCGGCAGCAATGGCAAAAGCGTACTTAGAACGTGTTTTAGGTTATTTCTATCCGGAAAGTGATAATTCGATTGCACTTCGTTATTTGGAGATGCGTTCAAGAGGACATAAAGTAAAAGGACTGGACGATTACAATCTTGGCGAGTATGCTAAAGATTATCCGATGGGAACATATGCATTGAGCTTTTGTCAAACAATTCATGGTATTCCTGTTTATCATGATGTTGGTGATCGCTTGGATACAACGGGTCATGCTCCACATGAGCTTATAAATGATGCATGGAAAAAAACAGAGCCTATCATGGGTATTTCTGATAATCGCTTCGAGTTCATGGACGATGACAGCTTTGAAATGCTTGCGCGTTGGGTGAAGGAAGTTGGCGTTATAAAGGAAGATGTGCCGCTTGCACCGCTGTCAAGCATTATAAGCAGCATTGAAGGTGAAATACAAAAAGGTCACATTCGGAACGTATACGCTCTGCGTCTTGGGTATGGCTGCTATATTACAAATGAGTCTCCTGAAACCTATGTGCTTTATCCGACGTGGATATGCGATTGCGATTATATAGGCGATCCGAAAGAGAAAATAAACGTAAGGGCATACAATTTCGAAAAAGACTTTAATAAAAAATACACTTTTCAGACGCTTATAATCAATGCTCAGACCGGAGAAATGGATGATCCATATCTTTCAAAAAAAGAACAGATATTCTGCCCGACGATTATCACATGGGAGGATGTACAATGAGAAAAATTCTGTTTACGCTTTGCATTTTGTTGCTTGTTCCGACGCTGGCGACAGCAAACAGCCAGACAATTAAATCGGATAAAACAAATATCGCGGATATTCGGATTGTTCAACTGTATAAGGAAACGCCTAAACAAATTGATTTGAGTTTTGTAAAAGAGATACCTGTTTATATACCTGATGTATCAACGCTTCCTGTTTTGGATATTCAAAAAATGTCAATAGACAATAGCAAGATTTTAGACAATGAGAATATTGTCAAAAATTATCCAGGATATCTTGTTATAGAGAATCAAAGTGATTTCGATAGTCAATATCCAGTTGAAAAAAGGAGATATGATATTGATGATGTATTCTTAAACATATGGGCTAATTCTAAAATGATATATGCTTCCAATCAGATTAAGTCAACAAATGAGGTATACGATTTTTTAGAGAGAAGAATCAATGAACTATATGAAGGAAAAGCAGAAAATGGATTACTCGAAAGAATAAGTATTCTAAGCCCATTCCAAGATTATAAAATTAACGGCGGGGAACCAGTGAATATCAGAGATAGCAAAATCGGGCAATTGACTGGAGTTGGCGGCTACAAACTTACTTCAATAGAAACTCTCCGTGGCATACCGCTGCTCTGTGGTATAAGCTGGGCATATGCGTTATCAGGCGATGCACCCACGCCGGATGGCATTTCTTTTGAACTGTTATGTGAAAGTAGATATATGATTTTTTACTATTCGAGCCAATATTACAATATTAAATGTTATTCGATATATCAAGAAGTTGGAGAAAGGTTAGAAGATATACCGATTTGTTCGTTTGAAAAAATCGTAGAGAGTATTGAGCAGCAACATTCACGTGGAATAGTCGATCAAGTGTATTCGATTCGATTAGGCTATGTTGTATTTGCTGATCCGGAATGTCAAGACTCACATAATCGTGAAGAAGCACGAAAATATGTATATGTTGCTGTACCGAGTTGGGTTATTGAGTGTAGCTTGAATGGATATGATAATTGTAATTTCAGTGACGCAGAAAATACTGATTATACAGCAAATTTCGGATATTACAGAATGATTATCAATGCACAGACAGGAGAGGTTTATGACCGATTTTCTCAAAGCCCAAATAAATATGTTATGCCGAAAATAGAACGATAATTACAAGCGAGATTCATGCAATTGATATGTTTATTAAAGCCAGTCATCCTTTGCAGGTGGCTGGTTTCTTTGTTGTGTCAAGAAAAAGGATAACTTCACAGAACCATTGAAATAACATATTTGAACAACAGACCTTTGATTATTCGGCAGAATATGCCTGATGTAAGCACGAG
>CAKRIN010000057.1 GCA_934343805.1 uncultured Lachnospira sp.
GAGATGCAGGAAGAGGTAAAGAAGACATTCGGACTTGACATGAAAATCCCGGTATCGATGAATGCCAGCAAGAAGGCAAAAGACTTCATCTGGATTTCGAACAACGCAAGTACGGGAATGCAGAACCTGCTCGTGATGAAAGTGAAGAGTGAAGAACGAAGAATCAAGAATTCAAATGCTTTTCATGTAAATGTAAATGACAAGGCTCAGATTGATAGCATTCTTCGAACCAACATGCCGGGCGAAACCGACAGCATGTATATGACCATTCCTGTTCTTTTAGAAAGAGGACTCTGGGAGATGAAAGGGGATGCCATGGGAGGACCTTACGTGATGCATCGCATCCATAACCTCTATGTCATCGGCTTCGTCTATGCACCCGAAATGAAAAAGAAAATATTAATCAAGCAGCTCGAAGCTGCAATTTCCACAATAAAATAAAATACATCAATGGACAATAAGAAAATCAGAGTGGCTATCACTCACGGAGATACCAACGGTATCGGATATGAACTCATCTTTAAGACATTTGCAGAATCAGAGATGTTGGATTTCTGTACTCCAATCATCTATGGTTCACCTAAGGTGGCTGCCTATTACCGCAAGGCGATGAACCTTCCGGCACAGTTTTCTATCATACAGAAAGCGGAAGATGCAGAAGAAGGACGCATCAACCTGCTTGCTGCTGTAGATGAAGAGGTAAAAGTAGACATGGGTATGCCTACCGACGAATCGGGTGCTGCAGCTATCAAAGCACTCGACAGAGCTATGACCGATTTCAGAGATAATCTCTATGATGTACTCATTACAGCACCTGTCAACAACCAGAATGCCCAGATAGAAGGCTTCCCTTTCAAGGGACACAAGCACTATATAGAAACTTGTCTTGGCGAAGGACAGGAAGCCCTTTCCATCCTCGTTGGCGGCGACCTCCGCATAGCATCTGTTACAGAGAAGACTCCATTTAAAAATGTAATAGCCGGAATCACCGAGGAACGCATTATCGAAAGAGTAAAACTCATGCAACAAACTATCAAAAGAGATTTTCTCATCACCAACCCACGCATAGCTGTACTTGCCCTCAATCCTCGCAGCAACGAAGAAGAAAGCTGTGGCAAGGAGGAGAGCGAAATTATCATTCCGGCTATAGACAAATTAGCAGAACAAGGTGTACAAGCTTTTGGTCCATACGCAGCAGATGAGTTCTTCGGCAAGGGATATTTCAGTGACTTTGACGGAATCATGGCCATGTATCATGACCAAGCCACTACCCCATTCCATTCTCTCTATACAGAGGATGGTGTCATCTACACTGCAGGTTTGCCTATCATCCATACAGCAGCCAACATGACTCCAAGCTACAGCATTGCAGGCTGCAATGAAGCTGACGAGTCATCGTTCCGCCAGGCAGTATTCCTGGCTATTGATGCTTTCCAGAACAGAAACAGCTATGATGAGGCAATAGAAAATCCACTTCCAAAACTCTATCACGAGAAGCGTGACGAGAGCGAAAAGGTAAGATTCTCTATCCCAAAGAAGGGCGGCAAGCCATTCCCTCCAAAGAATGAAAAGAACTTTACACCTCGTCCAAAGAATGAAGGTCAGGAAGCTCCGCAAGCTACAACTGAACCAGCTCAGCAAGTAGCTCCAGAAGCTTAATTTAAAGCAAAATATGATGTCCAAGAATAGGTAAACGTTAAAAAAGACCTATTTTTGGGCAATATATGCGGATATTTCAAAAAAAATGTGTAATTTTGGCAGCTAAATGGATACATCTGAACTACAGAAAATAAAACAACGCTACAATATCGTCGGAAATAGCGACGGATTGAATCATGCTCTCGATGTCGCCTTACAGGTGGCACCGACAGATCTTTCTGTGCTTATTATCGGAGAAAGTGGAGTTGGTAAGGAAATCATTCCGAGGGTGATCCATGACAACTCACCAAGAAGAAGAGAAAAGTATTTTGCCATCAACTGCGGTAGCATTCCTGAGGGCACTATAGACAGTGAGCTCTTTGGACATGAGAAGGGTTCCTTTACCGGAGCCATAGGAGAAAGCGAAGGCTACTTCGGAATAGCCAACAAGGGTACTATATTTCTTGACGAGGTGGGCGAACTGCCCATACAGACTCAGGCAAGACTGCTGAGAGTGCTGGAAACGGGCGAATATATCCGCGTAGGTGGAACAGAGATTCGCAAGACCAACGTACGAATCGTTGCTGCCACCAACGTCAACATGAGAAAGGCAATCAGCGAAGGAAGATTCCGCGAAGACTTGTATTACCGACTGAATACAATTCCTATCCAGATGCCTCCACTTCGCGAACGAGGAAATGACATCTTACTGTTGTTCCGTCTTTTCGCCATGCAAATGGCAGAGAAATACAATCTGCCAAAGATCAGCCTGACAGAAGATGCCAAGAAACTCATGCTGAAATACAAATGGCCAGGCAACGTGAGACAGCTCAAGAACATTACCGAGCAAATGTCGGTATTAAGTCGTGAACGGGAAATTAACATGGAGACACTCATGCATTTTATCCCACGCGATGAAGAGACTACTCAACTTGCCACCATTCCACAGAGCAACAACACCTCGCACAGTTATGAAAACGAACGAGAATTTCTCTATAAGATTCTTTATGAGCTAAGAGGAAACGTGAGCGACTTGCGAAGAGAGATGGGGGCATTGCGCAAGCAACTGGATGAAGCCCGTCAGCTAAGAGGAGCAGAAGGATTCGGTAATCCAACCTCTGTATCGAGCATGAGTCCAACAACCTATCCGGCAGAGTTTGAAAAAACACAGTCTATCACACCAGCAGAAGGAATGATGCGGCATGACACTGGAATCATCCAGCATGACACAGGAATCATCCGACATGAACCGGGAATCATCCGAGCTGACGAAATGGGACAATCGGAACCAGAAGAAATCGAGGCAGAAGAAATCAAAGAGAACGACTCACTGAATCTCGATGACTTGAGCAAACAAATGATAGAAAAGGCTCTGGAACGCAACAATGGCAATCGAAAGAAAGCCGCAGAGGAATTGGGTATATCAGACAGAACCCTTTACCGGAAAATAAACAAATATAAATTATGAAGCAATTACGCGCGTACATATATATATTAGGGATTTCATTGGTCATAGGCATTATGACTGCCTGTTCCGTTAGCTACGGCTTCAACGGTGCCAGCATTGACTATACCCAGACCAAGACTATCCAAATAACAGACTTCCCTATCAGAAGTTCATACGTTTGGGGACCAATGGGACCAATGTTCAACAACGAGCTGAAAGACAAATTTGCCAACAATACCCAGTTGCGACAGGTTTCCCGTAATGGCGACCTGAAGATTGAGGGTGAAATTACCCAATATTCCCAGCGCAACAAGTCGGTATCTGCTGAAGGTTATTCTGCACAGACAGAGTTGAGTATCACCGTCAACGTCCGTTTCACGAATAACAAGAAACATACCGAGGACTTCGAAAAGTCATTCACCTCTGCAAAGACCTACGATACCACACAAAGTTTAGCTTCTGTTCAGGAAGAACTGGTCACCCAGATGGTAAAAGACTTGGTAGACCAGATATTCAACGCTACAGTAGCTAACTGGTAAGGAAATAGTAAGTGAAGAACGAAGAGTGAAGAGTGAAGAATTCAACAGCTATACAAATCATAAAGTTCAAAGCATAAAGTTCAAAGCTCAAAGTTCATAGCTCAAAGTTCATAGTAACCAAACATTAAATAGAACAAAGTGGAATTAAGCAGATTGATACAACACCCAGAGGAGATGAACCGGGAGACGCTCTACGACTTGCGCGCCCTCTTGGCTCTATATCCCTATTATCAAACGGCTCGCCTCTTGATGTTGAAAAACCTGTACCTACTCCACGACCCCAGTTTCGACGAAGAGCTACGCCGTGCTGCCATCTACATAACCGACCGCAAGGTCATCTTCGAAATGGTTGAAGCAGCGCACTATCAGTTCAAGAAAGAAAACTATGGGGAAAAGAGCAAGGCTTATCCTACTCAAGGAGAAGCATCGAAAAGCAACTTGCACAATACATCTAAGGCAGACCGCACAAGCGACCTTATCGACAGTTTCCTAGGTTCTATACCAACAGATGCAGAAGAAAAAGAAGCTAAGAAAGAAAAGCGGAAGCCAACACCTGCAGATGCAGCTGTTGATTATGTAGCTTATCTGATGGAGACTGAAGATCAAGAAGAAGAAGAGAAACCTTCAAGAACCATCAGTCTGATTGATGACTTCATGGAAGATGGAGGATTCAAATTGCCAAA
>CAKRIN010000058.1 GCA_934343805.1 uncultured Lachnospira sp.
CTAAATGTTTGTTGGTAGAGATATGCTCGATAATCGTAATTTCGTTACGTGATAACTTATCGCATGTCTTTTCTACTATCTGACGAATCCTAGTTGGTGTCAGGTCATACTCATCGGCAAGGTCTTCAAAAGTCTTACCTTTGATAATCCCTTTTAGTATTTGGGATTCACGATAACTAATATGCGGCGCAATATCTAGATAAGAAATGGCATCTATCGCCACAAATAACATACCTATTGCATTAGCTGATAATTGCCCCTTTGCTGTAGCAGCGTTTCTCGTTTCGGCAAGTTCTATATTAATAGCATTCTTGCGCTCTTTGAGTTCTTTGAGCTTATCATCTATAATCTTTTCGTTGACTGCAAGCATTTTGTACTTCTGAGCGTACTTCTCAATATCCTCGCTATTCACATACACGATATTATGGTCTTTATAACTACCAATCAGACCCTGCTCTATGTAGTTACTAATAGTCTGCCTTGATACTCCCAGTATCTCGGCAGCTTTACTTCTTGTGATTCTAGCCATATTACTAACCCTTTTATTATTTAAGATTTAAATCTGCCAATCTCAGCTCTAGCTGCTGAATAACAAAGATAATATCTCCACAATCCTTGTATGGAATCAAAGTTTCAGTAGGGAACGCTTTGTATTTCGTATAGTGGCGGCTTACTTCTTGCGAAAGCAACTGCTTGAAAATATCCACTTCGCCATACTTTGTGAATACACCTTTGAACTCGTTTTCGTTGTCTATAGCAACAACTACTCCAAGTTCTTTCTTGATACGTACACCATTACATTCCTCATCACTACCTACGGTTGATGTACAAAGAATCCCTTTTATCTCTTCCATACGCTTACTTCATTAAAACTTCAAACAAACCAGCCTTATAAAGCAAGAAAGTAAAACACGCCCAAAACATCAGACGATACCAGAAGTTTACCTTTACATAAAGACTGTGCGCCATCATTGAACACCCTAAATCAAAGGCAATCAAAACTAAAATAACAACTAATTCAAACATATTCTATAAATTTAAAAATTACAAACCAATATTTTTCATTTTATCTTTAAAATCATACGCAGTATTGTTCACGGAACAAATATCATTAGCATTGATTCTCTTGTTATCTTTTGTTCCATAAACCACTTCGTATCTTTTTGCATCTAAGCTCATATAAACACTACAAGATAGAACTACATATTGCTCACCTGATGATTTTATTGAAATAATATCACCATTGGCGATACCAGCATTCTTTGCTATGATGTATTTCTTAGCCTGCACAACGCTACTAAATGTATCGTTTGCTTTTCTTATTCTTGCATCATTTATAGATGGCAAGAAGTCAAGTCCCCTTTGTTTGAGCATACTTCTTAATTTCTCTGCAAAATTTTTATTAGAAATAGACTTTACCTCTTTCTCTGTATGCAAAGATAATGCTTTATAACTAAATATTTCATTCTGCAAAAGAAACTCTTTAAAACGCTTACTATGACTATATTCTAAAAGGACATTTTTTATAAAATCAACGTCCTTAAATAAATAATCAATAATCATTCTTCGTTCATCAGAACTTAAAGACGAAAAATATAACATTTCTCCCATATCCTCTACTTGTATTTAAATTTTATGGTTTTGGAAGCACTACTAACAATCTCCCTCTGCCACTACTATTATTATGTGCGATTTTTTACCCACTTGATTTTATGCTCAACCTTGTGTTGGTTAGTTCCGCTTTTTGCCTTAGATACTTGTCTTTTCAGAATCTTGTATTTGTTGGCACAACGTAACTGACCCTTCCTGTATTTTGCAGAAATAATAATGAGTGTTCCATCTGCGGTACGAAAACTTTGATTGTTGGTGCATACGCACGCATCAATGTTTGTTTCTGTGCATTGGATTATCTTTTGCACTACTCCAGACTTAACGAGTGATTTTATAGCACTCTTAGCTTGATACATAGTTCCGTTAATATCTTGCATCATTCTGCTGTTAGAGTAACTTCCAGTGTACTTCTTATCGAATGGTTTCTTCAACATACGAGCTTCCGTCTTACGAGCATTTCGTACACTTTTAATAGAGTGCCCATTAACGGCTCTACCATGCGTATTGATGACTTCTTCGATAGTGTTTATCTTGTTACAGATAACAGCTTTGCGCACAAGATTTTTAAGGACAGGTAAACTAAGATGCTTTATTTCTCCTCGTCTTGTCTTGTAACTATAATATTCGCTACTATGAATTTTGTTCGCTATGATTTTCTTCACACCGAACTTATTAGTATCTATTCTGCAATAACCAAACTTTATTGCCAAATTCAGATATTGCGTAAATGTTGGCTTATTGAAACCAAGAGCCTTCGCTGCTTGATTCTTTGAGTTATAGTGAAGGTCTGATGCACGGAAAAGGAACTTAATCTTTAGGGCAAAACAGAATGCCACCAAGCGGTCTTTGTCGCTCAGTGCAATCTTAGCTTGCTCTATTCCTAATCTAATATTGTGCATACCTCTGATATTTAAATTAGAAACTCCAATGGGTCAGAGGTAGAGGTTAGCCCATCGGAGTTTACTATTTGGCATAAATGTGTGCTCAATCGGTTGCCAGCCGAATGGCAATATATTTCCTTTCAACATATTACTCAGCCTCTACACCTTTCATTTGCGATACAAAGGTAAGCATTATTTTTGGGATTGCAAAATGTGCCTAAAACGCTTATTAACAACACGAAAGAAAGATTAATGCGAGAAAATTATATATAATACCAATATACGATATTTAAATAGAGATACGGGGATTTTCGGGAGAATAATAATGATTTACAAATATCTAAAAATTTAGTTCTGTTTAACAAAACAAAAATGCCCCACACCACCAAAAATGATGATGCAGGGCGATATATGATAGGTATAAAAGAAATGCGAAAGTAAAGCCCCACCATTGAGCACCAACGGCAGGGCTGAGATAGATAGAGAAGTTCCAATGAATAATTGCTTTGCAAAGATAGGCAAAATATCTGAGAACTCAAAGAGATAGTGAAAATTTCTTCTGTAAGCGGTTAAAATAGTCTGTTGGTATGATTTATTGGTGAGATAGTTTAAACGCCTTGTATGCGCTATAAAACAAATCCTCGCCTACCATTAAAGGCAAGCGAGGAACTATATATGCACGATTACTTAGTCCTTAATAGCCTCATTGACCTCGTAATCCATAATCTTTGCCAAAGTGTTGCTGATTAACGTGCTCATTACGTTGTAATGGCTGGCAAACTTATCGTCTATTCTGTCATTCATAAGCACACCATACTCTTCCTTGGCTCTATCGACCTCGCTCATAAAGTCCACGTACACCTCACGTAACTTGATTAGGGTCTTAGCCAACTTTGGCTGCTCCACGTTCTGCAACAATGTTGCATTGATATTCTGTCCGTTCATATTCTAATCTCCTATTAATTTAAATTGAGTGATGTCTGGCTGTTCAAGCCAACAATGGTGAGCAATTCCATAAATGTAGCATCATACCAACGTATCTGTGTCTGCTGCTGAAATTTAGGGTCTTGCTGATTCTGTCCGTACTTGTCAAAGGCTGGAGTGATAACATACCAGCTATGCACCTTTCCTCGCTTTCCTGGGCGAGTAGCGTGCTTCACTACGCCTTTGAGTTCAAGCATACGATTGAATGCCTGCGCTGAGATACCAACGTTGTGTGACTTCAATAAGTCGGTGGCAGCGTGGGTAATCGGCTTTTCCGTTCCTGCGTTCACAGACTGAGGAAGAGCATCATCTAAGCCTACCATCTTACCAATCTTCTGAGCGATGCCCAATTTGCTTGCGTCATTCAGGTTGAGGAACTTTGC
>CAKRIN010000059.1 GCA_934343805.1 uncultured Lachnospira sp.
ATACGGCTCCATGGTCAAGCGGTTAAGACACCACCCTTTCACGGTGGTATCAGGGGTTCAAATCCCCTTGGAGTCATTTATCTGAATACGGCGACATAGCCAAGTGGTAAGGCGTGGGTCTGCAACACCCTGATCACCAGTTCGAATCTGGTTGTCGCCTCTGAAAGCTTTAATCCTTCTGGGTTAAAGCTTTTTTTGTATATTGGAGAATAAAAAAGTGAAAGATATATTAATATTTACAACGAGACAATTGTGTTACAATAGCGGAAATTTTTTTGCAAGAAGAATTGGAAAGGAACTGGAGTTATCAGGCTATAATTGTGTATATTGTGAAATCCCTGAAAATGCAATACCTGCAGCTAATTCAGAAATTGCACAGCCTGCAAGCATTAATTCTTGGAAATATGTTGATTTTGAAGCAGAGAACTTATTAGAGCGTCATATAAATAAAAAATATATTGCAGTAATTGATTTTAATTCTAAGCTACCCAGACTGATAATGGATGATAATAGTTATTATCTTGATAATATCAATGCTCCATTTTTTAATATTTTATTGGATCATCCATTATATCATCATAATTCGCTTCAATGTCATCTAAATAACTATAATGTCATGTCAATAGATGAAGATCATTGTAGTTACATAAGAAAGAATTATCCTAATATAAAAAATGTATATAATATAAATCTGGGCGCAGACGAGTGTAAGTCATATGACAATAATAAAGAAGAATATGTACTGTTTATGGGCACATATCGTAACCCAGATATTTATTATAATCAGATATTATCAGCTCCGGAACCAGATAAAAAGATTATGCTCGGAATGTTAGATGAATTGCTGGATAATTCAGAAATGACAATAGAAAAAAGTTTAAAGACAGAAAATAATCCTTTAAATTATAATAAATATTATCTGGTTGAAATGTATTACCGGAATTATTATCGAAAAAAAGTGATAGATAGTGTAGTTAATAATGGATTTCCAGTCAAAGTTATTGGAGAATGGTGGAATCAATATGACAAGATCGGACAAAAAAATATCGTAATGAATTCCCCAGTGCGTTATGAAAAATCTTATGAGGTAATATCAAAACATAAAATATTGTTGGATTCATCACCATTTTTTAAAAAAGGAATACATGACAGGGTGTATTCGGGAATGGCAAACAGGACGATGGTTCTCAGTGATTACAGTGAGTATAAGAAGAATCTGCTTCATGGAGAAATTGAAATGTATAAACCTGAATGTCTGGAAGATGAAATATGCGAAAAAACAGAGAAACTGATGACTGATAAATGTTATTATGCAGAATTAACCGAAAAAGCATATGCACATTATTGTAATGAGTACACATGGCATAAATCTGTTGATAGAATTATTAAACATTTTCTTTGTGAATGATAAGATATATGTTATAATTAACACAAAAATGCAGCATGGAGGGATTATATGATTAGACGGGATATGCGCAAGGCTTTAACCGTTATTTTATGTTTGACTGCATTATCTGTATGCTCATGTGGTAAAAGAACAGAAGCGGTAATTACTGATGGGGAAGATATTACAGAATCTGGTGCTGAGTTTCCAACACTGGAGGAAAGTACTTCTGATATTTTTACATATAAAGATTTGAGAATAGGCAATATAGCCTATCTTATGGATGAGACACAGGTAAGAGCAATTTTGGGGAAACCATCAGAAGAGACAGAGAATAATAATGAGAAGATTTATTCATATAATGAAATGTCAATTGGATTTGAAAAACTTGATGATAACAATAATCCTGATTCTGGTGGCAAATATAAAGTGACACAGGTGGCATCTATCGGAAATGATGATAAGTTTTCAAGGGGTTTGAAAGTAGGAGATACATTTGACGATATCTTAAATGTTTATTACAGGGATGCTAATTATAGGAATTGCCAATACGTGTCAGAAGATGGAACGGCAATATATGGAAAGTTTCTGTATGGTAAATTTACAACTGCAGAGCTTGACAAAATCAATACAAAAGATCCGGTAGCGTATGGGTTAATTAATTATAATGGATACAGCAATCTGGAAACAGCAGAAAGTTATACAGTTGAATTTACATATTTTGATGGTAAATATAAAGCAGATAAAGCAACTGTTAATGATGATTTTGCGACATTGATATTTGAATTGGATAACAATGGGATTATAACAGGAATTTCATGGTATTATTATCCTGAACAAAAGTGAGAATGATGGAGGACTATTATGAAGAAATTTGCAAGATGCGTATTAATTTTGATCTTAGTAATGATATTAAGTGGAGTTGGTGGTTATTTTTATGAAGATAAGACACTGACACCTATGTATGAGTCAGTTGCCAAATTGTATGTTGTTCCAGGCGAAACAAATGAATCATCAATCAGAGCCAAGGATGGTGGATTAAAAGATGATTTTACAATTATTTTTTCAAGCAGTGTTGTTATTTCATCAGCACAGCAGCTGGCAGGTACATCAGAGGATATTGCTGAATATCTTACAGTAACTTCTCCAGCAGATAGTAATATTGTTGAACTTAAAGTTGTTAACCCTGATCAGAATACAGCAAAGACATATGTAGATGCTGTAGCTAAAACAGCAGTTAAATCAACAAGTATTATTCCAGTAGAGTCAATCCAGATTCTTACAGAAGGTTCAAGCAGTGGAGAGTCATTTAAACCACATTTATATAGAAATACTGCATTTATTGTAGCAGCAGCCAGTGTTGTATGCATATTTATCGAAATAGTAGTATGCCTTATAATATGTGCATTTAAGAAAAAAGAAGATAATGATGATGAGTTGGAGTATGAGGCAAGATTTGGAAGATATGCATATGCACATCAGAGATATCTTGAGTCAGAAGAATATCCTAAGATTTCTAACTCTGATAATGCCAAGACAAAAAAGGATGAGTCAGATGACATACTTGCAGCTTTAGATGATGATGATTATGAAGAAGAGCCAGAGTCAAATGACAATAATGTGATTAAATACAGGGAAGATACATCATCAAAGAATAGTAAGTCACACAAAAAAGAAGCTGCAGCGACTAAGGAACCTGTAGATGAGGGAATATCCAGAATTGAAAATGAGCCTATTAAATATTCACAGCCAGAAACAGATAAAACTCCATTAAGAACAGAATCAAAGCTGGACAGAGAATTAGTACCCTCCAAAGAAGAGCCGAAGGAAGAGGTCAAAGAAGAAACAAAGGTGGAATCAGCACCAGTAATAGAGGAACCAGAAGTAGAAGCTGTGGTAGAGGAACCAAAGACAGAAGAGCCAAAAGTAGAGACTGCTCCAGAAGTAGAAGCTGTTAAGGAAGCAGCGCCAGTAGCAGAGCCAGTGGTTGAAGAAGCAAAGGAAGAAGCAATTCCAGAAGTAGAAGCAACACCAGTAGCGGAGCCAGTGGTTGAGGAGCCAAAGGAAGAAGCAGCGCCAGTAGTAGAAGAACCAACATTCAGCTACAAGGAAGAACCAGTAGCAGCTCCTGTGATAGAGGAGCCAAAGGAAGAAGCAATTCCAGAAGTAGAAGCCGCTCCAGTAGCAGAAGAACCAACATTCAGCTACAAGGAAGAACCAGTAGCAGCTCCAGTGGTTGAGGAACCGAAGGAAGAAGCAATTCCAGAAGTAGAAGCAGCGCCAGTAGCAGAAGAACCAACATTCAGCTACAAGGAAGAACCAGTAGCAGCTCCAGTG
>CAKRIN010000060.1 GCA_934343805.1 uncultured Lachnospira sp.
GGCTTGGAGGCAACCACGGTTACTGCATCCAGGTCCATATCCTTCCAGATGGAATCGGAAGCCTCTACCTGGTTCTGTGCGAAGCTTTCGAGCGAACATACGAGCAGAGAGCTCAGTAATATCATATTTTTCTTGTTCATAACAATCTTTTTTTTAGTTTTAATACTCCTTGATTCTGTTATTTTCTTTGTCATTTTTTCTGTTTGACGATGCAAAGGTAAATGGATTTTTTGGAATGACAATGAACGGAATAGGGGTTTAACGCAACTATAACTTTCTGAAACCTCTTCTTAACGTTCTGATAACATAAAAACAGAATAATCCCGATAAAAAGCAAAAAATGTAAGCGAAAGTTTCGCTTATCTCAACTTTTATTTGTAATTTCGCAGAAAATTTAATATAATTGAAATAAATCATGATAAAAACAACAAGAAAGAGCCTTTGGACTCTCACTTTCAGCGCAGCTCTCTGTGCTTCGCTTTCTGCCAATGCCGAGACTATCGAGGTGCAGAAACTGAAGCATGTGGGTCCATTTCCAGTGGCTACTCCCTGGATGGCAGACAGCGTAAATGTGAAGGGAGAAAAGTTTGCAATGGAGGGGGTATTGGACTCTCCATTATCGTTCAACCTATTGAATAATGGCAAGGAAGTGGCTGCTTCTCAGCTTCTGGCTGATAATGCAAAGCAGAATGCACTCCATCTGGCTTCCTTCACCGTTTCTAACACCAGCCGTACCAAGGCTACTGTAGAGGTAAAGGGCTTGAAGCAATACCGCCTCTTCGTAGATGGCGAGCAGGTGAAGGTGAATGGTGACAAGGCTGAGACCGTCTTGCTGCCTTCTACCCATACCGTGGTCATCAAATATTTCACCGCATCTGATTCGTCTTCCGATAAGACTGCAGACAAGGATGCTGCCAAGGATTTCAAGGTGAGCGTTACTGCTGCCGATGGCAAGCAACTGAGCGTGGGTGAGTCTTCTGCCAATACCAAGCGCACCTTTAATATATATGATGTAATCTGCATGCCAAACTATTCAAGTGTAGTACTTTCGCCAAATGGCAAGTTTATGATTGTGCGCAAGACTTGGGTAGACCGTCAGGGCAAGAACCATAGCATCAACGAGGTGAGAAACAGCCAGACCAACAAGGTAGTTGCTTCCTTTGAGGAGAACGTAAGATGGATGCCTCGCACCAACAAGATGTACTTTACCGAGAAGGCGGGCGACAATGCCATCGCCGGTGAAGGAAAGGCAGACGGAGCCATGCAGCTTATCACCATCAATCCGCTGAATATGGAGCGCGAGGTGATGGCGGCTAATATTCCGGAAGGCTGGTTCCAGTTTACTCCTGATGAGAAATCGCTTATCTATACGCTTTATATGGAGGGTAGAAAGCAGGATGCTCAGGTGTTTGATGTAAAGGAGCCTGATGACCGTCAGCCTGGATGGAGAAACCGCAGCAATCTTGCCAAGTATGATTTGGCATCGGGCATCCTCCAGCCGCTTACTTTCGGCTATCACAATGTATATCTCAATGATATCTCTGCCGACTCCCGCTATCTGCTCATCGGCAAGAGCGAGGAGCGTCTTACCAAGCGTCCTACAACGGTCAATTCCCTCTATCGTCTCAATCTGAACGATATGAGCGTGGAGACTTTGGTAGAGAAGGGAGAATTCATCAATAGTGCCCAGTTCTCGCCAGACGGCAAGAGCATCCTCATAACCGGTTCGCCTGAGGCTTTCAATGGCATCGGAAAGAATGTAGAAGAGGGACAGACACCTAGTATGGTGGATACCCAGCTCTATCTGATGTCCTTGGCAGACAAGAAGGTGAAACCGATGACCAGGGATTTCAACCCTAACGTGCAGAGCGTGGATTGGAGCAAGGCGGATGGAAACATCTATTTTACTGCCGAGGATAAAGACTGCATGCATCTCTTCCAGCTCAATCCCAAGACTGGAAAGTTCACTCTTCTGAAGACTCCTGAGGAGAATATCAAGAGCTTCTCGCTTGCATCTGCTGCTGTAGAAATGGCGTTCTCGGGTCAGAGTGCTTCCAATGCCGACCGTCTCTACAAGATGAATACCAAGGCACAGAAGGCTCTGCTGGTAGATGATCTCAGTGCCCGACTGCTAAAGGACATCGAGCTGGGCGACTGCAAGGCATGGAACTATGTGAACTCTCGTGGCGATACACTCTGCTGCCGTTACTATCTGCCTCCTCACTTCGATGCTGCGAAGAAATATCCTATGATTGTGAATTACTACGGCGGTTGCAGTCCTACCACCCGTATGTTCCAGAGTCGCTATCCTCATCATGTATATGCAGCGATGGGATATGTAGTTCTGGTGGTTAATCCTAGTGGTGCTACCGGTTTCGGTCAGAAGTTCTCTGCCCGCCATGTGGATACGGCAGGCGAGGGCGTGGCAGAAGACATCATTGCCAGCACACAGGCTTTCTGTAAGGAACATAACTTCGTGAACAGTAAGAAGATAGGATGTATCGGTGCAAGCTATGGTGGATTCATGACCCAATACTTGCAGACCAAGACCGACCTCTTTGCTGCAGCCATCTCTCATGCCGGTATCAGCGATCATACCAGCTATTGGGGCGAGGGCTATTGGGGCTACAGCTATAGCGAAGTTTCCATGGCGAATGAGTATCCTTGGACCAACAAGCATCTCTTTGTAGATCAGAGTCCGCTCTATAATGCTGATAAGATTCATACACCGTTGCTCTTTGTGCATGGTACTGCCGATAACAATGTACCAGTGGGCGAGAGTATCCAGCTCTATAATGCATTGAAGCTCCTCGGCCGTCCAACAGCGATGGTATTGGTAAAAGACCAGGACCATCACATCATAGACTACGAGAAGCGCCTCAAGTGGCAAGATACTATCTTTGCCTGGTTTGCCAAGTGGTTACAGGATGATGCCAGTTGGTGGAACGATATGTACGGCACCGAGAAGATGTAATTTCTCTTCTGCCTTCTTCACGCTTCCTGATTCCAGAATCAGCAGTTTCACTTCTTCGTAGTCCGTATATTGCGGATTGCGTTCCATGAAGATGCGGCAGGCACGGTCGATGAGTTTATGGTTGATGAGTTTGGCGTTCACCATCTTGTTGCCTTCCACTCGTCCTTGCCTTATCTGAAGGGAAGTACTGATCATGTCCAGAATCATCTTCTGCGATGAGCCTGCTTTCATGCGGGTACTTCCCGTTACGAATTCCGGTCCAGTAATGACTTCTACGGGATAATCGGCAGCCTGGGCGATGGGAGCGTGAGGATTGTTGACGATGCAACCCGTAGGAATGCCTTCTTTCTTGCAATGCTGCAAGATGGAAAGCACGAA
>CAKRIN010000061.1 GCA_934343805.1 uncultured Lachnospira sp.
CCTTGTCGGGATGCTCGCATCATGTTCTGGCAGCGACTATCTCAATGCCATTCCTAAGAAAAGTACTGCACTTATTTCGGTGGATATGCAGCAGATGGCTTCCGATGTTCATGCGGAAGACAAGGCTGGCATGCTCAAATCCCTGCTTCATGTGGATGATGTAGACAAGTGTGGAATCGACATATCCGAAAAGATGTACCTTTTCGAAAGTGCTGACGGAAATCTCGGACTCTGTGCCAAGGTCAGCAGCGAGGGGGATGTAGAGGACTGGCTTGCTTCTCTTGCCAAGCAGCATATCGCATCCGAAGTAAAGGAACGCAAGGGCTTCCATTTTGCAGTCTTGAAGGATTCATGGCTCGTAGGCTTCTCTGACAAGGCGCTCCTCGTCATGGGACCGGTAGTGGCTGATGCGCAGGCTCAGCTCCAGCAGCAGATGGTAAGATATCTCAAGGCTGATGAAGAGGAAGGCATTACCGCTTCGCCATTGTTCGAGCGCTTGCAGACCATCACTTCTCCGATGGCAATGGTGGCTCAGGCACAGGCATTGCCTGAGAAATTCATCGCTCCGTTTACCCTCGGTGCTCCGAAGGATACCGATCCTTCTCAGGTGGTGATTGCTGCCGAGATGAATGTCAAGGACGGTATCCTGCAGATTCATGGCGAAACATTCTCTTTCAATAAAACCATCGATGCTGCCTTGCAGAAGGCAATTGCTAACTATCGTCCTATTAAGGGCAACTACGTCAAGTCGATGCCGGGCGATGCCCTGGCAGGTATCTTCATGAATGTAAAGGGCGAACAGTTCCTGCCTATGATGCAGAGTAACAGTGGTTTGCAGACCCTCCTCATGGGTATCAACCAGGCGGTGGATATGGACAACATCATCCGAAGCGTGGATGGAGATATGGCTTTCGTGATGCCTACCTTGGGCGATGCCGACATGAAGATGATGATGGCGGCTAAGCTGGCTCACAGCAAGTGGTTGGACGATGTAGATTACTGGAAGAAATCATGTCCTCCGGGGGCAAAGATTGCCAACTGGGCTAAGAATGCTTATTTCTATACCGACGGAAAGATGTCTTTCTACTTCGGCGTAACCGATGACAAGCAGTTCTACAGCGGAAGCGATGAACTCACTGCCCAGTATGCCGTGAAGCCAAGCAATCATCCGATAGATGCTAAGATTCAGAAGCTCATCGTGGGTCAGAAGCTGGCGATGGTCATCAATCTCGCCAAGAGTTCTGATGGTAACGGTTCCGGCAAGGACGATGCCATCTCTACCGTAACCGGTCTGCTGTCTCCAGTATTCGGCAACCTTTCTTCTGTGGTCTATACCTTGAAGTAAAAGGCAAAAAGGGAAAAAAGAGTAAAAGCAAAAAGGGAAAAAAGAGTAAAAGCTAAAAGGGCAAAAAGCTAAAAAGAACCTTGCCCCCTCTTGCCCCCTCTTGCCCCCTTGCGCCCCCGTTCCTAGCGATTCCATCGCTAGGTCCCCCCGTCCTAATTTTAAAGGTAAAAGGGCAAAAAGGGTTTAAATGTAAGGTTGTTCCTGCAATTAAACATTAATAATTATACATTAAATAATATAACGTGGAAAAGATTCAGCTTCATTCCGTTCTCCCACAGGTCTTCGCCCAGCGCAATGACCTGGATTCGGAGATATGGAAGCAGGATGTCACCTTCGAGAAAGGGCATCTTTATCTTATCGAGGCAGAGAGTGGCAGCGGAAAGAGTACTTTCTGCAGCTATGTGCTCGGCTATCGTCACGACTACAGCGGAAGCGTGATGTTCGACAAGGATGTTACCGCTAATTATAAGGTTAAGGATTGGGTGGAAATGAGAAAGCGTCATATCAGCCACCTCTTTCAGGAACTTCGTCTCTTCCCGGAGCTTACTGCCCTGGAGAACGTAGAAATCAAAAACAAGATTACCGGATTCAAAAGCCGTGAGCAGATCTTGAAATGGTTTGATATGCTCGGTATCGCCGACAAGGTGGATGCAAAGATTGGAAGAATGTCGTTCGGACAGCAGCAGCGTGTGGCGATGATGCGAGCGCTCTGTCAGCCTTTCGACTTCATCCTTGCCGATGAACCTATCAGTCACCTCGACGACAACAACTCCCGTATCATGGCGGAAATCATGATGGCAGAAGCCAAGGAGCAGGGGGCAGGAGTCATCGTAACAAGTATCGGTAAGCACATGGACTTGCCTTACGAGCACACTTTTAAGTTGTAATTTATCATTCAACACTTAACATTCAACAATTCAAAAATGAATTTAGTTTGGAAATTACTTCGTCAGCATATTAGCATACCGCAGTTTGCAGGTTTCGCCTTTGCCAATCTCTTCGGTATGCTCATCGTCCTTTTCGGCTTCCAGTTTTACAAGGACGTGCTGCCTGTCTTCACACAGGAAGACAGTTTCATGAAAGCCGACTATCTCATCATGAGCAAGAAGATAGGTATGGGAAATACCATCAGCGGCCGCTCCAATACCTTCACGGGTGCTGAGATAGATGATGTCAGAGACCAGAAGTTCGTGAAGAAGGTGGGAAAGTTCACCTCTACGGAATATAAGGTAGATGCCCAGATGGGCGTCAACGGCGTGAATGTACTGAACAGCGAACTCTTCTTTGAGAGTGTGCCCGACGGCTTTGTCGATGTGCCGCTCAAGGACTGGAAGTATACGCCAGGAGCCAAGGAAGTGCCAATCATCCTCCCGCGTACCTATATTAATATGTATAACTTCGGATTCGCCCAGAGTCATTCGCTCCCGAAAATCAGCGATGGACTGATGGGAATGATCGATTTCAATATCCAGATTCAGGCAGCCGGCAAGAAGGAGCAGTTCAAGGGAAAGGTCATCGGCTTCTCTTCCCGTCTCAACACCATCCTCGTGCCACAGGCATTTATGGACTGGAGTAACCAGGAGTTTGCTCCAAACCAGAAGAGTGATCCTAACCGTCTCATCGTAGAGGTAGGCAATCCGGGAGACGAGAACATCACCAAATACCTGGATGATAACGGATATGAGGTGGAGACCGACAAGCTTGATGCCGAGAAGACCACCTATTTCCTTCGCATGATGGTATCCATGGTAATGATTATCGGACTGGTCATCTCCATCCTGAGTTTCTACATTCTGATGCTCAGCATCTACCTCTTGGTACAGAAGAACTCATCCAAGTTGGAGAACCTGCTTCTGATAGGCTATAGTCCTGCCAATGTGGCGAAGCCATATCAGGTGCTCACCATGTCGCTCAACCTGGTGGTGCTCATCATTGCCTGGGTCATCCTCTT
>CAKRIN010000062.1 GCA_934343805.1 uncultured Lachnospira sp.
TGAAATGCTTCTTGCGTGTAGGCATCTTATGGACAAGTCCATAAGCCAATTCGCCGCTCGTCAAATCTGTAAACAGCTTGACTCGCTTGTGCTCATTGTATCATAACTCCGGTTGTCATTCTATACCGAATCGGAATTATCTTCTAAGAGATGGGATAGTCTCTGTGCCGCCACATCCGGATTCTTGGAATATGTTCTTATGATGTCAGCTATGTCATTGAATGCATTAACAGAGTGGGTTATCTCTCTTAAAAACATTATCTCATTGTATTCCTGATTGGATTCAAAACCCATCTTGGCTGCTACATCTGCATATTCTGTATTTCCCTTGAAGTTATTGCAGGCATTTGTAAATGAATCAGCAAAGAGCTTGTATTCGTTTAATATTGCCAGCAACAGGTTCTTGGCGAAATCTCCATCTGCATTATCAAGGTTAGTTGGTAGATTTTCGATAATACCTGTCATAGCGTCTCTTATAAGAAGTTCTTTCTTATCTGTTATATCTGTTTCGTAGCTGTCAGTTTCGCCTTTAAGCCATTCCACAGATACATGAAGTGCTTCGGAAAGTCCTTCGAGTACCATCTTCTTGGTATTGTCGATTGTTCCAGCTTCATAACGCTGTATGGTGGAAGCGGTGACTCCCATCTTGTCTGCAACATAAGGTTGTGTAAGGTTTAGTTCTGTTCTGCGGCTTTTAGCTCTCTCACCGATAATCCGGCGAAGTTCCTTATCCTTCATGTTGTCTGCCTCCTTTTCGGTTATTCCTTTCGGTATGTTCATACTATATCATATAAAAAACAAAATTGCAATATGCAATGCCGTAATTATCTTTATAATTTCGTAACGCTTGACAATAAAATATAAACGCGATATACTGACAGAAAAATAAATTGCATAATGCAATTTAAAAGAAGAGGATTAAATGGCGGAAAGAAAGATAGCTTTATCTATAGAAGATGCTGCTAATTATACAGGAATTGGAAGAAACACTCTGAGAAAACTTGTTGAGTGGGAAAAACTTCCGGTTCTAAAGGTAGGAAGAAAAGTTCTCATAAAAACGGATATGCTTGAAAAGTTTATGGAAGTCAACGAAGGCAGAGACTTAAGAGATAAGAGCAACGTAAAAGCAGTCACAAGAAAAGTAATAACTTAAAAGAGGCGGCTTCTAATGAAACCGCCCCTGATATATCAGACCGAAGCCATGATATACCTACACGCAAGAGGATTATAACATGTGCTTCTTCTGATATGCAACAACCAATTAACGGAATGGAAGACTGACAAATCACAAGATATCAAAGCCCTCGGCGTTTGAGAGCGAAATACACCCCTCGCACAAACCTACGGTTTATGCTCAGCGTATTTCGCCCTTGCAGGGAGCAAAGCCACGCAAGCGTGACTTATACAAATGCTGTCGCATTTGGTTATGCCGGATACGGCAATAAGCCAACAGCAATACCACTTATATTATCTGTTCATCTTTCATTCCAATTATCAGAGGAAGGAGAAGAAAGCACATTGACAACAAGACATTCATTTATACAGATGACCAAACTGTCGAATGTCCGGGGAAGAATAACCTATATATCAAGCCATGCAAAGCAGGAACATCTGTATGCGGTCTATGAAACTACGGAAAGAAGTTACTGGACAGAACTTGCACGATGTAGCCAGCAGGAATTTAAGAAAAGCGGTGTTGAGGGAAAATGTATCGAGGCAAGGGAGCTTATCATTGCTCTGCCAGAATCACTTTTTGAACAAGGAATGCCTAATATTGTGCTTAGATCATTTACAGATAAGTTTAAGGAAAAGTATGGCGTAGAATGTGTTGTGGCACTTCACCATAACAAGCGTATGACAAATTTCCATATCCATCTTATCTTTTCTGAAAGGCAGCTTTTGGCAGAGCCGGTTATCAAGACTGCCACAAGAAATATGTTCTATGATGAGCGTGGTAATCATGTAAGAACTAAGAAAGAAATCCTTGATGAAGCTGGCAATATCCGCAAAAGGTGTAAGGTTATCAAAAAAGGAGAAATCTATGAGAAGAAGCTGTTTACTTCAAAGAATACGAGGTTCAAGCAGGAAGATTTTCTGGACGAGGTAAAGTTATTCTATACCAGAATGATAAACCGCTGGGTAACGGATGAAAAAGACAGATTAACAGTATTTGACCGTAATGGTCCATATCTTGCTACTAAAAAAATTGGCAGGAATAATCCAAAGGTAGAACAGATTGAGCAGGATAATAAGCTACGGATGGATTGGAATCGCGAAGTTGACAGGGCAATCATAAGCGATGTTCCTATGGATGATATTTTACAGATAAAAAGGGAACATATCACAGAACCGATAAAAAGGTCGATTCAACGATATGGAAACAAACCACAACGATTAACATTGATACTAAATATGGCGATTACGGAGTTGGTACTGCTGATATCGAAGGTGCTTGAAGCAGCCAGAACTATTTGGAGTAAGATACAGCATACGGATGTTGTGATAGCTGATAAGACTGATAATGTAAGTCATATAGTGGCAGATACAGCTACGCATATTGAAGAAAATGCAATTATTGAGGATATAAAACCAAAGCAAGGGGAATCAGCTGAGAATGTTATTACCTCACCATCGAAAGAGATGGTTGCTACTCAGAAAACACCTGCCAAGCCTGTAATGACACCAGTGGTAGCCGATTATACCAAACTAAAGAAGATAAAGGAAGAGCTTGATAATCAGAATAAACTTATCTTTGAGGCAGAACAGCGAAGAGGTAATTTTGAGATTGAATTGTCAGATTTAAAAGGTTTGGCAAAGCTCACAAGGAAAGCAGAGTTGCAGAGAAAGATTGATGAAAAGACAGATTATATTGATCGCCTGAAGATTGGACTTTCAAACATGGTTCGCAACTATGGATTTGAGAACATGAATGAATTTTATCTAAGTTATAAGGAATCTAAGACGGCATTTGCAGATTATCAGCAGAAAGTTGAAGGTTGGAAGAAAGGCTATGACAATGTAGTTGTTTCAAAGGATAGGACAGAAACAATGTCGGAGAAACTTGATAGACTGCAGAATGAGGTGGAAAGTTCTAGGCAATATAATAAACAGAACCAAGCCAAATGGGCGAGATAAATTCTTCTGTTTTCCCAATTATATGGATTACTATG
>CAKRIN010000063.1 GCA_934343805.1 uncultured Lachnospira sp.
GGTCCGCTCTTCTTTTCGGTTACTTCTCCGCAGCCGATAAATCCCCAATTGATCTGTTTCATACGTTTCGATGATTTTTATTCTCCAGCAAGCGACTTGTTGATCTCGTCAATATAATCGAGGACTTCGTCGCGTCCCATCTTTTTCTCACTACTAGTAATGAAGTAAGGAGGAAGCTCTTCCCAGCGATCTTCCAATGCATGCATCCATTTCTCGGCATTCATACGAGCCTTTACCGGTCCCAACTTATCTGCCTTGGTGAAAACGATACAGAATGGCACATTGCTTTCGCCCAACCAGTCTACGAATTCACGGTCAATCTTCTGCTGGTCATGGCGCACGTCGATAAGAACAAAGACGTTTGCCAACTGAGGACGCTGAAGGATATAACTGCTGATCATCTGCTCCAACTGCTTCTGGACTGTCTTGGAGCGCTTGGCAAATCCATAGCCGGGAAGGTCAACCAGATACCATTCATTATTGATAATGAAGTGATTGATCAGCAACGTCTTACCCGGCGTGGCTGAAGTTTTAGCTAAACCTTTATGATTGCAAAGCATATTGATAAGACTAGACTTACCCACATTGCTTCGACCGATAAAGGCGTACTCAGCCTTATTATCCTTAGGACACATGCTCACTCGTGGAGCAGATATTGTAAATTCAGATTTCTTAATTTCCATCGTTATGTTTTCTATTATTATGTTAATCACTAAATGTCAGCAAACGAACTAATCATAAAGTTCAATGCTTAAACCTCAAAGTTCAATGTTCAAAGTTCAAAGTCTATAGCATCTCTGACAATTCCAGCCATCTCATTTCCTTCTCATCAAGTTCATCCTTGATTTCCGGCAGTCGCTTGCTCTTTTCTGTCAATTCATCTACCGAAAGCGTTCCGCTGCACAGAGCTTCCTCCAACTTCTTCTGTTCTGCGGTGAGCTTATCAATTTCCTGGGTCAGCTGTTCATATTCACGCTTCTCCTTGTAGCTCATCTTGCGCTTGTTCTCAAAGTTGGCGTCACGCTGGGCTGTGCCAGCGCCATCATTGACTGCAGCATTATTGCTGGCAGTTTTAGCCGCAGCCGCAGCTTTCTCTGCCTCATCCTTTTCCTGCAATTTGCTCCAATCTCTATATTGGGTATAGTTGCCTGGGAAATCCTGTATCTCGCCCTCACCCTTGAACACTAGAAGATGATCTACTACCTTGTCCATGAAATAGCGGTCGTGACTTACTACGATAACGCAACCGGCGAAATCCTGCAAGTATTCCTCCAACACCTGGAGTGTCTGGATATCAAGGTCGTTGGTAGGCTCATCGAGAACCAGGAAGTTAGGATTCCTCATCAGCACCGTACAGAGATAGAGCTTGCGCTTCTCGCCTCCACTCAACTTATATACGTAGTTGTGCTGTTCCTCTGGAGTAAAGAGGAAGAACTGCAGGAACTGCGAAGCCGTCATGTGCTTGCCATTACCCAAGTCGATATAATCGGCAATCTCAGTAATGACATCAATCACCTTCTGGTCTTCCTTGAACTTCAATCCCTCCTGCGAGAAATAACCGAAGCGAACCGTCTCACCGATGTCAAACTTACCGCTGTCCGGCTGAACTTCACCCAAGAGCATCTTGATGAAGGTAGACTTACCCGTTCCGTTATTACCCACGATACCCATCTTCTCGAATCGGGCAAAGTTGTAATAGAAGTTATCGAGTATCACCTTCTTCTTACCACGGTCATCGAAAGCCTTGCTTACATACTGACATTCAAATATCTTGGAACCGATATATACGGTAGATGCTTTCAAACGGACCTGTCGGTCTTCGATACGTTGCTTAGCTACCTTCTCCAGTTCATAAAAGGCATCTTCACGATACTTAGCCTTATGACCACGTGCCTGAGGCTGGCGGCGCATCCAGTCCAACTCTCTGCGATAGAGATTCTTGGAATGCTGAATTTCAGCCCGGAGATTATCCATGCGCTCCTGACGTTTCTCCAGATAGTAAGCATAATTGCCTCTATAGGTATAAATCGTCTTATCGTCAAGTTCCAGGATGGTATTGCACACCTTGTCCAGGAAGAAACGGTCGTGAGTAACCATGAAGATGGTCTTGTTTCCTCTGTTCAAGTATCCCTCCAGCCATTCTATCATTTCCAGATCAAGATGGTTGGTAGGCTCATCGAGCATCAGGAAATCGGGCTCCTCTATCAGCACATTAGCCAGGGCAACACGTTTCTGCTGTCCTCCGCTAAGCTGCCCCATCGGCTGCTCCATATTGGTAATATGTAGCTGGGTCAGGATCTGCTTGGCACGGAGCACCTTCTCCGGGTCTCCCTCATGATTGAAACATGCATCGAGCACACTCTCCTCTGGATCGAATTGAGGAGACTGCTCCAAATATCCTATCTTCAAATCGCGACGATAGATGATATCACCGCTTTCATGTCCCTCCTTATTCATCAGAACAGACATCAAGGTAGACTTTCCCGTGCCATTACGTGCCACGAGTCCCACCTTCTGTCCTTCAGCGATAGAGAAGGAAATCTTATCAAAAAGAACCTGCGCACCAAATCGTTTGGTGAGGTTTTGTACGTCTAAATATGGTATCTGACTAGCCATTCTGCAATTTTTTCATGCAAAGATAATGATTTTCGCTCAAAAAGTAGTATCTTTGCACCGTATTTTTAAGGAAACTTGCATATTTTATCGTATAATTGATTGTTTGCGGTAACTTTTGGGGCAGTTTTCGATGATAAAAAGATTAGAAAATTAAAAAGACATATTAAGAATGGAATTAGCAAGTAAGTACGATCCACAAGCAGTGGAAAGTAAATGGTATCAGTACTGGCTCGACAACAAGCTTTTCAGCTCTAAGCCAGATGG
>CAKRIN010000064.1 GCA_934343805.1 uncultured Lachnospira sp.
CAGGCAGTCGCGGACGAAGTACAGCGGCGGTTGGATGATGGCGACTTTGTAGGACCGCAAGGGCCGAAGGGAGACACCGGCCCGCAGGGCGAAACGGGCCCACAGGGCGAACCGGGCACGGCAGGCCCACAAGGGCCACAGGGCGAACCGGGGAAAGATGCTGTCATCGACGCGACGCTGACAAAGGAGGGCGAGGCGGCGGACGCAAAGGCTGCGGGAGAAGCGATTAGTCAGCTAAAGGAAGATTTGGGTAACATCACAATAGGTGTAACCGATATCGTTGATAGTATGGTCGATAATGGAAAATTAGAAAGTAATTACACGGGGGGCAATTATGTAAATGTAAGAAAAACAATAACACTTGCTGCCGGAAAATATATGTTTAACTTATATAACCGTGTTTTTTCATCTGCTGGATACTTAATTGTTTATAAAGACAAAATCAATGGTCAAGAGCTTTTTAGAATGACAAAATGCGGAACATATAACTTTGAACTTGCAGAACAAACGGTTCTTGTTATTGCAATGCAGGTCTCTCTTGGAGAAGGCGTGACGGTTGGAGTATATAAGGCATATTATAGTATCTATAATATCTCGTCAACCATTATTCCCAAAAAATACACGGGAGTTGACGCGGTAGAAAGCAAGGTTGACGCGGTAGAAAGCAAGGTTGAACCGATTGTCAGCAATGTCGTTACAAACTTAATTGATTTTGATAAGATCACGTATGACGCTGATGATACATATACGGGTTGCTTTATAAACTCTATTGGAGTTGTTACTTCTAATAAATATTCAAGTGAATACTGTATAACAGATTATATACGCATAAATAAAGAGGGCTTATCTGTTAATTTAAGTGTCGGAAATGTTTATGCTGCACTTTATGATGCAGATAAAGTATATATAAAAGATTCTTCGGTTAAACTTGAAAACGATGGAGTATATATCCCATATATAAATAATGCAGTATATGCTAGAATTACCCTAAAGAAAAACCGTCTGCAACTATATTGTATTGTCGATGGTGATAAATCGTATGACTTGTCACCTGGCGAATTTTCATTCACGGAGGAATTAAAATCAAAATTAAATGGTTTAGCCCCTTTATCGCCAGTGCCTCCTGAAAGATTGATTATTCAAAAAAACAAGCAGGCTGTGCTATATATGGAGAATATGATTAAAAATGCCGATATTCTCCCAAAAACTGCATCTCAAAACATGTTGACAAATACCGGAAATATTGCGTATGCTACACCACTGTCTGAGATCACAGATAAATCAATATCATATCATTTTCAAGATTGTCTCGGAAGAACGGTGAACGAAACTAAAAAATACTCTGTTGTATCTGCACCGAGTAAAGAATCTTTTAATATATTATGTGTGGGAGATAGTTTTACTGACATCGGCACTTACGTTGGAACAATCAGAGAAGATATTGAAGAGGATAATATTACGGTTAATTTGATTGGCAATATGGGTGAAAATGGCAAGAGACACGAAGCTAGAAGCGGTGGAACATGGGACTTTGTAACCACAAGACAGGGTAGAGCTATCATTGTTAATGTGATAGGCGTCACCAATCTTCCTACAACTGGCTATCCGGGTACAACCTATCAGGATCAAAACGGTTTTAAATGGACTGTTAGAGGCGTATCTATTGACTCCACTGGAAACGGAAAGCTCATACTTGGAAATTTTAATGTTGATAGCAATTACGGTGGTTCTTCTTCTGGAACAACAACTGATACTGACACAGCGGCAAACAACATTCCGACTAGCGGAACGCTTACAAAAACATCAAACGCAAGTATTGGTTCTACAACTCCAAGTGGAGATGATTCTATTACTTATAATGGTGTGGAAAAAATCTATTATAATCCATTTTGGAATCCAACAAGTGATGAACTTGATTTCAACTATTATATAAATAAATGGAATTACAATCCACCGGATGTTGTTGTATTTTCGATTGGATATAATGATGTTGGCAATAGAGAATATCATACAGTTGAATCACTAGCAGCCATTATTGCAAAAGCGAAAATTGCTGTTGATAGAATGCATGTAGATTATCCAAAAGCAAAGATTGTTCTAAATGTA
Organism: uncultured Lachnospira sp.; assembly: GCA_934343805.1. Classification (GTDB taxonomy): domain Bacteria; phylum Bacillota; class Clostridia; order Lachnospirales; family Lachnospiraceae; genus Lachnospira. The sequence continues at coordinate 2,107 of CAKRIN010000064.1, forward strand.
AATCCATTGGGATATGGTGGCGATACGTCAAACGAAATATCAAAATTTATGCGGTCAAATAATCAAATTGTATATTATGAAGCACTGATAAATGAATTTGGAGAAACAACAGAATATAAAAGCTATGTAGCTGTTTGTCCATCATTTATGTTTGTTGATAGAATCAATGCTTATAATTTGAAAACTGTTACTGTAGGAAGAAGAATAAGCAAGACGATCACAACAGCTGGTGATGCGACGCATTGCAATACAAACGGGATGAATCAAATTGCGGATGCGATTGTCCCATATATTTACTATCTAATTAACTAAATGTGGCTTTAGTTAATAAAAGGAGGAGACAAAACCATGATTATTTTCGGCATCATCATCGGCGGCGCGATCATCTTCGCGGCGGGCTGTCTGGTTGGCCGCTTCATCCGCGCGGGAGGTGCGTGGGATGATTGATACAGGCGAGGCCATCCGCACGGCGCGGGGGCTGATTGGGACGCCTTACAGCGAGCTGGACTGCATCAACCTGATCAAGAAGGTCATCCGCACAGCGCCGGGCGGCGACAAAAACTACACGACGGCGGGCACGAACGCCTTGTGGGACAGCTATGATAAAACCGGAAAATACCGGGATTTAATCTGGCGTCAGGCGGGCATTTCCGGCGC
>CAKRIN010000065.1 GCA_934343805.1 uncultured Lachnospira sp.
ATTGTGTCTTTAACCGGTGCTGCCGCAACACACGCATCAGTCTGGACGACCGTTTCCCAGCACGCATTTATTATATTCTGATTTATACATGGTCTTGCCCCATCATGTATATATACATACCCTTTTTCACTAATCTGCTGTAAACCTGCCCACACTGAATCAAAACGTTCTTTGCCGCCCTCAATGATTTTTGTTAATTTAGCAAATTGAGAACCTGCAATTTCATTTCTGACATATTCTATATATTCCTTTGCTGTAACAAGAATAATCTCATCCACATGTTCACTTTCTTCAAATGCTTTCAGCGAATAATATATAACAGGCTTTCCATTAAGCTGCATATACTGCTTTGGAATTTCACTATGCATTCTTTTTCCACTTCCACCCGCAAGAACTATAGCCGTATTCATTATATGCGTTCTCCTAATTTAAGGTTCGGCACAGCATTTAAATCATAGCCATGACGAACTCCTTTAATATATTCATAATATGCCGCCGCTCCTATCATAGCTGCGTTATCTGTACATAATATAGGTGATGGCGAATAGAATCTGATGTTATTCTTTGTGCACTCTTCCTGTATTGCTGCCCGAAGCGCTGAATTAGACGCAACTCCTCCAGCTATTGCAAGCTTATCCATTCCACATTCTTTTGCCAGCCTTACTGCCCGTGAAACAAGAGCATCTACTACCGCCTTCTGGAATGACGCTGCTACATCAGCCCTGTTTATCTCTTTTCCCTGCATATTGGCAGAGTTAATACAATTAAGCACTGCTGACTTTATTCCACTGAACGAAAAATCATAAGGAGCATCATCAACATGTGCTCTTGGAAATTCTATTGCATCCGGATTGCCTTCCTTTGCAAGCTTATCTATCTTAGGTCCTCCCGGATATCCCAATCCTATTGCCCTTGCAACCTTGTCAAATGCTTCTCCTGCCGCATCATCTCTTGTTCTTCCAACTATTTCATACTCGCCATAGTCGTTGACCTTAACAAGGTGTGTATGTCCTCCCGAAACAACAAGCGCAACAAAAGGAGGTTCGAGTTCTTTATTCTCAACATAGTTGGCACTAATATGACCTTCTATGTGATGTACCCCTACTAATGGTTTATTCTTTGCAAATGCTATTGCTTTAGCCTCCGCAACTCCGACAAGAAGTGCTCCCACAAGCCCAGGACCATATGTAACACCTATTGCATCTATATCATCAAGTGTTACTCCCGCATCTTCAAGTGCTTTCCTTATTACAGGATTAATATTTTCTATATGTTTTCTTGACGCAATTTCAGGAAGTACACCACCATACTCTGTATGTATGGCTATCTGGGTATTAATCACATTTGACAATACCTCTCTTCCATTCTTTACTACTGCTGCTGCTGTCTCGTCACATGAACTTTCTATTGCAAGAATAAGAACATCATCTTTTTCGCTCATTTTATATCTCCTATTATTATGTATCGCTGTCTATTTCAGTTAGCTCCCAGAAAAGGATTTTCCAGTGTCCATCATCATCTTTTCTTAAGGTGAATTTTGTTGGTGAATCTATAAGCTTGTCACCCTGTCTCAGATAATACACTAATGCGATTGATGCATACTGCCTGTCTTTAAATGTTGAATATTTAGTCTTGGCAGCACTCTGTATAACATATGAACTTATACGTGTTTTGGTTGAATTATAATTGCCTATATCTTCCTTAAGTTTCTCATAGAAATCCGCATCTGTCTGCGTATTCTTTAATTCATCATCAAACATCAGACGTGCCTGCTTTCCTAATGCTTCAATCTGTTCATCAGTAAGTGATGTATCATAATATGCCTTCGTTATTCTTGCATACAGATTAACTACATCCTTAGGTGATTCCGGATAATTAGCCATAATATCTTTTGAAATAAGCACAGAAACCTCACTGGTATCTGCTGCAATATCAGTAGCATCTTTACCTGTATCCTTATTAGCAAGGTAATAGTAATATCCCAGCCCCAACGCAACCAATACTGCTATTACAATTATCGTCCTTCCGTATTTTTTCATAATCTAACCCTCATCGTCAAACTTTAACTCAACTGTTCTTCCATCATTAGCTGCTATTGTAGCAGGGAATATCTTTCTTGCCTTATCAACATAATCCTGTGGTCTTACAAGTGAAGGACTATAATGTGTCAGCCACATTTCCCTGACATCCGCATTCTTTGCAAGCTGTGCCGCTTCTGTAAAGGTCATATGCTTATATTCCTTTGCCTTAGCTTCCTTACCATCCTCTCCATACATGCCCTCACATATGAAAAGATCTGATTCCTTAGCATTATCTGATATAATCTGAACAGGCCTGCTATCTGTACAATATGTTACTTTAAGCCCTTTTCTTGCCGCCCCCATAACCATATCCGGCGTATATTCTTTATCATCTATTATAACCGCTGTTCCATGCTGCAGTTTATTCCACATGCTGCACGGAATACCAAGTTCTTTCGCCTTCTCTACATCAAACTTGCCTATTCTTGGAATACTAATCGAATACCCATAACATATAACAGCATGATTAACCCTGAATGCATCTATCTCATATCCGCATATTGACAAATGCTCCTGCTGATTCGTAAGTTCTATCAGCTTAAGTTCAAATGGCAGCTCTGGTGCGATTACCCTGAGCGAAGAAACTACCCTGCCAAGCCCCTTGGGTCCTACAAGAGTTAAAGGCTTCTTTCTGTCAGAATTACCTATTGTGAGCAAAAGCCCCGGC
>CAKRIN010000066.1 GCA_934343805.1 uncultured Lachnospira sp.
CAGGCGCTTGTCATTTATCTAGTCCCAGAGTCACCCCTGGGCTCAAGCACTCTACCCTCCACAGCAGTTCCCGAAGGAACAATCGGACGAGCCGCCCTCAATCTGTGGTATACATGAGCTTACAGCTCCCAGATGGTACAGCCTGACGATCACCCGCCAGCTGGTGGTCTCTTACACCACCTTCTCACCCTTACCCGACACTAAACCACGATGAAGCAAGCTTCATCGCTACGGAATAAGTTTCGGGCGGTTATTTTCTTCTACCGACACCTACTGTCACCAATAGCTTCTAGTTTCGGAAGTGGGATGCCCTATGCTGCCCGGACTTTCCTCTCGCATCCCCATAAAGGAATGCCAGCGACAAGCCGGAGCACTGCTTTCGATATGCAAAGGTAAGAAAAAAAAAGAAGAAAGGGAAATTTATCTCCATTTTTTTTATCTCTTTTGCCTTTTTTGCCTCTCTTTTCGAATGGGAAAAGAGAAAAAAGAGGAAAGAAACTCAAATAAACGGAGATTTCTATGGGTTTCTATTTACAAATATTAAGCAATGACATTTTTTTAACTTCATATACAGAAGTAAGGAAAATAACTTAAGTACTGAATATTTGTAAAAATAGGGCATTTCTTGTTTAATAGCCGTTAAAGTGTTAATTTTAAATGTTAAAACCGAATAAAAAACGAAGCAGAAATGAACGTATATCAGAAAATGACTCTATATTTGCAACCGAAAAGCAACAGCTATTGCCCCAAAATAGTTTGGCACACTTTTAGCTGCTAACTTAGAATAAAAGAATAGAAAATTAAAAAATAAGAAACATGAAAAAAGTAACAAATTACGTAATCGCTGCATTGTGCGTAGGTTCACTCGCATTCTCTGCAGGTTCATTCATGAAGGTTAACGCAGCAACATCAGCTACTGCAACAACTCCTGGTCAGCCAGTTGACTTGACATTCGCTGCAGAAAAGGCTCTGCCTGCCGTGGTACATATCAAATACGTACAGAACTCTAAGGTAAAGACCGTAGACGTTGAAAGCGATCCGTTCGGAGGATTCTTCGACCCATTCGGCTTCTTCGGAAATCCAGGTCAGGGAGGCACACGCAAGCAGCAGGTTCAGACCCCTAAGCGCGAAGCTACCGGTTCGGGTGTCATCATCAGTACTGACGGCTATATCGTGACCAACAACCACGTTGTAGAAGGTGCTGACGAATTGACAGTAACATTGAACGACAACCGTGAGTTCTCTGCCCGCATCATCGGAACCGACAAGACTACCGACCTTGCCCTGATCAAGATTGAAGGCAAGAACCTCCCTACTCTTCCTATCGCCAACAGCGATAACGTAAAGGTTGGTGAGTGGGTTATTGCAGTGGGCAATCCATTCGGCCTCAACAATACTGTAACAGCAGGTATCATCTCTGCCAAGGCACGTACACTCGGTGCCAACGGCGTGGAGAGCTTCATCCAGACCGATGCTGCCATCAACGCAGGTAACTCAGGTGGTGCTTTGGTTAACACCCAGGGCGAACTGGTAGGTATCAATGCCATGCTCTATTCACAGACCGGTTCATATGCTGGTTACGGTTTTGCAATTCCAACCTCTATCATGAACAAGGTGGTAGATGATATCAAAAAGTATGGTAGCGTGCAGCGCGTCATGTTGAGCATCCAGGGCAGCGATGTCCTCAATTACATCAATGCACAGAAGGAGAATGGCAAGGAAGTGGATCTCGGAACCAACGAGGGTGTATATATTGCCAAGGTAGACGAGGACGGCAACGGTGCAGCTGCCGACTTGAAGGAAGGCGATGTCATCACCAAGGTAGACGGCAAGAAGGTAACCAAGATGGCAGAGCTGCAGGAGACTCTCAACGGCAAGCGTCCTGGCGACAAGATGAGCATCACCTACCTGCGCAACAAGAAGACCATCACCAAGACCATCACCTTGAAGAATGCCCAGGGCAATACTTCTGTCATCAAGAGCGCAGACCTCGATGTTCTCGGTGGAACCTTCCGTCCTGTCACACAGAGCATGAAGGATCAGCTCAACATCAAGTATGGCGTAGAAGTAATGAAGGTGAGCAGCGGTGCCCTGAAGGATGCAGGTATCTCTCGCGGATTCATCATCCAGCGCATCAACGACAGCAATATCAGTTCACTCGATGACCTGCAGAAGGCAGTGAAGAGTGCTTCAACCAGCAAGGATCCTGTGCTCTATATCCAGGGCATCTGGCCAACAGGCAAGAAGGCATACTTTGCAGTTCCATTGCAGAAAGACTAATCATTGCAAAGAGTTTTTAGAAGAAGAGATAAGTTTTTACCTCTTCTGAAATGATAAAAAATGACAAAATAGCAGGTATTTTCAAAAATATCTGCTATTTTTTTTGTTATTTCAAACAAAAAGCGTACTTTTGCAATGACATAAAATTAAACTCTACCATGAGACAGCTTAAAATAACACAATCTATAACGAATCGTGAAAGCGCATCGTTAGAAAAGTATCTCCAAGAAATTGGTCATGAAGAGCTTCTTACTACGGAACAAGAAGTAGAATTGGCTCAAAAAATAAGGAAAGGCGATAAAAAGGCGTTGGAAAAACTATGCAAAGCTAATCTGCGTTTTGTAGTATCAGTAGCCAAGCAATATCAAAACCAAGGTTTGAGTTTGCCAGACCTTATCAACGAAGGTAACCTTGGTCTCATTAAGGCTGCCGAAAAATTTGATGACACCCGCGGCTT
>CAKRIN010000067.1 GCA_934343805.1 uncultured Lachnospira sp.
GTCTTATACCTGGATGATGATGTATCATAATAGGTAAATTCGATGGCTGGTATGGTATACTGACCTTGATTGCGAGGTACCGCAAGGAAGTCGTAAATCATATTGCCCTCCAGACCATTGGCTGAAAGTCGGGTTTTGTCTGTTATTTTTGCATCATACTGATCGAAGTCTTTCGGGAATTCGATAATAGGCTGTTTCAGCAGCTTCAGGTTTCCGATACCTCCTACAACCACACGTATATTGATGGGTTCGCCGGCTTTTACTTCTTTCTTGTCGATAGTGGCAGAAATATTAAACTTACCTACTCCACCTGAGAAATCAGCAGGACGTTGAGGTAATGGGTCAACCGAAATGGTAATACCCGGAGCCTTGATATCCTTGTGAACCTCAATATAACCGGAACCTCCATTAAAGAAAGCTTCCATAGGATCAATATTACGGTTTTGCTGGACAACGATTCCCTTGAAATTGATGGAAGGTATTTCCAGCTTTCCTGTCATCTGCGGATACATGACGTATTGACTCCAGGTCACGCATTTGTATGGTCGGCCGTTGACCATCTCTGTATGGAACTGCTTCTGTTGAGGAAGCGGAACTTCCTGAGTATGAAAACCTTTCAAATCAGGCATCTTACCCTCCAGTTGGGTAAGTTCAACCAGAGTATAAACCTTATAAGTCAGCAAGATAGGTTCTTGTTCTGTGACATGTTTCTTGTTGGCAGAAACCTTGATGAAGAGGTCGCTGCCAGAAATGCTGGAACCAGCCTGTCGCATATGAGGTTCATCATTATCATTTCTTCCATGCATCTTGGTAGAACCATTAGGATTATGGGCAGCCTGTCCGGTAACATTAATCTTAACAGCGCGGGATGCCAGTTTCTTTCCCCCTACAAGGACCTGGGAAGAACCGATGGTGAAAACACCATTCTTGGCTGCATAAAGCGTATAAGTAATCGTTACGGAAGAAGATGATGATGTATGTCCGTTTATCATCTGATAACTGGACTGTTGCGATGTGTATGGACCTGCAATGACCTCCAGCCCGTCCGGCACGTTTCCCATGCGGAATTCCTCCACGTCGCGTGCATTGATGGTATACGCAACACGGAAGTTTTCACCTGCCGCTACATGGGATGGAGCCGATACTTTCAGGTGTTGGGCAACAGCATTTATGCTGACGCTCATCAGTATCATCAAGATGATAGTAAACCTACCTATATGTTTCATATTTATTATCTAATTACAAATTATATTCTTTATCTTACAAATGAATATCTAAAGAGACAGAGCTACCAGTTTTTGTCATATACCTTTCGGCGTGGCTGGCTCATTGCCTTCTGCATCTTGCGCTTCGTAGCTTTCTCTTGCTGGATAGCAGCGTTCAAGAGCTGTTCGGCATTGTCGCGACTCATTTTTTCCTGATTCTGCTTGTTCTTGTCAGAATTATTCTTGTCCTGATTCTTGTTTTGCTTATCTTTGTTTTGGTCGTTCTTATTTTGCCCGTCCTTATTTTTGTTCTTGTCGTTCTTCTTGTCCTTGTTTTTATCGTTTTTATTCTTGTCCTTATTGTTCTTGTTATTTTGATTCTGCTGGTTATTCTTGAGCAACTTTTTGCAGAGGGCAAGATTATAACGAGTCTCATTGTCTTGAGGGTTGCATCTTAAAGCCATCTTGTAATACTCGATGGCCTGTGCATATTCCCGGTGGTTTTGCATCACCACTCCCATATTGTGATAGCTCTTGGAGCGGCGGAGGATATTGCTCTCCAATTGTGCAGCATTGCCAAACTGAATCATTGCAAGTGAATCTTTCTGTTGCGCCAGCAAGGCGCAGCCAAGGTTGTATATCGCCTGTGGATTCTTCTGATTCTTGAAGATAGCCTTGCGATATTGGGTCTCAGCAGCTGCCCACTTCTGGGACTTGAAAGCCCTGTTTCCCTGGCGTATCAAGTTGCGGTCGGTTTGTGCGACAGCGTTTGTTCCACCTACCAACAGAAAAGCTACCGTTACTATTATATAATGTATATAGTTCATATCTTATATCATTTCTTTAAATCTTTCTTAAAGAACTTGATGTTCCTGAGCATAGGATTCTTCACTTCCATCATGCAGACCTCAACGAGGAGCAAGAGAATAATCAAGATTCCTACAGCCTGGAACTGTTCGTCATAAGCACTGTAGATGACACTGGTCATATCCCCTTTCTGCAATTTAGCCAAGTCATCGTTGAGCGCTTTTTCTGCATCGCTAGTATTATCTACATGGATATACTGTCCTTTGCCAGCCTGTGCCAATTCGCGGCACATTTGCTCGTTCAAAGCTGTCATAACAGTATTACCTGCATTATCTTTCAGATAAGAACCGTCTCCCATAGGGATTGGAGCACCCTTGGCGTTACCGATACCCAGGATAAACACGTTGATGCCTTTCTTGTTGGCCATCTGGGCTGCATCCTGAGCACCCACCTCATGGTTCTCACCATCAGTTATCACGATGATAGCCCTACCGATGTTTTCCTGCTGGGTGAAACTCTTTGAGGCAAGACTGATAGCCTG
>CAKRIN010000068.1 GCA_934343805.1 uncultured Lachnospira sp.
GATTTGCATCTGGAGAATCTTATATCTTCTCTCGTAGAATTGAAATCCCTAAAGATGAGGAGCAGATAAAGGCAATAGAACTAGAATACCGTAAACGAATTATCATTCATAGAATACATAATCTCAATCTGAATGATTATCCGCTAGAAGTGTTGGAAAAAGTTTATATTGAATTAGGAGGAAATTAAATATGGCAGAGCTTAAAGTTGGAGAAAGAGTTACTATTGAAGCCGTGGAGCAGGATGGTTGTGATGGTTGTTTTTTTTCTTCCGATATGAATCATACATGTAATGACCCATACAAAAACAATGAAGGAGACGATATGTTTGAGTGTAGAGAATCAAGGCGTTCAGACAGAAAAGATATAATCTTTAAAGAAGTTAAGGAGTAAAGCGTATGGAGTTTAGAAAGTTTAAGTTCGGTAAGTACAAAGGAAAAGAAATCTGTGGTATCGCTATGACCCATACAGGCTATATCCTTTGGTTACTAGAGAATACTCGGTTCAAGTTGAATGAGCTAGAGCAAGAATGCTTTGATGCCGTAGCAAAGGCAAAAGCCGAAGGCTCTACTAAATTCGTGTACAATAAGGAAGACTTAAAGAAGCATATCAAAGATAAAGGTTTAAAGACACCTTTTGTTTCTCGTGAAGGCTTCTTTGGCATACTAAAAGGGTATAGCGACCATAAGCTTGTAAAAATCTTCCGAGAAAGGTATGATAACAAAGAGTATGACCAAATACCTGCTAAAGCTCCTAGAAAAGGTTATTATGACTCTTTGGCTAGTCTTCAAAGGACTTTATCAGAAAGTGATTATGATGACCCTATGAGTGGTTTATATGGAGTGGATGAAATCCTCAATGATGCATCATCTATGAGTTCATTTATGTATTAAAGTTTAAAAGTAAAGCGGATGGATAAGTTAGAATATATTCCAGGAGATTTGGTAAAAATTGAATATGGAGAAGCTGCTGGAAAAATAGGTTTTGTAACAAATGCTATCTTAAAAAGAAAAGGTAGTTATGGTCTTTTTGTATTTATCGGTAAAGAGTTTCAAGGTTCTTCTAAAGACGATTGGATTTCAACTTATAATGATGAGGTGTCTCCAATTCCTCTTACGACTGAGATTCTAGAAAAGAATGGGTGGAAGAAACCAGATGTTTTTGATTCATATTGGCTTGGTAAGATAGGATTGTTACAATTTGGTGAAGTATGGCAATATGCTTTAGGTAATACAAAAATTGCTGTCACTCTTGGTAATATTCAGTATGTTCACCAGTTGCAGCACCTTCTCTTTGGTCTAGGACTTAACTCAGAAATGGAGGTGTAGGTATGTTAGCAGTATTATCTATAATATTCATAGCTATAGGAATAGCATTTATGTATCTAGGCATTAGAATTTGTAGAAATTTATGGTTTGGTCATGAATGGCTGCTTGTTTTTGCAATAGGCTTGTGTTTTGTTTTTATGGCTATAAAACAATTAATGGAGGTGTAGGTATGGGCAATGATAAGTTATTGAGAACGGATTTTATTCGCCTTAAAAATATGTTGATAATATTTGATAAGCGATATGCAAAAACCAACGATGAGGCAGCTTCCATACAAGAAATGATAAAAGCAATAGATAGAAGATTAGGTGTTTAACTGCCTTCGGGCATAAATAGATAGATTATGAAAGCAAGTGAGTTGATAGGGCATTTGCAATCTTACATAAGCTTCGTAGGAAAGGATTGTGAAATGCTTGTATTTGACAAAGCAGAAGGTGTTTCTAGTAGTATTAACGAGACTACCAGTGATGGTGATTATGTGTTTCTACACATTTCATCCGATAAATACACAACGAAGACACCAGAGTAACTAACCATCCTGCAAAGGATATAAATAGATATAACATGAGTGAAAATGTAATCACATCGTACAAGGGATTCGACAAGGATATGAAATGCCGTGGATTCCAGTACAAAGTAGGAAAAGAGTACGAAATGGGCGGAGAAATCAAGTGTTGCAAACAAGGTTTTCACGCTTGCAAGTCTCCTCTGGAAGTGTGGAATTACTATGATATGCTAAACTCTCGCTTTGCCGAGGTAGAGCAGTCAGGCAAGATTGACGAAGAAGAAAAGTCAACAAAGGTATGTTCTTCACATATCAAGATTAAGGCTGAGTTGAAGCTGGCAGACATCATTAATATCGGTGTCGAGTGGCTGAAAGATATTACTTCACCGTCAAAGGTTAAAACGGATGGAGCGTTGAACGACAACGGAGACAGAAAGAAACAGATTGGCTCATCGGGCTACTCTGCTAAGATTGGTTCATCGGGCGACTATGCTCAGATTGGTTCATCGGGCGACTCTGCTCAGATTGGTTCATCGGGCGACTCTGCTAAGATTGGTTCATCGGGCGACTATGCTCAGATTGGTTCATCGGGCGACTCTGCTCAGATTGGTTCATCG
>CAKRIN010000069.1 GCA_934343805.1 uncultured Lachnospira sp.
GCTAAGAAGTAGGCGGATTTGTAATAGAAAAAATTATAAGGAGGCAAAATTCCTCTCCTCACCAATGGGTTCGGATTTTGCTACGCAAAACAAGGAGGAATTATGAGAAAGAACATTTTTACTAAGATTGCTGCGGTTGCAGCTGCTACTGTTCTTGCTGTAACAGCACTTCCTGCACTTGTGTCAGATACACATGCAGCAGATGATGAGTATTCATATGTATATGCTGGTCTTACATGGCAGGAATACTGGGCTAACGAGGGCGTATATAACGCAGGGGATGTAACATCATCTAATGAGAAGGATACACATGGTGAATATGATAAGGGTGCTTTTGATACAGTAACAAGAGCTACAACTAACCATGGTCTTCACAGAGGAAGCTACCAGTGCATGGCAACAATTGATACAGAAGATGGTAAGAAATATGAGCTTGCCGGCTGGAGTAGTGATGGAAAGCAGATGATACTTACAGATGGTACACAGCTTTCATACAACAGAGGTACAATTACTAATGCTGATGGTACAACAACAAAGTTAGTATCATATGAAGTAACTGGTATTAAGTATGTTCCGGTTAAGGTTAAGACATCTGATCTTGCAGATTTTGAGCAGCATTACAGAGTTGTCAAGAATGGTGAGAAGTTATACGGTGGATTCGGTGAGAACAAGCTTAGCTCATATGAGTATACAGCAGCAGTTAATGCAGATACTAACGGACTTAAGACAGCAGTTAAGAATGCAGATGGAACATATTCATTCTCTGCAAGACAGACTGGAAGTGGAAAGTCATTTGCAGAGCAGGATATAAGTGTGGCTGCTAACATTACATCTACAGTAAAAGATGCTACAGGTTCATACGGTGAATTCTTAAGAGTTGATATTAATGGTGATGGTTATGGCGCATTAGGTGCTATGATGCAGGCTGTTAAGTGGACATACTATGGAAATGATGCAACAAGAACAAATGTAGTTGCTACATATGGTACTAAATTCGCAGCAGACAACTGGATGCACAAATCAATGGGAATCCAGCTTGGACTTACAGATTCAGCACGCTGCCAGTTACCAGCAGGATATGATGGAACAGGTTACTGGTCACTTACTGTATATGCATTAGGATATACTGATACTACAATTAATTTTGAAGCAACTGATGCTAATATCGTTAAGATTAAAGCACCTGTAAGTGATACATCAAAGCTTTCAGCAGCTATTGCAGCAGCAGATGCACTTAACGAAGCTGATTACACAGCCGAGTCTTGGGCAGCTATGAAGCTTGAGTATGAGGAAGCAGTCGATGCACTTGCAGTTGCAGAATATCAGGCAGATGTTGATGAGGCAACAGAGCATCTTACAGCAGCAATCAATGCATTAGTAAAGGTTGAGGCAGGCACACCTTCTGGTTCAGAAGAGTCTGGAAACACAACTGATGCAGGTACATCAGATACATCTGTATCAAATGTTAAGACTGGTGATGCAGACAGCATGGCAGTATATTCATTAGTTGCAGTACTTGCCTTGGCAGCAGGGGCAACAGTTGTATCAAGACGCAGAATTAAAGACATCAGATAATTGATATGCTTACAATCATAATAAAACTATAAACAAGCCAGAGAACCGGGTCGGAGAGAATCCTTTGTGGGATTTTCTTGCGATCCGGTTCTTTATTACCTGTTAATCTTAATATCCCCCATATTAACATCAGCATTTATACTTTTACCGCTGCCAGCATTATTAGTCTAGCTGTGAGAATAAGTAGAATCATTAACTTTAATGTCGCCTAAGTCTACAGAGAGATTAGCACTGTATTTATCAATATCCATACCGCTTATTTTCAGAGAACCCATATCGACAGAAAGGTTAAGGACATCACTGCCGCAATTGGTAAGCTTAATATCGCCCATATTGTTGTCAGCAGTTATATTCTTAATGGATGAATCAGCAATCTTAAGAGAACCCATATCAACAGAGAAATCAGCAGAAGAAGCATGTATATTGTTAACATCCATATCACCCATATTAAGGTCAGCCTGAATAGAATTAAGACTGATATTGTCAGGAATAGTAATTGTAAGTGTGCAGTCTGAGTTTTTGATATTAGTCATAAGATGTACTTTTACATGCTGTTCAATATTTAATGAAGTTCCAGAAACAGATACAGCAGGCTTAAACTTTTCAGCACCTGTATAGATAACTTCAAGCTTGCTGCCTTTCTTAATCTCAACACTGCCAAGATTCATATCAATAGATATGTCTGACACATTATCATAAATAGAGGAATTTTCAATATATTTGCCACTGGATGCCATAGTCATGCGTGTAAAAGGAGAAATGTTAAATACATTACCAAGAACA
>CAKRIN010000070.1 GCA_934343805.1 uncultured Lachnospira sp.
CTCTACATATGTTGATAAAAATGTTGCATTATACTGGATATATGTTGATACTGCAATCAATGCAAGTGTAATAATAGCTCCGGCAATATAGAAGCCTACTCTTCCTGCCAGATTTCGTCCCATATAATCTTTAACAAGAAAATACAACAAAGACACCGGTATCATCAGTACAAGATCAGATACTGTAACCGATACGAATGCCTTAATCATATCCTTGGCGCCCTGACTTGAAAGGGCATATTTATGCATAAGCTTTTCTTTCATATTATACACCCACTTTCCAATTTACTGATTTATTATATTCATTCCACATATGTGCATACAGTCCGTCTGACTCTGCCAGTTCGTCATGCTTTCCGCTCTGGTTAATCTGTCCATTCTTTAATACATATACACAGTCAACGCCTGTAACTGATGATAATCTGTGGGCAATCATAATAACAGTCTTTCCCTGAGAAAGTCTTTCAAATGCTGCCTGAACCTTTGCTTCATTATCAGGGTCTGCATATGCAGTTGCCTCATCAAGTATCAATATAGGAGAATTCTTTAACATTGCCCTTGCAATAGCAATTCTCTGGGCTTCACCGCCTGACAGGTAAGTTCCCTTTGAACCGATTACTGTATCTATGCCATCTGGAAATTTCTCAATAATATCATCACACTGGGCATTCTTTAATGCTTCCATAACCTCCTGTCTTGTGACATCCTTCTTACCCATACGGACATTATCCATTATGGACATTTTAAGCAGGTGGCTGTCCTGAAATACGAAAGATACTGTATCCATAAGCTCTTTCTCATCAATGTTTTTAACATTTACACCGCCGATTAATATATTTCCCTCTGTGACATCTGCAAATCTTGCGATAAGCCTTGCAATCGTAGTTTTTCCACCTCCGGAAGGTCCGACAAATGCTACCTGTTCACCAGCATGTATCTTAAGAGTCACATCATGCAGTGCATCAGCTGACGCACCAGGATATCTGAATGATACATTTTCAAATGTGATAGATGTATCCGCTGGATGCTTCTTATCAGCAGTCTGCTCTAACGGCTTTCTATCTAGTATACCATTGATTCTTGAAAGCGCATCCTCTACAAGCATTGTATTTTCGCCTGCATACATCATCTTTGTAAGTGTGACAGTAATAATAGGTGTAATAATTATATAATACATAAGGTTCAACAAAAATGTGTTGTTTACCGTACCGCTCTTAACTCCACCGAAAAGAAATGTTCCTGCAATAAGTATTGCAAACACTGCATTAATTGCAGCAGTATAGCCCATCATCGGAATTCTTAAATCCTTTGTGTAGGATACAGTCCACCTCTCATACTTCTTGATAGAATCCCTGAATCTCTTGAACGAAAATACTGACTGTCCAAAAGTCTTGACAACAGGAATTCCTCTTACATATTCAACGGCCTCGCTAGACATTTCTTCCAATGCATTCTGGTACTCTGCCATCTTCTTTTTCATGTTTTCTCCCATCATGCAGCTCATTACTGCAAATGCGATTATTACCGGAATAAGGCACAGAAGTCCAAGTCTCCAGTCAAACACTAAAAGAAGAATTGCAAGTCCAATCGGTGTGGCAGTCGCAACACATTTGTCAGGAAGCTGGTGCGCAATATAGGTTTCTGTCGCGGCACTTGATTCATTGACAATCTTTCTTATCTTACCGCTTCCCTCTTCATCCATGAATCCAAGCGGAAGTGTAAGTATATGTCTCATAAGCTTTGAGCGCATGTTGGCCTGTATCCTGAAGGCTGACAGATGTGAACACATCAATGCACCTATGTATATAAGCATTGCTCCTATTGCAAATGCAACGGCACTCCAGCCATATACAGACAGGTTCTGTGCATTGCCATAATCTGGTGCAACACGAAGCACCTCTTTAATTAATCTCCATATAAAATAAAATGGTACAAGTGCAACGAAAGCACTTATCGTAGCAAGTACCCATGATGCAATTGTCAGATATCTGTAATTACCAGCATATCCAAACAACTGCTTAATTGTATCTGGCTTTTCATCTTTCTTTGCCATAATAATCCTCCTTGCTTTACTGCTTCGCTATATAACACTATTTTGAGTAAGGCATCGCTAACTTGTGTTTTTAAATAAAGGCTGCCATTTCTGACAGCCATATATTATTATTTACAGTCATTGTATATTACGCTCCAGCCTGCACTGTGATACTTTTCAAGCAGATCAATATACTCCATTGCCTCTTCCTTAGACATATTATGTCTTATTACCTCGAAAAAGCTCTCAAAAAGTGCGGTATTCATAATATGCATGAAATCCTTTGTCAAAGGTCT
>CAKRIN010000071.1 GCA_934343805.1 uncultured Lachnospira sp.
TTTTTCTCTTTTTAAGCCGGCACTTTGTGGTGGCTTATTTGTGCTGCACTTCTTTCTCCCCACCTTCTGCCAAATTTCCTTGCAGCAAGTCCCATTTGGGGCTTGACTTTTTATTTGCAGGCTTCCATCCACAATTGCTTAACCTATGATATAGTTCCGTTACCGACGCAAGTGTTTTCCATGAAAATTTCTTGTAGATTCCTTCATGTGAGTTACAAAAATAGTCTTGAATTATTGCTCCAATATCCGCATTCTGATCAAAATCAAGCAGGTCATTGTTACGATAGATACCACGGTATTTAGGGCATTGATCATTCATTACTGCACTAAAGACTCCTACATATTGCATTTTATTTTCCTCACCAATTAAGGTAACACCACACAAATGAGGTGACCAGATGGCGGATGAATTTTTCGTCAGACGCAATTGCAAAAATCGAAGGTTTACTTGCGGTAAATCGAGATTTTTGTAAGCAGCAGATGGCGGAAAATGCATTCGGCAGATGGTTGCCGAATGAATCAGTGTTCCCGTGGTCTGATTCCCGACCTTGACCGCCGTCTGGCGACCCAGCGCGTCCTGCTCGAAGCTGTACACCACGTCATTCGCGGCGTCCCCGTCCGTATTGTGACGGATTTCGACCAGATTTCCGCGCTGCTCGTCGTAGGTATATTCGATGTGGACTGGCGGATTTCCTGCTTTGGCGCGTGAAACAATTGGTGTGGTCGTGTGCTTGCTTGACTTCTCCCCTCCCCTATGGTAGAATCATCTGGGAGGGATGAGAATGGTTAGTGAGGCACAAGAAAGAGTTCCTACAAAGTACAAAAAAAGAGAGCTGATGCTGTTGCTTTTTCCTTTGATAAAGAAAATTCTATCCCGTTTCAGAAGGCCGTGGAAGCAAGCGGCAAATCAAAAGCATCCTATGTTCGTGATGCAATAGAAGAGCAGCTTCGAGAAGACGGATTTTTATCAAGGAGAAAGAACATATGAAATGGGATTCGACCGATAAGGGGAGAGAATGGCACAAAAATTATAATGCCATGAACATCCAATTTGAAGTGACGTTCCGCAAGGAGTCGGGCATTATGGAAGCTCTTGATAAAGCATGTGCAGTTCATGGGATTTCCAAGGCGGACTATTTGCGGAAATCTGTTACGAACAAGATGAAGAAGGACGGCTTCCTGCCGCCCGAAGGATAAAAATAATCACTCACTGTTCTCTTGCGAAGCTCTGAATACTGTGATAAAATAAAGATGCAGTAGGCAAACGTCTATTGTGTGGTCAAAGAATGGGGTGATGCCAATGGACAGCAATCGAACAGTTAGCTTTTCGCTGGGTGAAATGGCTTTTGAATACGATGAAGAAAAGAATCGAATCAATATAAAGAAGCATGGGATTTCTTTTCGCAGTGCAGCCCGTATCTTTTTCGATTATGACCGAATTGAATTTTTCGATGACAATCACAGCGGCTGTGAGGTGCGCTATGATACAATCGGCGATACCTCAGCCGGACGAATCACACAAGTTGGAGAAATATCAATCGGAAATGTAAACCAATTCTCTGATGGTAAGAATGAAATTCTCTTCGTTGTATATACTGAAAGAGTCAGAGTTGAAGAGAACGGAAAAGAAACTGACGTAACAAGGTTAATTTCAGCCCGATTAGCGACCGAATTTGAAAGGGGGCTTTATTATGGTAAGAGCTAATGAACTGTCCGCCGAAATGAAGCGCGAGCTTGCCTTCACCAAAGAGGAACTGGCAGAGTTGGAAGCCGCAAAAAAAATGCCAATTACGTTTGATGCGGATTGCCCTGCAACCACGCCGGAACAAGCGGTTAAATTCAAGAGGGTCAATCCGCCCCGCAAAAGAGCGGATGCCCATATGGCGTAAAATGAGCTTTGCCCGTTAGTCGACTGTAAACGTTGCAGTCTACTGACGGGCTTTTTTGTAACTGTCGTGATTGTGCCGGCGCATCCTCCGTCGGCGTCTCGCTCACCAGCGGGAACGTCATCACGTTGTCGCCCTTGTCGGTGATTGTGACGTTCTCATCGCCGACTTCCAGCGTCAGAGACAATCCGGACTGGTCGAAATACTTCTTTTGGTCATTCTTTTCATGCTTAAAGAAGTGTTCCGTGCCGTCGCCGTCCGTGTACACGAACTCCACTTCGCCATTGTACAGCACCTTGTGCAGCGTCTGATGCAGCGAAGTCCGCCAGCCGTA
>CAKRIN010000072.1 GCA_934343805.1 uncultured Lachnospira sp.
ATATTATCAACGGGAGGAAAATTGAACAACACAAAGAGGATTTTGTGTTGAATTCAAAAACTCACAAATTCCGATTTTTACACAACTCTTTAAAAAAAGCCTTTGCATTATCCAGATCATTCTTATCCGGATGTCCTTTTGATATACCTCCTATAAGCTTGAATGGTCCAAATGTATCGTATCCTTTACAAGAAAATTCTCCCACAATTCTTCCCTGCTTTTCTTTTATAATTTCCTTTATTGAATCAAAAACAGGTCTTCCTCCATAAGTACACATAAGAAAAACTTCCTTATCCTCTGGAAGATTTACTTCAGCAAAGTTGATTACGGCCTGGTGCATTTTACCAAAATAAATACCAGAGGCAAATCCTATTAGATCATACCCGGATAAGTCCTTTTCAGTAATCTTAGCTGCATCAATAATATCAACCCCATATTCATCTGCTATGACATCAACAATTTTCTTTGTATTATTGTGATGAACCGATGCATATATAATAACTGTTTTCATATCTGCTTAACTCCAGCTCATACGGATATCATACATCATCCGTGTAAGTGCAATACTGTCTTTAGCTGTATATACATCACTGCTGCAATATCCAAGTTTTACGCATCTGCTTACTTCCCTGATTTCATATTCAAAGCCATTTATATCAACCGGACACTCGATTGTTTCCGGTTCTTTTCCTTCCACCTCAAGTATCATGGTCTCAGCGTGTTGGAAATCCGGTAAAAATATACTTCCCTTCGTTCCCTCAATTCTTGCATTACGTTTTAATTCCTGCCCTATTGTCTGGACTGATTCTGCAGTACATCCATCATTATATGTCAGTTTGAGACAGCTGTAATCATCTGTTCCATACTCATTAATATGTACTTTTTGAGTTTCTACATTCTGCGGCTCATCCCCTGTAACAATACGCAGAAATCCCAGATTGTAAATTCCTATATCCAACAAAGCACCTCCACCAAGTGCAGGGTTAAATTTGCGCTCTTTTCTGGCACCTGTTGCAACAAACCCATACTGGCATGAAATATGTTTTATTTCTCCAATTACTCCTTGCTGTAAGATACTGCGTAAACGATCATACAATGGAAGAAACCATATCCAGAGTCCCTCCATGATAAAAAGATGCCTATCCCTTGCCAGCCTGTACAGTTCCTGTGCCTGTTTATCATTTATCGTAAACGGCTTTTCGCACAATACATGCTTTCCATGTTCAAGACATAACCTGCAATTCTCATAATGCAAAGTATTTGGTGTGGCTACATAAACAGCCTCAACATTCTGATCTTTAACCAGGGCTTCATACGAATCATAATATCTTGGAATATCATGCTCCTTAGCAAAGGCTTTTGCACTTTCAATGTTACGTGAACCAACTGCTACTAACTGTTCATTTTCTTTACTCATCTGATTTATAGTTGATGCAAATTTTTTTGCAATATTACCTGTAGCCAAAATTCCCCACTTCATCTTATCTCTCCCATCGATTCTATAAATTTATATGTAATATATACCCATTTAACAATTATTAAAGGGCACAAATTTATTATACCTTATATCACCACCTTCGCATATCCATTTTCTATCATATTTTATAATACAAAAGGTCAGACCCGCCAATACTAATAGTTCCTGACGAATCTGACCTTTTACAATTACAAAAAATTATATATATTATCCTTCAATCTCTTTAATAAGATTAACCATCTCAATAGCACCTTCAGCGCACTCAAATCCCTTGTTGCCTGCCTTTGTTCCGGCGCGCTCAATTGCCTGCTCGATTGTATCTGTAGTAAGCACTCCGAACATAACAGGAATATCACTTGCTAAAGAAACATTTGCAATGCCTTTGGAAACCTCGCTACACACATAATCGTAATGGCTTGTAGCACCTCTTATAACCGCACCAAGACATATAACTGCGTCATACTTGCCGCTTTTTGCCATCTTTGAAGCTATCAATGGTATCTCAAATGCGCCCGGCACCCATGCAAGATCAATATTTTCCTCTGAAACATCATGTCTTACAAGCCCATCTTTAGCTCCCGCAACAAGCTTAGACACAATAAATTCATTAAACCTTGCTGCTACAATACCTACCTTAATTCCACTGTCAACTAACTTACCTTCTAAAACTCTCATTATCAATTCCTCCTT
>CAKRIN010000073.1 GCA_934343805.1 uncultured Lachnospira sp.
ATACACTACAATAGTAATCACTCCTGCACACACACCGAAGATGTCTGCCCATAAATAATCGGCATTCACCTTCTCTTTGCTGACTAGCTTATCAATCACCACCTCCTTAAAGATACCTACAACGAATGTAGCCAGAGTAGCGAGCCATAAGTTATAGGTCAAGAAGAATATCATTTGCACCAGCACCATGCTAACCACGAAGTGCAGCACTTTATCCGTCTGCAACCCACAGAGCCAGTTCTTAGGCTTTGAATACAGAGTATTCCATATCATTCTAATCATTGTCTTCATCTCCAATAAAGTTCACGATGTTCCTTCTTCAATAAATCACCAGTTCTACACCACCAGTCATTCGGATTCGCTTTGAGATACGCTTCCTCCTCAGGGCAGTACTCTTCATGAGTAAGAATAGGATGAGAGGTAGGCTTGAACTGATGCACACACAGCAAGTCTGCATGATTGCCACCATAAATGCGTGGTGGCATAACATCTTTCGCCTGATGCCACACCTTGTTGAGGTCAATGAGTTCAACCCCATCCAGTTCTTTCAAGACATTATCAATCTTACCAAGCACACGATTCAGGACTTCTGCCCTATCCGTTCCACCCTTAGCAATTAACCACTGGGCATCACTCAGGGCACTTCTAATCAACATATCAAGTTCCATAAGCCAAAATTTTAATTATTAACTTCGTTCAATATCTTAGTCACTCTGCTAAACATAGAGCCAGTCCAGCTATCATCCCCATTATGATGCAGATGGATATAGTCACACACCGCCCTATAGAAGGTCTCGGAAGTATAGCGCAAGCCGTAGTCTTCCGTCTGAAACTCATCCTTGTGGATAGGACAAAGGCATAATTCACACAGATGCTGCTTGCGAGCAGTTCTTACCTGACAACTGATTGACTCAATCTTCATAATCTATGATTTAGTCTGTTCCAATATTCTAAAGAATGCGTCTTTAATACTACTACCTACACAAGTTCTAATACTATCACAGAAAACTCTGTCAGCCTTGCCAGTAAAGTAGTTCCAGAAAGATAACGCAAGAATTGTTTTAAGACTTTTATCCAAAGAATCCATCACTTTACTATATATTTCATTACCATATTTACTTGTGAAATCAATGTAGCCCTCATAACGACCTTTATTCATTATATCTACGCAATCATGCTTTAACAATGAATGTTTTCTTTGGAGTTCAGATAAGGCACTATAAATTTCACCTTTTTCTATTTCTAAATGTGCAATTCTTTCTTTCAACACATTTATGTGTTTTTCGTTTTCTTGCACAGCTCTATAATATGCTTTGTGTGCTACTTCAAAAGTGTTTGAGTCAGCTTCATTTAATCTTTTAAGCAACTCCTGATATTTATCGTAATCAAGAATCACCTTTGCTTTTTCTTCCTTTTCCATAAGCGTTTTTGACTTTTTTGTTTTTATTACTACTACTTCTTATCCAAATATATTTTTTAAAAATTTTAATGGATAGATTTTTGATGCCTTTAGATTCTAGGTTCCCCTTAACGCACACGTATGTGAACGCATCAGAAAACCTAAGATTTCATGGATGAGTTCCGTCAACCCCCATCATCTGGTCACTTGATAATTCTACATCAGTTAACCTAAGCAGCATAAGGAGTAGATTCCCCTCCGCTCGTCTTCTGCTATTAGTTCCTACGATTTGCCATGCGGTCTTCCTTGCAATTTATAGACTCGATGAATCGGAAGGTATCTAGCCCATAGTCTTCCATCTTGTCTTGTCTCAAACTCAGGGGAATAAAAAAGAACCCCCGAGTGTTGGTTACGGACAACGACTCAGAGGTTCATATCTTGTAGGCTTACGCCTTGAAAGGAGGACTACTTTGGTCTGTCAACCGTAACATTGACGATGCAAAGATAGAAGCAATTTTCGAAACTACCAAATGTGAAAAAATATGTAATTCATTAATCTGTAAGATATTCAGATTTTAGGTATACGCTTGATGTACAGTAGACATACAAATGATTACAAAGTTAAAGTAGGTTAAAGTATATTTGGCATTCAAGTTTATTTTGTTACCTTTGTAGCGAGTAAAACAAGCGATTTAGTTTCTTTAACTCTTTTATGTTACTATTT
>CAKRIN010000074.1 GCA_934343805.1 uncultured Lachnospira sp.
GAGGCGCTCTTCATGGCTGTCTATACCTTCAGCGTGGCGTTCTATATGCCTACGCTGGCGCTTTCCAATACCGCAGCTTTCACCATTCTGAAGAACCATGGACGGGATACCATCAAGGACTTCCCGCCTATCCGTGTCTTTGGAACCGTAGGTTTCATCGCCACCATGTGGATTGTCAACTGTGCTACCTGGGATAACGGAACCTTCCAGTTCCTCTTCTCAGAGAATGCCAACAAGTTCCAGTATACCCATCTCCAGTTCCTCGTATCGGGAATCTTGAGTATCGTACTCTTCCTCTACTGCTTCGGCTTGCCACAGTGCCAGCTGGTGAAGAAGCAGGCGCGCAGCTGGGTGGAGACATGGGGCTTCGATGCCTTCAAGCTCTTCAAGAGCCGCGAGATGGCTTTGTTCTTTATCTTCTCATGTCTGCTCGGTATGAGCCTGCAGGTGACCAACGGTTATGCTACACCGTTCATCACCAGTTTCAAGGGTGATCCTGCCATGCTGGATACCTTTGCTGCCAATAATGCTACGCTTCTGGTATCCATCTCTCAGATTGCTGAGGCGCTCTGCATCCTCCTGATTCCATACTTCCTCAAGCGTTATGGCATCAAGATCGTGATGCTCATCGCCATGTTTGCATGGGTGTTCCGTTTCGGCTTCTTCGGAATGGGCAATCCGGCGTTCCCTGGCGTTGCCCTCTTCATTCTCTCATGCCTCGTATACGGTGTGGCTTTCGATTTCTTCAATGTGTCGGGTGGTCTGTTCGTAGACCAGAAGTGCGAACCTAAGGTCAGAGCTTCGGCACAGGGATTGTTTATGTTGATGACAAACGGTTTGGGTGCATCTATCGGTACCATCCTTGCCGGACAGGTAATCAATCATTACTGTCATTGGGAAAATGGGTATTTAATGGGCGATTGGCAGACCTGCTGGTTTATCTTCGCAGGTTATGCTCTTTTGGTCGGAGTTGCCTTCGCCATCTTGTTCAGACCTAAGAAGGAGACAAAATAAATGGTAAAGTTAGTATATAAAGGATCTTTTGCAATAGCTGAGTCGGTAGATGCCGGGGTCATTGCCCTCACCAATGAGGAAGAAACCCGCGTGCTTACCATCCTCACCATTCCGGAGGTGGCGATGAAAATCAAGGAGTATGAGCAGAACAAGGATGAAGAGAGGATAGGTGCCATTGATGTACTGGCGAAGATTCTCAAGGAAGACGACGCTGCTCGTTATGAGATTGAGGTCTTGGGCATTAAGGGAGTGGGACTGAAGACGAAGCTGGTGAATGTTGACACCAACCAGTCTTACCTGCTCCAGATAGAAGATGCCATCCTGCTTTCCTTGATGAATGGGTATGAAATCCTGACATCTGAAGAGGTAATCAAGAACTTCTCTACTCCTTACGAGGGAGGGATGCAGCGTGTGGCTATCCCTATCCTTACCCTGCCAGACCGACTGCTGGAACTGGCTTTGCAGAGAGCTGTAGATGATGAGAAGTATGAAGATGCTTCTTATATCCGTGATGAAATCAAGCGCCGTGAGGAAAAGGCGAAAAATGCGAACAAATAATGAAAGAAGTAAGATATTTCTATGTGCCGGATGCGGCTAATCAGGTGGAACTGCCTGCCGAGGAAGCTACCCATGCCCTGCGCGTTCTGCGACTGAAGGGTGGGGACGAGATATTCCTCATGGATGGAGAAGGCTCCTTTTTCCGTGCAGAGGTTACTGCTGCATCCAGCAAGCGATGTCTCTATGAAATCAAGGAAGAGATGCCGCAGCAGCGTGCCTGGAAGGGACATATCCATCTGGCAATTGCGCCAACCAAGATGATGGAGCGTATCGAATGGATGGCTGAGAAAGCCACGGAAATCGGTTTTGATGAACTCTCGTTCCTCAACTGCCAGTTTTCTGAACGCAAGGTGGTGAAGACTCCTAGAATTGACAAAATTGTGATTTCTGCCGTCAAACAGAGTCATAAGGCGTGGAAACCGGTAGTGAACGAGCTGGTCAGCTTCAAGGAGTTTATCCAGACCCCTCGTCCCGGCAGAAAGTTTATCTGTCATTGCTACGAAGAGGTAGAGAAGAAAGACTTCTTTACCGAGATTTC
>CAKRIN010000075.1 GCA_934343805.1 uncultured Lachnospira sp.
GCATGGAGTTCATATGAGACTTGTTTTGTGATTTCTTTCCTTATAAATCACAAAACAGGCAGCGCCTTCAGGCGATAATAGTATCAGAAAGGAATTTGGAACAATGATTCGAGTAATCGGTGTGGGCGATTGTTATGTTGGCCGGTATCCTTTTCAGAACACCATGTATCCCGGAGGAAACTCTTTAAACGTTGCTGTCTGCGCCCGCATGTTGGGTCATGAAAGCGCATTTCGATGGATTTGGAGGGGGGTAGTCTGATGCAATACCGTTTTGCCGCCTTTGACCTGGACGGAACACTTTTAAACGATAAAAAGGAGATAACTCCGGAAACCCGCACCACCCTGGCACAGCTGCAGCAGCAAGGCGTACGACTGATTCTGGCAAGCGGCCGCCATCCCAGGGGCGTCCTGCCGTTGGCGCAGGAGTTGGATTTCCCCGCACAAAATGGGGTAATTCTTTGCTTCAACGGCGGCTGTGTAGTAGACTGCAAAACAGGGCAGGCGCTGGTGCGCTATTGCATGGACAGATCTGTTGCCGTATCCGTTATTCGCGCGTGCAGATATTTGGGGCTGCAACCGTTGACCTATACGGACACAACGCTTCTTTGCGAAGATGCGCAGAATGAATATGTCCAGTTAGAGGCACGTCTGAACCATCTTCCGGTCGTACAGGTAACAAATCTTGCGCAAAGCCTCCCCGAGCACATAGACAAGCTGCTGCTCGTTGCGCCGCCAGAGATAGTCCGTGCCTCTTTATGCCGTTTGCAAGCACAATTTGAAGGCATATGCGATGTTTACTGCTCCGCGCCGTATTTCATCGAGGTTATGTCTAAGGGCGTTAATAAAGCCTCCGCTCTGCGCGATCTTCTGAAAGAACTCGGTGACACACCCGAGAGCCTCGTGGCTTTTGGGGATGGACAAAACGATATTCCGATGCTGGACCTTGCGGCAATTGGTGTTGTGATGGATAACGCAAATTCCGATGTGAAGGAACATGGAAAAATGATCACACGCAGTTGTAACGATGACGGTGTCGCAGCGGCAATTAAGCAGATCTGGCATCTAACATCAGCCGATAGCGTTTGATATCACGCAATCCATCCTTGTTGTGCCCGGTTCTATTGCTCTGGTGCTGATGCTTCTGTCAGCTGCTGCATATCTCTTGACACTGTCACTTAAAGCAAAACAGCCGTCAGTATAATCTGGAGTACACCAACAAAATCTCCATAGGCGACGGACGCTTTGCCAGAGGCTTTTGGGGCATTCAGCTTCTGGAAAAATAAGAACAAACCCAAAAGTACGTGTACTACCCGTACCAAGTGTACCGAATCGGTACGCATGGCACACCTGGTACACGTACTTTTCCATTCACAATCAATTTTAGAATGGAATGAACTACATGAAAAGGACAGAAACAGAAAAATGTTTTGAAAAGGATGGTGCGGCTGATTGAAATACGAGGTTCCCATTTGGGAAAAAGCAAATCTGACCTTTGAAGAAGCGACGGCCTATTTTGGCATCGGCATTAACAGGCTGCGGGATTTGACCAGTAATGATCATTGTCCGTATGTTTTGTGGATTTGCTCCAAACGGCTGATAAAGCGCCGAGCCTTTGAACGGTATCTGGAAATGGCATTTTCCGTTTGATTTTTATATTTTGCTGTGGAAAACGGGGCCTGGATATGATAAAATAATCCTGTCAATTCAGGCTCTTTCCACAGCGGAAAGGAGTTTGACAATGTCCGCAAAGAGAAAAGACAAAAAAAGGCTGTGTTCTTCGGACAGGAGAGAGCCAACGCAAAGATCTTACTTATCAATACCGTTACACAGATTCCAGTGGAAAGCGGCATACGGTGTATGCGCCAACGCTGGATGGGCTTCGCAAGAAAGAGGAAGAAATCAACAGCATCGAAAATGCGGGAGCCAGCTACCACGATGGCGGGATTACCGTAATTGAATTTGTGAAGCCCGCTTTTCATACTATTTCCTGATTAAAATCTTAATTTTAATCAGGAAGGCAGCGCCTGAAGGCGCTGCCTGTTTTGTGATTTATAAGGAAAGAAATCACAAAACAAGTCTCATATGAACTCCATGCCC
>CAKRIN010000076.1 GCA_934343805.1 uncultured Lachnospira sp.
GAGTATATCAATAGCAAGAAGAGTGGCTTGGCTGTACGTGAATCTCTTGTACAGAAAATTGAAGAAGAAAAGCAAAAGATAAAAGAGCTTTCTGATGCTTATGCTAATTCGACAGATGCGAATAATGGAGTAGCAACACCCGAAGCACAAAAAGCGTATAACGAAGGTGTAAAAGAGGCTACCGATAATATTAAAGGGTATCGTAGTGAGCTATCTTCTTTGAATCAAAGTCTTGATAATCTTGAAAATAGTCATTTTAAGGCTCAACAAGCTATCAATGGGCAAACTGATGCAACCCAAAATTTAAAGCAGGCTACTGAAGAGGCAAAGAATGCTTCTGATATATATTTTAATGGTGAGAAAGCAACCATTGAAGGAGTAACGGAGGCTTTAAAACTGGATTATCAAGAACTCAAACAGCTTAAAGCTGAGTATGCTACTTATAAAGGTGCTGGTGATACAGAAAATGCTAAAAAGAACCTTGAAGAACAAAAGGAGTTAAATAAGCATATATCAGAAGGACGTGATGTACTCAAACAACTTGGTACTTCTTACGAGGATGCAGCAAAAGGAGCTAAAAAGACAAAAGAGGAAACCAAGGAGGTTGCAAAGTCTGCCGAAGATGCCGCAAAAAAAGTAGGTGGAATCTTTTCTAAATTTAAAGGTGTCCTTGGTGGAGCTTTAAAAGGTGATTTCTCTGCCCTCTTCTCACTCTTTGGGAAAATCGGTGTATGGGGAGCAGCACTTGGTGCTTTAGGAAAAGGTATCTATGAGCTGACTATACGTGCCGAAGAGTTTAGAAACGCTCTACAACCTCTCTCTCATTATCTTGATGAGAGCAACTTACAGGCGGTAAGGCAGAATATACTTTCATTATCACACGAAACTGCTAAGTCGGTTTCTGATATGGCTGCTGCTGCAACTAAGTTCGTAAAGGTATGGGATAGTCTAAGAGACTCACCAGAGGCTCTTACCACTATGATTAAGACATCAAACGAGTTTGGAGCACTTGCTGGAAAAACATCAGCAGAGGGAGCAAAATTCCTCTCAAATCTTGCTTCTGAATATCACATGACTGCGCAAGATGCTACAGCAGCATCTGCCATGATTGCAACTGCTGCTCATAACTCAACAAGTAGCTTCGGTGAAATGGCTGATGCTATATCAAGTGCAGGTTCTTCTGCTGCTCTTTATGGCGTTTCTTTTAAAGAAATGGCTACTCTTATCGGTTATTCTAGTAATCAGTTTGGCGGTGCTCAAAAGGCTGCGTCAAAATTCTCTATGCTCCTTATGAGTATGAGTAAGATGCAAGATAAATACAATCCTTCTGTTGTCGGAATGATTACAGCCTTACAAAATCTGAAAGATGCATACGAAAGAGGAGAACACGTTGAGAATAACTTCATGGCTCGTCAGCGTAGTATTGCTATGTACTTTATTAAGAATGCTGATGCTATTGCTAAGTATAATAAGGGCATAGATAGTAATGCTGCTAAACAGGAACTTCTGAATGATATTAATGCCAGAGCTTCTGTCAATGTTGCGAAGCTACAAAACTCATGGAATGGTTTTCTTACTGCGATTAATGCTAACCTTACACCAACCCTTACAAGAATACTTAATTTCTTTACAAAGATTATAGGCGGTGCTCAGAAAACAGCAGACGAGCTTAATTATTTAAAGAATTTCGATAATAACCATAAAGGAGCAAAGCGTGGTATGCGATATACCGAATCCGTTACAAGTGGTTGGGCGGCTGGTTTTCAGGAATCCACTGTTGCTAACATGGGGGCAAGGCAACAATATAATATTAGCAAGGAGGATGGCTTGAATCTGTATAGACAGCAGAGAGATAGACTTAAAAGAGCATATCAACAGGGATTTAAGAATGCACAAAGAAAATGGCGTAATGCAAGTGGTAACGCTTATGCTAAAAGTGCAGGTAATTTCATGTTACAATACTATAACAATAATCGTTCTGCTTTCTCAGAGTTTACTCCTCAAATGTTTAATGAATTATTGAGAAACCAAAGAAATTCTACGATTGCTTTATCGAATAAGCCTATTA
>CAKRIN010000077.1 GCA_934343805.1 uncultured Lachnospira sp.
CGGAATGTGGCAGCTTACATATGGAAGTTCTAAAGGGCGTGTCATTCTTGCAATTAAACAGACTGGTGTAATAGCCATGGCTGCGGTGCTTGTCCATACAATAATGTACTGGACAACATTTGCCGCAGCAATGATACAGAGCGGAGGCTTTAAGGACTTAGTCAATCCAATACAGAATATTGATACATTTGCAAAATTCACATATCCATGGAGCAAGATACAGTATATAATGGTTTTATATGTTATATCACTGATGTGCATAATGGCACTTGCGCTGATAATATGGTCGGTGTTCGTATTGTTCAGAAACCGTAATCTTGCAATGGTTGTGTTTTTGATATTTGCGGCGGTTGAGCAGTTTATATATTCGCATATTGATGTTCACAGCATATGGAACGGGCTGCATTACATTAACATAATCAGTATAGTTAATATTAATGCTACATTTTCATCATACAGGAACTGGGGCGTTGGTACATTTGTGTTTCCTGTGTTCTCGGCGAGTCTGTTCGTACTTGTAATTATTACATGCATAATGACTTATATTGCGATAAATGTGTTCGCAGTAATGAAGCCTTACAGGAACGCGTCACTGATAGCAAGGTTTACAGACCGTATATCAGCGGGATATCAGAAGATTCTGTTTAAGTTTCCTGATGTGGTTAAGGAGATTCATAAGCTTGTATTTTCTAATAAATGTGTATGGGTAATAGCTGCAATGTTCGTGGTTTCGGCATATGTGTGTTCATCAGGACAGTACTATTATACTGATGATAATAAGCATATGGATGAAGAGTATATCCTGCATGGAGGTGCGGATTATACATATTTTCAGGATTATCTTGATGAACTGCAGAAGAAATATGAAGCAGTTGAAGAGGAGATAGCTAAATATGCCGGGGAGTCATACGAGAATGTAGACCCTGTTATGTTCATGAATCTTAAGCAGAGAGAACAGCAGATAGTAAAAGAACAAAAACGAGCGCAGGAGTATGCAGATAAGATTGAATATATCGGACATATTGAAGATGATTATGGCACGCAGGCGTGGTTCATATCAGACAGGGGATATGAGGTTATCTTAGGTGACAAGGGATTATACCGCAGAATTATGATTACACTGGCACTGATTAGTGGTATAATGATTATATCAGCAGGAAGTGAGCGCATAGAATACAAATCAGGAATGATTCTGTTGGAGAGAAGCTCAGCAGATGGACGAAGGAAGATAGTACGGGACAAATATATTGCCAATATTATATTAACGGTGGCATTAGCAGTGATGATTCATGGGATGGAACTGATATGGCTTAAGAATATTTACGGCATGCCGTATCTTAATGCACCAGTAGTAAGTCTTACATTTATGGGAAATGTACTGGGGAATAGAATTGGCAGTATCGGAGTTATAAAAAGTCTTATACTTCATACATCCGTAGGACAATTCATGATTGTGCGCTACATGGCAGAGTTAGCAGCGGAGCTTATTATTATGCTGGTTATGATGAAGGTTGGAAAATCATTAGGAAAGAGAAGGTACAGGGTATGAAATTAGAGGTAAGGAATTTAAAGAAAACTTATGGTACAGTTCAGGCACTGAAGGGGATTAATTATACATTTACACCGGGAGTATATGGTATTCTTGGTGCTAATGGAGCAGGAAAGAGTACTATGATTAATCTTATCACTGATAATGTATCGAGAGACAAGATGAATGGTGGAAGCATTCTTTTTGGAGAGGACAGTGCCGAGGAAGATATATTAAAGCTTGGCAAACAGTTCAGGGGATTGGTTGGCTACATGCCGCAGCAGCAGGGATTTTATGAAGATTTTTCGCCTAAAGCATTTCTTAAATATATGGCAGAGATTAAGGGTGTTAAGAAGATTAAGACTACTGATGAGAATGGCAATCAGGTTGTTAAGACGGTCAACCAGCAGATTGACGAGCTGCTAGAGGTAGTTAATC
>CAKRIN010000078.1 GCA_934343805.1 uncultured Lachnospira sp.
ATGTTGATGCATTTTTAAAGAGAAATAATTATAAAATGCATTTCAGGAATGCTTCAAGACAGATAATAATCATAGATAATATGGATACGGAAAATGTGGTTAAATTTGCAGAAAATCTGGCAGGATATGTGTGGGAAAAAGATAAGTTTGAACTGAATATTGGTATAGATTCAGCCCAAAGCTATGATATGCATGAAGCTTATGTTGAAGCACATAGGGCATGGACGGCTGCAGCTGAAAAACATGAACAGATTATATGCTATGAGGATATTAGTCTTGAACTTTTAATAAGCAATGTACCGACAGAGATTAAGCTTGAATATTTAAAGAAGGTATTCAAAGATATGGATTATAATGATATATGTGAAATTATTGCGTTGCTGAAAGCGTATTTTAATGCACAGGGATCAATACAGAAAGCTGCAGACAATCTGTATATTCATAAGAATACATTACAATACAGAATATCAAAACTGAAAGAAATAACAGGACTTGATGTCAGAAAACCAACAGAAAGTCCGGCGTTGTATCTGGCATACATAATTACTGATGAATTAATTAATGAAAAATATGATTTACCATTATTGTTACATAATACAAAATAAAAATGATATTATGTGCTGTGTAACATTTTGCTATTAAACTTTACATGCTATTATTGTGTCATACAAAGCACAAGGGTTTGTGCAAATCGTACATTAACTAAATAGAAATGAGGTGTTTTTATGACAGGAGTAGCATTGATAATTGCATTCGTGTTAGCTATCATCGTTATGATAGTTGCAATCTCTAAGTTTAAGGTTCATCCTTTCTTAGCAATTATGGCAGTATCACTTATTCTTGCAATGTTGGCAGGGATTCCATTTGTTGATACTGTAAAACCAGACGGAACAAAGGTGTCTGGAATTCCAACAGTTATAGGAGCTGGATTCTCAGGTACATTCAGCAGCATCGGTATTGTTATTATATTAGGTGCATTGATTGGATCGGTACTTGAAAAAACAGGAGCAGCATTGAAGCTGGCAGATATGGTAATTAAGGTAGTAGGAAAGAAAAGACCAGAACTTGCAATAGAACTTATGGGCTGGGTTGTTTCAATTCCTGTGTTCTGTGACAGTGGTTTTGTAATTCTTAATCCAATAAGAAAAGCACTTGTAAAAAGAACAGCAGTTTCAAGTGTAGCAATGACAGTAGCACTTTCAGCAGGACTTTATATTTCTCATGTGTTTATTCCACCAACACCAGGTCCGATAGCAGCTGCTAATACACTTGGAGTTGGAGATAATCTTTTACTTGTAATGGGACTTGGTGTTGTATGTTCAATATTTCCTCTTATAGCAGGTCTTGTATATGCAAAGTTTATTGGTAAGAGAGTAAGAAGTGCAGATGAAACATCAGATAATGGAGAAGTTACTAAGACATATGAAGAATTAGTGGCAGAGTATGGAAAACTTCCTAATGGATTTAATGCACTGGCTCCAATACTTGTTCCTATTATTCTTATGGCACTTGGTTCAATTTCATCTATGGCAGGTTGGACAGGAGTACTTGATATAGCTTGTGAATTTCTTGGAAAGCCAATCATTGCTTTGACAGTAGGTACTTTATTTGCTGCGTTACAGCTTGGCCTTGCTGGCAAGGTGAAAGATTTC
Source organism: uncultured Lachnospira sp. (assembly GCA_934343805.1). Lineage (GTDB taxonomy): Bacteria > Bacillota > Clostridia > Lachnospirales > Lachnospiraceae > Lachnospira. Next base: position 1,653 of record CAKRIN010000078.1, read on the forward strand.
TATGATATTACTAATGAAACATTAAAAACAGTTGGTCCTATTCTTTTTGTAACAGCTGCAGGTGGTGTCCTTGGTAAGGTTATATCATCTAGCTCAATGGTAAGTTATATCACAGGACATGCTGAAGTATTATCAGCAGTGGGCATATTCTTCCCATTCTTATTAGCTGCTATATTAAAGACAGCGCAAGGTTCTTCAACAGTTGCCATCACAACAACAGCTGGTATTGTTGCACCACTCCTTGGTGCTTTAGGATTAGCTACACC
>CAKRIN010000079.1 GCA_934343805.1 uncultured Lachnospira sp.
ATTCGAGATTGAATACAAGTTCTTGAAGGCTGTAATTGAAGGCGGTGTTGAGACTAAGCCTGATAATATTCTTATCTATGCAACATCTAACAGAAGACATCTTATCAAAGAAACATGGAATGACAGAAATGATTTAGAGAGCAATAACGGTCTTCACAGATCTGATACTATTGAGGAGAAGCTTTCATTAGTGAACAGATTTGGATGCCAGATAAGCTACTCTAAGCCATCACAGAAGGAATTCTTTGATATTGTTATTGGTCTTGCAAGGAAGAACAATGTTAAGATGACAGATGAAGAGCTTATGGCTGAGGCTAACAAGTGGGAGCTTTCACATGGTGGAATCTCAGGAAGAACAGCACAGCAGTTTATCAATTACTGTCTTGGGGGTAGAGAATGATTTCATACATTAAAGGCGAGCTTGCCGAAATCCTGCCAGATGTAATCGTTGTTGAAGCCAATGGAATCGGATATAATATATATGTTCCGGGTTCAGTTCCTGGCGGGCTTCCATCAGTTGGCAGTGAGGTTAAGATATATACATATATGAATGTCAAGGAAGATGAATGCAGTCTGTTCGGATTCCTTACAAGAGATGATTTAAGCATGTTTAAAATGCTTATCTGTGTCAATGGTATTGGCCCTAAGGCAGCGCTTGGTGCATTATCTAATATCACAGCAGATGATTTAAGATTTGCAGTTCTTGCTGATGATGTGGCAGCAATCAAGGCACTTCCTGGTATCGGACCTAAGACAGCACAGAAGATTATAATTGAGCTTAAGGATAAGTTAAAGCTTGATGAAGTATTTGAATCAGCACTTTCTAAGAATAAAAAGGCAGACAATAACAGTAATGTAAGTAATGTCATGATGATAAGAAATGACGCTGTGGAGGCACTTGTATCACTTGGATATTCAAGCAAAGATGCACTTGTTGCTGTCAAGGAAGTGGAAGATATAGAGAATAAGGATTCTGAGACGGTTCTTAAGGAAGCGTTAAAGAAGCTGGCTAAATTCTAGAACAGAATAGTATTTAAGAAATGAGGGGCTATATGGAAAAGAGAATTATATCAACACAGATAACTGAAGAAGATTATGGTATTGAGAATTCTTTAAGACCATTATCTCTTGATGACTATGTTGGACAGAATAAGGTTAAGAGCAATCTTAAAGTATATATTGAGGCAGCAAAGGAAAGAGGAGAGGCACTTGACCATGTGCTTTTCTATGGACCTCCGGGACTTGGAAAGACAACTCTTGCTGGAATTATTGCTAATGAAATGGGGGTTAATATCAAGGTTACATCCGGTCCTGCAATTGAGAAGCCGGGAGATATGGCAGCTATACTTAACAACTTGAGTGAGGGTGATATTCTCTTTGTTGATGAGATTCACAGACTTAACAGACAGGTGGAAGAAGTGCTGTATCCGGCAATGGAGGACTATAAGATTGATATTATGATTGGCAAGGGTGCAACAGCAAGGTCTATAAGACTTGATCTGCCACAGTTCACTCTGATAGGTGCAACAACAAGAGCGGGGCTTTTATCAGCACCTTTAAGAGACAGATTCGGTGTTGTAAGTCATATGGAATTCTATACAGTTGCGGAGCTTGAGAAAATTATTATCCGTTCAGCCAATGTGCTTAATGTAGATATTGACTCAGACGGAGCACATGAGCTTGCAAGAAGGTCAAGGGGAACACCGAGACTTGCCAACAGACTCTTAAAGAGAGTAAGGGATTTTGCACAGGTTAAATATAACGGACATATCAATAAGGATGTTGCTGATTATGCACTTAATCTGTTAGATGTTGACAGAGACGGATTGGACCGTAACGATCGTGTTATACTTACTACAATAGTTGATAAGTTTGATGGCGGACCTGTCGGTATTGAGACACTGGC
>CAKRIN010000080.1 GCA_934343805.1 uncultured Lachnospira sp.
GTCTGCGTGTCAATTTCTACTGGAATATTGACATATTGCACACCACCAGCTACTGGCATTGGGTATGGAGCCACCTTGTTGGTTCCCACGCCGATGGTATAAACACGGATGCCATAACTCTTGGCTATTTCTGCAGCTGTCATAGGCGATATGTCGCCCATGTTGTTACTGCCATCCGTCAAGAGAATCACCACCTTGCTCTTAGACTTGGAATCCTTCAATCGGCTTACAGCATTTGCCAAACCCATACCTACAGCAGTACCATCATCGATGAGTCCGCGTGCGGCAATGTCAGTTCTTGTATCTTGCAACAGGCGCAGCAGACTGGCATGATCGGTAGTCATTGGACATTGGGTGAATGCTTCACCTGCAAAGATGGTCAAGCCGATATTGTCGGTAGGACGACCTGAGATAAACTCATTTGCCACATCCTTAGCCGCTTCCATTCGGTTAGGCTTCAGGTCTTCAGCAAGCATGGAGGTTGATACGTCCATAGCAAGCATGATGTCAATTCCCTCCACAGTCTTGTTGTCCCAAGAATGATGAGTCTGTGGGCGAGCCATGGCACACACAATGAGCACGAAGGCGATGCATCTCAGTACCATAGGCAGATGGATGAGTCGCACTCGAAGACTCTTTGGCGCATACTGATACATTCGGGTATCGCTCATGCGCATAGTTGGCTCACTTTTCTTTCTCCCAAGAAAATACCATAAGATATAAGGTATCAGCAACAGGAGTAGCAGAAAATATGCTTTACTTGCAAATTCCATTTCTTATAACATTTATAGTTTGCATCACTCTGATGATTTTATCTATCAGTGATGGGTTTTACATCAACAGCATGACAACTTGATAGATGATATAGCCTAAGATAGCAACAGCGCTGAAGCCTCCTATCCAAAGCAGTGTTTTGATAAGGCGGCGTTGCTGCTGAGACTTCTGGTCCTCGCTGCTGAGCGTAGGCACAATTTTCTCTTCCTTAGGCAGCTCATTGGTCTTCGTCTGGTCGATGAAGTTAATTGCATTTACCAGGTTGGCATCATTTTCATTCATCGGAATCTCGTATTTGGCGAACTTGACGAGGTCGGCTGTTGAGAAGAGCATTCTCAATTCGTCTATCATCTTCTGATCGCCAGAAGCACGCAGGTTCTCAATGATTTCTGTACTGGTCATCTCCATGGCATTGAAACCAAACCGGTTTACTATATATTCACGCAGCGCATTGGTAAGGTGAGTATAGTACTCCTTCTGTGTTTCCTGGTTCGATGTACTGTGATGCTGTTTGATGTCGTTAATCTCTTTCAATGCCTTCTCATGGGCAGGCACACGTTTGATGATACGGATGCGGGCAATGATAGGCTTATTCTTCTTCAATCGGTTGCGCAGATAGAGCATTGCTCCACAGACGATTAACAGCAGAAAGCTCAACCAAAAGGCGAAGCTCCACTCACTCCAGAGGAAGGGATTCTCCTGCACCGTCTTGGGAGGATAGAACTGATTGGGATGAACCGTATCCACGGGTACTGTGAGTACCTTCAACGCCAATGGGTTGCCGTGGCAGTTCTTACCGTCTATCTTCACATTGAGTGCCGGGATGGCATACACCTTCTCATCAAAAGATGTGATGGTATAGTCGCGGCTTACCACCATCTGGTTGTCACCTACATGCATGGTGTCGCCCTTGCTCTGCTCCACCACCTCAACGCCTGGAACTATCTGGGCCTGAGGCTTGAAGGATGGCATCACCACCTTGGCACCCTTTCGGGCTGTAGCCTTGAGGTGCAGGATGGTCTGCTGTCCGATAAGCATCTGCAAAGAATCGATGCGCTGTTCCACTGTCTGGCTGAAAGCCAAACCAGA
>CAKRIN010000081.1 GCA_934343805.1 uncultured Lachnospira sp.
GCACAGTCATTTGAAGAAAAGGCTGATTCGCTGATTGAGATTGATTCTGATACAGTGTGCAGGACGATTGCAGGAAGACCTATCAAGCCTAAGACATTCGGACAGAAGGAGTATGTTGATGCCATAAGGGATAAGATGATTGTATTTGGTGTAGGACCTGCGGGAACAGGTAAGACATATCTTGCAATGGCAATGGCTATAAATGCATTTAAGAATAATGAGGTCAATAAGATTATTCTTACAAGACCGGCAATTGAGGCTGGCGAAAAGCTAGGATTCCTGCCAGGTGATTTACAAAGCAAGGTTGATCCGTATCTCAGACCTTTGTATGATGCACTTTTTCAGATTATGGGTGCAGAGAGTTTTAATGCCAATATGGAAAAAGGACTTATTGAGGTTGCACCGCTGGCATATATGCGAGGACGTACACTTGATAATGCATTTATAATTCTTGATGAGGCACAGAATACAACACCTGCACAGATGAAAATGTTTCTTACACGAATAGGATTTGGCTCTAAGGTTGTTGTTACTGGTGATATGACACAGAAGGATCTGCCAAGAGATACAGTATCGGGCCTTGAGGTTGCAACTAAGGTTTTATCCAAGGTTGAAGAGATAGGATTTATAAAGCTTACTAATAAAGATGTTGTGAGACATCCTCTTGTACAGAAGATTGTTAAAGCATACGAGGATTACGAGGAGAACCAGGCTAAGGCTGCCAAGAGAAGAGAAGCAAGAAAGGTAAGCCAGACAGGAAGGAGAAAAGATTGATATGACTATTAATATAGAGTACGAAGCTGAGGAAAAGCTGGATCTGGATTATGAGAAGATAATTACTGATGTTGTTAATGAGGCGGTTGATTATGAAAAATGTCCATACGAGGCAGAGGTTAATGTAACACTTGTTGACAGTGAATCTATTCATCAGATTAATAAGGAATACAGAAATATTGATTCTCCAACAGATGTGCTTTCATTTCCTGGTGTTAATTATGTCACACCTTCGGATTTTGATGCGATTGAGGATGAACTTGAGAGCAATGCAGAGGATTATTTTAATCCGGATACGGGAGAACTTCTTCTTGGTGATATTGTTTTGTGCGTCCAGAAGATTAAAGAACAGGCGGACAAGTATGGGCATTCCGAGAAAAGAGAACTTGCTTTTCTTACAGCACACAGCATGATGCATCTATTTGGATATGACCATATGACACCAGAAGAGAGTGCAGTTATGGAAGCCAAACAGAATGAAGTACTTGACAGACTTGGAATTACCCGTTAGTTAAGAGGTGATGATGTATGACAGATAGAGATCTTATTGCTAAAGCTAAAGAAGCACTTAAGTATTCGTATTCGCCATATTCACATTTTGCGGTTGGAGCAGCCCTTCTTAGTATTGATGGACAGGTGTTTACAGGATGTAATATTGAGAATGCATCTTTTGGCGCAACCAACTGCGCAGAAAGGACTGCTATATTTAAGGCAGTAAGTGAAGGTATAAAGGATTTTTCAGCTATAGCGGTTGTGTGTTCAGGAAGCCAGCCAGCTTATCCATGTGGAATATGCAGACAGGTTATGTCCGAATTCTTCAATCCTGATACGAGGATTATTGTTGAGGATGGAGACAGACTTAGAACATATACAATGACGGAGATTCTGCCAGAGATCTTTTCGCTATAGTATATTATTGCATATTAATGTCAATACTTCCCAGTAAGGACAACTTACAGGAGGGAATATTGATGAATAAGAAATCATTCTGGCTTTATGTGGTGATTATGGCTATGGCTGT
>CAKRIN010000082.1 GCA_934343805.1 uncultured Lachnospira sp.
GCTAGAAATATAAGAGTCTCTATTATAATGTGTTATAGGGTGTTTTTAACACATTATTAACGCTAAAGGTTGGCATCAGGGTTCACCCTTCACCGACGTCATTGCCAAGTGTTCACCCCCACTCTTACTTAAAGAACGACTATTCCCTGCAGGATACCGCCCCGACCTGCCCTTCCAGGGGTGGGTAGGGTAAGTAAGGGGAGGGTACTTTCTAAGACTTTCCTTATGTAAAGGTTCGTTTACTATAGGAAAGATATAGTATATATATAGACTCCTAGAAAAAGCGATTTCCTACTCACCCTAGTTACCCCTGGCGTAAACAAGATAGTTACGATGGATAAGTATCATAGTTACGATAGCTAAGTATCATAGTTACGATAGCTAAGTATCATGGTTACGATAGCTAAGTATCATACTTACGAAGTTATACCAAGCAGGAGTTAGCCCTGATATTTATCGATGATAATCGGTGAGTATCATTGAGCAACATCTAAACTGTTACCATCTCCACAGATGGAAGAAGACTTTATTTCATGTGTTTCATATGCTCCACTTTGCTCCCCCGCAAGTGTAGCATTTTTGGGGAGAACTACTTATTCCCTTATCCTCTTTTCCAACACCTTCTGCAGATTATCAGATGGATTCATCCCCAGCTTCTTTCGGATATTGCCACGCTGGGTGGTAATATTGGATTCTGTCTTATTGAGCAGGACACAGATTTCGCTTAACTTCTTATTCTGCAGGATGAGATAGCAGATTTCTCTTTCAGAGAAACTTAATTCCGGGAAGACACGTTCAAGGTTCTGCATGCTCAATTCCCGGGTCTGGATATACTGCAATACATTATCTATCACATTCTTCTGCGATGCCTCGCCCAGTAAATCAAGCAAATGCTCAGTCAGCTTCACATCATGCTTCTCCTTTGCCAAAGCCACGTATGCCTTCACCTGCCTCTTGTTGATTCTCAAAACCTGAAGCAGTTCTTCCTCTTCACGCTGCAATATTTTGTTTACATTTACCAGATACTCGCCGTTCCTGGCAATACTCAGACTCAGCAGACTTATAAACAGCATAATCAACATCAACATAAAGAAATAATTACGCAGCGATTCGTTGCCCGTCACAATCACACAGACCAAATAAACTCCCAAGGCTATCGCCACCAACCAGCGCGTAAGGCGAGCCTGATAAGCAGCCAGCGAGAAGAACATGTTGCCAGCAAGGATGAGCATGTTGATGAGAATCACCATCGTATTATCCTTCAATGAAGGAACGAAGGCACTATACAGGATATCAAGACCTATGAAAACCTGGGTAGCAACAGCAAGGAAGGCTATCCCCTTCACCACCCCGATTTTACCTAAGAGATAGGCAGCGAACGATGATACGACAACTATCAGAAAGACTATGTTGGAAGCCGTAAAAAAGGGATCAAAGGCTCCCGACAAGCCCAGGATATTTGACAGGATGCCTAGAGAAAGCATCACGGCAAAACATACCAGAAGCCACTGGCGCTGGCGATCCAGGTAATTGGACTCTCTCTTCAGCAAGGAGAATCCTAACCTATGTAACCTTGTTCTTATTGAGTTCTTTTCTTTCATACTCATAGTTAATTATTTATTGATAGATGGATTACATTGCAAAGATAATAAAAAACGGTGATTTTGATGGCTTTTGAGGTTGTTTTTTATCGTTTTCTTTAAAAATCAGTATTTTTCAGGGTGTTTTTTCCCATACAAAACCTTATTTTCCGTTACTTT
>CAKRIN010000083.1 GCA_934343805.1 uncultured Lachnospira sp.
CCAAGGCTTGTACCCTGATTGTATTGAACAATAAACAGGCTGTATAGAGGTATTTTGTCCCCGAATACATCCATATAATTATTAACAAGTGAGAAGTTGATAGTTCCTAGCATTGTGTGACATTCAACAAGATACAATTTATCGGGAATATAGTCATACACATGCATTTTATCATTCTTAATCTCTTCTAACAATAATTCCTGCCCATTTTCTGATTCAGCATCCGTATCTTCTTCATAAAAATCCGATTCTGACGCAGCAGCTGCATCTTCACTTGAACGGATTTCTTCTGCTGTCTCCGGGAATTCCGATATATCAATTCCTTCAAACAAAGGACTCATATCCCCTAGATTATTATCTTTTTCTCTCTCCTCAGCCTTGAGATCCCAGCCGTCAACAAACTGCTTATAATTACCATAATTATTCTTAAGAAATTCCATATTATCATATATTTCCTGTTCATTAACTCGCATCTTTGCGATGGTAAGAATTGCATTGCCAAGCTGGTCAATTGTTCCCATATATTTACCGGTAAATACATCATCCTTTAACACAAGCGACAAAAATAATGGTTCTCCTGACACATTTTTATAACCGGTATCAACAAATACATTGGTTGCATCATAACTTGTTACCATCTTAAGCTTAACATCCATATATATAATATGTTCATATGGATCAGCCAGAACATAATCTATTATCTTTGATATAGTCGGTGTCTCCACCGTTTCATCCACATTTTTTCTAATATTATATAAAACTTCTTCTTCTTTTCTCAGATAAATATTCTTGTATATATTGGTCATTGCCCCTGCCTCCCCTCTCACTGTAAAAGCTTCATAAGTTCAGGAACAACCGCATTCAATTGTTTCTGTACCTCATAAGGAATCTTTCCATAATCAATATTATCTGCCATATGGATTATTGCAGTATACTGATATTGTGGAATTGTTAATGTATATGCGCTTCCGACAAACAAAGAATTAATAATACTTACATTAATCTTTCCAAATAATGTCGTTATCTCCGCTATTACATATGTACCCTTCTTAACCTCATAGACAACCGGCAAATTATTAATACTCATGCTCTGGATAATTGTCTGCTCCATCTCCACGGCATAATTACTATCGTCACCGGTATACATCATCTCCTGCGTTTCTTTTATCTTGTTACTAATAAAATCGACAGTTTTAGGAATCAGTGGCTTTAGCTCTCTTTTAGCACGTTGCCATCCAATCAGATAGCTATAATAAACAATATCATTCTTGTGTGCCTTATTAAATGGCAGTATGGATAATGAAGCTGCTATCTTGTTAAGCGTCCCACAGTAGCTTCCTACAAATGCGTCGCCTCTCTTAGTAAGATTAATATAAATAAGTTCTTTGGTATCAGGTTTTATATATCCGGTTTCAACCAGGGCATTGGTCGCTTTATGAACACTTTGGGGTGCCATTGAAGCATCCATATGATAAATTCTGTTTTCTATATCTTCATTGACATATGCAACAATATCTTCAACACTAATCTGACCAGCGTACACATGAAGCAGATAAGCTATATTATTTTTAAGACTCTCAACTCCCTTAATGGTATAGCCTTCTGCAATAGTAGCATTTCTTGATTCCACACTAAC
>CAKRIN010000084.1 GCA_934343805.1 uncultured Lachnospira sp.
TATATATATGTATTTGTTATTATTCTATCTATCTAGGTGCAAAGATACGAAATATAATAAGATATTTGCGCTTTTTTATTATAAATATTTGCTTTTTTTCTTCTTTATGTTCTCTATTCTCTGTTTTTTGAAGTACCTTTGCACTTCAGAATGCAGAATAAGAATTTATAAAAGAGATAACAATGAATCAGAAAACTATTAGAAACCGATTGGGCAGTGTGAAGTCTGCCTTCGGACTGATGTTCTTGCTGCTTATCCTGCCTTTGCAGATATTGGCGGCAGAATTAGGAGAGGCTGGTAAGCGATTGGCAGCTTTGCCAGGAGTAAGTGATGTGGAAACACTGAAGAGTACACATTTCCCGGAGAAATATGTGTTCTTCATCAAGCAGCAATTGGATGGCAAGGATGCTTCCAGGGGTACCTTTGAACAGAGAGTGGTGCTTTGCCATCGTGGATTCGACTGTCCTACCGTTCTCGTGACAGAAGGATATGATGCCAACTATGCCTTGCGTGAGGGATATATCGAGGAACTTTCCAAACTCTTCGATACCAATATCATCACCGTGGAGTATCGCTATTTCGATAAGTCGATGCCTAATCCTTGTAACTGGGATTACCTTACCGTAGAAAATTCGCTTTACGACCTGCATCATGTGAACAAAACCTTGCATGCGATGTATAAGGGCAAGTGGATTGCTACCGGTATCAGCAAGGGTGGACAGACAACAATGTTCTATCGTTCTTATTTTCCTGATGATGTAGATATCTCAGTACCATACGTAGCACCGCTCAATAAGGGTGTAGAGGATGGCAGACATGAAAAGTTCCTGCAGTATCAGGTATCCACAAAGGAGAACAGACAGAAGGTGCTCAATTTCCAGTTGCTTCTCTTTAAGCGCAAGGCAGCCTTGTTGCCAATGTTCGAGAAGTATTGCAATGAGAAGAAGTATGTCTTTAATGCTCCATTGCCAGAGATTTTCGACTTCTCGGTATTTGAATATGCTTTTGCTTTCTGGCAGTGGGGTGAGGATATCAATCAGATTCCTGCAAGTGATACGGATGACAAAAAGGTGTTTGATTACTGGATCAAAATGTGTGAGCCAAGCTATTTCACCAATTATAATGCTACCGCTTCGTTTGACGTGCAGGCTGCAAGAGAGTTGGGATATTATGGCTATTATACCAAACCGTTCAAGAAATATCTCAGCATCAAGACGGCTAAGGGATATCTGAAGCGATTGATGGTGCCAAAGGGTGCAGAGAATGTGAAGTTCTCGCCAGTGCTTTACAATCATACTGTCGACTTCCTGACCAAGAACGATCCGAAGATGGTATATATCTATGGTGACATTGACCCATGGGGAGCATCCGGTATCTACGGTTTGCCGTTCACCAAGAACAAGAAGAACCTGCATGTATATATGTGTCCTGGTGGTTCGCACAAGGCTCGCATCCTTTCATTCCCTGAGCCAACAAGACAGGAAATCATCAATCTGATTAGTGGATGGTTAAAGGAATAAGTCTTACG
>CAKRIN010000085.1 GCA_934343805.1 uncultured Lachnospira sp.
CTTCATTCTACCAGAGTCTGCAAACTATGTCTCCTTTTATCCTTCCTCCTTTTTGCGCAACTTATCTTACCTTATCCATAGGAGTAGGAGGTGTGGATCAAGACGGCCGTAGAACCAAGAGGTACTGAAGCAGAAAAAATGTGGGCGTTGAGGAAATCGGTCCTCAACGCCCACATTTTTTCGTTGCAGAGAAGAATTCAGGAACTGGAGCAGGAAATAGACATGTTCTTAATATAAATAATGCAGAAGTAGAAGTGGATAGCCTTAAATTTATTCTTTATCAATACATTTATAGGCAACAATTGTAACTGTTCCTTTTCCTGGGTATCTTTTCACTTCATATTTTTGAGGAAATGCCTCCAAGAATTGTGGCAATTTAGAATACCCGTACGTCCGGCAGTCAAAATCTGGCTTAGTGCGCTTAATAAATGATCCAACAGGGGCAACATTAGCGAAGCCATCGTTGTTTTGGTACGTTACATATGCACTCTTGAGCAACTTGTGAATTTCATCAATATCATCAACACCCATATTCTCTTCTGGAACAGCATCGGTAACAATGTTATTACTTTCGGGCTTTTCATTGCTGCCCATAGTCTCTTGGGGGGCAGGACTTGATGGAACAGGGGGCTGTTCGGTCACAGACATCTCGGTATTTATAGAAATATTTTCTAACAACAAAAACTCATCGCACGAATTTTTAAAAGAAAGCGGAGTCTTCTTTTCGCCTACGCCAATTACATATACGCCTGATTCGTGAAGCCTGATTGCCAGAGGGGTATAATCGCTATCACTTGAAACAATTACAAATGCATCATATAAATTTTTATGCAGTAAATCGATAGTGTCAATGACAAGTGCTATATCCGTTGCATTTTTTCCAGCAACATAATCAAATTGTTGGACTGCCTTAATTGCTAACCTTTTAATCTCTGGCTCCCAATTTTTCAATTCCTCTTTTCGCCAGTTGCCGTAGGCTCGCTTTACAACAATCCGACCATGTGTAGAAATTTCACGAAGCACATCATCAATTTTTGACAGCTGAGTATTGTCTGCATCAATAACAACAGCTATCCGTTGTAAATCTGCCATCATAATTCTCCTAACCTGAGTTGTTAATTAAATTGGTACGGGTAGTGGGGGTCGAACCCACACGCCTTGCGGCACAGGAACCTAAATCCTGCACGTCTACCAATTCCGCCATACCCGCATATATAACCGTCAATAAATATCGGCGGTTATGTGTAAAATATTTATTTTTGCTTTTTCTTTGCTGATTCTTTCCTAAGTGTACCTAGCAATTTATCACTACGCATATCACGGCCACTAGGATGTCTAAATGAACCCGCTGGAATTCCCAGCTTTTTTTCCAAGTTGCCAATCTTAATGTCGCTTCTAATCTTTCTCGGCATGGGAACACCTCCTAATGATAGCTTTCTTATCTTACCAGCCCCAAGCAAAAAAGTCAATCATTCATCCAAATGCGAATTTTATGCATATATATCCGTAT